>DAHVOW010000003.1 GCA_027318585.1 Methanobacteriaceae archaeon | reverse complement strand
AGTTTTTGAAATTCCAGTGCTATTCCCCACCATTAGTATGAAAAAATATATTTATAGTAATACTTATTTAGTAGTACTTTCACCAATATTATTATTATAATATCAATGGAAGTGTAATTTTGAGCGTGAAGTACATTTTAATCTTACTGGCTATTTTTTGTACCTTAACATTGATGGGGGAAGTTTCAGCAGTAGAAATGAATCAAACATATACTAATGATTCTGATTTTGAGCTCGGAACCATTACAGGGTTGGAACACGACAGCACTCCTAATCAGTTGCAACTTTCCAATAACAGCCAATCGACCTTCCCTTACATCTGGGTCCCCAACAGCAACGAAGGGACTGTTTCCAAAATAGACACTCATACTGGACTAGAACTATCCCGATACCGTACTGCACCGGCTAGTTCTGGGACATCGGCTTCACCTTCTCGTACTACCATCGACCTATACGGTGCATGTTGGGTGGGAAACAGAGGTACCGGAACGATGGTAAAGATTGGTTTACTGGAAAATGGAGGTTTCTATGATAAAAATCAGAATNGCATTATTGAAACTTCAAGAGACTTAGATGGAAATGGAGTTATTAGTGAAGTAGAACTTCTTGATTGGGGTATTGATGAATGCCTACTTTGGGAAATAATAGTCATTCCCGGAATAGAGGGCAACTATCGTCCAGGAGATTACACTGGAAGTTATTCTGGAACTCCTGGTCCGCGAGGGATAGCAGTAGATCATAATAACAATGTCTGGGTCGGAACCTATGGGACTCGCAAGTATTATTACATTAACGGAACCACTGGAGAAATTCTAAGCGATATTGACATTTCAGCCAGTGGACACACACCTTACGGGGCCATCATCGACTCCAATGGGATATTATGGTCTTCTGGATCCAACAGTAACCAGATACTGCGACTGGATCCAAACACCCAAACCTTTACCTGTATCAACCTTGGACACTGTTCCTATGGTATGGGCCTTGACCGGAACAATCATCTTTTTGTTTCAGGAGGCCAGCACTCCTGGTTATGCCGAATAAATATCATAACCGGGACCATAGACTGGAAAAAACCTGCAGTTCCAGCCAGTGGAGTAGCAGTAACTGATGACGGGGATGTATGGCTGGCTAACCATGATGCAGGCACAGTCACCCGTTATACAAATAATGGAGACTTCAAAGCCACTATAATCGTTGGAACCACCCCTAAGGGCGTTTCAGTGGATAATAATGGAAAGGTCTGGGTGGTGGATAATGGTGATGAATACATCCACCGCATCAACCCCAACAACCACCAGACAAACGCCGAAGGTTACATAATAAATGGGGTGGAACTCTCCAAAAGAATCATCGGGGGAACACATTACGGCTACAGCGATATGACCGGTTCGGTTTCAAGCACTATAACCACCAACCGGGGTACTTGGACTTTTATTCATGATTCTGGCCTGGCGAATATTCCTTGGGGATTAATTAACTGGAATGGAATCGAACCTACAGGTACCTCAATACATGTCAGAGTTCGCAGTTCCAATGACCAAAACAATTGGTCAGAGTGGGAAGAAGCCACGAACGGGGGAATACTCAGCTTGACACCCGTCGGCAGATACCTACAAGTAGAAACTACTCTTATTAGGTTCTTGGGAAGTGAAACACCAGTCTTGTATGATTTATCTGTCACGGCCCTGGTGGCAGATGTCAAGCTTAACCTGTCAGTGGATAGGCCTTCACCCAGATTTGGTGAACAAGTGAATTTCACCTTAAATGCCACTAACAATGGCCCCCGAGAAGCAACCGGTTTAACCATAAATGTCAACGTGCCTCCCGGCTTCAGTGTTGGTACTGTTAGTCACGGCCTCTTCCAGAAGGGGGTGTGGAATATTGGAAACCTTATTAGTGGAGAAACAGCCATCTTGACCATTACTGGGCTTGTGGACCAATCCATGATCCACCAACTGGTAACCTGTGATGCTTTGAAAATCCATCAAGACCAATATGACCCTCACACACCAGATAATGCCAGTGCCAGCTTTTACTCGGCAACTGCCGATTTGGAAGTAACTAGCACTGTTAATAACAACTCTTTGGATGTGGGTGAGACTGCCCTTTTCACCACCATAATCCAGAACAACGGCCCTGATCCGGCACAGAATCTGAGAATAGAAAAACAAATACCAACTAATTTTAGAAATTTACCCCCATCCTTAGGCACCTACCAGAATGGTGTTTGGATTATACCATTTTTAGCCTCTGGAGCCAACACAACTCTTACTATCATTGGCCAGGTAACGCGAGATATGGCCCATAACACCATAACAGATACCTCCCGGGTGAAACAACAGGAATACGACCCCACACCGGTTAATCAGGTGAACAGTAGTTTTTACGTGCACCTAGTGGATTTGGAAATTACAAAAACCGCCCATCGCAACCCAGTGGCTGTGGGGGGTGTGGCCCTATTTACTATAACTGTGCGAAACCAGGGCCCAGACACAGCAAAGGGTGTAGTGGTCCGTGAACCCCTACCATCAGGTTTTGTTCCTGGTACACCCAATCAAGGCATTATATCAGATGGCTGGTGGCTGATTGGTGATCTAGATTCCGGACAATCAGCTATACTCATGGTGGGCCGCCCCGTTGCATATAAAATGAGCATGACCAGTTATGCTGCTGGTTTTGGCAGATCATATGATCCTAATATTGCAAATAACCAAAATCCCCTCACCATAAACGCCCAAGAACATTCAATATCCTCCGGCATTGTAATTGGTTCTAAAGATGTTCACTCCCAACAAAATGAAAGGACCGTTCCAATGCAGGAGACGGGAATGCCATTGAACCTGCATAGCCTGGCATTATTTTTAACCTTCCTGGCAGCTTACTTGAACCGGAAGGGAGCCAAATATAACAAGCCACTTTTAATATTACTGGTTTTAGTTGGAATCTCCCTTTGTTGCGGCGTGGTAGGTGCAGCAGACGGCCAGAACTACACCAGTGATAACGACTTTGACCAGGGGATGATGAAGGAGGTAGAACACGACACTGTGCATCATCAGCTACAATTACCAACTGAAACAGGAACTGGAGACTATATTTGGGTTCCTAACTCTAACCAGGGTACAGTTTCCAAGATTAACACCAACACCGGGGCCGAAGTGGCCAGGTACCGAGTGAATCCACACACTGATGAGTTCACTTACACTGCAATAGTGGATATGGATGGTAATTGCTGGGCAGCTAACAGTCGCAGTGCAACTGTGGTCAAGATCGGCCTTTTAGAGAAGAACCAGTACACAGACCGGAACCAGAACGGAATAATTGACACATCACGTGACCTGGACCATAATGGAGTTATTACCGGAACGGAGTTACTATCATGGGGAGAAGATGAATGCGTATTATGTGAAACCATCCTGATACCAGGTAATGAGGGGACCTACACTCCGGGAGGTTATACTGGACCTTATGGTGGTTATGATTATGGTGTCCGTTCCCTGGCTGTAGACTCCAGTAACAACCTCTGGGCTGGAAACTACAACAACCGGCATTATTATTATATCAACGGTGCCGATGGACGGATTATAAGGACGGTGAATCTTTCCGAAATAAACCATTATCCTTACGTATCGGTCATTGACCGGAATGGAATTTTATGGTCGGGAGGTAACAATTTACTCCGTTTAGACCCATCCTCAGATTCCATGACCATTACTAATCTTGGTTACACTGTGAGTAGCCTGGCACTGGATCAAGACGTTCATCTATTAAGTTACGGTTCTACTAGTGGGTGGTACCGGAACAGTAAACTTTCACGTATAAACACTACTTCAGGAGCCCTTGATTGGACTCAAACCCTCACTGCTAGCGACGTAGCAGGTGTGACAATTACCCCAGAGGGCGATGTGTGGATTTCAGAGTGTGCTTCAGGTTGGGGATGGCGAAGAGATTACGTCAAGAGATTCAGTCATGAAGGAGTTCTCAAAGCAACCATCCAACCGGGTTATCATCCCAATGGTCTTAGTACGGATAGTGAAGGTAAAGTATGGGTAGTAGATTACGATGATGAATACATCCACCGAATTGACCCGACAATAAATGGCGTGGACTTATCCAAACGTATCGTCGGCGGACGCCATTACACAACAAGTCCCATGACCGGAGCAAGCACTATTTCCAATTATTATAAGGAAGGAACCTGGACCCTCACCCATGATTCAGGGAAAAACAACTCCCTATGGGGTATGATTAGCTGGACAAGTAACGAACCCGCCGGAACTACAATAAAAGTCCGGACCAGAAGTTCCAACGACCAGACACAATGGTCCGCCTGGGAAGATGCAAGAAATAGGACCATTTTACACTTAACACCTGCCGGGCGTTACCTTGAGGTGATAGTCATACTCACCAGCACAGTTAAAAACGTTTCACCTGTACTCTACGACCTCACCATCTCTCAGTTAAAAGATGCGCCTATCAACAATACTGATCTGAGCTTAAGCATACTCTCTGACACTTACACACCAGGCGTTAACGGTACCATGACAATAGTACTCCATGCAGGCAATAACGGCCCCGACAATGCCACTAACGTACAAGTGAACTACAGACTTCCATTCGGATTACAATACCAGAGCACCAACGGGCCATATAACCCCTCAACTGACCTGTGGACAGTCGGGAACCTTGCAAGTGGAACCACCAACACTCTGGAAATCATTGCCAGAATAATAAACAGCGGAAGCCTTGTGAACACCGGAACCATCATCGGAAATGAATTCGACCCTAACAAGGCCAACAACCAAGCCAAACTAACACTTAATGTTCCTAACCCAGCAATAGAAGAACAATTACCTGAAATACCACCGAATTTGCCAAGTGGTGGTGAAGCAACTCTTCCTTCAATTCCCAATATTGAAGAACTAATGGACTTGGACCCCAATATTCCAGAACCAGAACACGAATATGGATTTAATCCCTACCAAAAACATGATCAATCTAATAGTCAACTCGCCCGAGACATTGCCTCGATGCGGGATATTATGTCAAAGGGGAATATTTTAGACCAAATGGTAGTGCCTAGTTGGGATCTTAACCCATATGAATCGGGAGATGGAAGTAATCTTGAGAATGATGAGTGGAAGTCTTTTCTGGTTAAATTTACAGGTGAAGTGATATTTTTCGCAGCACTCTCCTCCATTCCCAATGAATACCTTCAACAAGTGAAGAATTCATTTTTAACCTCATTTGAAACTTTATCAAACATATTAAGATATTTAGGATTTGGAAACCAGATAAAACAAATAACAAACCTTTGGGAACGGATAAAACTAATCATTAACATCCCAGTGACTCAAGATCTTATCTCTAAGTTGGATGCTTTGATGAATGTTTTAGATTTCAGTTTGAGTATGACATTTCTAGAACGAACCCTGATTAAAATATTCCCTAACGCTGCCACGGAAATCAAACTTTTAATGACTACAATATCTACTGCAAACCTGTCTTATGATGGTGGAGAAACCATCAAAGCCTTATTTAGGATAATCCAATCCATGTTAACTAAAAACAGCCCCCATCCAAAAGATTTGGCAAAACTATTATGAAGTTATGCTAATTTATTAAAAAATTAATAAATAAAGAAATCAAGATAATTTTGAGGAATTTAAAATGGGTATTTCCGAAAAAATTGAGAAAATGGCTGATGAAAAGGAACTTCAAAGAAGCCATCAAGACATTGATAAACTATTCAATTCCTTAAAAAATCTTGAAGTAGAAGGTATGGATGAAATACTGATAGAATTAAAGAATTTAAAGGAAACAGAGCTGTATAAAAGATTGATAAATGCCTTTAAAACTGAAAATAGTAAGCAAAAAGACCGATTAATTACTTCAGAAGAATTATCAACTGTGCCTATTTTAAAACTTGCTGATGAAAATTTAATATTTGGCGACCTACTGACTAATGTTTTTACAGCCTCACTAATATTTGCTAAGTTGTTTCTCTCAATATATAGCTTCATTGAATATATATATTGTATGACACAAGAGCGTCCAACTAATTGGGCTGATATCCTTAATATTTTCTTCAGTGGATTAGATGAACGCATTATTTTTGCATTAGAAAAATTTGATGAAGTCGATTTGGAAGATATCCCCGAACCAACAACCGAATATTTCCAAATGCTTAGGAAAGTCCGATGGAAGGACAAAAAGGCCAAAAAAACCTACGACAAATTAACGAAACTCATGTTCGAAATGATGTACCTAAAATTAGATTTCCCCGCATTTAAAAAATGGCCATCAACTTATAGATCCACTGAGGACCTTTTTATCAGATTACTATCGGGTTGCAGCGCAGTGAATAATGATAGAGTAAATATTGAAGCAGAAGACGTGGTAATTGCCTACAAAACATTTTTTAAACTAATAAAAACTGATGTTACTAAATATAAAGCCATTCCAGAACGTTTATATGGTATAGAAGGTTATAATAATAGTTTAAAAGTTGGATATTTAGTCTGCCAAAAATGTGGAGGCTACTACCAAATCCAACCAGGCGAATCGCCTGAAGATTTTACTGATGAGTGTGATTGTGGAGGTCGTTTTGAATATAGAACTTCACTAGATAATTAAATATTGAGAAAATTCACATTACGAATTGAAGTTCAGATTTACTCCCCAACCCGAACATCCAGCCCCACCGGACAGTGATCAGACCCCATCACATCCGATAAGATATATGAATTCTCCACCTGACCCATGAACTCCTTATTCACAAAGAAGTAGTCTAGACGCCAGCCCACATTACGTTCCCGAGCTTTGGTGCGGTAACTCCACCAGGTGTATTGTTCTGGTTCTTTATTAAAGTCCCGGAAGGTGTCCACGTAACCGTGGCTTAAAAACCGGTCCATCCACTCTCTCTCTACTGGAAGGAACCCGGAAATCTTCGAGTTCTCCTTGGGCCGGGCTAGGTCGATCTCATTATGGGCAGTGTTCACATCCCCACAAACCACGATGTTACGCCCCTCATCCTTCAACTGGTCAGCGTAATCTAAGAAGGAGTCATAGAAGTCCAGTTTATACCGCAGGCGTTCCTCGGACATCTTTCCATTGGGAAAATAGATATTAAAAAGCACGAAGTCTCCGAAGTCGGTTATGAGGGTTCGTCCTTCCTGGTCAAATTTGCTGATCCCCAGGCCATGATCCACCTTTTCAGGTTTTATACGGGTGTAGGTAGCCACTCCACTGTATCCCTTCTTTTCCGCTTGGGAATTGTAAAGATGGTATTCATCCAGATTCTTGATGTCCTTGGGGAATTGTTCTAGGGTGGCTTTAGTTTCCTGTAAGCATAGAACATCAGGTTTATCCTCCAAAGCCCACTTTTTAAATCCTTTACGATGAACGGCTCTGATACCGTTAACATTCCATGATAATATCCTGATGGTGCTCATGTTGATTCTCCTCTATTTTTTTTATGGGTCTTGATTCATAAATATTTATAAACACCATAAAAACTCCTCAATCAAATCTTTTTTAAAAATAAATGAATAAGGAGTTTTAATTTCCCTTAAAGATTCTCACGAGCCCATTGGGCTGCTTGATCCAGTATTTCTAGATTGGCCCGGACCAACTGGGGCTTGCCATGGAAGGTGTGTTCTATGGCGCTTCGGAAGACTTCAGGAGGTATTTTCACTAACCCCCGGTCCATCATAACCCCTAGCATCACAGTGTTCCCTGCCTTCTTAACCCCATTTTCCTTGGCGATTTTAAAAGCTGGGACACCAATGGCAGTAACTCCCTCCGGTGGATCGAATTCGCCGACTTCAGAGTCATAAAGAATATAACCCCCATCTTTAACTCGTTCCGCGAATTTGTTAAGGGCCGGGCGGTTGAAAGCCACCAGTATATCGTTGAAGTGTACGTAGGGTGAACCTATGTCCTGCCCATCCACGATTACAGTGCAATGGGCAGTTCCGCCCCTCTGCTCCGGACCGTAGGAGGGATAGTATGACACATGTTTTCGGTCTTTACAGGCCGCCTGAGCCAGAGTCAATCCCAGACTCAGCACCCCCTGCCCGCCGAAACCAGCAATCTTAACCACTTTACGTGGGAATTCTGGGTCGTTGATGGCCTCCATGGTACTTTCCTCATCGATCTCGAAGATGCGGTTCAAAGATTCCACGGTAAAATCACTCCGGGCCCGGCATAGGGGCTCTACTTCGTCACTCCTGTTCCGGAAGTTCTTTAAAGGGAATTCCTTGGCCATTTCCTTATTTATGAAGTCTTCTGTACCCTGGGCATCCAGGCGGAGGTTGGTGGGGCAGGGTGATAGTACTTCTACAAAAGCATATCCTTTACCCTCCCTTTGGATCTGTAAAGCTTTCTTCACCGCCCTTCGAGCTTTACGTATGTGTTTGGGATCCGAGACAGATACTCGTTCGATAAACACCGGAGCTTGCAGGTTGTCCAGAAGTTCGCACATGTGCATGGGATACCCTGCATATCGGGGGTCTCTTCCTGTGGGGCAGGTCACCGTTCTTTCACCAACCAGGGTGGTGGGTGCCATCTGACCTCCAGTCATACCATAAACTGTGTTGTTAACGAAGAACACCGCCATCTTTTCTCCCCGGTTTGCAGCCTGTATGGTTTCGTTCAAGCCTATGGAGGCCAGGTCACCATCTCCCTGGTACAAGATCACAATGGCATCGTCTTCTGCACGGGACAGGCCAGTTCCCACCGCCGGTGCCCTTCCGTGCGCCACTTGCACATGGCCACAGTCAAAGTAATAATAGGCGAATACTGCACAGCCTACCGGACTGGTCATTACGGTGCGGTCCTGTATTCCCAGGGAATCCATAGCCTCCCCGATGAGTTTATGCAGTATTCCATGGCCGCATCCCGGACAGTAATGGGTAGCGGTGGGAGCGCTGCCCCCTTTACGGGGATACTCCTCCAGGATGGAGTCCGGCTTTTTCAGTACCTTTTCCCTACTCATCAGGGTCACCTCCACTGAGTTCTCTAATCTTATCTATGATGCTTTTCTGGTCCATCAGGTTTCCACCCATCCGATTAACCAGTTCCACAGGGCACCGGCATTTAATGGCCAGGATTATATCCTCCCTCATCTGGCCATTGCTCATTTCCACCGATATGAACTTACAATCCCTTTCTTCGGCTAGTTTAAGGAGTTGTTTGTCAGGGAATGGGAATAAAGTCTTGAGGCGGAATAACCCCGCCTTCAAACCATTATCACGGGCCCAATCCACAGCGGAACGTGCAATGCGGCTGCTGATCCCATAGGCGACTACCACCACCTCGGCGTCCTCCATGCAGTATTCCTCATAATCCACTTCATTCTCCTTTATTTCCTGATACTTGTCCTGTATTCGGTAGTTAAAATCCTCTAACTGGTCGAAGTTCAGGAAAATACTGGTTACCAGGTTTTTCCTGGTTTCCTGGTTGCCACACACAGCCCAGGATGTATCTATCTCTGGTTCCAGGGCCTTCTCCGGGAACATCAGGGGTTCAACCATCTGCCCCAGCACACCATCGGCCAGAACTACCGCCGGGTTTCTGTATTTTTCTGCTAGATGGAAGGCCTTAATGGTCATGTCACACATTTCCTGCACGGAATTAGGAGCTAGGACAATGTTACGGTAGTTACCGTGCCCTCCCCCCTTCACCAGTTGAGTGTAGTCCGCCTGTTCAGGGCCAATATTACCCAACCCCGGACCGGCCCGCATGATATCCACAATCACGCAGGGCAGTTCTGCTCCTGCTAAAAATGATATTCCTTCCTGTTTAAGGCTGATCCCTGGACCGGAAGATGCGGTCAAAACACGATGCCCGGCTGCAGCGGCGCCGTACACCATATTTATGGCGGCTTCCTCTGATTCAGCTTGAAGAACCTTTCTACCGACCATGGGGAAATAAAGCGAAGCTTCATGAAGTATCTCTGTGGCAGGTGTAATGGGATAGCCAAACAAACAATCACAACCCGCGTACATGGCCCCTATAACCACGGCTGTGTTTCCTTTAATTAGTTGGGTTGCCATTTAGTGTTCCTCCTGTGCTGGTTCTTTAAGTGATTTCCGGGGGATGTGTACCTCCACCGCCAGTGGTTCGGGGCAGGTATAGAAGCAATCCCCGCAGCCGGTGCATCCCGGGCCACAGTACACCGCGTAATGGTATCCACGTTGGTTAACTTCATCACTCATCTTTAGAACGCCTTCTCTACAGGCAATTATGCATCTTTCACATCCCTTACACTCTAAATTGTTAATTACAGGATAAGGGTCTTTCTTTTCTTCAGACATAATAGATCTTGATTTTAATTTATTCGGATTTGGATATATTTAGATAAATTTTACTTACCTTCAGCTAGAAGGCCCGGATTCGTGTTTTAAGATTCTTTTTGATCCATTTCTCTAATATCAATCCTGCGGATTTTTCCGCTGATGGTCTTAGGAAGTTCATCCATAAATTCAATTACCCGAGGATACTTATAGGGAGCAGTAACCTGTTTAACATGGTTTTGTATCTCTTGTTTCAGTTCTTCGGTGGGCTGGTACTCTTTAGTCAGAACTACGGTGGCCTTGACCACCTGGCCACGCACGGGGTGTGGAACCCCGGTTATGGCGCACTCCAGAACTGCGGGGTGAGATATAACCGCACTTTCAACCTCGAAAGGACCAATACGATACCCGGAACTCTTTATCATATCATCGTTCCGGCCCACAAACCAGAAATAACCGTCTTCATCCATCCAGGCTGTATCACCAGTATGGTAGTATCCATCGTACCAGGCTTTTTCCGTTTTTTCTTGTTCCCGATAGTATCCAGTGAAAAGGCCAGGAGGTTTGCCTTCGGAAGTTCTTATTACAATCTCCCCCTCTTCTCCCACATCACAGGGCTTCCCATCGGCATCCATCAATGATATCTGGTATCCTGGTGAGGGTTTTCCCATAGACCCGGGTCGGGGTTTCATCCAGGGGAAATTGGCTATGCAAACCACACACTCGGTTTGTCCAAATCCTTCCATTAGTTGCAGACCGGTGAATTCTTTGAATTTGTTGTAAACCTCGGGGTTTAATGGTTCCCCAGCAGTAACCGCGTATTGGAGGGTGGAGAAATTGTACTGGGATAGATCCTCCTTGATAAGGAAACGGTAAATAGTGGGCGGTGCACAGAAGGTGGTAACTCCATGGTTAGAGGCCTTTTCCAGCATCTGTGCTGCATCGAAACGGTCGTAATCATATACGAAGATGGCACTTCCCGAAATCCATTGCCCAAATATCTGGCCCCACATAGCCTTAGCCCAGCCAGTATCAGCCACCGTGTAGTGCAGACCATCGTCTAAAACATTTTGCCAGTATTTAGCAGTTATAATATGGCCCAGGGGATAGGTGTAATCGTGCATTATCATCTTAGGCATGCCGGTGGTTCCTGATGAGAAATATATCAGGGATATATCTTCATTACTATTTTGATATTCCCTGGAAGAGCGCTGATATTCAGGGGACATGTTTTCGATTTCCTTCCGGAAATTGTACCATCCCTCCCTGCTCTGTTCTCCCACTAAGGCCTTTGTGAGTTCATAATCCCCCAACTGCGCGTGGGCCTCGTCGAAGTACTCTGGCACCTCATCCTCGGCAATGCAAACCACCATCTTTATTCCAGCGTTCTGGAGCCGGTAAACGATGTCCTTGGTCTTGAGCATATGGGTGGCGGGAATGGTGATGGCCCCCAGTTTTTGAAGTCCCAGTATACAGAACCAGAAATCATATCGGCTTTTAAGGGTAAGCATAACCCGGTCCCCGGCATTAACTCCGCATTTAGCAAAGAAGTTAGCGGCCCGGTTGGAATACTCTTTCATCTTTTTAAAGGTGAATGTTAAATCTTCTTCGTCGTTACACCAGACCAGGGCCTTTTTTTCGGGATAGATACTAGCATACTCATCCACCACGTCATAGGCAAAGTTGAAGTTTTCGGGGGGTTCTATGCGAAAATTTTCCCGGAATTCCTGATAAGAATCGAATTCGACCTTGTTAACAAATTTTTCAAGTAACGATGACATCTCCACACCTCATAAAATTATGGCCAGGAATCTGGCCGGTTGATTGTTTAGAGCTTCCATTGCGTGCTCATAGGATGAATCAAAGAATATTGAATCCCCCTCTTTGAGTACTATTTCATTATCGTGAATGTAGAACTTCATCTCGCCCTCCAGAACATAGTCAAACTCCTGACCGGGATGAGAATTGGTAGAAGGTTTATTATTATCCTGGCGAGGTTCAACGGTAACTATGAAGGGTTCTGCCTTTTTGTGGATGAACTTCTCCGCCAGGTTCTGGTACTTGTACTGTTTCCTTCGCTCCACTTCCACACCCTTATCTTTCCGGGTAACGGTGAAAATGTGCATACGGGTCTCTTCACCTGTTAAAAGCAATCCCATGTCCACTCCCAGCTTGTGAGCTATTTCAAAGAGGATACTAGCCGAAATATCCACTTCTCCCCCTTCATATTTCTGATATTCTTCCTCCGAGATACCCAGATACTCCGAAATCTCTTTGGTATTGATATCAGAAAGTTCTCTCAGTTCCTTTATGCGCAGGGCGATTTCTTTCATTTTTTCTTTCATTTACAACCCTCATAGTAAATTTAAATTAATATTATAGATTTTTTTAAACATTCATTGATATTTAAGGTGAAAAAAATCAGAAAGGTACAGTTGTATTTTGATTGATATATTTTATAAATTATATTATAATGATTGTTAATGACAAATTAGGTTTTTCCAATATATATAGGGATCGATATCCGGTATCCAATTTGGTTAAATAAATGTGATATTAACACCCATAGTAATTCATAGGGAGGGTTTAAATGGAACTAAAAATTGAAATGGTTAAATTAGAGGCGCCTGAGGAATGTAATCTAATACTGGGTCAGAGTCATTTTATTAAAACTGTAGAAGACTTATATGAAGCCATAGTAAACACAGTTCCACACGCAAATTTTGGATTAGCATTTGGAGAAGCCTCAGGGGATTGTTTGGTTAGAACTGCTGGTAATGATGATGATCTGGAAAAATTAGCCGGTGCTAAGATGTTAGAACTGGCCTGCGGACACTCTTTTTTAATTTTTTTAAAAAATGCTTTCCCCCTAAATCTCACCCAGCGTTTAAAAAGTGTTCCAGAAGTGGTTAATCTTTTCTGTGCCACTGCCAATCCAGTGCAGGTCCTGATTGTTGATACTGATCAGGGTAGGGGGGTTATAGGCGTTGTTGATGGTTTAAAACCTATTAGGATCGAAAATGAGGAAGAAATAGCCTGGAGAAAGAAATTTCTCAGGGATATTGGATATAAAGTGTAAAATAGGATCTACCTTATCATGGTAGAAGTCGATTTTTAAGGACATAATAGGACATAATAAATTATATTTCAAAAAAAGGCCTAAAATATAGTTATAGACATGGGGTATTTTATGGAAGAAATGATCATTAAGTTTCGCAAAAGCAGTGGAAACGTGAAAAAAGGTGAAGATAAACTGGAAGTTACCGGAAACTATGTTTCCCTACAGGACCGGCAGGAATCCGCCCTGGTGATTAACTTCAGGGCTCCTGAAGAAGAAATAATCAGAATAAGCCAGTTTTTCAGTGGTCCCACTGATTTAGAACCTATATTCATGGATTTAGATGACACCGGTGAGGTGGAATACTACTTTAGAGGCACCACCACGCCTCAGGAAGAGGGGGAAATCTACAAGTACAGTGTGACTCTTCAACTGCGTAGAGAAAATATTTAATCAGACGTGCTTGGCGAATATCTTTGGGATCTCATCAGGATGCTCAAAGACCACGGTGTTTTCCATCTGGGAAAGATTTTCAACGTGTCTGGCATCCTCTTTTGTAATTTTTATTTCTAAATCATTCCCATTAGGCAGTTTAGTAACTACTGTACCTTCTCTGAAGTCAGTGGGCATAACATATAGTGGTGTAGTAGTTTTCTGGCCCATTATAGCGGCGTTAGTTAATAAAGTATCAGCTATACGTAGAGAGATTTTAGCCACGGTGTTGGAAGTGGCCGGTGCCAGTAAAAGAAACTCATAGCGCCCCATTTGTATCTGACCGGCTAAAAAAGGAGCATTAGCATTAATTTCAGTCCAGGTTTTATCAAACTGTGATTCCAAGGTTTGAGAAAGATTGTAATACTTAAGAACCTGATCTCCTGCTTTGGAAATAAAAACTCGGATATCAAATTCTTTCCTGTATTCATCCCTCATTTCCTGCATTATAGCTAAAGTTTCCTGTATTTTCTCCCCACTTCCCGTTATACCCCAGGCAACCTTTCTTTTTTTATTCATGAATTTAATTATATGATTAATTCATAATTTATTTTTCGCACCCCGGAGGTTCAAAATAAACGTCTCCGATCTTCCTCGGCCAGCCTCTTTTCAATTATTATATAGGGGAGTTGATTAAAAGAAATTAGAGTCAACTAGGGAATACCTGGTTTCATGATCTAACTAGTGATGGTGAAGAAAATAAAAGAAAAAATTAAAGATTCCCAAGGCCCTATGAAATTAAAAGAAGACAAAAAGCCGGTGAAGATGGAAAAATGCTATTTATGCCATAAAGAATTTGATATGAACCAGGATGATGCCAGCCGTTACCGTTATGGCAAATTCCCCCTGTGTGACTACTGTGCTGAGTTTTATGGTTTCTACTTTGATGACCCAGATAAAAGAAAAAGGGAAAAAATTAATTAAAAAGATTATAAATACTTTTTAACCAGGGATATACCCCATTCAGCCATCATCTGTGCATCTTCTTTATTTCTAGCCTCTGCAAAACATCTGAATATGGGCTCCGTCCCGGAGGGGCGTATAATAAGCCAACCCTCATCCCGGAATATTTTTACTCCATCGGTGGTGTCCACCTGATACTGGCTGGTGTCCCCGGCAATTTTCTCCATGATCTCGGTTTTAAGTTCATCAGCACATTCAACTTTCATTTTAACCGATTCATAATCAGGTAATTCACTTATAAGTTGGGATAGTGGCTTATTTTCCCGGGCCATTATCTCCACGATTTTTGCGGTGGATAATGCCGCGTCGCGCCCATAAACAAATTCAGGGAATATAAGCCCCCCATTTTCCTCCCCACCAAATAAACCATCTCTATCTTTAAGTTCCCGGGCCACTAGAAGATCACCCACTGCAGTGGCTATAACTTCACCCTGATACTCTTCAGCGATATCGTAGATGGCCGTGGAAGTAGCCACCGTAGTGACGATTATTCCTCCCGAATTCTCCTTTAACATGTATTTTTCTACCAGGGCAAAAGTCTTATCACCCATTACAAATTCACCGTTTTCATCAATACAGATAGTACGATCAGCATCCCCATCATGGGCTATTCCAAGATCCGCCCCAGTAGCTTTCACCGTTTCAATAAGTCCCTGTAGATTGTCCTCGGTAGGTTCCGGGTTTCTGCCGGGGAAAAATCCATCGGGCTGGCAGTTCATGGCCGTAACCTGACACCCCAACTTTCTTAAAAGGTAGGGTGTGGTTGCACACGCCGCTCCACTACCACAATCCACAATAACCTTAAGATTAGCCTCACTTATGCTTTCTTTGTCCACCCGCTGGATTACCTGTTCTATATATTCGTCTACAATACCCGGAAGAACTGATACTTCTGCAATTTCATCCCAAGGCACCCGGCTAGGTGTTTCATCAAAAAATATAGCTTCGATTTCCAGTTCCATTTCTTCTTTAATTCCAATACCATCCTGGTCCACAAATTTGATGCCATTATACTGGGGAGGATTGTGTGAAGCTGTAATTATCACCCCACCATCATAGTAGTTCCTTACTGCATACTGAACAGCAGGAGTAGGTAAAATTCCTAAATCAATCACCTGACAACCCGAAGATAGAAGTCCAGCCATCACTGCGTGTTTGATCATAGGGGTGGATGTTCTTGGATCTCCCCCCACCGCAACTTTACCCTTAACCACGCTACCATAGGCCGATGCCAACTTAGATGCGAATTCAGGGGTTAATACCTCATTAGCGACTCTTCTAACTCCAAATGTCCCGAATAATCTTTTCACAGTCATTAAAATAACTCCACTTAATGTATCTTCTTCCTGGCAATCCTTTACTGTACGGTTATATTTCGCCATAGTTGGATAAAAAATATGCATATCATTCCATGTTTCGAAACATTTCAGGCCAGAATTTTCAGGGATTTAGCATCCTTTAGTATTAGTTCCAACGTCCCTTGGTACTCAACCACATTTCCAACAACATTTACACGCCTTTGATTAAGTTTAGTAATATTTATATTGTTTTTTTCCATATCAAAGGCTGTGGACTGGAAAATAACTAAGTTAAGCCGGCCACTACCATCAGTCAGATCTATAAAGTAAGTCTCTCCGTTTTTAGATTTTTTCACGCCCTGCACAACTCCCTCCACCGATACTTCTTTATCAATCATTCCCAGGTTCAAATCTTCTATCTGAACCTTTTGGGGGGAGATGAATCCTGCCGTAAATATCATTCCCACAATTCCAAAGAGGGAAGTTAAAAGGGCGATCTTGAATATCTTTTCATCCTCCACACCATCACCAGTAATACTTACCTATTGGATAGTATTAATAATTTGTGTAGAATACCAAAAAAATATTCTATGATTTCTGAGAGCCTCTAAACATGGAGTCTATTCTATCCAGGGTTTCAATATCCTCCGGGCTAAGATCGTAACGTATGCCCTTAACCACCGGGAAACGAAGAGAATACCCGCTTTCATATTCCGGACTCTTTACAATTTCACTGAAGGCTATTTCCAGAACAACTCGAGGCTCAATCCTAACAGTACGGCCTTTCTGACTAGTAATAAGTGGTTCCACCAATTTTGAGAGCTCAGCTAATGTCTTATCATCCAGTCCAGTAGCCACGTGGGCAATGGTACGGAGTTGATTATCCTCATCCTGCAAGGCTAAGAGATAGGAACCAATAAAGTGAGCCCTTTTACCTTTACCATAAGTTCCACCCACCACTGCCAGATCCAGAGTTTCAGGTTCGGCCTTAAATTTAAGCATTTTTTTCCCACGAATACCAGGCATGTAGGCTGCTTCCGGATCTTTAATCATTATACCCTCATGTCCCTCATTGATGGAATCTTCAAATAGTTTCTGGGCTTTTTCGATGTTAGTAGGGGTAACTTTAACCTGCCGGGAAAGTTCCACCCTTCCCGGATCTGTGCGGACGATAGACTCCAATATTTCCCGTCTATGACTAAAGGGGGTGTCAATGAGGTTTTTGCCATAGTAGAGAACATCGAATAAGTACAGTGTAAGGGGGATCTGGTCTACCATGCGTTCGATATCGTACTTTCGACGCACCCGTTGGAGAATGTACTGGAAAGAAATTGGTTTACCATCACGGGTGACGATGATCTCACCCTCCACAATGAAGTCCTGATCCGGGAGTGAATCCTGGATGTAGGTAGCGATTTCAGGCAAAGCAAGTGAGATATTCTCTAATCTACGAGTATAAATCGCAATATCTTCACCTTGGCGATGTATCTGTACCCGGATACCATCGTACTTAGTCTCGCAAATAGCCCACCCCATCTCTTTAACTGTTTCCCCAATTCCTGGGGATAACTGGGCCAGCATGGGTTTGACCGGTTTACCTGGTTTTAATGAGAGTTTCCTCAGACCTTCTTCTCCTTCTTCTCGGGAGACCGCCGCCACCAGGCCGAGATCATTAGTTAACATATGGCCCCTTTCAATGACTTCTTTGGGTATATGGAAGGCCTGGGAGATGGCATCTTTAATGGTTCCCTCACCAACCCCCACCCTCAATTCTTCAATTACCGTTCGGGTGATGTATTTCGCTTCAAGGGGAGAAGCAGATGATAATAATCCCATTATAATATCTATTTTTTTAAACTGGGACCTTCCACCAGAGATATCTGCTATTTTAACCAGATCATTGTAAACCTTTAATATGGTAAGAGGACGGGTGAATAGAGTTACCTGGCTCTTTTTATAAAAGAGCGTTTCGGAAGCCAAACCTATATCTCCGGTTTCACGAACCTGGTCTTCTACTTCATCGGGCCTAACCCCTACAGCAGAGGCAATAGCTTTCATGAGTAGTTTGGATCCGATTCCCAGTTCTTTCTGGCTCCAGGTAGGGAATATTCGCCCCATGGACATCAAAGTCACTGGAGAGAGGATTTCTGGTTCGTTTTCACCTATTAATTTAAGAAATTCTGCCAGGATTTCCGTCTTTTCCAGCCGCTTGGTGGTGGAGCTAAGTGCCTCGTAGACCTCCACCAAATTTTTATAACGCATCTTATCAGTCAATTGGTTTCTCCTAAACTAGAATGGTTAGTCTTAGATAAATAATCTTGATCTGCCTTAAAAAAAGATAATGGAGTTACAAAAGCTCCAAATATTCCGGATTGAACCAGGAAATTTCTATTACCGACGGATTGGAGGATATTTTCATGTCTCCGGCGAGTTGATTAACCAGAGTTTGCAGAATAATCATGCTATCGCCTTTTTCTATGGCTAATCCTCCAGTAAGATCTTCCGAAGAATCTTCGTATTTTAATTTGTAGTGCCCGGATGTGTCCAGTCCTAAAGTAAGATCAAGATCTATAGACCCCTTGGAAGCATTTTTAAAAGATTGAGTTAATAGTTCATTCACGATAAGGCCACAGGGGATGGCGGTATCTATATCGAGCATGATCCCATCTAATCTGGTTTTTAGATTTACCTGATCCTCTTCCAGGTCGTAGATACCCATTAACTGTTTTTTAAGTTTCTTGACGAAACGAGTGAAGTCGATTATGGCCAGATCATCAGACTTAGAAAGACCTTCATGGATTAATAACATGGTTTTAAGCCGATTTTGACCCTCATGGAGAGTCAAACTGCCCTCTACATTTTCCAAATAGGTAGACTGTAATTCCAGTAGGCCAGCTATCATCTGCATGTAATTCTTAAGCCGTTTATTTATTTCACCCAGTAACATCTCTTTTTCGCTTAAAGATTCTTTTAATTCCTCTTCAGCTTTTTTTACAGAGCTTATATCATTTAAAACGTTTATATACCCTAAAACATCCCCCTTGTAGTCTAGTTGAGGGCTGGTACTGATCTGCATCCATAGTAGAGGGCCGGTTTTTTTCTGACACTGATACTCAACACTTCCTTTACTCTTAGATAGCCCATTTAAAATCTCTAAGAGTGCTTCATCATCTATATTGGGAAAAATAATAGCCATACTATTCCCTTTCACTTCTTCAGAAGTGTAACCAAAAACTGATTCAGCAGCCTGGTTCCAGTATGTTATAGAGCCGTCTATGTCGGTAACCATTACCGGTTCTTGAACATTCTTCAAGATGTAACTCTGGAATTCCAGCTGCTTTTCTGCCTCTTTTCGGGTGGTAACATCCTGAGCCACGATCTGAACCGCGACTGGCTCTCTATCTTTTTCTAGAATGGATGGATATAATTCTAACCAGCGATCCGAACCATTTTTATCCTTAATTTTTATTTCCACTGGTTCAACGTCAAGACCCGCCAGGAATAAGGATAATATCTCCTTATACTTATTAGGATCCTCTCCTTCTCCAAAAATATCTTTAAGTTCTGTGAAATTTTTGCCTATGATATCTTCCCGAGAAGAACTAATTTGGGCAGCTTGTTCATTGAGGTCTATAACTTTTCCATCCAGGCCGATTATGAAGTTGTAGGTAGGATTAGAGTTAAACAATGCCGAATATTTTTCATCAAATCCCAGTAATGACTTTTCACTGAGTTTTTCCAGGTCTTTTGGTGTTTTTTTCTTGTGGTCGTTCATTTAAACCACCATAAAATTAATATTACTTATTATAAAGCTTGTTTTGAAGTTTGCTGGAGGTGATATTCGTAAAGAGATTCTCCCCAAGATAATGCATCCTTTTCCTGACTTATAAGAGCTACGTTGAGGTCGTAGGCCCCACTGGTTGAAAATAGGCCCATGGTCATGAAATCGTCCCCGATGGTTAATGATATTTTAACATCATCCTCCAGTTTCAACAGGGTAAGGCTGCCCTTTTTAATCCACTTCTGGATGACCTTTTTATCAGTAGTTTCTACGAATTTTTCCATTATACCCGTAGTTAGAATAAGTTCCACATTTCCACCCTTTTCTAGGGCGTTTAAGAAGATTTGGGTAGTGGAAAGGTCAAAAACTGAGGATAAATGTTTAATATTGTTACTTTTAGATATCATGGCCAGCCTAACGTCCTGGGGCTTCATGATGTCAGTTTCAGTTGCTTTGATAATTAGAGAATCCTCTAAACACCCGATATCCTTAAATAGCTTGGTGGGAATGGCGCTGATATCATGATGCAAAAATAAGTTCTGCAATTTATTTAGAGAATAGATAGATTTAACCAGATCTATCAACTTATAAGCTGCTATTTCACCCTTCTGTGAGAGAGAGTAATTCCCAGACTCTCGAAAAATTAAATTCTTTTCTTCCAGCTGACTCATACCATGAAGAATGGTAGATGAACTGAGATGAATGTCCTTCCTCAGATCAGCCAAATTTTTAGAGCCATCCTTTAAACTTATGATTATTTTCGCACGAACATCCGAGGCTATAAAGAACTTCACATCGTCCTTAACCTGCTCGTAAAGTTCAAACATGTGATCCATATCCACATTAATCACCGCAGACCTTGAGCTAATTTCTATGTAATTTTTGTCTGTTCAATATTATACGTTTTATGCTTTTTTGCTCACCTCATGCAAAGTTCATGCTTATGCCCAAATTACATGAACCTTTCAAATCGTTCTTTTCCAACTTTACAGATAGGACATATTTCTGGCGGTTCATCCCGGGCACATAGATATCCACAGACTCGGCAACGCCAAACAGGAAATTTAAATTCGATTTTGGCATCTTTAGCTTCTTGCATGGTTTTAGCCCGTTCATCAGGACCGGGTCGTCGTTCGGGTATGGATGTAAATCTTTTTTCTCCCGCCAAGATCTTTCCTGACACGTACAACCCACAGAAACAGGCATCATATTCTCCCAGGTCCGGATCACGATAGTCACAGGGACAGATAATATCCAGATCTTCTTCTTTGTTCCCAGATGCCAGACGACAGGGGCAGGCTTCGTATCCGTATCTTTCTTTATTGATCAGAATACTCTCCAGAAGCTCCTTGACAAACTCTTCATCGGGGCTGAAATTATATCCGGATGCTTCTATATCTTTTTTAAGGCCTTGGTAATAGTTTTCTATTTCCTTAGAACTCCTTCCAGCAGTCATCCTAGAATCTCCATTATTCTATCCTGGTCGAATCCCACTATACTTTCTTTATCATTGACTATCAAAGTAGGGAAAGAAACTTGAGGATTCCAGACTTTAAGGGCTTCTACAGCCTCATCCCGATCTTCGCCCTGGAGAAGATCCACGTAGATATAATCGTACTCGGCACCCAATTCTTCCATGAGCACTCGGGTTTTTTTACACCATCCACAAGTACTTAAAGCAAATAAAACCAGTTTACCTTTATTTTCACCCTTAACGTGTTCAAAATCCATATTATTTTCCTCCCATTTACTCCATTTTTTATTATGTGGAAATGTTTATTAATAGTTTTTAGATGAAATTTTTTTTAGAGGTTATCTCTCACCATTCGCAGGGCACAGAACTCTCCACACATAGTGCACATGTCCTTGGTTACGGAAAGATTCCTTTCACGACATTTTCTGGGTTTTTCAGGGTCAAAGGCCAGTTGGAATTGCTTATCCCAGTTAAATTTTTTTCTGGCCTGAGCCATTTCCATTTCCTGTTTCCAGGCCCCATCAATCCCAATAGCCACGTCTGCAGCCTGTGCAGCTATTTTGGATGCTATTACTCCTTCTTTAACTTCTTCCAGATTAGGGATGGATAGGTGTTCGGCGGGGGTCACATAACATAGGAAGTCTGCACCCGAACTTGCGGCCATAGCACCCCCAATTGCCGAAGTAATATGGTCATATCCCGGGGCCAGATCAGTTACTATGGGGCCCAGAACGTAGAACGGTGCCTCTTTACAGATTGTTTTCTGAATCTGCATATTGGCTTTTATCTGGTTTAAAGGAACGTGTCCCGGACCTTCTACCATTACCTGGACATCAAAATCACGTGCACGCTGGACTAACTCCCCTAAAACATTCAACTCAGCTATTTGAGGAATATCTGAAGCATCCGCCAGACAACCCGGGCGTAGGCCATCACCCAGAGACAGCGTAACATCATGCTCCCGGGCTATCTCCAGGAGGTAATCGTAATTTTTAAAAAGAGGATTTTCTTGCTTATTATGGATAATCCATGCCGCGAGAAATGCTCCGCCCCGACTCACAATGCCCATGGTCCTTTCTGAATTCTGCACCTTCTCCACCGTGTCCCGGGTGATTCCGCAGTGAACAGTCATGAAGTCCACCCCTTCCCGGGCCTGTTCTTCAATGGCGGCGAACATATCATCCTCATCCATATCCACCACTGCGCCTTTAGCTTTAGAAGAGATTATTCCCGCCTGATAAATAGGTACAGTCCCAATTGGTACTTGAGTAGCGTCCATTATGGCCCTTCTAACTTGGCGGAATTTAGGGCCAGTGCTTAAATCCATAACAGTATGGGCACCGTATTCCACCGCCAGGCCCGCCTTTTTAACTTCCTCTTCCAGGTCCTCCCATTCTGGAGAAGAACCCACATTGGCGTTGATCTTGGTCCTTAGTCCTTTACCCACACCAAGTGGAGATGTATCACGGTTAACGTTACAGGGGATGACTATTTTTCCGGTTGCAACTCTGTTTAATACTTTTTGGGAAGTAATACCTTCTACATCAGCAATTTTTCGGATTTGATCGGTTAACTGGCCTTTTCTGGCTTGTTCCATCTGCGTCAATTTTTATCCCTCAGTTTAATATAGAACCGGGGTAGAAATAAGTTTATGATTAACAAGCTTCAAGCCCAGGATATCATGATCCAGGAAGTGCAAGTAACATCTCCCCAGGACCTGGTAGCGGCAGCCAAGCTCAAAATGATGCGTTGTAATGTGGGGGGGCTTCCAGTAGTGGATGAAAATAAATTAATGGGCATTATAACTCATCGGGATATATTACTGGCCGGTGGCGAAGCCCTGGGACTTAAAGTTAATGACCTCATGAGTAAGGATCTGAAAGTGGTGGAAAAAGAAACCTCTATAATGGACATCACCCGTATCATGGCGGATAAGGGATATCAGAGGATACCGGTGGTTGAGGATGGAAATTTAATTGGACTCATCACCCAAAGCTCCCTGATAAGGGCCCTGGCGGGCCTGGATGATGAGCAATAGAATAAGTTAGATTAATGGATCGGGGATACGAGCATTCTTTTTTTCCTTCAAACCGCCTATCTTTTCAATTCTCATTTTAAGGAATTTTTTGCCATTTTCACTGGCAGCATATATAGGTATGGAAGCACCTACCGAAAAAACGTTTTTCTGGTCCGCCACGGCCCGGAGATGCTTAGAGGCACAACTGGTGATAACATCAGCATATTGGAAAAGATTTTCCGCCTCAACCCGAGAGACACCAGTAGTGTGCACCGCAAATATATAGATTTCTACTCCAGGATATTCATTTTCAAGGCCCCTTAATGCTTTAGCATGCTCCGAGCTGGCCACGGTAACTGCAATTTTGTTATATCCCATATTTATGGCCTTTAAAACTCCTTTAACCTGGTTTATTTCGGCATTCTCAGGTTCCAATACCTTATTTGCACCCACCACATTTATGATTTCTTCAATGGGCGTGGTACTGACAATTCCAGAGATCCTTCCCCCTATACCCTGGATTAACTCCGGATCTTCAATTATCACCGTGCCACATCCTTCGCACACTATAACCGCGCATTCAATTACATTTTCCTCCAGAAGTGTTCCCAGTGTCTCGGAGATACCAAAGGACAGAAAATCTTTCATCTTAAGTTGCCTTTGGGAAGTGCACATGCCGAAGTCCTCTATTCGAAAATTTATATTCTCCTCAACTGCTTCAAGGTCGAGTTTCTCTATTCCCCGGTACTTATAAAACAGAGGACAGAATTCAACTTGCGGCTCCCCTACTTCCACTACTTTACCGTCTTTAATCACAATCCGGGCCTTTCCCAGGGCCTCCATTACATGTTCATCCACATTCTTCACCACGTGATCTTATACTAAACTCTAGTAAACATAGTATAATAGATAATCCTTAGATCATCATCGAAAACTTTAAGAAAGATGAGAATAGACACCATATAAGCCATGCCGGGGTGGCTCAGTTGGTTAGAGCGTACGGCTCATAGGGTATTAAGCAATGCTCTGACTTATTCCTGGGATACCGTAAGGTCGCGGGTTCGAATCCCGCCCCCGGCACTCCATCAAACTATTATTTTTTAAAATAAAATCACTATAACCTTACTAAGACTTAAAAAAAATTATTTATTCCTTTGATCCTGTTCAGAACCTTCTAAAACAGAATGAATCATATTTACTGGAAATTAGAATGAATAGGGCATTGTGAACATATACATTGGTTTATGTTGGCTTCACAGTTAGAACTGCCCATTATGCAGAATAAACCTTCTTCATTTCATTATTACATTGATTATAGGCTACGCAAGTGTGGCAGATGCATAATTTCTTTTTTTCCATATCCAGTATATGTTCTAACTGCTATTCCGGCATCTCAGACATCTTTCCAGGACTTCTTCAAATTTATCCAAATCTAACAACTTCACTCTAGTGGTTACTATACTTCATTCTAATCACATTAAAGGCCACCACGGCAATCAGTACACCCACACGTATGGAGGGGCTGATTGGAGCAAAAAGAGCAAACCATAACAAAAAAATTCCAATTAGAGTATGTGTTAATAGATTTTTCCAATCCGTTAGATAAGCTTTCAAACCATTAAAAACTCGATTCATTTTTATCTTCCCATATATCAATTTTCGATATATTTTTTGATAAGAATTTGTATGTCTATATATAAAGATTTGCGTCAGCAATAGTAGTTATTACTCATTGGTTACCAATGTTTATCCAGAAGATATTTCGAGTGTGAGGGAATGGCTGAAAACATCCAGGTTGATGAATACTGGCAGATGCTAGACCGCCAGAAGAAAATAATCAGTGCAGAAGAACAAATTATGTTGAAAAATTCCCAAATAGTGGTGGTGGGTTGTGGTGGTATTGGCGGAGCCGCGGCAGAGATGTTGGCCCGCCTGGGTATTGGGAAAATCAGAGTGGTTGATAAGGATTATTTTGAAATCTCCAATTTAAACCGGCAGTTAATGAGTAATACCACCGATATTGGACGTCCCAAAGCAGAAGTCACTAAAGAGGCCCTATTAAAAATCGCCCCGTTCCTGAGTGTGGAAGCCATTTCCCAGGAGTTAACACCAGAAAATGTGGCTCAGCTGCTGGAAGGCTGTACCATTGTGATTGACGCTCTGGACAACCTTTTTACCAGGATAATACTTAGCAGGGAAGCTTTAAAAAGAGGAATTCCATTCATTCATGGAGCAATTCACGGGACCAAAGGGCAAATAACTATTTTCACCTCCAGAACCATTTCTTATGAGGAAATGTTTAAATTACCATCCCATGAAAAAGATTTAACCCCCGATATTATCGAAAAGGTGGAAAAACTCAGCCAGGAGGTCCCTCCCAGCATATCTTCAGTTCCCAATATAGTGGGGTGCCTACAAGCATTTGAAGCCATGAAGATTATTATTTCCAGGGGTTCACCTATTTTAGCTCCAGATATGTTAGTATTTGACCTTTTTAAGAAAAATCCGTTTTCACTGGTTCAATTGTAGATTTTTTTTAGTTTATTTTTTATCATTTTTATGGCTTAAGGATATCCACCACAGTATTTATATACCAGAAAAAGGAAACATCTTTCCGGTGTAATGCTCCTGGAGGTTTACTCATATGGAAGATAAGATTGGAAAAGTAATCCAAGAAATTGAAAGATGCGGTACTAAATTTGTACGGCTACAGTTTGTAGATATACACGGAACTCCCAAAAACATGGCAGTTCCCCTGGCAAAACCAGACGATTTTGAAGATGTATTAAAAGACGGACTCCTCTTCGACGGTTCTTCAGTGGCTGGTTTTGTGAACATCAATGAAAGTGATCTAATCATAAAGCCCGACCCAGACACCTTCTCTCCCCTCCCCTGGAGACCAGAAGAGAAAGGGGTGTGCAGATTCATCTGTGACATCTACTGGCCGGATGGGACACCCTTCGAAGGGGATCCTCGGTACATACTGAAAAGAACCCTGGAAAAAGCCCAAAAAAATGGATATGAATACAATGTGGGGCCTGAACCTGAATTTTTCATTGTTGAAAAGGATGAAACCGGGAAAATACGCCCCCACGACAGTGGTGTGTACTTCGATGTGGAACCAGTGGATCAGGGAACTGACGTGCGTCGTGAATTGGTCCTGGGACTGGAAGAATTGAAGTTTGACGTGGAAACCAGCCATCATGAAGTGGCTCCAGGTCAACACGAAATTAGCTTCAAGTTTGACAATGCTTTAAAGACTGCTGATGCAGTAATAACTTTCAAACAAGCCATAAAGGCCATTGTAGATAAAATGGGCTATCTGGTGACCTTCATGCCTAAACCCTTCTTCGGAGAAAATGGTAGCGGTATGCACTGTCACCAGAGTCTCTTTCAACATGGCGAAAACCTCTTCTACGATCCGGACGGAGAAAACCAGCTCTCCCAGGAGGCCATGTACTTTACAGGAGGTCTGTTAAAGCACTCTCCTGCACTGGCTTGTGTGGTGGCTCCCATCATCAACTCCTACAAACGACTGGTACCTGGATATGAAGCCCCAGTTTATATCTCATACGGACTTCAAAATCGTTCCACCCTGGTTAGGATCCCTGCTTCACGGGGTAAAGGTACCCGTATAGAGTTCCGTTGCCCAGATCCATCCTGTAACCCTTATCTAGCCTTCGCAGCAATGCTAGAAGCTGGAATGGATGGAATTAAAAATAAAGTTGATCCTGGAGAACCCGTGGAAATTGACGTGTTCGGACTAGACGAGGCTGGTCTGGAAAAAATGGGAATTGGAACCTTACCATCCAGTCTCTGGGAAGCCTATCACGCCCTGGAAAAGGATGAGGTAATAAAAAACGCCCTGGGTGATCATGTATATCCCCGGTTCTACGATTTAAAAAGAAAAGAATGGGACGACTACCGGATCCAAGTATTCCGGTACGAGCAGGACAAGTACCTGCAAATCTAACCCCCTAATTTCTTTTTTTTACTTTTAATCCCATTGCTTCTTTTTTAAAAAAGTATTTAAAGTCTCCTCCTACAACTTAAAACATAAATATGATGGTGAGGTAATGCCACAGGAAACAGACCGCAAGATGATGGAGATTTTAAGGATCCTGGCGGACCGGGAAGATGTTCTGGGTGCCAAAACCATAGCTGAAGGCTTGAAGAATAAAGGATACGACCTGGGGGAGAGAGCCGTCAGATATCATATGCGTATATTAGACGAAAAAGGATTCACCGAGCGCATAGGTTATGCTGGACGCCAAATCACTCCAGAAGGCCTCAAAGAACTAGAAAAAGGCCTTATCTACGATCAGGTGGATTTTATTTTTTCCAAATTCGAGGACATGATGTATCAGACCACCCTCAATCCCATCACGGGCCAGGGTAACGTGGTGGTGAACAGCTCCACCTTCAACTACCAGGAAGAAATTATGGACACAATAAAATCTGCATTCGAAAAAGGAATAGCAGTAAGTCCTTTGGTGAAATTAAACCAACCTGAACCCTCATCTAACCAGGTTAAATTAGAAACAGTATGCGGGACCACCATCGATGGAATGTTACTGAAAGCTGGAATACCCGTGGTACCCCGATACGGAGGCCTGGTTAAAGTTGAAGATTACACTCCGCAGAGGTTCACAGAATTAATTGCCTACAAAAAAACATCCATGACGCCCCTGGAAGCCTTCACTGACCGGGAAATGACCTCGATTTTAGGCGTTATGTCGGAGGGGCAGGGAAGTATTCCCGCCAATTTTAGGCTCATTCCTGGTGCAGCTAGGGAAAATGCCCAGGAACTGTTCAAAAAATTAGAAAAAATCAACATATCTGGTCTTTTAAAAATGGGAGAAGAAGGAGAAAACGTTCTGGGAATCCCGGTAGATAAAGATATGGTTGGTATCGCAGTGATTGGTGGAATTGCCCCACTTTGTGCTGCTAAAGAAGCTGGTTTCGATGTTAATATAAAAACTGCAGAAAACAACATTGAATTCACCCAGATGGAACCCCTGGGACCTGTCAAATCCATACTTAAACCACCCTCCCCCATCAAACCACAAAAAGTCAAGTTTTTACTTTCCAAAGCCTGGAATCTGATTCAAAAAGTGGATTTCGACCTGGAAACTCACAAGGGCCATGTGATTGCCAACATATCCTTCGTGGAGAAGGAAAACCTGGATGCTGCCCTGGATATATTCGATCTTGTAATGGCATCCCGACCCGAGTACTGCACCAGTAAATACTTCCAAATAGTGGACGGTCCAGGGGATAAGAAGGGCATCGCCACCGTTTGCAGCCTCACCATCGACGGCATCCTCACCAAACACGGTATTTCCTCTTCGCCCCAGTATGGTGGTATACTAGAAACAGAAGGTAAAGTTCCACGATTTATTGAATTTACTGCCTACAGTGGTTCTTCCCTAGATCCCCATGAGATTTATCTTTCCAAGGGCATGACTTCCGTTCTCAGTTCACTAAAAAAAGGTGGGAGAATTCTGGCCAGTCTCAAAGAAATCCCCTATGTGGCCCGACCAGACGCCCTGGACGTCTTAGAAGGTGTAGAGGAAGCAGGATTTTCCATACTCAACGTTGGAAAACCTAGTGAACTAATATACAATGCCAAGGTAGAGCGTTACCACGTAGGTATCGTGGCCCCCGGTGGATTAAACCCCATAGCAGCTGTTAAGGAATCCGGAATAGCTGTGGAAGCTAAAGCAGTGGAGACCATGATGAATGTGGAGGATATGGAAGAGTTTTAATCAAAAACCTTAAATTAAAATCAAATATTCAAATTAGATAACCACCATCAACGATATTAATATATATTGGAATTACATATTTCTTTGAATACAATATTCGAAATTTAATTTTTTCTAAGAAACTAAATTTAAACTCTAATTAAATATGAGAAGGTGATAATATGGCTGAAGTTAAAAACGTGTGCGCTACATGTGACGAGATATGTGAATATATTGAAAACGAAGTGAAAACAGGCGACACCGTAAGACTATCCCTGGGACGATGTTATATCCCAGGAAAAGTGGTTACCAATAATGAGGGTGTGATTCAGATAAAAATTGATAGTGACATGATCAAGGGTCTGACCACCATAGACGTGGCCAAGATGAAGGACTTCCTGGTAGAAGTGGAACACGAATGTCCTGACGGTGCATGTTGCATCATGGAAGCAAAGGATGATGACTGATTAGTCACTTATTATTTTATTTCTATTTTTTAGTCAATATCATAAAGTTTGTTAGATTTTTTTCTATCCATATTATCCAATTCTATCTATAAAAAAATAATAGATCATCAGCATCAAATCGATATGTTTATATGCACATATCGACTATCCATGATCAACAAGATAAAATGATGGTGATGACCTATGCCAGTAGTTATAGACCTGGAAAAATGCGGTAAAATCGCAGAATGTCCTGGAGAAGGCCTGTGTATTAAAATCTGCGAACAAGGCGCATTGATAGAAAAAGAAGGTGAAATCGTCCTTGTCCCTGATAACTGTGATGATTGTGATCTGTGCATTCAAAACTGTCCAAATCAGGCCATAAGCAAGGAATGAGTACCATGAGCACAGTTTGTAGACATGGGAAAGAAAGCCGTTCCTTAACCCATAAAAACGACCATTGCGTCGGTTGCGGCATATGCGTGGATATGTGCCCCACCGAAGCTATAAGACTAGGCCCAGTGATGCCAGTGGCCCGAGGACTCTTAGAAGCAGATTTAATCAATATTAACCAGAAAGAATGCTGTTTATGTGGATTATGTGCTGCATCATGCCCCTTTGATGCCCTGGAATTCAATCTAAATGGGAAAAATTCCAAGGAACTGGGAAATTATCCCCAATGGACCCACAACGCTAATATTGACTCTGAAACCTGCATTTACTGCGGTAGATGTGAAACAGCATGTCCCCAAGATGCCATCTACCTTAAACGCGTACTACCAACTATTGATGAACTAGTTAGGGGAGAAACTGACATAGATAAGGATAAATGCATCTACTGCGGAATATGTGAAGAAATGTGTCCCGCAAACGCCATAGAAATAGAATTCAATCAAATAAACTCCAATAATCCCCAAGTCGCCAGTAATATTAAAATTGATGAATCTAAATGCATTTATTGCAGTATTTGTAAGAGAGTTTGCCCAGAAAGTGCCATTAAGATTGTTTGCACTACTTGCATGTCTCAAGAAGATATAATAATACCAGAAATCGAAGGAAACATAATTTTAGATGATAAAAAGTGCATTAACTGTGGTTGGTGCCAGGAAATCTGTCCAGTAGATGCGGCCCAAGTTATAAAACCCTTCGAAGGCGAAATATTTTACGTGGATGATTTCGAGTGTAAAGGAGATTCATGCCATGCCTGCGCCGATGTATGCCCCTGCAATGCTATTAGTATGGTTGATAATAGATCTGTGGTTAATCCAGTGTTCTGTACACTGTGCGGGGCCTGTGCCAAGGCCTGCCCCCAAAAGGGTATCGTGATTAAAAGAAGCAGCATGAAACTGAAAAATATTAAATCAAAGTCCTGGAATGATCGATTGGGAGGCCTTCTCCATCAAGCCTCTCAATCAAAATAATTGATTTATTTATCAATGTGTTCCAAAAATCCTTTTTTTCTTTTTTTCTTTTTTTAACAAGCCTGTGTGTGGGTTATGGATTTTTACCAGTGTTTTGGTCCCAACCTCTATGAGAATGCTAATTTAAAGACAACAACTAATACCATTGAAAAAAAGAATAGATGGGTTTAATCTTTGCCCACCATGACTTCTGTAGATTTGATAACCGCCACTACCTCGTCACCGACTTTAATTTCAAGGTCTTCTACGGATTCTTTGGTTATGGTAGCAGTTACTTCACCGGCTTCGATTTTAATCTTTACTGAGGCTGTGATAGGACCTTTATCCACAGCTTCTACTTTTCCTTTTAAAACGTTTCTAGCACTAAGTTTCATTTTTATCATCTCCCGTGATTGTATATATTATGTGCATCCATCAACATAAATTTGTTCTACACTCCCAAAATGAAAGCGAAAATGATGTATTTGATGTCGATAGATATAAGCTTACATATCAATAGGAGGATCTTGATGGATACAAAATATATATTGTTAGCAGTTGCAGTTGTTGCTATTGTAGTGGTAGCAGGAGTTTACGTGAGTGGTTATGGCCAAGCACAGACCCTTAAAATTGCCACTACTACCAGTCTCGAAGACACTGGTTTATTAACTGTATTAGAAAGTGAATACGAAAAAAAATACCCAAACGTTGATGTGCAGTTTATAGCCGCCGGCACTGGGCAGGCCCTGGAGTATGGTAAAAAAGGTGACGTGGACCTGGTGATGGTGCACGCCAAAACTTCGGAAGAAAAATTCATAGCCGATGGATTCGGTACCAACCGAACCATATTTGCCTACAACTATTTCTACATAGTAGGCCCAGCCACTGATCCAGCCAATATCAACGGCAGTAACGCTACTTCTGCATTTTCCAAGATTGGCACTGCCGGTGCAGCCAATCCGACTGAGGTAATGTTCGTGTCTCGAGGGGATAACTCCGGTACCAACACCAGAGAACTCCAGATCTGGAACAAAACCGATCTCAATTACACCACTGAGGTACAAGGACAACCCTGGTACATAGAATCTGGAAAAGGAATGGGAGATACCCTTATACTTGCCAATGAAAAATCGGCATACACTCTATCCGATTCTGGAACATATCTGGCCTTCAAAGGAAATTTAACGTTGACTGCAATTGTAACTCAGGGCAAAGACCTGCTGAACATCTACTCCCTAATACCAGTCAACCCTGCTAAGTTCCCTGACGTGAACAGCGAGGATGCTCAAAGCTGGATAGCCTTCGTAACTTCAGCGGAAGGACAGAAGATCATCGGAGATTATGGTGTCGACAAGTATGGACAGCAGTTATTTATTCCTATTGCTGGTCAACCGGAACCAACTTCGTAAGTAGTTAGTTAGTTTTTTATTTGAGGGGGACCTATCCCCCTATATACTTTATTTTTTGGTGATTCAGTGAGCGAGATTATAAACGCATTTTTCCAGGCTATAAATCTCATAGTGTCCTTAGATCCAGAAGTTATCGAAATTACCCTCCGTACTATGTTTATTTCATTATCCTCAACCTTTTTTGCCGCTTTAATCGCGATCCCCTTAGCTAGCTTGATTCACTTCAATAAATTCAGGGGAAAAAGAAGTGTCATGAATGTTATTCAAACCCTGTATAGCCTCCCCACTGTACTGGTAGGTCTACTGGTGTTTCTATTAATATCCAAATCGGGACCCTTGGGGAATTTGAGTCTTCTTTTCACCCCAGGAGGAATGATACTGGGTCAAACGATTTTAGTAATTCCCACAGTTATTGGATTTTCAATTATAGGCCTAAGAGGAGTTAAAGAAGAAATTAAGGAACTTGCCCTGTCCTTAGGAGCCAGCAATTTACAGACTGTAACCACCATTATGGGGGAAGCCAAATATGCACTTTTAGGTGCCATCATCCTTGGATTTGGAAGAGCTATCTCTGAGGTAGGAGTGGCCCTGATGATAGGGGGTAACATCAGGGGGTACACCCGGGTTATAACCACTACCATGTCTCTGGAAACACAGAAAGGGAATGTCGAGCTTTCCATAGCCCTGGGAATCATCCTTCTATCCATAGCTCTGATTGTGAATCTCATATTAAACCAGGTGCAGGAGAGATAACCATGCATCTACTGGAAATTCAGAATTTAACCAAAATTTATGAAGGAAAGAAAGTTTTAGATGATATTGATCTACACCTAAAAAAAGGTACCACTCTAGGACTAATAGGGCCTACAGGGTGCGGGAAAACTACTTTACTTAGAATAATTGACCTCCTAGATCTGCCATCATCTGGTAAAATCTTTTTTGATGGAATAGACATTACCGCTTCTAATGTCAAAGATATGGACATCCGAAGAAGAATTGGAATGGTATTCCAGAAGCCCATTGTTTTTAAGGGGACGGTTTACGATAACATACGTTACGGTTTAAAGGTACGTGGAAAAAATGAGGATTCCTACGAAACGGAAATATTTAAGCTTCTGGATTCCTTGGGCCTTGCTGGCTATGAAGAAAGGGATGCTTCCACCCTTTCTGGTGGAGAAACCCAGAGGATAGCCCTGGCTAGAGTTCTAATCACCGAACCAGACTTACTACTTCTAGATGAACCCACTGCTAACTTAGATCCCCTTTCTACCGAGAAAATAGAAAAATTAATCGCAGAACTCTCTAAGAAAAAACATACCACCATCATCATGGCCACCCACAACTTAATCCAGGGCCAAAAGCTTTCTGATCAAATTGCTATTCTTAATAAAAAGATCTTCCAGATGGGAACTCCCGAGGAGGTTTTCTTAAAGCCGGCCCATAAATTTGTGGCCGAATTTGTGGGGGTTAGAAATGTTAAAAAGGGAACTGCAACACAACTCGAACCGGATCTTACTTTAATCAAATTAAGAAAAATAAACATCTACTCCATTTCGCATCTGGAAGGTCTAGTCTATGCCAGTATCCGGCCGGAAGACATTACTCTATCCAAAATGAAAGTTATAAGCAGCGCTCTTAACGAATTCAAGGGAAATGTGAAAGGAATCGTGGATAATGGGGGGCTCATAGAAATTGAAGTTGATGTAGGTGAGGATTTTACCGTTCACATGACCCGAAAATCGTTTCTAGATATGGAACTGACGGTTGGCTCAGAGGTATGGTTGCAGTTTAAAGCATCAGCTGTTAATGTATTTGAATGTGAATGTTAAATCTAACGAGAATGTTGTTTAATTTCTTTTAACCGCCCAATACTCCCCATCTTTTTTTTCCACATATAATATGGCCTGACCATTCACAGGGCAGGGCTTTACCGACTTGTTCTCATCGTTAAAGATAATGCCATCGGTAACTGACCTTCCGTCCAGAGTATATATTCCATCAATACCGGCCTTAATGAGCTTTTGAACGGTTTGTGCGCCGGTTAATTCCCTTATTTCACCGATCATTAAAAATCTACCATCATTAGCGGTTGAAGCTAATCCTAAACCAGCCATGGCTCCAATCACACCATCCTCAGTTCCGCCCAGGCCTTCCAGTTGAATCCCCAGATTTCTGGCAAGTGTCCGGGCCTTATCCTGGGATAGAACTGTGTTTTTAGCATCCTTTCCATAGGCAACCAGTGCCGGGGAGATCTGTTCGCTGCTGGCCACAGCCAGACCTGGATCGCTGCCTTCTATAAAATCATCCAGCATCTCTGATTTTACTATATCGAAGATGTCTCCCAAAAATTCCTGGCCGGAAAGGTCCAGGTGCACCACCCCACAGCTATTATGGGAAGTGTAGGGGATATCCGGATGCACATACAACTGATGACGGGTAACTCCCAACACGGAATAGTTCTCTGAGAGTTTGGCCGCCACCGCTCGGGCCAGTCTTCCCGTTCCCCTGGAGTTCAGGTTGTCAGTATCATCCATACATACAAAAACTGCCATTGTATCACCTCAATTAAAAAAAATGGTTCAGCTTCCTCCCGGAACCATTATCAACTTACCGGTCTGGGGGTCCTTGTAGACCATACCCATCTCCTGATATCCACTGCCACTTCCGGTTTCGATCTCCAGTGTTTGGTTAATTTCCTGGCCCATTTCCACTTCCACCGTCTGTTTAATGAGGTTAGACAACTCCATCCTCTCCTCAGGGGACATATCCGCGAAAACCACACTCTGCAGGTTCATGGACATGATGGTGAATATGAGAAAACCCACTGCTAAGACCAGCATACAGTCTACCATGTTAACCGCGTAGATCATGGGATCTATCTGCTCATCAGAAGAAAGCAGAGCTTTTCGCCGTTTCATCATCCTTCGTTTTAAGATTTTAAAACCTCCAGAACTGACTCAGCCAGGGTTTCAAGGTTGGAAATGTCTTCTTCGTACCATCGACGTCTGATTTTGGAAATAGTAAAAGCAATGGCCGCCGCCGCCATACCCAGTACTGCTGCATCAAAGGCGGTCATAAGGTGGTCTGCCAGGAGTTGAATTTCTCCCGCTCCCAGAGCAGTTAATCCTGGCCCCAGGGGGATTAATGTTCCCATTAACCCCACTGCCGGCGATATTTTGGCGATAATATCAGTTTTTTCCAGTTTCTTAGCGACCTTAATGGTTTCATCTTCCATCATCTTCAGTGCCAGTGATTCCCGGAAAGCAGGATCAGCATTCTTGGTTTGAGACAGGGCTATTAGAACTTGTTTATAGCTTTCAGAGATTTGAACGTTGTTTAAGACCGTGGAGATCTCACTGGAGATGTTTTCCCTTGATAGGGATAGAATTAACCCCGCCACATTTTTAACGTCTAAGTGTATTTTACGGCGTCTATAGTATTCTGCCAGCATCATCCCCACGGAAAGGAGAGAATAAATGAAGAATATGGCCAAAACAATTAAAACCGGATACAGGAGACTCTGGGAGATGGTGTGCATTGAAGCTGAAAATCCGCTGAAGTATTCTAAGGCCATTTAATCACCGTTAATCTTTATAATCTTTAATAATACCTTTAAGTTGCTAAAACATTAAAAAAGGGAGTAACTCATCTTCTTATACCATAGAAGTATCCGCCGATTACTAAAGCCACGATTAGTAGTATGCCTGCTAAATAACTGTACGGAGAAGCTTCCTCTTGGTTTTCAGTCAGGTTCTCATAAACTTCGTAGGCTTTACCACCAGAATCGTCCGATCCAGCTAATCCATCACCAATACCATCAGAATCAGCCTGTTGAACTATTTGTGCTGCTCCAGATAGGGTATTAGTATTTCCAGGAGAAGCGGCACCAGGGCCAGCTGATGTTCCTCCCCCACCGGTGCCGGTACCAGTTCCCTGACCACTGGGATTAACCGTAATGGTGGCTGAATCAGCTGAAACGCTGGGATAGAAATTTTGGTAATTTGTTCCTAAATTGTCGTAATAAAAGTTAAGGGGAAGTTTAAATCTGGCTGATAAGGTTATTGTTTTTCCAGCCGCTTCAGGAGGGATTTGAAGACCCAGGACCAGGGTTTTATATGGTCCTACCTTCTTTCCAGGCCTTATATTGCCTAATGGCCATGAACTACTGGCCGACTGATAGCCTTTGCTGGGATTATCACCGGAGTATGATGCTGATAAAACTTTGAGTTCTCCTTTGGAAATGTACACCACTACGTTGGTCAAGGTACAATTAACCCCCGTGTTAGTGGCAGTGACGGTCATGTACACCGTGTCCCCCACGTTAACCGTTCTTTTATCCACAGTGACACTTATGGAAGCTCCAGGATAATCTTCGGCAAAAGCCGTGCCGAATACCGAAAAAAAGAGTGCAATAGTAATTGTGGCCAATATAATCGATCGAAGATTCATATTCATTCCCTTTAGAATATTATTTCCCTTTACATGAGGTTTTAAAATAATATTATTGAAGTGTATATATATACATATCTTAAACAAGCGAATACCAGTACTAACTACTTTAAATAGTATTATTAAATGAAATTCTTTCAAATGATCTGAGTGTGAACACCCATCAATAAATAACTTCCACAGGTATGGTACTGATGAAGCAGGAAAGAAATAGTCTGATTGCAATTATTCTCATATTGGTTCTGGTAACCGCACTAGGCGTCTATATAATAAATCAAACTTCAAGCAGCTCCTTAAATAGTAAAGATAAGGATATGTTAGGGCGCAGCATTGATGTGCCATCGGAGATAAATCGGGTTTATTCTATTACCGCCTCCACTACGGTAATGCTTTACATGTTGGCCCCGGATAAATTGATTGGTTGGAGCGCTGAAAGGGGTGATAGTGAGAACCAGTACATGGCTGAAAAATATAGTAACCTACCAGTGCTGGGTGGGGGAAAAGAGGATGCCAATTACGAAGCTATATTATCTGCCCATCCGGATGTGGTTTTTGTGGGTCATGGTCGGTCCGTGGAAGACGTGGATGCCATTCAGCAAAAATGCGGCTCCATTCCAGTGGTGGACGTGGAGGGAGATAACAACATTACCAACATAACCGCCTCCATTCGATTCCTGGGCTTAATCCTGGGTCAAGATGAAAAGGCTGAGGATTTAATAGAGATTCATAATAATGTGCTTAAGAAAGTCCAGGGCAGAGTGGCGGAAATTCCAGACTCACAGAAAAAGAAGGTCTACTACGCCAGGGATAGTACAGGATTACAGAGTAATCCCTCTGGTTCCAGTCACACCCAATTAATCGACATCTGCGGCGGGGTTAACGTGGTGCAGGTGCCTTTGGCCAAGGGAAGTTCCACAGTTTCTATGGAAATGATTCTGGCTGCGAACCCAGATGTGATCATTGCCAGCGATCCGCAGTTTTACCAAAACATCTACAGTGATCCGGTCTGGCAGAATGTGAAAGCAGTACAGGATAAGCAAGTTTATCTGGTTCCACAATCACCCTTTAACTGGTTTGAAAGTCCCCCTGGAGCTAACACGATTTTAGGTATCGCATGGACTGCTAAAGTCTTATATCCCGATAAATTTTCAGATCTGGATCTTAATAACATGACTAGAAAATTCTATGCCAACTTCTACCACTATAACTTAACCGATTCGGAATTAAGCGATATATTAACCTCTTCAGGCTTAGAAGCCTAGAAAAATCCCAGTTTAGGTAGGAATAAATGTTCAAAACCAGCATCAGAAACAAACTATTAGCCCATCAAACCTCCACCCTCTTACTACTAACCATTCCCTTAATTCTTTTATTTTTCAGTTCATTCCTGGTTGGAAGGTATCCCATCAGCCCTCTGGAAGTATTAATGGTTATTGCTTCGAAGATAGTGCCACTTAACACCATTGTCCCCTTGCCTTCGGATGCGGTGATTTTCCAGATTAGGTTGCCCCGTATTCTGGCAGCTATGTTGGTTGGATCGGCATTATCCATAGCTGGAGCAGCTTTCCAGGGTTTATTTAAAAACCCTCTGGTATCTCCTGATAAACTGGGAGTTTCTGCTGGAGCAGGATTTGGAGCGGCTCTGGCCATACTTCTTTCCCTCAGTGCAGTGATGATCCAGGTATCAGCGTTTATAGGGGGCCTGATAGCCGTGGCTCTCACCTATTTCATAAGCAGAACCTTCAAAGGCACCTCCATCCTGACCTTGATCTTGTGTGGAATCGCCATCGAATCCTTCTTCGGGGCCATGATTTCTCTGGCTAAATATGTGGCTGATCCCTACCAACAGCTTCCCAGCATTGTCTTCTGGCTGTTAGGAAGTTTTGCAGGGGTGACTCCACAGAAATTGGTGATGATGGGCATACCCGTACTATTCGGAATTTCTATCCTGTTACTCATCCGCTGGCGGATAAATGTACTGTCCATGGGGGAAGAAGAGGCTCGTACCATGGGGGTGGATACCAAAAAGCTACAGGCCATTATAATTTTCAGTTGCACCATTGTAACTGCTTCTTCAGTGAGTATCTGCGGCATAATAGGTTGGGTGGGGCTGGTCATACCCCATGTGGCACGTATGATAGTGGGACCTGACCATAAAATTCTATTACCAGCCAGTGTTATTATCGGGGCATTCTTCATGTTACTGATCGATGATGTGGCCCGGACAATTACCACCGTCGAAATTCCAGTGGGAATCCTTACTGCATTGATAGGAGTTCCTTTCTTCTTATACCTTCTTAGAAAGAGTAAAGAGGTTTGGGTATGAACCAACTGATGGAAATTCAAAATGGTAGCTTTTCATATGATGGGGAAAATAACATCTTCCGGGATATCAATTTCTCCACCGACCATGGAGATGTTTTTTGCATTTTAGGTGCAAACGGGACAGGAAAAACGACCCTGATCAAGTGCCTTACCGGTCTTATGAAATTAAATTCCGGAACCATCATTTTAGATGGTGAAGACCTGGACTCACTGTCTGCGGTCAGTGTAGCTAAAAAAATAGGTTACATACCCCAGATACACTATTCCACCTTTCCTTTCACAGTTTTAGACGTGGTTTTAATGGGAAGATCCCCCCACCTGGAACTCTTCGAATCCCCCTCGGAGAAGGACTATAAAATCGCCAGAAAAGCTTTAAGATCACTGAACATCAGCCACATGGAGGATAAGCCCTACACCGAGATCAGTGGCGGGGAGCAGCAACTGGTCTTCATTGCCAGGGTCCTGGCCCAGGAACCTGATATAATGATCCTGGACGAGCCCACCTCCCATCTGGACTTTGGAAACCAGATTAGGACCCTTAAAATCATTGAAAACCTGGCTAAAACTGGTCTTTCAGTGATAATGTCCTCTCACTTCCCGGACCACGCCTTCCTCTCCGCCAATAAAGTGGCCATAATGCAGGACGGATCCTTCCTCGATGTTGGTTCTCCCGAAGAGGTGGTCACCGCGGAGAATATGGAGAAGGCCTATGGAATTAAGGTGGAGATTGCAGATATTCATGACCGAAAGGCATGCATACCCTTGAAAATAAATGAATACTAATTTGATTTTTTTACAATAAGCATGCGAATTCGTGTCGAATTAAAGCATTATAATATCTTTTTTAAGCCCATATAGCGAATAACAATATTTATATAAATTGAAATGCAAAGCTCAACATGTCATTTAGATTATTTAAAAGCTTAAAAGGAGGTGAAATACTTGAAAAAACACACAATTATGATGGTAATGACCTTTGCTGTGGTTATGATTCTCTGTAGTTGTGCAACCGCCGCTGAAATACCTACCAATAAAAATGTTAATCTAACCGTGTCCAACGATGCAGGTGCCCGGTTCGATGATTTTGGAAATGAAAGCTACAATTTCCATTCGAATCAAAGTACAGGTCAAGGATTGAATAGTTTAAAAATTTCTTCCATAAACAGTAGCAACACTGGGAACGTGGTTTTTACTAGCAATCAGTCCGGTACATTCTATATCTTTGATACAGGCAGTGTGGGATGGATTGATAATGGAATTCTATTACTGGCAGTGAACGGTACTATACCTGATAACTTCAATGTAACCATCACCAGCAGTGGTTATGTTTGGAATCCTGTGGCTAAAAATTCTTATCCTAAGCCAAGTGATCTTAATTACGTAACCATAACAGAGACATTCACCAAGGCTGATTTCCTCTACGGTCCTCAAGATTGGAGACCAAGTACTGTATTGGATTATCCTATCTTCGAAGGTCAGAACATGAATGATGCATCCAACAGCTTTAATATTATGTTCATAGACCTATACGCAGGCAGTATTGGAACTACCACACTGGCCAGGCCCGAATATGCTGGTTTAACCCTAATTGATAATGGGATGATAAAGGTAACCTATGCATTCGAAAATTTAGATAATTTCGCTGCTTTCGATGCTTATGCATATAGGGTTTACTCCACCCAAGGAACTGGTGTAAAATGGACTAACGCCATTAACACTGCAGATCAGAATGATTCGGCGGTTTCCGGATATTACGTTACTCGTGTGCAATCTGGCCTTTATCTCCAGATAACACCTAGTAAAGAAGATCCCGTAGTCAGAGAAACAGTGATCTACACCCTTAAAGTGGGTAACAAAGGACCTGACGCTGCTAAGGATGTGGTTATGACCTATAAAATCCCTGAGGGACTGGAATTTGCTGGTGCTAATGTGGACACAGGAACGTACACTTACGATCCAACCACCAGGATCATAACCTGGACCATAGGTGAAGTTCCAGTGGGAGATCCGTACATGTGGCTATCCTTACGGATAGTGGAAGCAGGACAATATCTGCTCAATCCTACACTTTCAACCAGCACTTTCGACCCCACTCTCAACAGCAACCAACAATCCATAACCATCAACGTCCAGGAAGAAACCACAGTTAGAGCAGCCGGAACCATCGGTATGCAAACCACCGGAGCGCCACTAGCCGGAATTGTTCTGGCAGTACTATTAGTACTTGGTGGACTGGTAGGCACTCGAAGAAATTAATGGGAGTTCATACTCCCCTTCCCATTTTTTTTTCATTTTTAAGATTCAGATACTAATCTACGTAACCATGAGGATGGAATGTGTATCATAGCCCCCCGGAGTACCCACATTCACTGCTTCTTTTAGTAAATGAAAAATTCCTTTAGTAATCCTGATGGAATTAGTTTAAACTGTTATTTTAGAATCAGTTTCTTGTAAGATGAATAGAAGAATAAATCAGTTAATTTAAAAAATTAAAAAAAATGAAAAATACCGCTTACTTGGAAGCGGTTTTAATTTCCATTACCCTTTTAAGCAGTCTTTGCAGTATTTCCCGGTCCGAAAGAAGGTCTGAGTCCACCACTTTCCTCATCCGGATGGGAACACCTTCCATACGATAGGCGGTTCCGTCAGTCTCCATTCCCACGATGGCGGGTGGTAGGATGATATCAGCCAATTCCGTAGTGGGGGTTCGATGGGGTTCGATGGCTATAACCGGTATTTCGGCCATGCGTCGCAGGGACTTCTGTGGGAAGTGAGCTCCTGGGTCTGATGCGATAACCATCATGGCATCGGTTTCCTTGTTCTGTAGAACGTCGTTGGCACCGGTTTCACCCGGATTGTATCGTGGAATTCCAGTGGCAAAGTCAATACAGTAGGGGTATCCGCTCTCCCAGGTTGCTACCTGGTTAAATCCAGTCACGTTGTAGTGTCCCCTCATTGGGATCAGGGTGAACTTAGCGAAGTTGTTCAAATCCTGGACCATCATAATGGCAGTGTCGATGTTCCGGTGCTTTCCTCGGCTGTGAGTGATTCCCATTCCGAAGAAGAGAATACCGAACTGAGCATTTTTCAGGGCTTCCACGGCTTCCATGATTTCTTCGCGGGGAATTCCGGCCACTTCATCGTATAGGATTTCATGGCCCATCATAGCTGCCCGCATGGCATCTAAAAGTTCGTAATCCTGGTTGTATCCCACCTGCAGGTGGATGTCAGCCAATTTTGAGGAATCACTTTCACGGGGATCTACCACGATTAGGGTCCGGTCGGATCGGCCTCTTTCCCGGAAGAATCCCCTGGCGAATACGTGGCGGGATAGGTGTCGTGGGTGGGCGTGCATGGGGTTGCAGCCCCAGTAAACCACCACATCGGCCCGGTTTTTAACCTCACCAAAGGTACATATTGGGTAACCAACGTCCTGTAATGCCAGCACTGATGGTCCGTGGCACACTGAGGCTGTGTTATCCACGATGGCCTTGGTCTGCTCCGCCAGGTCGACACCTACGGCCTGGGCTTCACATTCGGTACAGCTCCAGCCGTACATTAGTGGTCTTTTTGATGCAGCCAGGACTTGGGCAGCCTTTTCAATGGCATCATCATAGGTGGTCTCCACCAATTCGCCGTTTTCGTCCCTTATCTGGGGTTTTTTCCAGCGCATGGCACCTTCAGCATGGACAAATTTGCTGTGTCCAATACGACAGGCGTTTATGGTTCCAACGATCTCGTCGTTTTCCACCTTACAAATAATGTCGTCACATAGTGTCCCGCAGAAGGGGCATACCACGTTTTTTACGAGTTCCATACTTATTCCTCCATCTAGGGAGCTATGTGACTGTTACCCGCTACTGCAGCGTACACAGTACCATTAGCCCCTTTAATTGCGTAATCTCCTGTAAATTTGTAGAAAGCTCCAGGTATGGTTTCTCCATCAACTTCGATGTCCTTTTCCACACCGTGGTATTTGAATCCTGCCAGGAATTCGTCGATAACTCCCTTAACCACAATGGTTCCGCCTGCCATTTCCCCTCCGGTCCTGGCTATGACGTTACCTTCGATAATTAAGAGTCCGTTGTTCATGTGGATCCCGGGCATGATGGAGACGTCTCCTTTGATGACGATCTTGCCTCCGTTCATGTACTCGGCTGCTTCGTTACCAGCATCTCCATAAACGGTTATTAAACCGCCGCTCATACCTCTCCAGTCCCCACGGTAGGAAGAACCTACGTAGTCACCAGTATTACCCATTATGGTGAGTTCTCCACCGGACATGTCCTGACCAGCCCAAGATTTGGCGTTGCCTTCCACAGTGATTTTTCCGCCTTTCATTCCCACGCCAACGTACATGCTGACGTTTCCTTTGACAGTTATTTCACCGGCGGTCATGCCACTTCCAATGCGCTTGGTTTGGGGAACGTCTCCGTCAATTATGATTTGGGTTTCAGCAGCCGTGGCCCCGGCTTCTCCTTCTACTTCAAAGAAGTCGGAGAGAGGCACTGTGCCATTTCCATGCCAGATTGGTAGGGCCTTGATTTCATCTACGGTTTTACCGGCAAATGCATCTGGAGTGACATTTTCCACTTCCAGAGGCACTTCTGGCTGTTCTTTGGGTTTTAAAGTAATCATTGGATCACCCCTTTAACTGGAGTAGAGTGCGGAAGATAGCTATCCTGCACCGGGTAGTTGGCGAAGTTAACCGAGTAGAACTGTTTGAACTGTTTTTCCACATCGGCCACTACTTCATTGTACACGGTTTCGTCTAGCATAGTATCCACCCAGTAGGTTCGGCCACGTAGGGTGGGGTTAACCACAACTCCCTCTTTGACCACGGGTATTCCGTCTTTAAGTACCAGGGATGCATGTTGGAAAGCAGCTTCCAGGGCCCGGTAATCTGCAGATGGATTCTGTATTTCAGGGTTGAAGTTGTAAATGGCCACATCAGCATCGGCACCGGCTCCTAGGTGTCCTTTGGTGTCGGATAGACCCAGGACTTTGGCGGGGGTGGCCCGGGTTACCTGAGCTATCTCCAGGAAGGAGTACTCACGATCTATAGTCGCTATGCTACTCTTCCTCTGGGCCCATTTGTGTAGTTCACCTTCCATTAAATCGGTTCGCGCTCGGTTACTCATTAACCAGCTGATAACCCGTGGGTACCGGGTGAATGGTCCTGCGTTGGGACTGTCAGTGGTTAAACATACTTTTTTGGCGTCTTCGGTTAACAGGAAGAGTTCCATGCCCACTGCCCATTGCAGGGCAGGTACTGGTGCTCGTGCTGCGTATATGAATGGAACAACCCCAGAACCGGTTTCCAGTTCAACATCACAGTTAGCCCATTTTAACCCGTTAAGGGAGTGTAAGTCGAATTCCATGGGGCCGTCGGCAGTCATGGTGGTGGTTTCGTCCAGGGTCACTTGTCCGATGTCCATTACGATGTGGTCGTTCTTGTTAACGTAGTTGGCAATGGTGGGTGCCTCGGAGACCACGTCTCTCCAACTGGTTCCACCGTAACTGTGGAACTGGACGTGAGTGGCGTATAATACCGCGTCCCTGCTTCCGGTTTTAGCGTTAACTTTTATCCCCTTTGGTACGTCGAAGGAGGCCAGGGTTGTTTCATAGTTTCCTGGGTGTCCCAGGTCGTTACAGTGAAGGTGTATGGGGTGGGGTAATCCTAACATCTCGTTGACCTGTGCCAGGCCTTTGATTATCTCCGCGGCCTCTATGTCAAAGTATGGGGATGGGTCGTGGATTCCGTGTACGTTTCCTCCCCAGGCCCAGGCTTCGGTTCCTCCGGGGTTTACGATTTTTATGGTGTAACCCTTAGTAGCTTTTAAGAGCCAGGATGCGTAGGCAGCGCAGCCATCCACGTCTCCTTCTTTAAGGTACTCCATTACAAACCAGTTGTTTCCGAATAGGGGGAAAGCAGCGTGGTCGATAATGGGTGTGTCATGGAATTCTTCGTGGGTGTGCCTGGCCAGTAGTGGGGGCATGGCAGCCTCCATTACGGTGGTGTAACCCATCTGGGCATATCGCTGACCGGTCATGAAGGTGGATGGTACTGAAAATCCACTACCCGCCCTTCCACCAGTAGCTGCTGCTTCTACGTCCTTTTTACTGTCTTCAGGACGGTACATACGCCCCACATTTACCTTGGCCCCGGCTACGTGGGCGTGAGGGTCTACGCCTCCGGGCATAACGATCTTACCCGTGGCATCTATTACATTAGCATCTGCGCTTACTGAATCCACTATTTTGCCGTCTTTGATGCAGATATCCATCTTCTCTCCATCAACTTCGTTCAGTGGATCGTAAACAAATCCGTTTTTAATTATGTGTTCCAAGGAAAATCCTCCTAAATAGTTGATTTAATTTGTTAACTATATTTCCTGTAAACTTTTAACAAAGTGGGCATATCCAGCACTTCTTCATCGGTAGAGTCGATTTCCACCGGGATGTTCTTGAAACGGGGAGTTGCTGTGGAGTCAGTATCAGGGTCGATGACCCGGTTAGCCCAGGGACCCATGGGGATAAAGATCATTCCTTCAGGTAGAGTTTCTTTGGTGTTAACAACTTTCACCACTACATCACCGAAGTTAGATACGACTTGGATGTTATCTCCTTCCTTCAATCCCATGGCATCCATCATTTCACGGTTCATATGGCAGATTGCAGCGGCGTCGACGTACATCTTCAGATCTTTACCGGATTCTATGGCTTGACCCTGCCACACCGTTCTTCCTGTGTTAAGTATGACGTTCATTCTAGTTCCTCCAGTCTAATTGCATCTACAGGACAACTTTCAGCACAGGTACCACATTTTCCACAGAGACCGGAATTTCGCATGGTTATTTCGCCGTCCTCCACAATCATGATTACTTCCACGTCATCGGTAGGTCCCTTTCCACCAGCTATCTCAGGACTGTTAGCTGAATTCACAGGACAAGCGATAACACAGTTTCCACATCCGTGACAAAGTTCGGGGTATAATTTTAGTCCTATTGGCATTTAATGACCTCCTATTTAGTTTTCACAGAATCAAAAGCCTTTTGCCAGGATTTTGATCTTACGGGAGTGCTGTTGATTTTGGTTCGCTCGACATCTATAGCGCCCACTGGACATGCTTTCTGACATGCTCCGCAGTATATGCAGTATTTCTCATCTTTGTGTAGTTTTTCTGGCTTTTTACCTGGTTCGGTTGACTGGGGGAAGGATAACACGTTACAGGGGCAGGCCATGACACAAGTCTCACAACCCTGGCATAGATCCTGATTCAGAGTCAAAGTACCTTCAAAGGGTTTGGTTACTTCAGCAGCATCCACTGGACAGATTTCCTGACACCAACCGCAGTTTACACATAGTTCATCATCGATATAGGAACTTCCTACTATTTCAGAGTCTTCTGGGTTTATATCGTAGTCTCCATAGGAGCATATTCTGCAGACTGCTTTAATTGCATCCACCGGGCATGCTTTTTTACACACCAGACAGTAAACACATTTATCTTTATCTACGATGATATCTGAGGACACTGTCGGGTCGTCTGATGACGGGAATTTGTGTTCTAAGGTTATTGCATCGGCAGGGCACATTTCCTCACATATTCCACAATCCACACAGGTTTCTTTGTCGATCTCGATTTCACCGCTGACCAGTTTGGCCCTTTCCGGTAGTTGACGAGCAATGGTAATTGCATCCTGTGGACAGGCAGTTTCGCAGGCTTTACAGTAAATACAAGTATCTTCACTAATTTTTGCAGATTTTAAGAGCGATGGATATTCCTCCATGTCCTTAATAGATTCTCCACCTATCTTGAGATCCAGAGCTTCAAATGGACAGATACAACTGCACATTCCGCACAGCACACATTTGTTTTCGTCTATGTCGATTTTGCTGACGTCTTGCTCAGTTCTGACCATGGCCCCCGCGGGGGTTACCTCAATTGCACTCACAGGACAGATCTTTTCACACAACCCACAGGAAGCGCAGAGAGCATCTTTAAATTCAAGCTTTCTTTCTTCTTCGCCGGTTCGCTCAACAGAAATATCCTTACCTTCAATAAGTTCGGTTGTCTCCATTATCTTCTACCTCCTTTATTTCTATAGAATTGGTGGGACATTGCTCCCCACACAAAATACATCCGCAGCACCAATTAGGATCAATTTGTGCCTTTAGATCTTCCAACACAATGGCACTCATAAAACAAACATCTACACAAATTCCACAAGCAATACACGTATTTTTTACGTTGCATTCATATTTTCGAATGGAACAGATTTTAACTATGTTTCTGGTTTTTTCTTTATCCTTCACCAAGGCGTAGGTTAAAATAGAAAAATCCCGGGGACATAGGTTTCTTATGACATCAGCGATCTCTATGGAATTCCATGAGATATTCCTGCCGTTAAGATAGTGTGAAACTGTAGAACGATCCATTACCAGCCTTTCTGCTATCTCACGCTGAGTATATCCCTTTTTTCTGAGCTCCACTGCGGCCAGATACCTTAAACCAGATACAATATGCTTGGGCATGATAACACCATGTGTGTTGATTACACTTACCTTCACTTTAATATATAAAATTTCCAATAAAACTTAAGTCGGAAGGTATATATAATGGCGTGTATTTAACACACCATCAGCTTCCAGTGTGAAGGATAAAGTAAAGAATGTCTCCATGTTTATTAGCTTAAAATATCTACTAATATCCTTTTTAGTAATTTCCTTGGTTGATGATAGGTCAACCCCCCAAACCAAATAAGTTTTTAAGCAAGATTTTATAGTAGATAGTAGGTGAAAATATGAAGATCGTGTCTGTGGCTGGTACCAAAAAAACGGGAAAAACTACCCTGGTAACTATGCTAGTCAGTGAACTGGTTAAAAGAGGTTTTAGGGTCGGAACCATCAAAAACGCCCATAGGAAACTGGATATTGAAGGAAAAGACACTTGGAAGCATCAAAAAGCCGGTGCCCAGTTGGTGGTGGGTGTGGGTGAAGAAACCTTTTTCTTAGTAGATGAAGCACTTGAATTGGATACTATAATTCGGAAGATAGAATGTCTAAGATATCTCGATTTTCTGGTGATTGAAGGATTTAAAAGATCACCATACCCCAAAATAGCCACCTCGGATCTTCCCGGACCACTGGTGCTGGCCCGAGTGGATGTGGAAAAGGTGGATGTAGATGAACTGAAAGCCCTGGCAGACCTAGTGGAAACTAGAACCTTTGGACTCTTGGCCAATATGGATTGTCAGGAGTGTGGATACAGTAGCTGTAAGGAAATGTCGGAAGCCGTGGTCCAGGGCATGACCAGCGAGGACGTTTGTGTAATGAAGAAGTTGGAAAAAGTGGTACTAACCATCGACGGGAAGAAAATTCCCTTAAACCCCTTCATACAGAAATTTGTCAAAAACACCTTCCTGGGCATGGTGAGCTCTATGAAAGTCGATACTGATGAAATTCAGGACAAAAAAATCGAATTACTGATACAAAATGAAGATAACCGATAATTTCGAAAGACCCCTCATATCATTGCGGATATCCATAACCAACCGCTGCAACGTGCGTTGTTTTTACTGCCACCATGATGGAATCATTCCCCAAGAGTACGAAATGACATCGGATGAGATATTCAGGATATCCCGTGTAGCCCATGACTTAGGAGTGAGGAAAATTAGGCTTTCAGGCGGTGAACCTTTAATTCGAAAGGACATAGTGGATATAATCAGGAAAATATCTTCCCTTAACTTCCAGGACGTGTCAATAACTACCAACGGAACCCTTCTCCAGAGATATGCCCCATATTTAATTGACGCGGGTCTTAAAAGGGTTAACATAAGCTTAGACACCCTGAACCCCCAGACTTATCGTTGTATAACCAAAAAAGACTATTTGGAACAGGCCAAATCAGGAATTCAAGCTGCCGTGGAGGTGGGACTGTACCCGGTGAAGGTGAATATGGTGGTGATGAAGGGTATCAACGACCAGGAGATCTGGGAGATGTTCCAGTTCTGCCGGGACCAGGGAGTTATTCTACAACTTATCGAACTGTTACAGGCTGAAAATTGTACAGATAACGATTTTTTCGACGAATATCATTATGATATGAGTGGGTTGGAAAGTGAACTAGAAAATTTATCAGATCGGATTAAAAAGCGGCCTTTCATGCAGGACCGAAAGAAGTACTTCCTGGAAGGAGGGGAAATCGAAGTGGTTCGCCCCATGGACAACACCAAGTTCTGTCAAAACTGTACTCGTCTTCGCATAACACCTGAAGGTAAAATTAAGCCTTGTCTTTTAAGAAATGACAATTTAGTGGATTTAATTGATCCGATCCGCCATGGTTATTCTGACCAACAACTGAAGGAGTTATTTTTAAAAGCTATTGCCAACCGGGAGCCTTATTTCCAGGAAAGCCCCCATTAACCCGTGTTGTCTACTTACCAGCAATTACCTCTATCCTAGATTATTTTTAACTTCAAAATTAATTTAAAAGGTTGATTTAAAAGTCACTTTATTGGAATCCTAATCATAAGTTAAGATAGAATTATACTGTTTCCTATCCATATAAGAACTTGAAACATTTAGGGGTTTTTGAAATGGAAAAGAAATTGCCAAAAAATTATCAGAATATCAGGACTCGTTATGAAGAGTATGGTCAGGCTTTGACTGTACTGGGAAAAACCGTGAAAGATGCTGGCCCCCTGGATGAAAAAACATCCCAACTTATTCAAATTGCAGCTGCAGCCGCAACAAAATCTGAAGGATCAGTGCACAGCCATACCCGCCGGGCACTGGAACTAGGAGTCTCTCCTGATGAAATCTACCACAGCCTACTCCTTCTAACCAGCATAATTGGATTCCCCAGCGTAGCCGCCGCATTTTCCTGGGCGGATGACCTTATAATAGAGGATTAATGCGAATATGCTAAAATTGGGAGATAATGTTAAGTAGGATGGTCGATTATGGAGAGGATGTTTAAAAAGGTTAAAATTTTAAAGGTGGACCAGGAAGCCCATCACCAGGATGACTTGGTGGCATTAGATACCAAAATGAAACTGTTCATAAATGAACAAAAAGTGGGAGAATTCTATCTGAGCCCCCACGATCTGAAAGAGTTTGTATTGGGCTATCTGTTGGATGAACGCCACATAAAATCATTGGAAGAAGTTAAAGAAATTATGATTGAATCATCCGACATCAAAGTTTTTTTGAAAGAAGAACACCAGCTTGATCCGGGGAATCTATGCTGTTATGACGGATGGTTCCACCAGGAACAGTTAATTCCCAGAATAGAATCCGATTATAAAGTGGATAGAGAAGAAATCTTCCTGTCCTTTGATATGCTGCTGGAAAATGCCAGGGTATGGTCCAAAACCGGAGGCACCCATGTTGCGGCCATTGCGGGCCAGGGACATTTTATAGTCCGTGAGGATGTGAGCCGCCACGTGGCCATAGATAAGGTTATTGGTGCCGGTTTGATGTCTCATATAGATTTTTCAAATAGTTTTATTGTGTGCAGCGGCCGAATACCACCTGATAGGGTGGTGAAGCTAGCTAATGTTGGCATCCCCATCATGATCACCAAGGCTGCTCCCACTGTGGAGGGGATCCGGATAGGCAAAAAAGCAGGTATAACCCTCATCGGATTTCTCAGAGATGGAAGGTTCAACATATACACCAATCCGCATCGGGTGATAGTGTAATGGTCTGAGTGCATTACTGGCCGGATAGACACTATTCCAGTACGGTGTGCCGGGCCTTTAAATCTTCCTCGGTTTTGCCCATTTCCACCATTAGTTGAGCAATGATCCCATCCAGGAATATCAGGGTGGTGACTTCGAATAATGTTCCCAGGGGAGAAAGTGATTGATGTTTTCCGTTAATCTGCCGGGTTAGATAATTTTTTTCAGAATCAATTTTGGTCCGGCCTTCGATGTGCACCACCAGATTGGCCATTTTACCCAGAGTTGATTCCACATAGGAGGTAACGGCAATTATCTTAGCACTTCTGTTCTGAGCCATCTCCGCTGCACTGATTATGGAAAGAGTTTCACCTGATCCGGAAATGGCCAGAAGACAATCTTCACTCGTAATTGCCGGAGTTATGGTCTCACCCACCACGTAGACACTTATTCCCAGGTGCATTAGTCGCATGGCAAATGCCCGTGCCATCAGCCCGGAACGTCCCAAGCCCATGACAAATACATTTTGTGAAGTTTTAAGGACTTTATTCATCTGTTCTATGTTTTCAGGGTCCAGACTATCCGAAACTTTCCGCACATTATCCAGTATCTCTTCTATCGCATCATTTAGAATCATGGATTCATCAGTAGACATCATCTTCCTCTCTTATATCTGAAGATGGATATAAATAATTTCATAAGCAAGCAAGATTTTTCTATTAAGCCCCTGGTGTTATCTATGGACATTCAACCCAAGCTGAACCTGGTTATTAATGGCCATAATTTCAGTTACAAGCTATTCGAAACCCTCCAGTGCGTTGCTAAAACCTTTTCCCAACGTGAAGCCGCCAGACGTCTGGGAATATCTCATGCGGTTTTAAACCGACGCATAAAGGATGCTGAAAACAAGCTAGGATTTTTGCTGGTGGAAAGCAGTGGCTCTGGATCGGGATTGACCAAGAAGGGCTTAGAAATCATGACCCAGAACCGGATATTAATGGACCGGCTCAGTGAAGAGGAACGTGTCGTCATATGTGGGGGGCATATTTCCACGGGACTTATGGACAGTTTATGCCATAATTATGGCCTGGATGCGGCGATATACAGTACAGATGATGAAAGTGCCGTTAGGCTGGCGGAAATGGGGTTGACAGACATACTGACCCTTGATGATCCTGTGCATGCTTTTATCCGAGATCTGGACTTCCTACCACTGGCCTACGACCACTTGGTACTGGTATCCCCTCCCGGGAAGGACCTCCATAACCTGGAAGAGGTGAAGGGCAAAAAGTTCGTGGAAGTACCCCATTCTGCCCAGAGACTGGCCTGGAACACCCTTGACCAATTGAAAATTAATTACAACATAACGGAACTTTGCAGCTCACCCTACACTGCCCTGAGCATGGTGAATGGTAGCCAGGATCTTTATACCTTTCTAAATAGGAGCCTAACACGGGGTTGGGAATTTTTTGCCGATGACACCCGCCATTTACTGACTTCAGTTTTATACAGTGACCATAAAGGGCTGGAAGAGTTTCTGGATTATGTTTCGGGGAGAGGTCAGCGGATAGTAGAGGATCATGGCTTTGAAAGGATTTAATTTTTTGAAATAAACATCCTAAGGGATGCAAATTTTTATATATATGAGTTACTTACTATTCACACTAATTATAAATATCCTAAAAATAAACATAGCAGTGGTGATTTATCTGAATTATAATAGGGATTTGCTGGCCGTTGGGCATACGGCTTTTGATTACATCATAAAAGTCAATGAATTCCCCCATGCTAACTCTTCAACGTCTATAACCAGTATGAAAACCTTTTATGGTGGAGCAGCAGCTAACGTGGCAACGGTAGCCTCTAAACTTGGCCTTAAAACCTATCTTGTTTCAGCGGTCGGCGGGGACTACCTGGACTCTAGTTACGAACAACAAATGGAAGATATGGATATTGATACCAGTCACCGAATTCTTATCCAGGAAGATAAAACCCCCACTGCATTTGTTTTTACCAATAAAGAGCATGATCAAATCAGTTACTTCTACTGGGGTGCAGCCACCCATTTTAAAGAATCAAAACCACCCATCAATGCCATTGGGGACGTTAAAGCTGTACACCTGGCTACCGGGGATCCTAATTTTAACTGGAAGTGTGGTAAAGCAGCTCACCAGGAGGGCAAGTTAATCTCATTTGACCCGGGACAAGATCTGCACATGTACAGCACCAAAGAATTAAAGGGAGTGCTGGAGATCTGTGACATTCTTTTTGGAAATCACCATGAGATCGACCGCATCCTGAACACTTTAAACCTGGATATACAGGAACTAAGGGACTTTGGTCCGTCCATAGTGGTCAAAACCCAGGGAAAAAACGGTAGTGTTATCTATGGCCCGGAAGAGATACAAGTTGATGCTCTTTTAAGGGAGTCACACGATCCCACCGGGGCTGGTGATTCTTATCGGGCCGGATTTTTGAAGGCCTACTTGGAAGGTAAATCCCTGGAGGATTGTGGAAAATTTGCATCAGCAGTGGCTTCCTTCATAGTTGAGGCGGAGGGCTGCCAGACCAACATTCCGACCCTGGAAATGGTGGAAACCCGCATGGCACGGGAAATAACTGCATAAAGTTAGGAATATTAAAAAGTTTACCCCAAAAAAATGCGGTGAGGAGTAATTCTAAGCTAGAACGAATAAATTTCAAACCGCAAACCATACCTATTTTTAAGGTAAACACAAAATCAGATTAATAATATAAACCAATTTCCATTCTAGAAGGTTGTTTACTAATATAAGAAACTAGGATTCGACAACTTACAGCTTAAAAATCACGCATGGTGATTCTATGACACAAATGGATGATGCAAGAAAAGGCATAATAACCAAAGAAATGAAATCGGTCGCAGAAAGTGAAAACGTTGACCCAGAATTCATCAGAAAATCCGTGGCCAAAGGAACTATAGCCATTCCCAGTAACAGTGGGAGAGAAGTTAAAGGGGTGGGTATCGGAGCTGGACTCAGAACTAAAGTTAACGCCACCATCGGGACCTCCACTGATATCTGTGACTTCGATATGGAAGAAGAAAAGGCTAGAATAGCCATAGAAAATAAAGCTGATACTCTTATGGAGCTGTCTGTGGGCGGAGACCTGGATGAGATCCGTAGAAGAATTCTGAAGTTATCCGAAATCCCAGTGGGCAGTGTACCAGTATATCAAGCTGCTTTCGAGGCCATCCGGGAGCATGGTGCTGCCATCTATATGGATGAAGATACCATGTTCAAAACCATCGAAAAACAGGCCAAAGATGGTATTGACTTTATGGCCATCCACTGCAGTGTGAACATGGAAACCCTGAAACGTCTGAAAAGACAGGGCCGGCAGGGTGGGCTGGTCAGCCGGGGTGGAGCTTTAATATCTGCCTGGATGGTAGAGAATGAAGTTGAAAACCCTCTATACAAAAATTACGAGTACATCCTGGAAATTGCAAAGGAGCATGACTTTGTGATGTCCATGGCCAATGCCATGCGGGCTGGAGCCATCGCCGATTCCACCGACCGGGCCGGGGTGCAGGAACTCATCATTCTAGGAGAATTAATCGACCGGGCTCGAGAAGTAGGGGTGCAGACCATTGTCGAGGGCCCAGGCCACATACCGCTCAAGGAAATAGAAGCTAACGTGGTAATCCAAAAGAAACTCTGTCGAGAAGCTCCATTCTACATGTTGGGACCGGTGGTAACTGACATTGCACCGGCCTACGACCATATCGTATCATCCATTGGTGCCGCACAATCCTCAGCAGCTGGAGCAGACTTCATATGTTACGTGACCCCTGCTGAACACCTGGCCCTGCCTGGTCCAGAGGATGTTAAAATGGGAGTTATAGCCAGCCGGATCGGGGCCTACGTAGGGGACATGGCTAAAGGTGTGCATAACGGTGAACTGGACCTGGCAATGGCTAACGCCCGTAAAAATCTGAACTGGGAAGCACAATACGAAGCCGCCATATGTCCGGCTGATGCACGTGCCATACGGGATAACCGTCCCCCAGAAGATCCTGATACCTGCACTATGTGTGGTAGCTACTGTGCCGTTAAAATCGTGAATGAATGGCTGGATGAAGCTCCAACCTCCACATTCGAATGAACAATAACTTTTAATTTATTTTTATTTCATTTTTTTTATTTTGATAGAAGGTGAACTAATTGAAACACTGGACGGAACGAATTGCATCTGATCTTACTAACTGGGATGTGGAAGAACATGTAGTAGCCAGTGGAACATCCATCTCTGGTTCGATACATATTGGGAACTCTTGCGACGTTTTTATAGCAAACGCAGTCAGTAAATCACTGCAAAAACTTGGTGAAAAATCCAGGACCATCTGGATAGCCGACGACCACGACCCACTAAGGAAGGTGCCCTACCCTCTCCCGGATTCCTATGAGGAGTACCTGGGCGTTCCTTACTCCCAGATACCCTGCCCTGAGAATTGCTGTCGAAATTTCGTGGAACACTTCCAGAAACCATTCCTGGACACTCTACCTGTGTTTGGTATAGATCTGGAGACCTACTCCGGGGCGAAGATGTACCAGGATGGAGTTTACAACGATTATATTAAAAAATCGCTGGAAAGAGCTCCTAAAATCAGGGAAATATTTAACCAGTACCGGGAAAAGCCTTTAGGTGAGGATTGGTTACCTTACAATCCGATCTGTAGCGAATGTGGACGGGTGAACACCACCTACGCCCGTGACTTCCAGGGAAACACTGTACAGTACCGTTGCCAGTGTGGTCATGAGGGTGAAATGGATATCACCTCCGGTGAGGGTAAACTGACCTGGAGGGTGGAGTGGGCGGCTCGTTGGAAGATCTTTGGAGTTACTTGTGAGCCCTTTGGAAAGGATCATGCTGCCAGCGGAGGATCCTACGATGTTAGTAAAAGGATTTCAAGCGAGATATTTGACTACCGTGCCCCCTATCCTGTTCCTTATGAGTGGATAACACTTAAAGGAGATGCCATGTCCAAATCCCAGGGTGTTTTCTTTACCCCCGGCCAGTGGCTGGAAATTGGGTCCCCCGAAACACTGAACTACTTCCTATTCCGAAGTAAACCCCTTAAGCATAAGGATTTCAACCCAGAGATGCCCTTTCTGGACTTCATAGACCAGTACGATCGGGTGGAACGCATCTACTATGGGAAAGAAGAGGCAGCCTCCCAGAAGGAGGAGGAAAAACTCAGAAAAATATACGAAGTGTCCCAGATAAATAACCGGGATGAAATTCCATTCCAGCCATCTTACCGCTTCCTGACGGTGGCTTATCAGATAAATCCTGAGCCGGAGGGGATCTATAATATACTGAAGGCCAATTCTCAGCTTCCTGAAAAGATGGAGAAACTCAGTTACCAGGAACTGGAAGATGATACCCGGGAAAAGTTCCGCGAACGTTTAAATCAGGTTAAAAACTGGTTGGGACTCTACGCCCCCAACTTTGTCAAGTTCCAGGTCCAGCAGGAGTTACCCTCGGTGGAGCTGAATCCAGCCCAGGAAGAGTTTCTGGTGGAGCTGGCTGATGCCCTGGAAAGGCAGGATTTCACTTCAGAAGAACTCCACGACCAGATGTACCACCTACTCAAAGAGCAGGGTTTAAAACCCCAGAAGGCATTCCAGGTTATCTATAGAATTATCCTAGGCCAGAAGCAGGGCCCAAGGGCGGCATCGTTTTTACTATCGTTGGAAAAGGACTTTCTGATTAAAAGGTTAAGAAGGGAAGCCTAAATTTATACTATTCCCGTCAAAAGAGAATTATGTCCTATAAATTAGTGGAAAGAGGAGTTTTAAATCCCTTGGCAGATGTTGAAGTTAAAAAATTGGATCTGAATCCCTTCCCGGATGACTTTGAAAGGGCGGCCCTGGTGGACAACACCAAACCAGGGGCCAATGTCATACTGTCCACCTTGAAGGATGCCCTGGGGAACCGACTTTTCATCAAAGTTAAAAAACCAGCCGGAGCCCCGGCAACTCCGGAACAAGTGCAACAAGCTGCTTCAGCAGAACTAGCCATCCTGGCCCTGGCTGACTGCGGTTCCTGCACCAGCTGGGTGGTTCTGGATGCCATCCGCCTGGAGGAGATGGGTGTGCCCACCATCTGCATCGTATCGGATCATTTCACCCCTTTTGCCCGGGAACTGGCCATTAACCATGGATTGGATGAACTACGCTTTCTGGAAATTGAACATCCCATCGCCGGCCTGTCAAATGATGATGTGGAGGAAAAAACCCTGAAAATCATCCCGGCACTGAAATATCTGCTGCAGATTCCCTAGACCATGGTACTGATATCATGACTAATGAAGATGAGAAAGTAAAAATCACAACCCCTAGTTGTGGTTGCCTCCTGGATGATGTTCTGAAAAACGGAGATGTTTGTAATGCTGATTCTCCAGGGGAAGAGATACTGGTTCATCCCGATTGTGAAAGGGTGAGTCATGAATTTTATTTACATCATTTAACCGATGGTTTGCCCATCATACCCCCCACCAGAGAAAGAGTTTCCAAGTTTTTAGATTATTCCCCAGGATTTGCTGACCAAGTGGTCAGTATTCTTCCCCCCCGACGGGGAAAGGCCACCGTGGAGAAGATAGCTATAAACGCGGTTATGGCTGGTTGTCTGCCGGGTTTCATGCCAGTGGTGCAACATGCTATCAGCGCCCTGGGACGGGAGGAGTTCAACCTGGCAGGAATAAACGCCACCACCCACCCGGTAGCTATTTGTACCATCGTTAATGGACCCCTAGCCAGTGGAGTGGGAATGAACAGTGGAGTGGGATGTTTAGGTCCTGGCAACCTGGCCAACGCCACCATAGGACGTGCCATCCGTCTGTGCATGCTGAACATTGCCGGTGCAGTGCCCGGTGTGGGAGATCATGCCACCCACGGCTCCCCGGCTAAGTACAGCTACACCTTCGCCGAGGATGAGAAAAAAAATCCCTGGGAATCTTTACATGTAGAGCGGGGTTTTGATGGGGAGGATAGTACGGTTACGGTAATGGGGTTGGAAGCCCCGCATAATGTAAACGACCATCGCAGTATCACCGCCCAGAACCTGCTGGATACCGTAGTACATACCACATCCACTGCCGGTTGTAACAACAGTCACGTCCCGGGTGAAATCCTGGTATTGATGAGTCCAGAACACGCCACTGCCCTGAAAAAAGAGGGATGGGCTAAATGGGATGTTCAAGAGTATCTGCACCAGAATATGAGGGTGCCGGTGGAGTTGGGAGACCGGGGTGGACGGAGATTAGACCGCCAATGGGTAGTGGATGGTGAGGTTCCTATCACCCGCAGCCCGGAGGACGTGGTTCTGGTGGTGGCGGGAGGGCCTGGCAGGCATACTATGATTGCCCATGGTTTTGGATCCGGCTCCCAATCAGTTACCATCCCCATTGACTAGAAATTTGTGAGTAATTTAAACTAAATATTTTATTTTAAATCCGTGGTATAGCCCACCCTTTCCAGTTCAGCATCCCATATCTCCGGATTTTCAGCGATATAGTCCTCTAATATTTCCTGGCACTCGGGCAGGGCCAGGTTAACTACTTCCACGCCATTTTCTTCCAGGAGAATTTCCGGGCCCTGCAGGCTAGAGTTTTCACCAATTATCACCCTTGGAATTTTATAGAGGATCAGCATCCCACTGCACATGGGACAGGGGGAAAGTGTGGTGTATAAGGTGCAATCCTGGTAATCAGACCCCTTCAATCTTCCAGCATTTTCCAAGCAGTTCATTTCACCATGCAGAATTACCGAACCCTTCTGCAAGAGCTGGTTATGTCCCCTCCCAATTATTTCGCCATTTTTGACCAGAACAGCACCAATGGGCACTCCACCCTCTTCCCGGCCTTTTTTAGCTTCTTTAATAGCCTCCAGCATGAAATGGTGATCCTTTTTATAAATCATAAATCCACCAAAGTTCTACAAGTTCTTTCATCTTAATTAGTGAGCCGGAATATTAAATAACTCTAAAAAATAGTAATTAAATTTTAAAAATAAAAGAAAGAGAATCAGGGTTCGTAACGATTCCTATCCCCCAATTCCTTCATCTTACCAGCGTTCCAGCCTCCAGAGGCATTATGAGCCCGGCCTACTTGCTGGACGTAGCCAGTGATACGGTCATACCATTCCACCTCTTTCTGTTCACCGCAAGATGCGCATTGCTGCTGCATCCCTTTCATGAGAGTTTTGCATTTAATGCAGAAGCTCATGGCGGAGCTGTAGGCCCAGAATCCAATGTCCGATTTACGAGCGATTTTATCGGTGAGGCTCATAAGGGCCTGTGGGTCAGAGTAGGCTTCTCCCATAAAGGCGTGGAAAATGTGTCCTCCCAGAGTTCGGCTGTGGAACTGTTCCTCAATTCTTATCCTATCAATGAGGTTAATATCAGAACTTACCGGTACGTGGGAAGAGTTAGTGTAGTAACCAGCCTCGGCATCTCCCTGGGTATGGGCTTCTTTACCGAATTTCTCCCGGTCCAACATGGCAAAACGGTAGGCTGTGGATTCTGCCGGAGTCTGGATTATGGTCCAGCGTAGGCCAGTATCCTTTTTAAGTTCCTGAGCCCTCTGATTCATATAATCAATTACTTTAAGCCCCAGTTTAAGTGAATCAGGGTCTTCAATTCCGCTTCCACAGTAGGACTGTAGCATTTCATTCAATCCCACGAATCCGAAGGTCATGGTGGAGTTTTCAACCCGATAATAACGTTCTCCATCCAGTTCCTGGGTCAGGAAAGGTAACATGTTGTAGTCATCCAGACAGGCCAGGGCCTGCTTCCGGCGCAGCATCAATACTTCCTCAGATAGGCGGAGGTAAGAATCGAGGTACTCGAATATTTCATCCTCATCACGGGACTGGTAAGCTATTCTAGGTAGGTTAAGAGTTATGTAGGCCAGGTTCCCAGTCCGGAAACAGTCTTTATCCCAATCTCCGGTCCAATTATCTCCCAAAGATGTTCGGCAACCCATATAGTTGGCAAGGTTTCCACGATAACTGGGTAGCATGTTTATGAAGTAGGCGGTGCCGTACTTGGCACATAGCTGATGCACCAGTTCCAGGTCCTCAGAAAATTCGTCCTTCAGGACTTCTTTCCTTAAGCCATAGATGGTGTTAGGGAACAGGTGTGGTTTACCATCAGAGTCACCCTGTAATAAGATTTCAGTGAATGCTCGTTGCAATATCCTGGTTTCTTCTTCATAGTCACCGTAGGTACCTACCAGTTGTCCCTTAGGCCCGTAGGCTTCTACGTCCTGAAGAAATTCCGGTACCGTGAACTCCAGGTTTATGGAGGTAAATGGTACCTGGCTTCCCCGGGCAGCGTAGGCCATGTTCAGATTATAGATGAACATCTGTACTGCCTGCTTAACTTTCTCATAGGGAAGTCCAGAGGCGAATGGGGCCACAAAGACGTTCCAAAGACTCATAGACTGTCCGCCACTCATGTTCTGCTGGGCGGCCAGCATGATCTCTCCGGAATGGTTCATCAGGGTTTCCATGTGGTTGGGTGGTCCGGCCACAGAGGTGTGGTCACCGGTTCCGTCCACTTTAAGCCCGTGTTTAATGAATAACCTTAAATCGTGTTGTAAACAGTTTATGGGTCGGCCGGCGAAGTATTCCAGGTCGTGTATGTGAATATCCCCACTCATGTGGGCGTCAGCCAGTTCCGGGGGCAGAATGTTCAGGAGGGCGTACTGTTTCAGGGCCTCATCGGCCACGTATTTGTGCACGGTCTCCGGGTTGTGTATCATATTGGCGTTGTCCCGGGAACCATTTTGTATGAGGTTGGTGATGTTGTACACCGGGATCCCCAGACGGGTGTATCTGCGCCTTAGAGTTTCCAGGCCATGCTCCACCAGTTTGGTGTTCACCATCTCCCTGATCATGGGAGCGGTGAGGTAGTCCACTTCCAGTTTGCCAAGTTCCTTGTAAACCTCCGTGGCCAATTTATCGGCTAGTTCTGGAGAAGCATCGGTCTCTACCACCAGGGTCTTAGCTATTTTGGCCTTATCAAATGGTTCGATGGTGTCCCGTGAGGTACGTACCCGGAGCTGGTTGGTTTTCATGTATTTTTCGGCCAACCCCTGATCTGCATTTTTCAAGGATGCATATACCCACATCTTAATCTCTTTGGTGGTTATACCATCATAAGACGATGAAGCCACTTGGGACGCTATTTTTTCAGCAGTCCAAACGCTAGATCCTACGAGGAGACATGATTTAACTATCTTCTCGTGGCTGAACTTCTCAAATATCCCATTATTTTTCAAGACACAAATTTCGGCCTTGGTGGGCAACGCGGCAATAATATGGACATCCTTCATACTAATCCTCCACTTAATAATGAAAAAAATTTTCCCCCGATTATGATGACCAATATGGGTCTTTAATCTACTTTTTATTATAACCTAGGCCTTATAATAGTTTTCGCTTTATAAGAACACGTCAAGTGAACTTTGCTTGGAACGGTCACTTTCAAATAGTGAGGTGATGCCAGACTCAATTAATTCTATGCGCTGGACTAGATATGAATCAATGGGGTAGCTTTGTGCCAGTTCCTTGGATATCTCCAGATATTTCATCACTGAACCCTTTGAAATACTTAAAATCAGGTTTCCGCCACAGGAACATTCTCCAGATAGGGGTATCCTCCGGTACTTTTTGTTGCAACTGGTGCAGCGAACCTTTTGGCGGGAAAAGGCTCTGCTGTTACCGGCCATGTCTGGAAGGAAATGGGAGTTCAACACTCCCTCCACCACTCCCTTCTGATCAACCGCCCGGATTTTCTCGGCCAGTTTAATCTGTGATTCTACTTTCTCCCTCATGGATGGTAAGAGTTTATACAGGCAGATCTTTGGTCCGCGGTGGATGTTGCCAGTTTCATGAGAATAAATAAGTCCCTGGTACTGATCATCCGTACCCAGCCGGTTTTTAACGTTGTTAACCAAGTCCAGAACATCGGATGGTTTAGCGTGTTCCAGGGTCTTCTGGTAGAGTTCCAGGGGAAGATGGTCCATGGTATCTATGTTATGGCTCTCATCATCGATTTCCTCCGGATCTATCCGGGATGATAAAACGAGTGGGGCGTCCATACGTCCGCCTCGGGTGTTAGGCAGGTAAACCTTGGAGAAATTCAAAAGAGCATCCAGTAAAAGCATTATGGAATCTTCGTCACTGTCACAGTTCCTCCTCTTGGCGGAGTGGAAGTAGGGATGGGCGTAACAGGCCGCGGCCTTGGTGAAACCGATGATCCGGCCCAGAACACCAGCCGAGGTGTGAGGTGCCAGTCCCACCGCCAGATGTCCCACCAGGTCATCCCGGGTTTTAACCTGGTAGTAGGGGTCCATATGATAGAAACGCTCCAGAAGGTCGTCCACAAAGTTGGCTACCTTTACCAGGTATTCCGCACAGTGATCGGAGATCACCAGGTCCTGGATCATTATCTCCACCACCTGATCCTCACTCACCAGTTCCTCTCCATTGATATCATGGGTGTAACCCAGTTCCTTTAGTTTATGGGGGCTGACCTTGATTTCATGGGGCGTGAAATGAGTTAAAGGCAGATTAGTAGAATCATGACGGATGGTAGCATCTTTAAAGGTGTTAACACTGTTTTTAGCCCGTAATACCCCCTTCTCAAGGGGCTCCGGGAACTTTTGCTCAGAAATCATCCCCTGCACTCCCTTGATCTCGTCCAGTTTACGAACCCCCACCCTTTCATAGGCTTTTTTCAGGGTTTTGGAGATGTTGATCCGCTTGTTACCGGCACCAGTATTTACAGTGGGTGCTCCACAAACCGGACATGAGGCCTGGAAGGACACCACCCCACATTCGATGCATTTACACCGGGCTATGTCCACAGTAATGGTTCCTTTCTTGGCAGACTGGACAATATTTCGTCGGCTGCCCCCACTGGTACCGATGGGGAACAGGGCATGGGGTGCAGGTTTCATAAGCCTTTCCTTAGTCTTTTCTGGCCTTCCCATCCTGCCTCCCAGATAGGTGGGGGCTTTGGCCATTATTTCCACTGGAGAAACCCTGTTCAGGGCTTCCAAGGTATCCCTATCCCCCTCCAGATCTAAGGGTTTCTTTAAAGTCCGCATCAGAGCATGGGCATCGTCCCTGGCTATTACAATCCGATTATCAACCATCTGGTGCGGCACCCCCAGCACCTCCAGCACTCTTTTCTCTGGCGTCCATTCCAGTGTGAGATCATCAACAACGGGAGGATTATCAGCATCCCGGTAAAGCCATTCCCGGATATAGTTCAGTTCATTTCGAGTAACATCATGATAGAAGTAGGTGTACTGGGGGTGTAATGGAATGCCATACTGGAGAGAAAGCTCGAAAGCCCGTGGCGCACTTATAACATCCTTCTCAACTTCGTTTAAGAGATCGTCCGGATCATCCACAGGGAAGAGGGAAGAATTTTTCAGTACTTCAATCCACCATTCCTCACACCATCCAGCCGGGAGTAGAACATGGTTGTTGCGGAGGAACTCGCCAAAAGCCACCAGCATATCCCCCAGGAAGACGATTTCATCCACTTGATGTTTTATTTTCCGGGCCTGGGCTACGGAGGTTACTTTAACCACACTACCATCGCGTAGTTTAACCAGGGGTCCGTCAATACTATCACAGGGGACCACACAGTTCCCTTTACCCGGCCTTTCTATCTTCATCTGGGTCCCTACCGCCAGGAATTCAACTATCTCCATGGTGGCCGGGTGTATACCCATGGCAGCCAGCCCAGTATTCCTAGAACGACCGTATCTTAACCTGAATCCTCCTTTAGCATGGGGATATGATAAAACCGGGCGTCCTCCAATGATATCCTGAAGGTATTTATCTACCTTAGGAGCCTCATCCTCCTGGCCTTCTTTATCCTGGGTCTTTGAAAAATCATCCAACCAGTCCCATCCATCGATATGAAGTTTCTTAGCATATTTAAGCACTTTAGGGGCTTTTTGTATTACCCCTTCCACCAGGGCCAGTAAGGCCCCTCCCCGGATGTGGTTAGTCTCCACTCTCTCCAGATCCCGGTGGGACACTTCCACCTGGTCGGTTGGTTCCCCGGTAACCTCCACTGGGATGTTCTGGGCTGCCAGACGAACCTCCTCCGGGCTGGGTGAGTACTGCAGATTGGTCACCTCCGACTCGTAAAGCTCTACTTCCTCCACATAACGCTCAATTTCCCGTTCCGTGGGTTTATAGATATCAAGATCAAGTGAAATTCTTATATAATCAGCTATAAGCACCGCTAGTGCCGAAGCGGTTCCCCCTGCACTCCGGATGGGGCCGGTGAAATACACTGCCAGGTACCAGCTCTGGTCGAAGTTCCGTTTAATCAGGACCTTGGCTATACCCTCCAGGGGGGCGGCCACCACTCCCTCCGTGAGTATGGACAAAGCAGTTCTAATAGCCTGGTCTGCCTTTTGCTCCCTTACCTTGAGTTCATCCTCTTTACCCTCTTCATCCTTTTTAGTGACAATTACCCGAGCGATTTCGAAGGCAATCTCTTCCCGGGACATCTGGTCTTCCAGTTTTTTTATTTTCAGGCCAATATCTTTAGGACCAACCAGTCCCTCCACCCTTTCAGCGAGGTCCTTGGCCAGAGGTATTTCCGGCTCAGTTTCCATATCAAAACCTTTACTGCGGGCCCGACGTGCTATCTGGTAAAGTTTTTCAGTTTCCTGTTCCAGGATATCAAAGTACTCCATAATGCTCCCTTTTCTGGTTACTATTAAATATTCAAGCTTTATACTAAAAAAATACACCTTGTGGTGTGGAATAGGATCCTAATCCTGTTACTAATTGTAACCTAGTCCCGTATAATAGATTCGGTTCATGGCCCCCCAGGTTCAAAAAATATTTTAAACCTAAATTATATCTTTAATCATGTTTTTAAGATACATTTAATATTAAATTAAAATTTTAATCCCGTATAATCAGGTATGGATATTGGATTTCATGATTTACCAAACTATAAATAAAGAAGAGGAGAGATCAAGTTCTGTTATTGTAACATTAATATCATTATCGTCTGGTGACATATCATGGCTAAGAAAGAGAAAAAATACCTGCCTCCCAGCGGAGCAGGACTAGTTAGATACTTTGAAGAGGAAACCAGGGGACCTAAAATGTCTCCAGAGCAAGTCGTTATTTTAACCGCCGTCCTGGCTGTATTCTGTATTGCATTAAGGTTTTCTTACTCTTAGATTTTCTATCTACTTATTTTCTACTAATGAGGAGTTTGAAATATGGCTATTCACCCTATCGAATATCGTTATGGAACACCCGAAATGCGCAGTGTCTGGGAAGCAGATAATAAACTGCAGCGCATGTTGGATGTGGAAGCAGCTCTGGCTGAGGCTGAAGCAGAACTAGGACTCATTCCCCGGGAAGCTGCGGTGGAAATTAAAAACAAGGCCAGCATCCAGTATGTGACCTGGGAAAGAGTGTCTGAAATTGAAAGGGAAACTAATCATGACATCGCAGCCCTGGTTAAAGGTCTGGCTGAAGTCTGTGCCGGGGAAGCTGGGGAATACGTTCATTACGGGGCTACCAGTAACGACATCATCGATACCAGCCAGTCCCTGCTTTTAAAGGACACCCTTAACATTCTGGGGGATAAAGTTGTTAGTCTGACCAGTATCATTCTGGAACTGGCCCGGGAACATGAAAAAACTGTCTGCATAGGCCGAACTCATGGTCAACATGCCCTGCCAACTACTTATGGGATGAAATTCGCCCTATGGGCAGATGAACTGCGAAGGCAGTACGACCGAATGCAGGCCTGTGAAAAAAGGCTGTGCGTGGGGATGATGACCGGTGCAGTAGGAACCACAGCCGCCTTAGGAGAGGAAGGCTTAAATGTGCACCGAATTCTTTCCAGGATCCTGGGCTTGGAACCGGTTCTAATATCCAATCAGGTGGTACAGCGAGACAACCATGCTGAGTTCATAATGTGTCTGGCCAACCTGGCCAGCACCCTGGACAAGATCGCCCTGGAAGTGCGTAACCTGCAAAGGACGGAGATAAAGGAATTAGGGGAAAGTTTCGACCCCGAGAAACAGGTGGGGAGCAGTACCATGCCCCATAAGATGAATCCCATCACTGCCGAAAGGATATGTGGAGTTTCCAGAGTGGTGAGGGCCTACGTGGATCCAGCACTGCAGAACAATCCCCTGTGGCATGAGCGGGATCTAACCAATTCTTCAGCAGAGCGCATCATCCTACCCGAATCTTCCATTTTAACCGATTACATCCTGCAACTTACTATTAAACTCATGGAAAAACTGGTATTTTATCCTGAAAATATTGAGGCCAACTTGAATCTTACTGGCGGCCTCATAATGGCTGAAAGATTTATGGCTGAGTTAACCCGCCGGGGAATGGGCCGTCAAACCGCCTATGGAGTGGTGCGAAGGTGTGCCCTGGATGCTAACCAGAAGGGGATCAGTTTAGAGGCTGTGGTGCTGGATAATGAGGAGATAAGCCAGTACCTATCACCCGATGAGGTTCGTCAGATCATGAACCCTCATACCTACCTTGGTTCAGCGGTGCAGATGGTAAGAAACGTGCTGAAGGACGCTGAAAACTGGTTTTAGAGTATAGAATCCTAATATTTTTATTATCAACCCGATTTCGCTGGAACACCGGGAACTTCTTTTCTTTTTTTTCTAAAAATAAAATTAAAATAGTTTAGAACAGATACTATAATATTCAAACATAAGATGGAGGGAGTAAATGATTAACTGGGGTGTTGTGATCGTTGGATTTCTAGCTGAAATAATTTTAGGCGCAATTCTTGGCGTTTTAATACCTGGTTGGGGAGCTCTTCTTGGCGTGCTTCTCGCGGGGATGTTAGTTGGTTACATGGTCGGTGGGGATGCTGGTAATGGAGCAGCCAATGGGGCAGTGGCCGGCGCATTTGGTGCAATTGTCCTTTCCATCCTGCTATTGATATTTGGGACCATATTACTAGGATTAATTGGATTCGCAGCCGCCAGTATCACCAGCGTAATATTACTGGTTGGTTCCATAGGGGTTATCCTAATCATGGCCCTGGGCGGTGCTATAGGCTCCCTGATTAAAGGAGAACCAGAAAATCCAGTGGAAGTTATTTAAGGGGGAAAACTTTTTATCCCTCTTAACAATAGTTTAACAATAAAATCAGGAGTATATTCAAATGGAAGATATAAAAGAAATAACCTCTGTTCGCATTGTGCCTTATACACTGATGTCCTCATCCATATCAGCTGTATTAGGGCTATTATATGCTATAATTATACTGATAGTGTTTGGATTGGTTGCTCTTTTTGTACCGGAGGTAAACCAGGTGATGGGTCTTCTGGCCAGCCTGGGCGTGGCCCTCATCATCGCCCTGCCAGTGGCAACCTTCTTCTTCAGCATACTGTCCTCCTTCGTCATGGCCCTTATCTACAATCTGCTGGTGCCCCGCATCGGCGGTATTAAGCTGGGAATGGACGGAAAGGAAGTTAAATCCATCCCAGTAGTGCCAGTTTCTCTCATGCTGTCCCTGTTGTACACCGTGCTGACCTTCATCGTGATGCTGGTTGTAGCACCTATTTTAGCCGTGCTCCTGGAAGGAGCTGCCCTGGCCGCCAGCACTGCCACTGTGGCCATACCCGAGTTATCGGGAATGGGTGATGCTAGTGGTGTAGGGATTATATTAGCGATTATCATGATAATCGGCGTGCCCATCGTCGTTTTCATAACTACGTTCATATACGCGGTGGTAGTCGCCTTTTTGTACAACCTGCTGGCACCAAGAATAGGAGGGGTTAGACTTAAAATGAAACTGGCCATTCATGGCTTCTGTGAGATTAAAAAGATCCCACCAGTACCTCTGGCCCTTATTCTAGCCGTGGTGCTGACTTTAGTGAACTTCATATTCTCGCTACCCACCGCAGCCGTGAATATGGCTTCCGAAGGGGTGGTGTATGGTCTGGGATACCTGGTAGGGAACACGGTAGGATATTTATTCGTGAGCTTCATCATATATGCCCTGACAGCCATCATATACAACTATCTGCGGCCGATGATTGGTGGAGTGGAAATTAAACTGGAATAAAATGGAACTCATATATAGTTCCACTTCTATTTTTTTGAGGTAAAAGAATGGAAAACAGCATTAAATGTCGCCGTATATCCAGAGGAAAAGTTGAAGGCCGGGTAATTGTTACCAAAGAACCCCTCAGTTTTCTGGGAGGTGTGGATCCCACCACCGGCCGGGTAATAGACCAGGACCATGAGCTCTTCCAGCAGGATCTAAAAAGTAAGATCCTGGTAATTCCGTCCGGAAAAGGTTCCACAGTGGGTTCCTACGTGATCTACCAGATGGCTAAAAACCAAACCGCCCCCCGAGGGATAGTGGCCCTGGAAGCGGAACCTATAATAGCTACCGGCGCCATAATGGCCGGGGTTCCCATGGTAGACCATCCTGAAATAGATTTGTTGGATTTGCTGGAGAGTGGCGATCTGGTGGAGCTGGATGCAGATTCTGAAACAATAAAAATAATAAAAAAATAGTATTTACTGATTTTCCCGGATGCTAACGCCAATAACACCACCAATGGCACCTAGAACTCCGGATATGATCACCGCGATGAGGGTGATGAAAGCTCCCAGTATAGCACTGATCGTGCCGGCTGCCACCCCCGCGTTAGCGAAGATAACCCCAATTATGGCGCTGATGGCACCGAACCCTAATAGGAATAGGACTCCAATAATAAGTCCACCGATTATGCCGGAAACTGCCCCTTCCACTGCACCCTCCTGGGTGTCACCACGACCTAGGTAGGCGGCTAAAAGTCCCCCTATAACCGGGCCCAGGAAAAATAGGGGCAATAACACTAGGGCGAAGACCAGGGTTAAGACCGCGGTTAACAGGCCACCTATTACAACATATTTCCATTCCATTTAATCACCTCTAATTATTATCATGAATGTGAATTTACTCCTCATCTTCAGTTTCCGGCACCGTTTGTTGTTTATTTACCCTTCTTTTAAAGGAAAATCCGGCTACTAAACCACCAGCAATACCCATACACAGTCCAGCTATAATGGCCAGAACCAGAGTTAACTCCACTGAAATGTTACCAATATCAGTGTAACCCATCCGGTACAGGGCGTTGATATTGTAAAGAGATAGGACTAAAGCTGTCAAAAAGGCGCCTGTTGCCCCGCTAAGACCACCATAAATAGCGCCTTCCTTATATTTTCCTTTTTGATAGTAATTGGCAGCGTATCCACCCACTAAAGGGGCAATTACAGCCGCTTCATAGCTCGCAGTGTATATGAAAAAAGTGTACCACACCAGAGTCACGGCCAATCCTATAATTAGTGATTTGTAATTAAACTCCATTATTTTACCTCGCAAATAATATAAAAAATTTATAAACTCTTTTCTCCTTCTACTACTATTTACATCGTGATCCGTAAGTATTTAAATTTTTTAAGTTCATGAATTATCCACAGAATTTACGAGTCCAATTCCTCCAAATCACTTCCCCTTGTTTCAGGGAAGGCCCATATCCATATACCGGTGGCCAGGGCGAATATTACCCCCAGGAATATGCCGGCACGCAAATTATAGCTTTGGGAAATTAGAGCTATTATTACTGGAGTGAAGAATTGGACTCCTCAAACCAAGTTAAATGCCGATCCAGTAGCCTATTTCGCACTTATGTGGGGAAAACCTCGGATAAAGAGGGCCAAAGCCCCGAAGAACCCGGTGCCGAAGCCCACCAGGAACATGACCCCAGGATAATTAAAGGGTAGCCCACCACGTAGTCCCAGGATCTTATAATGAACCCGGACCGGCTTTTGTTACTGGTTGAGAAGTAATTTAGCCATATTCACCCCCATCTGTAATTAAACATCTTATATCCGTGGTTATTGGATTCTATCTATGAAAAACTTTGCTTATTCCGTCTAAAAGACTTATTCTAGTGAATCAGTGAATTTATAAAAAAATCCTATTGTCGAAGAAAATAAGATGTAGATTCATCATACTAAAATCCTAAGAGTGCAGGTGATAGTAATGGGACACATTTTAATTCATAATGGGACGTTAATCGACGGGAAGGGAGGAAAACCAGTGCAAGACGGTGCTGTGCTCATTAAAGACAGCATAATCCAGGATGTAGGTCCCCTATATTCAATTAAGCTACCGTCCCCTAATCTGGAGAAAATTGACACCCAGGGAGGATTCATACTCCCGGGTTTTGTTGACAGCCATGTGCACATCATGTTCAATGGTTTCCGAATTGAAGACCCCCTCTTCACCCCCCTTTCTTATTATTTCTACCAGGCAGGGGAGAGCCTACGCCGGACCCTGGAAGCTGGGGTTACCACCGTCCGGGACGCGGGTCTGGCGGATTATGGAGTTAAAAAGGCTGTCGATGATGGCCTGATTCAGGGGCCTCGACTCCAGATCAGTGTGATGCCCCTGTCCATCACCGGGGGACATTTTGATCTGTGGATGAAGTCCGGGATCGAAGTTAAAACCAGCTACCGGGGCCTCCCGGAATCAGTGTGTGACGGTCCTGATGAGGTGCGTAAAAGAGTCCGAGAAGTTCTGAGGGCCGGGGCGGATGTGGTGAAGGTCATGGTCACCGGGGGTGTGATGAGTGCCAATGACCGTCCTGAACATCCCCAGTTCAGCCGGGAAGAACTGAAAATCATGGTGGAAGAGGCCTCCTACCGGGGAGTAAGTTTGATGGCCCATGCCCATGGAGCACCAGGCATTAAAAATGCTTTGATGGCCGGAATTACCTCCATTGAGCATGGAACCTTCCTGGATGAGGAGTGCCTGGATCTGTTACTGGAAAAGGATGCCTGGCTGATTCCCACCCTTCTGGTGAACCAGCACAACCAGGAGTTAGCCCAGGAAGGGAAACTTCCTGATTACAGCCAGGGAGATTCCCAGGAAGTGGCCCAGTTACTGGAGAAGAATATGAAGATCGCCTACCAGGCCGGGGTGAAAATGGCTATGGGTACTGATTCCGGAGTCGCCCCGCATGGGCAGAATCTGCGTGAACTTTCCCTCTTATGCGGGATAGGTATGACCCCCATGGAAGCAATACAGGCCGGGACCATAAGGGCCGCGGAACTCTTAGGCTGGGATGATAGGATTGGTACCCTGGAAAAAGGGAAGATAGCCGATGTGGTGGTAAGTAAAAAAGATCCCCTGGCCCATATTGAATCTATGGGTAACCCGGATAATATTAACCTGGTTTTGAAAGCCGGTGAAGTGGTAAAGGCTATTCGCATACCCTGAGGTGTAGTTATGGTTGAACCTAAAAAAAAGGCGGAGATAAAAATTTCTGGAATGCACTGCGCCTCCTGTGCCCTTAACGTGGAAAAAACGCTCCAGGATGTGGAGGGAGTGGAGGATGCCCAGGTGAACTTCGGTACCGAGAAGGCCACCGTGGAGTATGACCCGGATAAAGTTGAACTGGGAAAATTGGAAGAAAAAGTCCAGGAGGCAGGTTATGGTGTGGTTAACGAGAGAGTAACCCTCAAAGTAGGGGGCATGACCTGTGCCATGTGTGTGCAGGCCATCGAGGATGTCCTGAACAAGATCGATGGTATCAGCCAGGTGACGGTTAACCTGGCCGCGGAAAAAGCTTACGTCACCTATAATCCCCTCATGACCAGCGTAACCATGATGCGGGATGCTATTGAGGGTTTGGGCTATGAATATCTGGGAATAGAGGGAGAATTAGATGAGGATGCTGAAGAAATGGCTCGGCAGGCGGATTTGAATAGTAAACGGAACCGTTTCCTGGTGGCCTTCGGGGTGTCCATACCCCTGATGATTATCATGTTTCTGATGATACCTTTGCCCATCCCCATGACCTACTTCATGCTCCTGGTATCCATATTACCATTCATATACGTGAGTTATCCCATATTCACCGCAGCCTACCGTTCCCTGCGTAATCGGGCATTGAATATGGATGTGATGTATTCTCTGGGTATTGGGGTAGCTTACCTTTCCAGTGTGATGGGGACCTTTAACCTCATACTCACTCCGGAGTTCATGTTCTACGAGACTGCCCTGATGCTGGCCGGTTTTTTAATGCTGGGCCGCTGGTTAGAGGCCAGGGCCAAGGGTCGAACTTCCACCGCCATCAAAGCTCTGGTGGGACTGCAGGCCAAGAAGGCCCTGGTTATACGGGATAGTCAGCAGGTGGAAGTGTCAGCAGAGGAGGTGCAGTTAGAGGACCAAGTATTAGTGAAGCCTGGGGAGCGGATCCCAGTGGATGGCGAGGTCCTGGAAGGAGAAAGCTACGTGGACGAGTCCATGATCACCGGAGAACCCATACCAGTACTTATGACTCCTGGTAAAAACGTGGTGGGAGGTACCATAAACCAGAACAGTGTACTGACCATACGGGCGGATAAGATTGGTAAGGACACGGTCCTGGCCCAGATAATTAAACTGGTGGAATCAGCGCAGGGTTCCAAACCTCCGGTGCAGCGCATAGCCGACCGGGCGGTGACCTATTTCATCCCCACCATCCTGACCATCGCCCTGGTATCATTCCTGGTCTGGTATTTCCTTCTAGGCAGCACTTTGCTATTCGGGCTTACGGTCCTGATATCCATATTGGTGGTGGCCTGTCCATGTGCCCTGGGCCTGGCCACACCCACTGCAGTAACAGTGGGGATTGGACGGGGCGCGGAGCTGGGTATTCTGGTAAAGGAGGGAGAGGCCCTGGAGACATCCGAGAAAATCAGTACCATCGTTTTTGATAAAACTGGTACCCTGACTAAGGGGAAACCAGCGGTAACCGACATCATTGCCACAGATATCGAAGACCGAGCACTCCTAATGCTGGCGGCCAGTGCGGAACAGAATTCAGAGCACCCCCTGGCAGAGGCCATGGTGGTTAAGGCCCGGGATAATGACATCACCTTATTAAACGTGAATAAATTCGATACCTACACTGGTAAGGGCGTATCCGCAAAGGTTCAGGATAAAGAGGTATTGATTGGGAATCGTAGGCTTCTGCAGGCCTATGAAGTGGAGATACCTGAACAAGAGGATAAGATTTCCCAAATGGAGGCGGAGGGTAAAACTGCGGTTCTGGTGGCGGTTAACAACAGATTCGCCGGGATTATAGGAGTGGCCGACACTCTGAAAACCAGTACCATCCCGGCCATTGTGGAGTTGAAGAAGATGGGGATCCAGGTGGTCATGATCACCGGGGATAACCAGCGAACCGCCGACAGTATCGCCGAGCAAGTGGGAATTAAAAAGGTCTTAGCCGAATTATTACCCCCAGATAAGGCCTTCGAGGTAAAAAGACTACAAGATCAGGGGGAAACCGTGGCATTCGTGGGGGACGGGATAAATGATGCCCCAGCTCTGGCCCAGGCCGATGTGGGAATCGCCATCGGCAGTGGAACCGACGTGGCCATTGAAAGTGGGGAGATCGTGCTGATCAAAGATAATCTGCTGGATGCCGTGGCCGGGGTGCAGCTCAGTCGCAAGGTAATGGGCCGTATAAAGCTCAACCTCTTCTGGGCCTTCGCCTACAACGTGATCCTGATTCCAGTGGCTGCGGGACTACTATATCCCACCTTTGGCATCACCTTCCGGCCGGAGTACGCGGGACTGGCCATGGCCCTCAGCTCCGTGACCATCGTGACCCTATCCCTACTGTTGAAGGGTTACATGCCCCCGGCTAAGAAATTGGAACTGCAGAAAAAATAAGTGGTGATGATTCCATAAAATAAGTGGTGATATGTATGGCTGTAGATCCCATATGCAAGATGGACGTAGATGAGAAAACCGCCAAGTGGGTAAGCGACTACAAGGGTAAAAAGTACTACTTCTGCGCCCCGGGTTGTAAAAAGGCCTTCGAGGACGATCCTGAAAAGTACGCTGAAGAATAAGGGGTGGATGGTATGGATCTTAAGAAGATGGTTATCAAAGAAGGTAAGAAGGCTCTGGAGAAGGAATCCAAGAAAAAAAAGAAGGGCCATCACCATAAGAAAAAGAAGAAGGGAATTGAGGATATCGCTGCTAAGGAGTTGAAGAAGCGGTTTAAGATTTGATTTTTGGAACGACATTCTTTTTTTTATTTTGGAGGTAATCTTAATTGAGGCGAAGAGAACCTGAGATATCTGGTTTTGTTAAGCCCGGGTTTGAGGAGGTGTACGAAGTTTTTGTAGAGAACTTCCAGCACCGCCATGAGATTGGTGCCGCATGTTGTATCTATTACCGGGGTGAAAAAGTCGTTGATATCTGGGGCGGTGTCCGGACCCCGGGAACAAAGGAACCCTGGGAGCAGGATACAATGGTCATCGTTTTCTCAACCACTAAGGGGTTGTCAGCTTTGGCCATGGCCCTTGCTCATTCACGGGGGTTATTCGACTATGATGATAGTATCTCCAAGTACTGGCCAGAGTTTGCCCAATTAGGCAAGGATAAGATCACGATAAGGCAGCTTTTAGCACACCAAGCCGGTCTTTTTGCCTTTGATGAACTGGGTGACAAAAGCATCATAGCCGATCTCGACCGTTTGGCCGAGGTGCTAGCTAGGCAAAAACCAACCCATAAACCAGGAAAACAGCAAGTTTACCACGCTTTATCACTGGGATATTACCAAAACGAAATTATGCGCCGAACTGATCCAAAAGGCCGCACCATTGGCCAGTACTTCCAGGATGAAATTGCCACTCCCCTAGGACTAGATTTCTACATCCGTCTCCCTGAAGAAATTCCCAACAGCAAACTGGCCACAACTCAACAACAGAAGATGAACGTGGCGGATATGTTCAGATTACCAATTCCATTTCTTTTAGCTGTGATTAACCCTCGTTCATCACTCCGCAGAGCACTATTGGGATCGCAGATCTCTCTGGATGATGATCGTATCTACGCCCGAAATTTTGAGGTTCCTTCTGGAGGCGGCGTAGGCACGGCACGCGCCATTGCCAAGGCTTATAGCGTCTTTGCAACCGGGGGCCAAGAGCTTGGATTAAAAAAAAAGACCATAAGTGAGCTCATTGCACCACCCATAGCTCCCCTAAAAAGCTATTATGATTGGGAGATGCCTTTCTCGCTTGGTTTCGCAAAGCCCAGTCGAAAGGATCCCTTTGGTTCTAGTAGCTCATTCGGGATGCCGGGCTCTGGGGGTTCTTTTGGATTCGCCGACCCAGAAGCTGAGCTAGGATACGGGTATGTCCCCAACGGGATGAGTATGGCCCTTGAAGATCCAAGGGATCGGGCCCTTCGAAACGCAATGTATCACTCACTAGGGTAGGCAGATCCATTACTCGGACAGAAATATAATAATTTAATTCATAATATCATTTAATTCATTAAAATAGGGATATTAATGGAGTTATATCTATTATAACTCCCATATCACTTGAATTAATCAATACACATCCAGCTTCATAATCTCCCGTAAAACCGCGGTGGCGTAGCAGCCCTTGGGAATGGAAAACTCAACTAGCACTCCCTCCGGAGTAGACTCCGAGGACACATCCCAGATTTTAAAGCGCATAGCCCGTCTCAAACCGTGACTGCCCAATTTGGGCATCGATGGTACTTCAAAATCCTCTTTTTTCAATTTATATTCCTTTAAAACCATTTTTTCTATCCGGCCCACCTCTCCGGTAGCCAGGGGCACCTTAGTCCCGTAAAGGGGTGCGGTGGGGTGTACCTCAAAGTCCCGTATGCGCTGGTCAATATCCTCCCCGATTTCATGGACCAGATGCTCTTGGTTGTCGATGACGATGTCTCCCTCCACGTATTGGTCCACTCCCAGCCGGACCCGTTCTGTGACCACCCGGTTAAATAGATAGGATTGGTAAGCATGGACGAACATGCGGCTGAGTGGCTTGGGAAGGCTGTGCAGGGCCTTGATGTAGGATTTGTCATCCAGTTCTTCTTTTTTCTTTTTTTCCTTCAGGAGGGTGCGGAGCATCATCTTTTCATAGCGCATCCCGCGGGGCATGCTCTCTAATGCCTCCCCCCATTCTCCCTGGTCATAGAGATTACGGGCGGCTTTGATGTGTGGGGCTTCATCAGGGTAGGGGTTTCCAATGTAGGAATCAACTGCTCCTTTAATATCATTATGTATAAGGGCCTCTCCCACCCGATGGGTGTTGGGACGCTTCTGACCGAACCTCTGCCAGCCATAGTAGTTGGGCACTCCCCTCCTTTGCAGTTCTTCCAGCACCTCTGCGGCAGTCTCAGCATCATCCAGTGGATTCTCGGTTTCCCGGATGAGTAAGCGGAATTTGTTTCCCACCAACTGACCGATGCGAAGCTTCTTCTGGTTAGCCTTTATATCCAGGATTTTCACCCCGTAGAGCTTCTCCTCCAGGCCAACCAGTTCTTCCGGAGTTATGTTGCTTACGCAGAGCCACTGCCTGGTGTGGGCGGCTTTGTCCTTCATCCCGGCGAAGCCCATGCGCTTCCTGCTTACCTTGAGCTCTTGAGCTATGTCCAGCACCACATCCAATGTGTTCCTGCCGATTTTATCGATGAAGATCCAGGTGTTGGGTCCTTCCCCACTGGGGAGGTTCTCAGGTATTTCCTCCACGTAGAAGTCCTCGTATCTGGCCCTGATCCGCCCCCCGATTCCTTCCTGGGAGGTTATGTATGTGTCTGCGTTGAGCATGGTCTTCTCCAGCAATAATTTAAATACAACATCTTATTGTTTATCCTGCTATTAATGATATGAGTAGTCATATTAGGTTCAAGATAGTATTAATTAGGGAGTTGTTGAATCATGAAAACCGTGAAAATCATGCCGTGCCTGGATATGAAGGAGGGAAGGGTGGTGAAGGGGGTTCATTTTGTGGACCTGAAGGATGCTGGGAACCCAGCGGAGTGTGCTGCACTGTACCAGGAGGAGGGGGCTGATGAGTTGGCCATGCTGGACATCGCTGCCACCCTGGAGAACCGTGGCACTCGTCTGGAGTGGGTGGAGAATGTATCTTCGGTGATCGACATTCCCCTGACCGTAGGAGGAGGTATCAGCAGCCTGGAAGATATAGAGTTAACCCTTCAGGCCGGGGCAGACAAAGTATCCATGAACAGTGCCGCAGTTAAAAACCCGGATCTCATCAAGGAAGCCGCCCAAAAGTTTGGCTCAGAACGGATAACCGTGGCCATTGATGGCTGCCGGAACCCGGATATGCCTTCCGGATTTGAGGTGGTGGTGTCTGGGGGTACTAAGCCTGTGGGTATCGATGCCGTGCAATGGGCCCAGGAATGTGAAAAACTGGGAGCCGGGGTGATACTGCCTACCAGCATGGATGGAGATGGTACCCAGGATGGTTACGACCTGGAATACACTCGAGCCATTGCAGATGCAGTTAACCTGCCAGTAGTGGCCTCCGGTGGAGCTGGTAAATTATCACACTTCTACGACGCCGTGGAAAAGGGTGGTGCCACCATACTCCTGGCGGCATCGGTTTTCCACTTTCGCACTTATAGAGTGAAAGAGGTGAAGGAGTACCTGAAAGGAAAGGGTTTGGATGTTGAGGAATAATCTTTTAAAGGAGAACCTACCCTGATATCCTTAGATTTTATTTTTTATGGGAGTTGTGGGGTTTGAGAAAGAAATTAAACACAGGACAACCGGGAAGACCTGTATCACTCAGTAAAAGGGAGAAAAAACAGGACTCCAATAAGAAGACCTCTATATCCGGTGTTAGTCGCGATGTGAAATCGGGCTGCATAAAACATAAATGGCCCATTCTGGGAATCTTATTTATTCTGGCCCTGGTTATCTGGGCCGGACCATCACCCCTGGCTACTTCCAGCCAAGAAGCTCCGGTTAAAGTGATGGCCACCCAGCAGGTTCTGGGAAACAATTCCATGGGAATGGTTAGCAAAGAAGGGCCCTACGGGAATATTTCATCCCCCTATAAAGTGGCCTACATACTGGGACAGCACCCCCGAGAATCCAGATCACACAAGGCCGTTTCGGAAGGGGTTAAGAATAACTCCGACTCTTTAAGGTACTGTTACTACCTTTATTATATTAACGTCACCCAGGACACATATGATTTCGAAGAAGGCCGGCAGAATGGCCAGGAACTGTCTAAAGAGTTTGTGGTTCCCGATATAAACCTGGGAAATTACACTCTTGCCGTGGATGTGCACGCCTCCAACGGGAAATCATTCGACCAGCCCTACGTGTTCGTGCCCATTGACCATGAAACCTCACTTAAGATAGCCAGGAACCTCACCACCAGTATTAAGTGGCTGTACTACTATGAGCTCCCGGATTACACCAGCCCCTACTACACCACCATACCCCTTATCCGGAACGGGACTCCATCAATTATTTTTGAAGCCTATGCTGAGCCCAGCAGTATCATTGGCCAGCAGTGCCTGGAGTTTGTGATGGGTGTGGACCAGCTGGATCTGAAGAGCTATTAATGAATTTTTTACCCCACAAATACTGCTAGCGACGGTCCACCAAACGCTTTGGTCGGCCCTTGATGTGGTAAAATTCTAGGCCGCCTGGTTTGGTAAAGTTAAAGAGGAAGTTAAAGTTACCATCCTGGTAGGCTTCAGATAGGAGTGGCCGGTACTGGAGGAAACTTTTAAGGAAGTTCTCCTGAACCAGTTCCCCATCACAATTATTGGTGTCCAGACATTCCATACTCACCCGGAAGGTGGTCTCATCAGCATCTCCGTACAGGAAGGCCTCATACTCGCCGGTGAGGTAATCCATGTTATCCCGCTGGAACACTCCTCTTTCCACGTCCACCCGGTTGAAGGGGGTTCCTGCCACCCAGACGGTCTCGGCCTCCCGCTCGGGGTTCATGATCCGGAGGTGGGTTCGGCCGCAGGGACATTTATCCCGGGATATGATCACCGTGGTGTCCTCAGTATCGTAATTTAAAAGCAAAGTTCCGGTTTTAGCTCCGGGAGGCAGTAGGGTGGTTAGTACTATTCTACCGCATTCTCCATCGTCCACGAAGTTGTCCAGGGCCGGGTCATACACGTCCAGGTGCACCATATCCTCGGGCACATGCAGTCCCACCTTCTCATGGCACTCCCCACACATGGTCCCCTCAGTACTGCCGTAGGTGTTATAGACCGGTACATCCCACACTTCCTCCAGGTAGGCCCTTGATTCATCGGCAAAACTTTCACCACCAGCTATTAGGCGTTTTATACTGGATTCCTGGGGATTTATTCCTTCTAATTCCATTCTTCGGGCCAATCGAAGAAGTTTGAATACACTGCCCACAATTCCGGTGGGGTGGTACTTGGTCATGATACTCACCGGGAAGGTGCAGCGACCCATGGGGATGATGGACATTCCGATCTTCTGAGCGGCCAGGGTCATGGTATTGGCCCCTACATTCATCCCATAGGAGGCACAGACCACCACCCGATCCCCTTGAGTAAAGTTCTGAGAGGTGAAGGCCCGGGCGTATTTCTCCGCATATCGGTTCCAGTCCTCCCAGGTTAAAAAGAATGATTTGGGGTTTCCACTGGTGCCGCTGGTCTCGTGGATGGTGTATACCTCTGGCCAGTCTATACACTTGAACTCAAATTCCTCAGTCTCCGGGGGCTGTCTTTCACGGACATCTTTACCAGATATCACCGGCAGCTCCCGCAGGTCCTCGTGTTCCCGGATGTGGGAAGGATTTATCTTATTCTTAAGAAACCATTTACGGTAAAAAGGAGAATTATCCGCTGCATACTGGACTGTGTAGCGTATCCGCTCATCAATCAGGGCGTCCAGTTGGTCCCGGTCCATGGTTTCCATTTCTTTGGAGAAGTAACTCATAATCACCACCTGCAATCTACAGTTGAATATTGACTTTCAAATTATTATAGTTGATACTTGAGCGACCTAAAAGTTCTTATTTTAAAAATAATTGGTTTAATAATCTTGTAAGTAAAAAAAGAGTATAAATGATTAGTGACATAGCAAGATGCAATGTATTTTAAATATGGGCTGGAAAATAAGCCGCCAAGAGGAGAAACCCTAATATTCGGGTTGCAGTGGCTGGCGATTACCATACCCACCATCATAATCATTGGTAATGTGCTGGGAGTTCTTAATGGGGGTGGGATTAACATCCTCTATCTGCAGAATTTACTCCTAATGGTGGGATTGGTGATGCTGGTGCAGCTGGTTTGGGGGCATAAACTGCCCCTGGTGGTGGGGCCGGCGGCGGTTCTTTTAATAGCAGTTTTGTCCAGTCAGGGGCAGCCCATAGGTGTTATTAATTCTTCTATAATAATCGGAGGGACAGTTTTGGCCCTGGTGGCTGGCAGTGGACTTTTCAGTCACCTTAAAAAACTTTTCACCCCGCGGGTGATCATGGTCATCCTTCTTTTAATCGCCTTCACCCTCTCCCCCACCATCCTCAACCTCATCACCGCTGATAACGGAGTATACCCCAGTATTAACCTTCTATTCGCAGTTATTCTGACTTTAATGGTCTTCATAGCCCACCGAGTGTTGAAAGGTCTGTGGAAATCAACATTACCCCTTTGGATCATGATCATAGGAACTCTATCATACGATGTCCTTTTTGGAGTGTTAAAACCCATCCCGAATAATTTAAAAGCCCTATCGTTTCCCGGAGGAGTAGCTAGCTCCCTGGCTGTGCCTGATTTAACCATGGTAATGGCCTTTCTCATCTGCTTTTTAGCCCTGGCCATCAACGACTTGGGATCCATCCAGGCGGTGGGATCCTTGCTTAAGGCCGATGGGATGGAAAAGCGGGTGAAACGTGGCATCACCATCACCGGAGTGGGGAACATATTAGCCGGATTTTTAGGTGTGATTGGACCGGTGAATTATTCCATGAGCCCCGGGGTCATCGCTGCCACGGGAAACGCGTCTCGTTATACACTGATACCGGCTGCGGTTGGTTTACTACTCCTGGCCTGCTCCCCCATGGCGGTGGGCCTCATCAGCAGCATTCCCTCCCCGGTAGTGGGAACCATACTCATCTACGTTATGACCGCTCAGATGGCAGCTGCTTTCATCCTGGCACTTGAAAATCAGACTTTCCAGACCATGGACCATGGATTGGTGGTAGGGCTGCCCATCATCATAGGCACTGTGGTGGCCTTACTCCCCACAACGGTAATTGCCCAGATACCAATGTTTATACGCCCCTTACTGGGTAATGGATTTGTGATGGGGGTATTAACTGTGCTGTTTCTGGAACATCTGGTTTTTGGCCAATGGGGAGTTGATACCCAGTAGAGTAAAAAATAAGTTTTATTTTAAGAGTCTTTCCCGAACCTTCTCACTCTCCAGCTCCCTCAAGGCATCTGAAGCAATCCAACGGGCACTTTTAGAATCAATTTTCTTTATTTCATGAGCCACGGCAATGGCTTCTTTATTTAAATTTAAGTTTCTTTTTCCAATCTGCCTTAAGGCCCAATTAACTGCCTTTTTTACATAATTGCGTGGATCAGTGGATTCTCTTATGATTAGGGAGAATAATTCTAGGAATTTCTCATCATCTGCTTTTTTATCATGAACGGCTAAGGTGGCTATCAGGGTAAAGGCCGCTCTTTTAACAAATTCTTCCTCCCTATCGCTCCACTCTGATATTTTTTTATAAGCAAAGGGTGTCTTACGGAGTAGATTCATGCAGCACTGGTCGCAAACATCCCAGGAATCAAATCCTAATGCCCAACATTCCATCTGATCCTCGGTAACCAATTGGGGGTCGTCAATCATGCTGGCCATTATTCTGGTTTCACTGTATCCATATTGCCAGAGTTTTCCTGCAAGTGCATGATTTTTACCAATTTCACGCGCCATACGCCTTAATTCCGGCATTCTAACCCCATAGGCCTTAGTGGAGTTTATCCCAAATCTGGCTCGCCCTTCAACATCCTCCGGGCTGGATAATGATTCCAGTTCCCTTATTATATCCTCAAATTTCATAGTTCACCCTTCTTTAATCAGGGGTTGATAATTTCCAGAACCTGATCCACATCCTTTAAGTCTTCCAGGACGTAGTCAGCCCCACACCCGGATAGTTCCTGGGATGAATAACTGCCAGTGGCCACCGCCACGGTATAAAGCTGGAAGGGTTTGGCAGCAGCCACATCCCGGGGCGTATCTCCAATAACGAATATTCGATCCCCCTGGTAGTGGTGTAAATCACGAGCCCTTTCCAGGGCCTTTTTAACCAGGCCCGGTCGATCTTCACTGTCACTGCCGAAGCCACCGAATGAGAAGTAGTTATCCAAGCCCACCCGACCCAGTTTGGCATAAGCTATAGGCTTCAAATTCCCAGTGGTTAGGCCCAGCAGTACATCTTCCTTTTGGAGCTGGACCAGAAGCTCCTCCACCCCGGTCAGGACCATTATATTCTCCCGGTGAACGTGTTCCAGGTAGTAACCGACCATGTACTTCAAACAGGCCTGAAAGTCCTTCTGGATGGCATTTTCCCCTATTCCACCCAGTTCCAGTACCTCACGGAGTATCTGGGGATCCGTTTTTCCGGCGTAATTTATGCCACTGATATCCTCCCGGATCTGGTAGTATTTATCCACGGCCTGGACGAAGGCCTGGTAGTGGCAGCGAGCCCCCCTTACCAGGGTGCCGTCAATGTCGAAGAGGGTTAGTGTCCCTTTGCGTTCCATTAAATCACCTTAACTTTTTTGAAGCAGATCCTGGGCTGCTTCCTGGGCCAGGTCCATTACTTCCACGGTATCCAGGACCAGGACCTCTTTTTCCTGCATCAGTATCTGCCCGTTACAGATCACGGTATCTACATCGGATCCTTCAGCGGAGTAAACCAGATGGGACAGATAGTTTCCAGAGGGTGTTAAATGGGGTGCCTTCATATCTACCAAAATTAGATCAGCCTTCTTACCCACTTGGATAGTTCCAATCTCATCCTCCCATCCCAGGGCCCAGGCTCCGTCAATGGTGGCCATTTCCAATACCTTCCGGGTGGGTAGTGCTGTAGGATCCATGCGGTTAACCTTCTGCAGTAGGGTTGAAGTTTTCATCTCCTGGAAAAGGTCTAGATTATTATTAGACGCAGCACCATCGGTTCCCAAGGATACGCAAATCCCTTTGTCAATCATTTCTGTAACTGGAGATATACCTGAGGCCAGTTTCATATTACTTATCGGATTATGGGATAATTTCACTCCCTGGTCCCGAACCAGGTTGATCTCATCATCACTGAGCCATACGGCATGGGCCGCCAAGAGATCAGGCCCCAATATGCCCAGACTGTCCAGATATTCGAAGGGCCTTTTCTGGGTTGATTCCAGCATATTCTGAACCTCCCCTTCCGTCTCGGAGACGTGCATATGTATCTGCAATCCCTCCTCATCTGCCTTATCCCGACTCCAACGCAGAAGTTCCTCTGAACAGGTGTAGGGAGCATGAGGACCTAATGCCACTTTTACCCGGCCCTGTGAAGTGTTATGGCATTTTTCTATAATGCGCTCCGTTTCCCTGATCTCCTTTTTCCGTTTTTCCTCATCACCATTATCGATCATGCCATGACATATAACCCCCCTTAGGCCGGCTTCATCCAGGGCCCGGGCCACATCGTCCATAAAAAAGTACATATCATTACAGCAGGTTGTACCGGTCCGGATCATCTCCAGAGCCGCCAGCAGGGCCCCGGCGTAGCAGTGTTCCCCATCTAGATGGGCTTCCGCTGGCCATATATAATCCTCCAGCCAGGTATTCAGGGGCAGGTCATCGGCCATTCCCCGGAGTAAAGACATGGACAGGTGGGTGTGAGTGTTCACCAGCCCCGGGATAAGAACCTTCCCCGCACCATCAATAACCACATCGGCCTGGTCTCTTCCATCCGGACCTACATCTACGATTAGGTCATCTTCTATAAGCACCGAACCTTTTCTGGTACTGGAAAGGGGTATTGTAACGTTTTTTATGAGAATATTCTGGGTTTCCATCAGGCACACCTTATGTATATAAATATAGTCAATTGTTGAAAATAGGATTTACATTCTAATAAAAAATTTAAAGAAGTGAAAAGACCCTTCTTTAATGATTTATAATAAAATATGGATTTATTCTCTTTTTATGAGTATTTTATCTCCAATGGCTATGACCATGTGGAGAGGAATTAAAATGTCTTCAGAACTTCTTATGCCCTGTAAGAATCCTCCTTGCCCTACTACTAATCTTTCCACTGTTCTATCCTCGAAATTTATGTCCACGTCCTTTACCTGGCCAATTACTATGGCATTTACATCTACTACTTCTTTTCCAATTATTTCCTCTTTAGTCCTCATAATATCCATCCCCCTGTACCCTATCCCCTTTTGTGTTCATTATCTCCTTTCTAAGTATCATCAAGTTTTTTTAAATCTCTTAAAACTTCCAAATATCTCTTTTCAAGCTCTCTAAAGTTTTCACTAGGAATAAATTCGAAATCCAGGATTGTTAAGTTCGCATCATTGAGGAATGGTTCATCACTTTTGTACATATCATCTGCTTCCGGTGTTTCATTGGTTTCATCTTTGCCTGAGATAATTGCATCTTTATTAGTTTGCTGATCGAAATCTTTAATTTTCTCTATTATTCTCTCCATATTACTTTCCCCAAGTCCTTCTTCACCCAGGATGATGGCGGTCCCGGTAGCAGTTACTATGGTTATGCTTCCTTGCAGGCCACCCATGGAGACGTAGTCAATTAACACCTCTTCAACTGCATTTGCTCCCATTGATTCAGCATTTTCTAGCATTCGAGATAGTGCCATCTTTTTGGCTTCTCCTAAATTCATATCCTCTAAGGGTGTGGGTTCGATGATTTTTAGTAGATTTGAAAGTCGTCCCTCTGAATTTTTCTCTTCTGCAATGCCTTCCCCGGCCACTATGCCGATGTATCTCTGTACTCTCTTCCCATCCGGATTAGGAACGGATAACAATGGAATAGTTAGCGCGTCAAGGAAAATTTCATCCGGCTGCTTGGCTACCGCTTCTTTTTTGGTTTCAACCGGTATTCTTCGCATTATTCTGGAAGGCAGGTTAAGTAGTGGTTTAGTGATCTTTAGGAAGGTACCCACTACCACTACAAAGAGGATGTAGTTCACTAATATGGGAAATGCAGCCTGTATGGTCAGTATTATGGCAATTATGGTGATTAAACTTAGTGTGACAGGTTCTTTGGGAAAAATTATGCCCGGACCAAACCAACCATAACCATTGATTAGCATGAAGGTTAAAAGAGCACTGATGGCTCCGGTGCTTCTCCCGTACTTTCTGCTGGCTATGGTAGTTTCTATAAAGCCTGCCAGTAAAGGAGACAATATATACATGATGTTAAATCCAAAAATAACAAGATTCCAGGCTATACAAATAAGGGCAGAACCAAAGCCCACTAATACGCCTAGTAATAACGCCACTAATGCCCAGCGTTTTTCTTTTAAAGACTTCAACAAAGGCATAATACTCACCACAAGGGTTTTTAGTTATTCCTGGTAAGTAACTGCAGTGCCGGAGACCGTGACCATTATGGTATTACCCATAGTGCCTCCCAAGTTATGATAAGATACACGGGTCCCTATGATGGCATTAGCACCCAGTTTTTCTGCTTTTTCTCCCATGCTCTCTAGGGCCATGTTTCTGGCAGTGTTAAGTTCTTCTTCATATTTGGAGGTTCTTCCCCCCACTACATCCCTTACTCCTGAGAACAAATCCTTGTACAGATTCGCACCCAGGAGTGCGTCTCCAGTAACTAAACCCTGATGTTCAATTATTTTTTTCCCTTGAATGGTTGGAGAGGTTAATATCAGCATTTCATGCACCTGTTGATGAAAATGTGTTGAATGATTAAATTTTTTTTAATTATTAAGTATTGGTTCTCAATATATCCTATTCTTCACCCTCTAATGTGTTCAATCGTCTTTCAATATTCTCGAATTTTGTGTTGGCGTGTCCTCGGTATTCTTTGAATCGCCTTTCCAGATCGCCCAGATCCCTGGTTACTTTGGTGTATTTCTTTTCCAGCTCACCGATATCCTTTTTGGTGGCCAGCTCCCAGTCTTTTATAAGTTGATCACTTTTTTCGTCCAGAAATTGGTCTATTTTCCCAGATAAAACATCGGTACTTATTGGTACTTCTTTAACTTTGCCTTTTAGACTTTGTCCCACGCCAGAGACCTTTTCTCCGACACTTGACACATTTATCTTTTCTCCGACACCGGAGACTTTTTGGCTGACTTCGGATACGTGTAATTTTTCCCCCATACCTTGCATATGACTTTCAGTCTTTACTTTTCCGCCTATGTCGCTGGCTCCGGTGCGTACTGTTTGGCCCAGGTTTGTGGCATCGGTTCTCATGGTTTCTAGGCTTATACTGCGGTCTCGGAGGTAGTAGTATAGAAGTACTATTACGGCCCCGGCTAAGACTATTATGGCGAATAATTCGAGTGCGGTCATATTATTACAGTCCCCCTTTTCTTTTGCTCTTTTTTTCTACGTCTTTTTCTCTTTTTTCTATTTCGATTAGGAGTTTTTGGAGTTTCTCGTATTCATTTAGGGCTTCTAGGCGGGTTACTCTTTCGTTTATTTCGCCGTGTAAGAATCCTGTTTTGTGCATTAATTTGGAGGTTTCTCCACGTATTTGGCCCAGTTTTTCCTGTTGTTCCTGAGGTAAGGGGAGGACGTTTTCCATCATTCGTTTAGCTCCCAGGTCCTTATCCACTAGTTCAATTTTCTTGAGTTCCGCTTGTTTTTGCAAAAATTCTACGTTACTTTGAGCCTCCCTAACCCTTCTCCACTGCATTACGATTATAATTATAGTTACGACAGCAATTACGGCTATTATAATAAGAAATATATTCTGTGGAATGTTTATATCGGCCATTGGTATACCAACATATTTTTAATCGAATTTGTAAAAAAATAAAGATTTGAATGTATTCTATAGGTTACTATCTGCCTTATTTGGTTAATAAGGCAGCGATGCCACCAAAGAATAGCATGAATACTGCAAACCAGGCGTACCAGTATACTAACATTGGGAATATCCAGATTAGTAGCCCAATAATGATTGCAAGGGCAATCATTGCTCCGCCACTGGCTTGTTTTGTTTCGACCATTAATATCACCTCAAATTTATCTTTATAATGCTCTTTCTTGTTATTCGAGTTTTAGTTTGATTCCACCGATTCTGGGTGCTAAGACGTTGTAGAGTAAGGCTACTATCGCGGCTCCTATGAATGTAAAGATGAACGCCATAATAGGCCATACTATGATGAGGTACAGAGCTCCCATAGCAGTGATTGAACCTGCCACTGAATTTACTACAGCTGCTGTTTCGTTGTTTAAACTTATTATAAAGGTACTTATCTGGTATATGGTTGAATACCCGACAATGAACCAGATTATTCCTGCTATGAAGGATAATATTAGTGATATAACTGATATGATAAATGAAAATTCAAGAACTGGTAAGGATGCCACTTCTTTAATCATGGGTTTTGTTTTTTCTTCTGCCATTTTCTTTCACCTCCCATATGTTTATTAAATAGGGAAGTTGTACCATATGGCACATCTTCCATTTAAAGTTTTTTTTATGTGGTGAATATTTGTATTACTCCTTTGGCGTTGGTATTAACGATTACAAGTCCTTTTAACTGCGTGTTGTTAAATTTGTACGTTACGGAGAGTGGTTGAGTTTCATTTGACAATTCTATGGTCTTCTGTTCAAGGATATTTACGGTGTAGTTTTCACCGGTTGCCCCAGAGACAGGTATGGTGTTTAAAAGGTATATGATCACGTTTGAAGTGTTAACGTTAGGATATAATCTGGTTAAGTTCTGAGCTACGAACTTAACCGAAGTGGTTCCATTTGGTATGGTCACATTTTGTACCCCTACAAAATTGGGAGATTCTCCAGCTGACAAGTCATACTGAAACAACAACTTTTCAGTACTAGTGCAACCCGAAACAAAAACAACCGCCATTAAAACAACCAATATTCCAATAACCCCTATTCCCGACTTTTTCAAATGCATACCCCCTTAATTCTATTATTATATTGTGCTAAAGTATTTTAAATAACTGTTGAAATATGACTTAATTCGACATTTTTGATGGGATATTCTTGATGATTCGATAATATCACTATTTACTAAAGAAAAAAAGGTATTAAAGGAGTAGAAACTTTAGATAGAGGAGTCGGAGCTTTAGATAGAATTTCTGGTAACTATGCATGATACTAATTCTATGTCCGAACCCACTACCATTGTAATAGGGATTTAACTAATAATTGATGGAATAAATTATTCTGATAATCCATCAGATCAAATGAATAAAGAATAAGCAAAATATAAATTAACGCTCAAATGAGCCCCAGCAAATAGGGGTTTTCAGAGAGAACTGGAGAAGAAATTTATTTTGCAATGAAACGGGTATGCCCAAAGGATATAATCTAAAAAATAAAATATCCATATGGTGTTATCGTCGATGACTAGTTTAGAGTCATTTATAATTAATAATAGTGCTTTAGTTGTCTTTTTGGGTTATTCTGGAGCAGTTCTTCGTTCCCATCCCTGCTAGCATAATAGTTATAACCACAAGCATCACCACCCTGCAAGGAGTTCCCCTATCTCTTAATTCCTTACTCTTTTAAAAAAAATTGTCATCCCTGCTTCTTTAGTAACCACCATAGGTTCTTTATCTTACTATTATTTTGCTTATAATTGGAAAACCCATTCATAGACGGACCGGGAAGTATCTGGGTGTTTCCATGGAGGATGTGGCTGATGTTGAAAAAAAAATTCAAGGAAAGCCGGTTTGATGACCTATTTCATAGCCAGAAGCATTCCAATCATTCCTATCATTGCCATCAACCTCCTTTGTGGTTTGATAAAATACGACCTTAAAATCTACCTTCTCACCACATCTTGCGGATCTCTGGTGCAGATATGTGCATGATGACTTCTCGCCTGGTTTTTAGGAAATATTTACCCAGAACTGGAAGGCCAATTATCAATCTTGGGCAACATCGTGCCCTTATTAATAATCAACTAGTGTTGTATTACATCATAAAGAAAAGAAGAGAGAAGAAATAGAATGATATAACGCCAAGGTCCTGGGGATCCTCTACTTTAAGAAGGATCGGTCCCTATTAGTAAACAACCAAGAAAACTGGAAGATGAAGAATCTATTATCTTATAATTAAGAGAGTGTGGAATAAATGCACATTATAATAGTTGGTAGTGGTAGAGTCGGTGAGAACCTGGCATCCTTTTTAATTAGTGATGGACATGATATTGTTTTGGTTGAAACTGATAGAAATTTGTGCAGCATTGCCGCTTCACAATTAGATGCTTTGGTTCTTTGTGGAAACTGTACTGATCCTCAAATATTAGAAGATGCTAATATAGATGAAGCGGACGTGTTCGTAGCGGTAACAGGAAGCGATGATTCCAATTTATTGGCCTGTATGTTGGCAAAAGAATATAAAGTACCTAAAATCCTCGCTAGAGTAATTGATCCCCGACATGAGAGAGTATTTAAAAAAATAGGTGTCGATTTGATAATCAATCCTGAAAGAATCGTTGCTAATTATTTGGGAAAATTGATTACGAGACCTAAAATTACAGATCTGGTAATCTTAGGTAAAGGTGATGGCGAGTTAATAGATTTAACTGTTGATTCTAAGAAAACTATTGGAAAAAAAATAGGCGATTTAGGTCCTACCGATGATTTTCTAATTGTAGCAGTCTACGAAAATGAAAATATAATAATTCCAAAGCCAGATATGGTCTTAAAAGAAGGTATGAAAATTTCAATATTAGTTAAAACTGAACGAGCTTCGGAAATTTTGAATAATTTCATAGACTAATATCAAGACTTGAAGTTTCTTAAGTAGTCAGAACATATTTTACAATAATATTAATCCTGGAATAATATATGTCAAGAAAAGTGGAGTATTAAATCTGATGACTCCCTGTATGTGGAGGGGTTGTGTGATCCCTCACTTTTAATAGGCAACTTGGTGATAGGAGTTGATGGACCAAGCCAAGGTAATGAGAAGAATATAATATAATTTAGCTTATGAATGTTAATTTAAGGATATGGAATGCTTGTTATATTGATTTATCACCTATGAAGGAGGATTATTTATGAAGATAAGAATTGCTTTACCATCCAAGGGCAGGATCAGCGACCCGGCTGTGAAACTTTTGGAAAAAGCTGGTATCGGGCTTAAAGATGCAGCTAATCGTAAGTTATTCTCAGATACCTATGATGATGAGATAAGTGTGATGTTCACCCGGGCCGCGGACATTCCCGAGTTTGTGGCTGATGGTGCGGCTGATATGGGGATGACTGGCCTGGATCTTATCCGGGAGCATGATGCGGAGGTGGAGATCCTGGAGGACCTGAATTTTGGGAGTGCCCGTTTGGTTCTGGCTGCACCAGAAGATTCCTCCATCAACACCCCTGATGACCTGGTAGATGGAGTAACCGTGGCCACAGAATTTCCTCATCTGACCCGTAATTATCTGCAATCACAGGGCCTAGAGGCTCATATCGTGGAACTTTCCGGGGCTACCGAAATAGCCCCTTTCATCGGGGTAGCGGATCTTATAACCGATATCACCAGCACCGGCACCACCTTGCAGATGAACCACCTTAAAATCGTAGATAACATTCTGGAAAGCTCAATAAAGCTCATAGCCAACCCCCAGAGTTATCAGGAAAAACATGACAAGGTGGAAGCAGTCCGGACCGGTATCCGCGCGGTTCTGGATGCGGAGGGCAAGAAGCTGGTGATGATGAATGTGGAGGAAAGGTTTCTGGATGATGTGAAGAAAGCCATGCCGGGCCTGACCGGCCCCACCGTATCCCAGGTACTTTCAAATAAGGGTGTGGTGGCTGTACATGCGGTGGTGGATGAACAGGAAGTTTTCAATGTTGTAAACCGGCTTAAAAAAGTCGGGGCCCGGGATATTCTGGTGGTTCCCATTGAAAGAATAATCTAAATCAACCAGAGGGTTACATGAAAATTTTAAGGTTTCAACAAAATAATAAAGAAGTATTTGGAATTTTAAAAAATGAAGTAGTCTACGAAGTTGTATCTAACTCCCAAAATCTTTTTTACACCCGTTCCTGCCCAGAACTAGGTAAATCCTACTCCCTGGAGGATGTTAAAATCCTCCCCCCAATATATCCTTCTAAGGTGGTCTGTGTGGGTTTGAATTACCAGGACCATGCCGCTGAACTGGATATGGATCTTCCAGATGAACCGGTGCTGTTTTTAAAGCCCCCTACCACAGTTATTGGCCCTGCTGATCCCATCATCTACCCACCCGAGTCCCGGCAGGTGGACTATGAGGCGGAGCTAGCGGTTATCGTAGGCCAGAACGCCCATAAAATTTCTGCGGACGATGCTTCCAACTATATCGCTGGTTACACCGTGCTTAACGACGTTACTGCCCGTGATTTGCAGCAAAAAGATGGTCAGTGGACCCGGGCCAAGAGTTTTGACACTTTCTGTCCTTTAGGTCCCTGGATGGAGACCGACCTGGACCCTGCTAACCAGAGGATTTCCATGCGGGTTAACGGAGAGTTGAAACAAAACTCCAACACCAGAAACATGATCTTCCCTGTGGAAGAACTTTTCAGCTTCATATCACACATCATGACTCTAAACCCTGGCGACGTCATCGCCACCGGCACCCCACCCGGAGTGGGCCAATTACAAGTGGGAGATGTGGCAGAGGCTGCGGTGGAGGGTGTGGGGACTCTGAGAAACTTGGTTAAAAAAAGCATTTAGTTATAAGTTATAACTTATAACTAATTACTTAAAATTTGCTATGTTGATTCTCAAAAAATAAGAAAATATATTAAATTATTTCCTTACTTTTGAATGAAGTTCTATATTCTACATCTGCAGACAGAATATTTTTACTCCAGATAAATGGCTGGTTTGTAGGGTAAGGCATTTCTGGCCTTGTTCTGGGGATCATAACCCGCGTCCTGGTGCACTTTTACCTCGGCTTCAGATTGCTGGCTCAGGTAATCCAGGGAGTCACTTATGAGTTGGTACTCGTTCACCCACCCCACGTAGTTAATACGGGTCATCTCCCGGGCGATCTTCTGGGCAAAGCCGGATAGTTCCTTTTTATCATCATGTACGTTATCCTGGATGGCCTGGCGCATTATACTGCCAATATCGGGTTTACCCACTTGTTTGGCAATTTCGAATACCTTCCATTTCCACTCTGGTGCCAGGTAGATGTGAATCTTCTGAGGCTGGGATTTGGTGATCTTCTTTATTTCTCGGATGTCATCGGCCAGTCCCTGTATGATCTCTTCACCCTTCTGCACCTCTTCATCGATTAACTCCAGGCTATACTCCGGCCAGGGAGCCTCTGATGCAAATCCATCACCACCATGTCGTTCCCACAGTTCCTCTGAAGCATGGGGAGTGAAAGGTGAGAGTAATCGTATCCAGATTCCCAAGACGTAGGCCAATACCTCTGCTATCTCTCTTTTCAGAACCGGATCCTTCATTTGAGAATCAACTCGGTACAGATAATGGTCAATATCCTTCTTAAACAGGAAGAGAGATTCCTGAAGTGCCTTTCTGGTTTGGAATCCCTCCAGGGCCTGGGTGGCGTCTTTAACCCTCTGATTGACCTGACTAATCATCCAGGCGTTTATGGCTCGGCTGACCTCCGGAGGCTGCACATGATCTTTTAACTGTATCTGGGAGCCGTGCAGCTGGTCAACACGGTCTGCGAATTCCAGGAACCACTCCAGACGTTTTTTAGTGCCGATTACTTCCTTCTCTCTCCAATCAAAGTCCTGCCAGGGCTCGGCGGAGGACATTAAAAACAGGCGCACCACATCGGCGCCGTGGGTTTGGATGGCATCCTCCAGCAGTACGATGTTACCCTTGGAAGAGGACATTTTATGACCCTCCAGAAGGCCCATTCCAAACACCACTATTCCCTGTGGCCATTTTTCTCGGGGGAATATGGCCGCGTGGTGGAACAGGTGGAAGGAAAGGTGGTTGCCTACCAGGTCCTTGGCGGATAGTCTCCAGTCCAGAGGATACCAGTAGTTGAATTCATTTTTAGTATCCAGGAATTCCTGGCTGGATTCAGGGTATTCTGCATCTAGAAAGACTCCGTCGAAGAAGGCATCGTTCAGTTTCTCGGAATCCATCTTTTTGATGTGGGTGGCGATGGCGTAGTAGGCCATGTAGATGGTAGAGTCGCTTAAGGGCTCGATTAACCATTGTTGGTCCCAGGGTAGAAGGGTTCCCAGACCTATCCTGCGGGAGCAGGCCCAGTCATGCAGCCAGTTGATGAAATAGTCAAAGTTATGGCGTATTTCCTCGGGGACGGCGTTCATGTGGTTCAGACAGTCTAGAGTGGATTTTTTCCACTCCTGGTCTGAGTATTTGAGAAACCACTGGTCTTCCAGGATCTTGACCACACATTTACCACCGCAACGGCATATCACCGGTCGCTCGGCGAATTCATGCATCTTATCGCCCTGACCAGATACCACGAGCATCTCGATAACCGCGTCCCGAGCTTCAGGCACCTTCATCCCTGCGTAGTCGGTTATATGCTCATCCATTACTCCCTTGGCGTGTTCCAGTTTGTACATCTCGTTGGTGGCCTCGGGGAGTTTAGGATCCGCTTGACTTTTCACCCCCATCCGGGCCACCATTTCCACAGCCGGATGTTCACCGAATCCATCCAGCCGTATCAGCCCAATAGGTTGAATATTTTCCACTTTATCCCGGATTTTGTACTTTTCCAGGGTATCGGCATCATTTTTAAGGTCCATCAGGGCTATGTAATCCGCCGGGGCGTGGGCGGGTACGGAATAAACCACTCCCGTGGCGTACTCCGGATCCACAAATGAGGCCGGGAGGATTATCAGTTCTTTCCCGGTGATGGGATTTTGTGCGTACTGTCCGATCAGCCCCACCGGGTCCACAGCTCCAGTTATTTCTACATCCTTCTGATTCACCAGGTTGTCAAAGGACTTTTTACTTATTATCCAATCCTCATCCTGATATTTCACCATAATGTACTCTTCTTCTGGATTTATCCATAAGTTAGTAGCTCCGAAGAGGGTTTCTGGCCGGAAGGTGGCGGCCACCAGATAGGAGTCACCGAACCGGAATTTAACCAGGGTTAACTCGTTGATACCTACCCCTTCCCCCTCCAGGAGGTCGTGGTCCCCCACCGGGTTCTGGCACTCGGGACAGTACTTCACGGGGTGGGCTCCGATACGGACCAGCCCCTTTCCTTTAAGTTTCCTGAACTGCCAGCTGATGAACTTCTGGTAGTGGGGATCCAGGGTCTTGAACTCCCTTCTCCAGTCGATGGAATAACCCAGCCGGGTCATAACCTCACGGTACTCACTGCTGAAATATTCCACGATGTAGTGGGGATCAGTGAACCGGCTCAGTTCTTCATCAGGTACTTTATGTACGTTTTTATAAATATTGAGAGTCCAGGGGTCCTGTCTTTCTATACGCTTGGCTATGCCAATTACGGGCGCCCCGGTTACGTGCCAGGCCATTGGGAAAAGGACATTATAGCCTTGCATCCTCTTGAATCTGGCGTAAACATCAGGTACGGTATAGGTTCTTCCATGACCCACGTGCATGGCCCCACTGGGGTAGGGATAGGCCACGGTTAAAAAAAGTTTCTCCCTTTTATCAGGATTAGAGTGAAATATTTTTGCTTCTTGCCACTTTCTCTGCCACTTAGTTTCCATATCGGTAGCTGTCAATCAATCACCGCCATAAAATTAATAAAATAACGTGTTATTTAGATTACCCCTTTAATGAATCCTCTAACCATTGCAGATAATCCTCCGAACCATTCTGGACGGATATTTCTAGTATGCAGGGTAGGTCATAACTATGTATATCCTTAACCCGCCTTATCAGGATATCCAGTTTATCGGAACGGGTTTTCAGGAGGAGGATGGACTCGTTATCTTCCTCAATTTCACCCTCCCACCAGTAGAAGGACACCATGGAGGGTATGATATTGGCGCAGGCTGCAATTCTCTCTTCCAGTAGAATTTTAGCTATTTTTTTCGATTCCTCCTCTCCGGAGGTAGTTATGTAAATCAGGGAATACATATACAATATCCTCATCTTTCTATTTCGGCAATGGGAGGTGTTTGCAGTTTGTGCTGTGCCTGTTGCATCATGATCCTTGCCTTAACCACTTTTCTAGAGCTAATACCCAGATTAACGGCCACATCATCATCATCCATTTTTTCATCGACCAGCAGGTAGAGTATTCTGTCCAAAAGCTCGTAAGTAATCCCTAAATCCTCTTCATCAGTTTGACCAGGCCATAATCCCGCAGTAGGCTTTTTATCCAGAATGGAAATCGGTATAGATAAGTACCGGGCCAGGTGACGTACATCAGTTTTGTACAAATTCCCCAAGGGGAGGATATCCGCCCCTCCATCCCCATATTTGGTGAAGTACCCCACCAGCAGTTCGGTACGGTTACCCGTACCCAACACCAGCCGGTTCAGGGCGTTAGCATGGTAGTAGAGGATCATCATCCTCAGCCGTGCTTTGAGATTAGCCTGGGCCAGTTTTATGTTTTCTTCATTCAAGCCTCCCTGGCAGATGTTCTCCACCGGTGCCAGGAGAGGATCCAGGTCCAGTACTTTATATTTTATTCCCAATCCCTTGGCCAGCTCCACCGCATCCTCCACATCCCTGGAAGGGGTGCTGGTGGTAGGCATGACCAGGGCCAGTATTTTCTCCGGATTAACCACACCGGCAGATATAATGGCTGCGGTGGATGAATCCAGCCCTCCACTAAGGCCTATGACCAGCCCCTGTGCATTGGACTCTATTAGAGAGTACTCAATGAAATTGGATATGTTCCTCAGAGTCTTATCAACATCTATTTCCGGTATTATCAGGTTATCTTGAGCCATGGGATCACCAGCGGAGTGAATTATTTAGTTTTAATGGTTTTATACTTTTATATCCCTCGGAAGTGAATATAAATTTTTTAGAGTCCATTTAGGATTGGGATGTGTTTAGGTAAGGGTCCTAAGCAAGGTTTTATTATATGTCATTATCCTAATATGGATGTTGCACAATTTTTATATGTCCACTGATTTACATAGGATTAGTCTAGAGGTATGAGAGTATCTTAACTAGAAAATTAGGCTGATTCTTTAGAATTTTTTAGTGAAATATAATGGAGGAAGATTTGATGGCATTTAAAGACTTGTTCCGATTCAACAAAGGAAAAACCACCTTCGTATTCATAGGAGGTAAAGGTGGGGTGGGTAAGACCACGGTATCAGCAGCAACCGCTTTATGGTTGGCAGATGAGGGTAAAAAAACTCTCATCGTATCTACCGACCCGGCTCACTCCCTTTCAGACTCTTTTGAGAGAAATATAGGGCATGAACCCACACCCATAGCTGAAAACCTTTTCGCGGCTCAGACCGATCCTGAAGTAGCTATGAAGGAGTATCAGGCCAAAATGAAGGAGCAGCAAGCCCTTAATCCAGGTATGGATATGGGAATGATGGAGGATCAGATGGATATGGCCAGTATGGCCCCAGGTATAGATGAAACCGCGGCTTTCGACCGTTTCCTCCAGTATATGAACACTGACGAGTACGACATCGTTATCTTCGACACCGCACCCACCGGCCATACCCTGCGTTTGTTATCCTTCCCCGAGATGATGGACAGCTGGGTGGGAAAGATGATCAAAGTCCGCCGCCAGGTAGGTAGTATGGCCAAGGCCTTCAAGAACATCATGCCCTTCATGGGGGATGAGGAAGAGGAAGACCGGGCCTTAGAAGACATGGAAGAAAGTAAAAAGCAGATAAGAGCTGCCAGGGGAGTTTTATCAGATCCCAACCGTACCTCATTCAAGATGGTGGTTATTCCTGAGGAAATGTCCATCTACGAATCAGAACGGGCCATGGAGGCTCTTAAAAAGTACAACATGTTTGCGGATGGCGTTATAGTTAACCAGATCCAGCCGGAAGAGGCGGATTGTGACTTCTGCCGGGCCCGGCGTAAAATCCAGGAAAAACGTCTGGAGACCATTAAACAAAAATTCGGTAACCAGGTAATCGCTCAGATCCCGCTATTCGAGGAGGAAGTGAAGGGTATTGACCGTCTGCGAGGCGTGGCCCAGATACTTTACCGTGACGAAGAACCAGTGCCCGCTAAATAGGGCTCCTTCCTTACCTTTTTTTAATAGATAATTATTTTAATACGATTTTTTTTAATCCCAGCTAATAGATCACCATCACGCACAGGTAACTGAACTCGGTGCTAGCCGCTTGTTGCAGGGTGCCCTGGAAGATCCTCTCATCAGGATAGCTTAACCGTTCACCGACCGCCACTCGGCGTTGGGGGAGAGCACCATTATCCAGAAGGTACTGGGCCAGATCATGGACGCGGAAGTCGGGCAACACTATAGTTGGTCTTCCATTATCGATTAAGTCCAGGATAGGTGCTGAATTCCCCTTCCCATGCAGGGTGAGGAGGTTGGCCTCATCCCAGGGTATCTGTAACCGGGCGGCGCAGAGTTGTAGGGAGCTGATACCCGGTACCACTTCCACTTCCAATTCACCGGCCAGTTTCTGGATGGGTTTTAGCACCCCCGAGAACCCGGGGTCACCAGTGGATAACACCACTACTGTATTTCCCTCCCGGGCCAATTTGACAGATGTAGTCATCATCTCGTCCATGTTCCTGGCCCGGAGCTCCAGGGTTTCGCCCTGGTAATCAGGGAATAGTTGCAAGGCCCTTCTACTGCCAACCAGTACATTTGCCAGTTTCACGGTTTTAAAGGCCAAAATCGTGATATAATCTGCTGATCCTGGACCGGTTCCCACTAAATAAATTTTGGACATGTAATAAATCCCCTGATATAAACAAGCACCACTTTTTAACTTATTTTATATGGTCTATCTCTATTAAATAAGGTTTTAATAATTCAAAAACTAAAAGTTTAGTCTAGTGATATCATGCTACAGATTGCAGTTACCGGAAAGCCCAACGTGGGCAAATCATCATTCTTCAATGCTGCCACCCTCTCTGAAGCGGAGGTGGCTGCTTATCCCTTTACCACCATAGACGCCCATAAAGCCGTGGCCCATGTGACCGCTGCCTGTCCCTGTAAGGAGTTGGAAATCGAATGTCACCCCCATAACTCCAAATGTCAGGACGGAGTTCGTTTAATACCAGTGGAACTTGTAGACGTGGCCGGGTTAGTTCCAGGAGCACACGAAGGCCGGGGATTGGGTAACCAGTTCCTGGATGATCTGCGCCAGGCCCGGGCTTTTTTACACATCATCGATGCATCAGGCTCCACCGATGAGGAAGGCCGTCCCTGTGAACCTGGAAGTCACGACCCCCTGGAGGATGTGGATTTTCTTCAGCACGAGATAACCATGTGGCTCTATGGAATTCTGAAGAAAAACTGGGACCGGCTTTTAAGAAAATCCTTATCAGAACGGATGGATTTCGCTAAGGTAATGGCCGAGCAGTTAAGCGGGACAGGTATAATGCTGGAAGATGTATTGGAAGCTAGAAGAGGGATTGACAAAGATTATCACCACTGGAAAAAGGATGATATAATCGATTTTTTGGATGCGTTGCTCAGGATTGCTAAACCTATGCTCATAGTAGCCAACAAGGCGGATATTCACCCTGCCGAGGAGAATATACGACGTCTGAAGGAGAAGTATGGTGAAGTGATTCCTGCCTCAGCAGCGTCGGAGCTGGCCTTGACCAGGGCAGCCGAGGCGGGGATTATACGTTATCAGTCCGGCGACCCGGACTTCGAGATCCTGAAAAAGAATGAATTAAGCCCTGAACAGGAAAAGGGCCTCCTTTACATACGGGAGCATGTTCTGGAGAGGTACGGATCCACCGGGGTGCAGGAAGCCCTTAACCGGACGGTTTATGACCTTCTGGATATGATAGTAGCCTATCCAGTGGAGGATGAGCATAAAATGAGCGATCAGAAGGGAAACATCCTCCCCGATGCACTCTTAATACCTAAGGGTTCCAAACCGCGAAATATGGCCTTTTTGATTCACACCGATATCGGTGAGGGCTTTATGCATGCCATGGATGCCAGAAGTTGCCGCCGGGTTGCTTCAGATTATGAGATAAAAGATGGAGATATTATAAGCATTATATGTCGTTAAAATATGTTTAAAAAGCCATTTAGTTAGAATTTTCGTTAAAGTTCTTAGTGAATTTCTTAGATCGTAGGGAGGTAGGTTTCAAGTGTAACTATGCTGATCAGCGAACTTGGCCCTGAAGAAGTTTTTGGGGAAATGAACACTTCCAAGAATGGTTTAACTGAAGAAGAAGCCCAGAAGAGATTAGAACAATACGGGCCCAACCAGATTGAGGAAGTTAAACAAAAACCTATAATATACAAATTTTTAGCCAACCTATATCAGTTACTGGCACTTTTACTATGGGCAGCCAGTTTTTTAGCTTTTTTAAGTGGAAGCCCCCAGTTGGGGGCGGCTATCATTGCAGTTATCATTATTAACGCTGTTTTTAGTTTTTGGCAGGAATATCAGGCCGAAAAAGCCATTGAAGCCCTGAAGAAGATACTACCCTCCCGGGCCAAGGTGCTAAGGGAGGGGAAAAGTAAGGAGATCCTATCTGCAGAACTAGTTCCAGGGGATGTGCTTCTTTTGGGAGAGGGAGATAACATCTCTGCCGACGCTCGGCTGGTGGAGGTATTCCAGATGAAGGTGGATAGCTCCACCCTGACCGGTGAATCCCGGCCAGTACGTAAAGTAGAAGATAAAATAAAGGATGTGAACCGACCCTTCGTGGAAATGTCCAACCTAGTTTTCGCAGGGACCAGTATGGCCTCTGGGTCAGGGAAGGCAGTGGTATTCGCCACTGGCTCTGAAACCGAGTTTAACCAGATCGCCGCCCTGACCCAGGAGTTGAAGGAGGAGCCTAGTCCCCTCCAAAAAGAATTAAACCGTTTGACCCGGGTCATCGCAGTCATCGCCGTTTTACTGGGCCTAGTACTCTTCGGGATTAACGTGCAGCTGGTGGAACTCCCCCTGTCGGTGGCCTTCATCTTCGCCATTGGCCTCACCGTGGCCAACGTTCCCGAGGGTTTGCTCCCCACTGTAACCCTATCCCTGGCTGCTTCGGTACAAAAAATGGCCCAGAAGAATGCTCTGATTAAACGCCTGGCCAGTGTGGAAACCTTGGGATCCACCACCATCATCTGCACTGATAAAACCGGAACCCTCACCAAGAACGCCATGACCGTAAGACAGGTATGGATACCCTATGAACTCGTGGAGGTCAGCGGGACGGGCTACGAGCCAGAAGGCAGCTTTTTACGTGACGGGAAGGAGGTAAACTCCCATGAGATCCGGGAGATCAAGCTGTTGATGCGGGCGGCATCGTTCTGTAACGATGCCAAGCTGATAGCTCCCCAGGGCAGGGATGATAAGTGGCAGGTCTTGGGGGACCCCACTGAAGCAGCCCTACTGGTGTCGGCCGAAAAAATTGGATTTAACTGGCAGGAGGAGATGAAAACCATTCCCCGGATTGTGGAGTTACCCTTCGATTCCGATCGCAAATCCATGAGCAGCATCCACCAGAAACCTGATAAACGGGTGGCATACGTTAAAGGAGCTCCTAAAAAGATTATAAGCCTTTCCAGTTTTATTTCAGTGGATGGTGAACCCCAACCACTCTCCGAAGCCGGTAAAGAAACTATAGTGAAGGTCCATGATGAACTGGCCTCCCAGGGACTGCGGATACTGGCCATGGCCTACCGAAACCTTCCCCCGGAGCTAACTGATTACACCCCGGAAGAAGTGGAAAGGGACCTGACCCTGGTGGGTATGGTGGCCATGCAGGACCCACCCCGACCAGAGGTTCATGATGCGGTTAAGGACTGTCAGCAGGCCGGTATACGTATCATAATGATCACCGGAGATTATGGTCTTACTGCTGAGGCCATAGCCCGTGAAGTGGGCATAATTAAGGGTGAGGGTTGTCGGATCATTAAAGGTAAAGATTTAAACCAGATGAGTGACGAAGAGGTCCGGGATGTTTTAATGTCCGGAGAAAACGTGATCTTCGCCCGGGCAGTTCCGGAGCACAAGATGCGCATCGCCAGCCTACTGGAAGATGAGGATGAAATTGTAGCCATGACCGGCGACGGGGTTAATGATGCTCCCGCCCTGCGAAAGGCCGATATAGGGGTGGCCATGGGCATAACTGGTACCGATGTGGCGAAGGAAGCATCGGACATGGTCCTGACCGACGATAACTTTGCCACCATCGTAACCGCCATCACCGAGGGCCGGACCATCTACGAGAACATACGCAAGTTCATAACTTACATCTTCGCCCATGAAACGGCGGAAATAATACCCTTCGTGCTTATGGTTCTTTTCGGGGTGCCTCTGCCCATCACTGTCATGCAGATCCTGGCCATCGATCTGGGAACCGACACTGTTCCGGCTCTGGCTCTAGGGGTGGGTCCCTCGGAGTCGGATGTGATGCAAAGACCGCCACGAAGCCAGAAGGATCGTCTACTTAACCGGGGCGTGGTGCTGCGTGGTTATGTGTTCCTGGGACTCATTGAGGCATTTCTGGTGATGTCCGGGTATTTCTGGGTTCTCTTCAACGGCGGGTGGCAGTGGGGGCAGCAATTATCCTTCACTGATCCCCTATACCTGAAGGCCACCACCATAGTCTTTGCCGGCATCGTAATGGCCCAGATGGGGAACCTCTTAGGATGTCAGACTAGTAGAACATCAGTTTTTAGTTTGGGAGTGTTTAAAAATAAATGGATAATCCGGGGGCTTCTGTTTGCTGTGGCGGTGCTTCTGGCCATTATGTACCTTCCACCCTTACAGGGAATATTCGGAACCACACCATTGGGAGTTTGGGAGTGGCTTTACATCCTTAGCTTCATCCCCATCATGTTCCTGGCCGAAGAACTGCGCAAATTTGTGGTTCGTCGGAGAGGTTGAGTCCTGAACTAAACTATAAGAAGCGTGAAACTAACCTGCATGATAAATCATATAAAATAGTTTAATCATAGAAATTAGGTATGTTAAAGGAGGATAGCAAATGAAGTGGAAAGTTATAACTTTATCTATCTTGGTTTTTTTATTCATGTCCTGTAGTAGTTCAGTAAACTACCAGTCCCCCTTAGAGAAATCTGAGTCCACAATCAGTACTTATAATGTGGCTGCCCTGGAGCCCCTGGTTAAGGGCAGTAGTGGTAGAAGTAGCAGCTCCAGCTCCAAAAGTTCTAGTACCAAAAAGGTCGATATTGATGACGACGATGTGGATACTGGCACTGATGATGGAAGCACTCCCTGGTGGTTAATTGCCCTGATACTGGTGGTTGTGGGTGTCATAGCGGTAGTGGTGATCTGGTACCTATTCCTGCGCAAGTAGAGGAGTATTTGGATGTTTGTCCTCTTTCGCCTTATACGAAAAGGAATACCCGCCATTGCTAAGGATCGGTTGACCAGAATATTAGCTCTGGTTCTGGGGGTTATTGCCTACAGCACCATAGGTTTTCACTTAATTGAAGGACAACCATGGGGAATATCCCTCTACTGGACCTTCGTGACCATAGGAACCGTTGGATATGGGGATTATAGCCCAAAAACGCCATTAGGATTATTCTTTACAATTTCGGTCATCATATTTGGTATTGGGACTTTTGCTCTGGCTTTAGAGTCCCTAGTGGGTTTACTGTTTAAAAGGCAACAAATGAAAATCTTGGGGTTGATTAACGTGGAAAGATCAAAACACGTGGTGATATGCGGTTGGACAGAGAGCACCGCTGAATGTATTAAGGATATTGGGAAAGAAAACGAAGTTTTCGTCCTGGAAGAGAAGGAGGAAGTGCGAAAAAATGCGCTAAAAAATGGGGCTAACTTCGTGCAGGGCGACCCCACCCGTATCAAGGATCTGGAAAAGGCCAATGTGAGGGGGGCCAAGGCAGTTATAGTGGACCTGGACTCTGATTCTCGTGCCATTCACTGCATACTGGGAATTCGAAAAATTGATGAAAACGTGAGGGTTATTGCCGAAGCCCAACGCTATGAGAATATCGAACAGATCAAGCTGGCCGGTGCCACTCAAATCATCTCCCCCTACGTGATCTCCGGACGTCTTATGTACAAAAGCATCGATGATGGCTACGAGGCCATGTTCGTCCAGGATGTGCTGGCCGAGAAGAAGGAACGTGAACTGAAAGAGGTCACCGTCGGTGAAAACAGTTATTTCGTGGGTAAAACAGTTCTAGAGGCCGATGTACACGAAAGAACTGGTGTGGTGCTGGTGGGGATTGGTGAAGAGGGCCAGTTAAAAATAGACCCCTCCCGAAATTTCATGATTAAAGCTGGAGACGTGATTCTGGGTATTGGAAAACCAGAAGAGTTTGAAAAGTTAGAAAAAGACTGCACAACCATCAAAAATTAGTTCCAAGACTTTAATTTTTTATCTTTACTTTTATTCTCTTTTTGGGATCCAGGGTTAACCTATTATTCTTATTGGTGGTCTGGAAAGAATAAGCGATTACATGGACTCCCTGTTCCTGGGCATGTTGCAGGGTCTCTGAAAATTGGGGATCCATCTCCCAGTTTGGTGAGAAAACCTCCGCATCCTCCCGGGGGATGATGAACAGAACCACGGAGTTTAAGCCCTGAGATTTGGCTTTTATCAGCTCTTCAAGGTGCCTTTTTCCCCTTTCGGTGGGAGCATCGGGAAATTTGGCATGACCATCCTCCACCAGTGTGCAACCCTTGACCTCCAAGAGCATACATCCCTCCGGTCTGGTTAGAAGAAAATCAAGTCGACTCTTACCGTAGGTGTATTCCCTTTTTTCAACCTGGTATCCTTCAAATTCGGATATTAAGTTAGATTCTATCAATTCCTGGGCCAAGTCACTGTGGAAACCTGAATTTATAAGCACCCAGATACCTTCACTCCGTACTGCTATGACATCATATTTGGTTTTCCGTTTAGCAGTGTTTAGGGCCGGGCGCAGCAGTAGATCTGTACCGGGAAGTAACAATTCCCGAAGTCGGCCCGGATCCCGGAGGTGGGCCCTATCCCAATGTCCCCTACATTCAAATACCACCGTGAAGCGGTTGGGTCTTTCATGGAAGATGCCCTTAATTAAGTTTCCAATTTTCATTCCATCCACCCACTTATTTCATCCACCACTCCCACCAGATTATAGGCCTGTCTTACCACCAGTTCGTATTTATCATATAGGGAGGTTTCATAGACTACGGTGGGAGTGCCGGATCTGATGAGGGGGATGCTTACGTAAGGGCCGCTGGTGGGTCCCTTTTCAGCAGGAGGTATGTAAAATTTCAACCAGGGTATTTTATCCACAATCTGTCCGGCTGCATTCTCTGAATCCTGATCACTTACGGGGACTGCAATAAATCTCTTCTCAGCATAATATCCGCGGTTGGAATGGACATCAATGGCCAGATCAAATCCTTCGTTAACGATATCCGGTACCACGTAGTTGAAGGCCAATCGCTGACCGTGGATCCTTCCCAAATTATAATCGTAACGGTCGGCCAGGACTGCAACCTCATAGATGTAGTACTTATAATTTAGAGTGTCTTTCCTTTCCATCAGGGCTTTTTTAACGGCCCAGTGAGATTTATATTCTAGAGGATGGACCCCCAGTATGTAAGCGATGGTAATAGATGCGTTTTGGTTCCCATAAGGCCCCTCTCTCACCACATAACCATAATCATTCATCCCCAGAATTTTCATATATTGTGAGGGGTTAATCTGGGGAATGTTGCTAGAATGGTTAATATCTATTTCCACACCATTAATGGCAGTTAAAGTTATTATAATAATTATAACGGCTATTAATGGCCACTCTATCCTCCACTTATCCATCACCATTATTTATTATAAGATAGGAATATAATCTTTCCAACTAAGACCATGATCAGAGGTGAAAAATAGTGCATCCACGACCGAGTCCCATCGCAGCATCACTTTACACTCTTCGAGACCTTAATGCCGACGTAGTAATCCTTCACGGCCCACATGGCTGCTGTTTTCGTACCGGAAGACTTTTAGAAAACGACGGTGTTCGAGTTTTAACCACCGCCATGTCGGAAAATGATTTCATCTTCGGAGCAGTCGAAAAACTGGAGGAAACCCTTAAAAAAGCCCATGAAATGTTCTCTCCCCGACTAGTAGGGGTGGTGGGTACCTGTGCCAGTATGATAATCGGGGAGGACTTGAAGGAAGCGGTGGAGAAGGCCAACATCCCGGCCACGGTGTTAAGTGTAGAATCCCACGGCGGCTTCGGTGAGGGAGATAACACAGAAGGAGCCATCATCGTGCTGGAAGCCGCCCAGCGGGAAGGTATTATCAGTCAGGAGGAGGTGGAAAGGCAGGTGCGCATGTTAAAAATGGCCACCAATATTGAGAAGACCCGGGGGATGGCCCAGGGGGAATATATAGCCCCCCAATACGGTGATGATAAATCAGAAGTGGCTAGGATACTTTTAGATGGATTTAAAACCGGCAAAAAAGTTGCATTAGTGCTAAACGCTAAAAAAGAGACTTCTTATCTCTTTTCTGATATATTAAAAATTCCATTCCACCAGATATATTCTCATAACCCCCCCACCATTATTGCTAACCTTGATCCGGAAGTGGGACTGCCCCGTATCAAACAGCACGCCCAGAACATACAGGGAGAATTATCTGGGGAAGGAGTGCAAATCGAATTCATCACTGGAGGCCTGGATGAATATCCAGTTACCGGGTCGAAAGCAGTTGATTTTATAAAAAATCATGACTATGACATGGTAGTTGTGGCTGGTGTTCCCCATGCCTTACCCATTGAGGATTTGGAGGCTGAAACCATGGCAATCACGGATGGTCCCCGTTTGGTGGAGCCTCTGAAGAAATTAGGATATAATTGGGTAGTTACTGAATTAGATGCCCACTCCAAGACATTGGGAACCAGCAAGATCGTTCCATCCGGCTTTGGAATCAGTTTAAGGGAAATCTTAAACCATTAAAGACTTTCACTCCACTACTTCAATTTTTTATAGTTGAATTTTAAATAATATAACCCAGAGTTCGTATAATTTCATTAAATTAAGGTGATACTATGACTAAAACAGTGGGAATGATACTCTGCGGAGGATTCGGAAAGCGTCTGCGACCCCTCACCGAAAGGGTCCCTAAACCCCTCATAGAAATCAAGGACAATTACACCATCCTGGACAAACAACTTTTTGACTTCAGAAACTCAGGCGTGGATCGGGTTTTCCTATTAACCGGCTTTTTAAGTGATAAAATACAGGAACGCTATGGCACCGATTACATGGGAGTTAAGATTGAGTACGTTGAAGAGGACGAACCATTAGGAACTCTTAACGCCATTAAATTAGGAATGGATGCTGTAGGGCCTGATAAACAATGCGTAATACGTAATGGGGACGTGGTGGCGGATCTGAATATTAAAAAGATGATCGAACAGGGGGAGAAATCGGATTACCCACTTTCCATATTCGTCACCCGCATGATATCTCCCTACGGAATCGTGGAAATCAGTGGCGACCGTCTGGTTTCATTTAAAGAAAAACCAGTGCTGGACTATTACATTAACGGAGGAGTATACTTCACTAAGGGAGAAATTGATTTTGGAGATTTTGATGTAGGAGACATTGAAAAGACAGTGTTCCCTATGTACGCCAAAGAGAATAAGCTGGGCTACTACCAGGAAGATGGTCTGTTCTGGATGGCCATTGACACCTCCAAGGAACTGGAAGAGATTCGTAAAGAATACCAGAACCGGGAAGATAAACCATGGGGATACGAGAAGATACTCATTAACACCGAAAAGTACCTGACCAAGGAGTTATTCCTGCGAGAGGGCTACCAGACCTCCTATCACCATCACCCCCAGAAGGATGAAACCATGTACATCCTCAGCGGAGCCGGTTACATTGAGTTCGAAGGACGTAAGGAGTACTTCGCTAAAAATGACACTATACGTATCAAACCCATGCAAAACCATACCATAGTAGCCATGGAAAACACGTTACTACACGAAATTTCCACTCCACACCCTGACGATACAGTTCGGATCAAGGATTTCTATGATGTCCGTTAAAAAATCAGCTTTCTCCTCTTTAAAAAAATGATCACCATTATTGACTACGGAAGCGGGAATCTTAAAAGCATTAGCAACGGATTTTCTCGAATCGGGGCCAAGGTTCGGATTTCCAAGAATGAAGATGTGCTTAGAGACTCGGAAGCCCTAGTACTGCCTGGTGTGGGGGCTTTTGGTACTGCCATGGAGCATCTGCAGGGTTATCAAGACGTGATCCACCAGCATATTCAGGAGGGTAAACCGTTTTTGGGCATATGCTTAGGTTTACAAGTTTTGTTCACCTCCAGCCAGGAAAGCCCGGGTGTTAAAGGTTTAGACGTGTTCCCCGGAGAAGTGGTCCGTTTTCCACCAGTTATCAGAGAAAGGGGACTTAAAATCCCACATATGGGTTGGAATAATCTCCGCATAAAACAAGATTGTCCAATTTTGGAAGGAGTGGATGAAAACTTTATGTATTTCGTCCATTCCTTCTACGTTAACCCTCAAGATGAAAATATAATCGCTGCCAGTGTAGATTATGGATTAGAAGTTCCATGTGTCGTTTTTAAGGATAATGTATTTGCAACCCAATTCCATCCCGAAAAAAGTGGAGAAATTGGTCTTTTAATTCTAAAGAACTTCCTGAAACTGATTGATTCGTATTCATTTTAATAGTAATAAATATTTATATATAAATAATAATAAATGTAAGGTGGGTGCACTATGGACATCGAAGGATTCACCAGGCAGGCCCTGGAAGAAAATCAAGAAAAACTAATTCAGGAACGTCTCCAGGAAAAAATTCTCGAATATAAAAATATAAACCCTGAAAGAGCTTCAGATATGGCTTTAGCAGTAATCGAAGAAGTAAAAAGTACCTTAAAAATCAGAGATCATCCAGATAAAGACCTTCAAGAGTTAATTAGCTATCCTGCAGCCGGAGTGGCCATGGGTGAAATGGGAGTAGGTTCCCGGGGGGAAGGAGACTTCTTTGTGCACCGTCGGATTGCGGATATCGTGAAAAGCACCCACACCGATGCCTTCATCAACCCCACAGCCCAGGATGACGGAGGAGTTGTACAAACGCGTCTGGATTCAGAAGATGTATACATTACCACCGCGGTAGATGGTATCCACTCCCGCCTAAGCGAATATCCCTTCCTTGGCGGATTCCACGTGGCTCGAGCAGCCATGCGGGATGTTTGCGTAATGGGAGCCGATCCAGTGGCCCTTTTAAGTGATTTACACCTGGCCGATGATGGAGATGTTGGAAAACTCTTTGATTACACCGCAGGTGTCTGTGCAGTATCAGAATTAACCAAAGTTCCACTGGTGGCAGGCAGCACCCTCCGGGTGGGGGGAGACATGGTATTGGGCGATCGACTGGTCAGCGCCGTAGGAGCAGTTGGAATTTCAGCCCATCCTCCCACGGCCAGGAAGGAAGCCCAAGTGGGAGATGTTATACTTCTAACTGAAGGTAGTGGAGGCGGAACCATCACCACCACCGCCATATACCACGGACTCTTCGATGTGGTATGGGAGACCATGGATATCAGTTTCATAAAAGCATCGGAAGCTATTTTAAAGGCAGGATTACTGCCCAAGGTGCATGCCATGACGGATGTCACCAACGGAGGTCTGAGAGGAGATGCTCATGAAATATCCCAGACCACCGGTTTAGGACTGGAGTTTCATGAGGACAGAATACGGGGACTAGTGAATCCTAAGGTTTTAGAAATGCTGGAGATGCTGGATATCGACCCCCTGGGGGTTTCAGTGGACTCATTGATGATCATTGCCACCGATGAAGTGGCACAGGAAGTGGAAGAGGTGGTTAAAAAAGCAGGAGTTAAGATCGCCCGTATTGGTAGTGTGGATCATACCGGGGTGCCACGTTTACAGACCCCTAATGGAGAGGTGGAACTGAGACCACTCTTCCGCGAGGCAGCCTACACCAAGATAAAAAAGGTAGTGGGAGATGTTCAACCAGAAGACTTCCAGAAAATGAAGGAAAATGTGGAAAAAGCTGCATTAGAGGCTATAGAGAAAAAAGACAAAATAGTGGATTTGGTCAGGAAAAAATAAATGAGGTAACTTTATATGGATCAAAAGGGGTTTATTTTTACCTTCGACGCAGTTTTAGCCCTCATACCTCTTTTTTTAGTTATAATCGTCATCAGTAACCTGCCGGTATCATCAGAAGACCAATCTCAAGTAACTCTATCTCAAGATGCCCAGGACTATCTGGATGTTTTAGCTTCCACCGAGATAAATAGCCGCAGTGTCATGGAAAGTATGGTGCAGGCCTTAAGTACAAGTAGAGAGAGTGGAGTGAAGGAGGCCGGAGATTTAGCAAAGTCAGTTCTGGATAATTTAACCGATGATAAAAGCTATAAACTACTGGAAACCTCCCAACTAAACGGTACCACAATAATTTCCCAGGGAAACCTTGATTCTTCATCTAGTGTCGCTTCAGCTACTTGTAACTGGGGAAATTATACCTTTGTACTTTACGTTGGCCAATAAGCTTAAATTTAATAATTTTTAAATGCAGTAGCTGTCATTTCTATTATAACAGATAACATGGATAGTAGTAAAAATATTGGAATTAACAAAGAAGCTTTGGCAGAGTTTATATCCACCATCAGCAACGCCCCCCTAGTGGCCATTGTTGTTTTTGTGACCATAAATTACATTCTAGTGCCAGACGGCTCCTGGGCAATTTATGCCATTATCAGCGCCTTTTTCGCAGGGGTAATGCCCATTATAATCGGATCCATATGGACTAAGCGTGAAAATATAGACAGAGACATGCCTGTGAAGGAAGACCGATTTTATCCCCTTCTACTGGTGATTTTATCCTATATTATAGGTGTAGTGGTGTTGTACCTAATTGCTGCTCCGGCTTTAACCACGGTTTTGATGGTGTGTTATCTAGTCAATACCAGTGTGGTGTTTCTTATCAACCGGCACTGGAAGATAAGCATCCACGCCATGGGCATAGCCGGCCCATTAACCGCTTTAATTTACCTTTTTGGCTGGCCAGGACTTATCTTAACTCTCTTAGTACCAGTGGTGGGGTGGAGCAGGGTTCATCTTAAGCGACACACTCCCTGGCAGGTTATAATCGGCACTATTCTGGGTTTCGTTTTAACTGCACTTCAGATTTCACTGTTAATGGGATACTGGTAAACCTTTTTTAAATTTTTATTTTTAAAGAACAATAACTACGTTTATGGAATGTGAGTATTTTGATAGACTTAAAAAGTACAACTACGGCGACCCCTTAGTTGAAACTGAGTACTGGCTGGTACTACTGGCTCCAGACCAACGCAACCTGGGTACCTGTGTTGTGGCCCTTAAAAGAGATGAAGATAGTTTATCATGTTTAAAAAAATCTGAATGGTTAGATTTCATCGAAATTGTACCAGATTTAGAGTCAGCACTGAAAAAAGCCTTTTCAGTAACCATGTTCAACTGGGGGTGTCTTTTAAACTCCGGGTACCAAAAGGATCCTCCGGATTGTCATCTGCACTGGCATGTGATACCGCGTTATAAAAAGCCAGTTAAATTTAAAGATCATATTTTTGAGGACCCCAACTTTGGTGAAAGTACCATGAAAGCCCGAGGAGAACCTCTTCTCCTCTGTGAAGATCTTAAAACAGAAATAGTTGCTAGGATCAGGAAGTACCTTAAATATTTAAATAGAAAAACGGCATAGTATCATAAGTCGCTAAAATTAGTGTACTCTAGTTTTAAAATGCCCTGATAGTGTAGCGGATATCACGTAGGATTGCGGATCCTATTACCCGGGTTCAAGTCCCGGTCAGGGCATGCTTCTTTTTATCTCTCAATAAACCTTAAGTCTCTTTCTTTATTCAGGACAATACTTTTGTTCCATTCTTTCCGGGTTTCGGGGTAGTCTTCCCTATAATGAGAGCCCCGGCTTTCTTTTCTTATGGTTGCTGATCGGGTAACTAATTCTGCTACCAGTAACATGTTTGCTAGCTCCAATGCATCCTGAAGGTAACGGTTAAATCCTTTTCCATCCGGGACCATGAGACGGTCCATCCTGGATTTCAGTTCAATTATTTGGGCCAGGGCAGAATTTAATCCTTTTTCGTTTCTAATAATGGCTACTTTGCCCCACATAATGTCCTGGAGCTCTTTTTTTATTTGATGAGGGTATAAATCACCTTCTTTAAATAGATCAGATATTCTATCCTCTTCCAGCCCTAATTGCCCCTTGTCTATGGAAGCCGATGACTTTAATGCATTTTTTGCAGCCGCTTCACCAGATCTTCTTCCGAAGACCTGGGTTTCAGCCAGGGCATTTCCTCCCAGACGATTTGCACCGTGTACTCCTCCTGCAGCTTCACCAGCAGCAAATAAATTTTTTATCGTTGTTGCACAGTTAGCGGTGATGAGGGAACCCCCCATGACATGGTGAGCGGTAGGTGCTACTTCCATGGGCTCTTTACGAATGTCCAAACCCACATCCAGAAACTGGAAGAGCATGGTCTCCAATTTTTCCTCGATGAGCTCCGCAGGAAGGTGGGTGACGTCTAGGTACACTCCCCCCCTTTCGGTGCCCCTTCCCTCCCGGATTTCATTGTAAATTGAACGGGCCACCACGTCCCGGGTGGCTAGCTCCCCCCGAGGATCATAATTGGCCATGAAACGCTCCCCAAGAGCGTTAATCAATTTTCCCCCCTCTCCACGGACCGCTTCGGTTACCAGCACCCCCCTTCGGGAGTCAGGATATAACATCCCCGTAGGATGGAATTGCACCTGCTCCATGTCCAAAAGATCCGCCCCGGCACGGTAAGCCAAGGCATATCCATCACCGGTCTTTTGGAGCGCATTAGAAGTTACGGGGTAAAGCCATCCCGCCCCACCAGTAGCCAATATCGTTGATGAAGCTTCAAATACCAGAAAGTCTGTGCTCCGGAGTGAAAATCCACAAGCACCAGCCACTTGTCCCTCTTCATCCCAGAGCAGAGAGGTGATCATCACTTCCTCCACGGTAGGGATGTCTTCTTTAATCACTTCTTCCTTGAGGGCGGTCATCATTTCATGACCAGTACGGTCCCCCTGAAAACAGGTACGGCGATAGGTCTGGCCACCGAATGGTCTTTGATTGAGTAATCCGGATTCTTGTCGATCAAACAGGGCCCCAAATCCTTCCAGTTCATTCAATCCTGCCAGAGCCTCTTCGACCAGGATTCGGGCCAGTTTTTTGTCGTTAAGGTAACCTCCACCCCGGAGGGTGTCCTGTAAATGGGCTTCAGTACTGTCCTTCTCATCCACATAGGCAAATGCAGCATTGTAACCCCCCTCAGCCAGAGTAGTACATCCTGATTTGAAGGACAGCCCCTTCGAAACTATTATAACATCACATCCATGTTTACTAGCCTCAATGGCTGCTCTACAGCCCGCTCCACCAGATCCAATGACCAGAACGTCAGCGGGATAGGTTTCCCTTTCCATATTATGCACTTGGCCTTGGCGCCTATTTAATTTATGCCTCCTGAGGCTAGATATAAAAGGGATAGAAATCTATTTTCTATTATATTAGAAGCACGGGAGGCAGTTCACTGAAGAAAAAGGAAATAATAAAGCTGGCTAAAAGGGATTTTGAAAAAGCCTGGATTGAAACCGCCAGCACCCTAAAAAATCCACACCATGATGATGAATATCCCCGTCTAGTTCTAAAAACCGGGAAAACCAACCACCTATACGACACCATATGGGAATTAAGGCAGGCTTACTTGATGCTGGGCTTTGAAGAGACCATAAATCCCCTCTTTATTGAAGAAGACCATGTTTATCGTCAATTTGGACCAGAAGCCCCTGCTGTTCTGGACCGTTGCTTCTACTTGGCGGGGCTGCCCCGGCCGGATATTGGACTGGGTATTGATAAAATTGAGAAAATCGAGGGACTGGGAGTTCAGCTGAATGAAGAAAAGATAAACGGTCTCCAGGATGTCTTCCGCCAGTATAAAAAGGGAGATACCAGTGGGGATGATCTGGTACTGGATCTCTCCAGCGCCCTGGAAGTAGAAAATGAGATGGGAATGAGGATACTAGAACGGGTGTTTCCCGAATTCCATGAGCTGAAACCTGTAGCCAGTAAGACCACCTTACGTTCACATATGACTTCGGGATGGTTCATAACTCTGGAAAATTTGTATAAAAACCGGGTAATGCCCCTTAAGTTGTTTTCCATTGACAGATGCTTCCGAAGAGAGCAGAAAGAGGATTCCAGCCACCTTATGACCTATCACTCGGCCTCCTGTATATGGATGGATGAGGAGGTGAGCTTGGATGTGGGTATGGCCGTATCAGAGAGTCTTTTAGAACATTTTGGTTTTGAAAAATTCCGTTTCCAACCCGACTTAAAAAAATCAAAGTACTACATACCTGAAACCCAGACCGAGGTGTATGGGTATCATCCGCAGCTGAAGGATTGGGTGGAAGTGGCCACCTTCGGTTTATATTCCCCTATCGCCCTTTCACGTTATGGGATAGACCAACAAGTCATGAATCTGGGTGTGGGAGCCGAAAGAATTGCTATGATCCTCCATGGATATAAAGATGTTCGGGAAATGGTTTATCCCCAAATATACGCACCATGGAAGATGAGTGACCGCGAAATGGCATCCTTATTACGCGTAAACCTTTATCCAGTGACTGAAGAGGGGAAAAATTTAATGGAGAGCATTCTTCAGGCTCTGATAGAACATGGGGATGCTGATTCTCCCTGTGAATTCACCGTCTTTAAGGGCAGTTTCCTGGGAAAAGAAATACAATTAGATATTATTGAGCCGGAGAAGGGGACTAAACTTTTAGGTCCTGCTGCCTGGAATGAGATCTACGTTTTTGAGGGCAATATTGTGGGAGTACCCACCCGGAAAGAGGTTGATGACGAATTGTCCCGGAATGCCATTCTAAATGGTGTTAAAACCGGGATTAGTTATATGGATGGAGTGGCAGCACAGGCTGCTTACCGGGCAGAAGAGATGGTGATTAGTGGATTGGAAAGTGTAAAAATCCGCACCACCATAGCCAAGGCACTTTCAGACGTTAACTTGATGCTGGATAAGGTGGCATTGCGTTATATAACCAGTAACAACCTGGAAATTGATATTAGAGGACCTATCTTCTGCACCATCACTGTTCGAACCCTATAATAACCCTCTTTTTATTAAATAATTGCGGGATTTAAAAAGCGTATGTGCTCATTTAACCTTATACAACACTTATACAACATACAAAACACCCTGGCCCGCCAGGTGATTAGCAAAGATTGTTTTGAAAACTTGGACACCGTTGCCGGAGTGGATGTATCCTTTTCCTTAGCCAATATGGCCGTGGCTGCGGCAGTAGTCCTGGAACTGGATGATCATGAAGTTCTGGAGAAACAAACCATCCGGGTGGATATGGAATTTCCTTATATTCCTGGTTTTTTAGGTTTTAGAGAAGTAAACGCAACTATATCCGTTTTAGAAAAGATTGGATCAGATTTTGATGTTTTAATGGTTAATGGCCATGGAATACTCCATCCTCGCGGTTTTGGGCTGGCTTCTCATGTGGGAGTTCTTCTAGATGTTCCCACCCTGGGGGTGGCAAAAAGGTTAATTAAAGGTAGATATATACACCAAGCCAGTCAACCATACCCGGAAAAAGAAACAGCCCAACTCATACTTGACTCTAACCAAGTTTTGGGGGCCTTTTTTAGGAGAAATTATGTGAGTGTTGGCCATAAAATATCTTTAAACACTGCTTTAGAAGTTATAACGAGGAGTAGTATTTATTATACTCCAGAACCGTTGCGTCAAGCCCATTTGCTGGCAACAGAAACGTTTAAACAAAAAATAGCGATTGATAACATCATATAAACCAACTAAAGTGATTGGAATGAAAATTCAGGGAGAAATAATTTCCGGTGACAGCAAAGGCCAATACTTCATGTCTTTAGATGCCTATAAAGTCCAATTTATGGGGATACTTGGATTTGAACCATTTCCGGGCACACTGAATCTTAAAATTAGTAAGGACAGTGCCCATAGAATAGATGGACTAAAAGAAAAGATGGATACTGTTAAAGGAAAAGGCAATTTTGGCGATGTTAAATTAATAAAAGCCAGAATAAATGATGACGTCGATGGAGCTCTAGTTTTCCCTGTCAAAACCCATCATAATTCTGAAATTCTGGAATTTATTGCTTCTCTGAATCTCAGAAAGTCTCTGAATCTTCGGGACGGAGATCTAGTGACTCTGGAAATATTAGATTATAATTAGTTTGAATTATTTATACAAGTTATGAGCGTGATTAAATGATAAAAAAGGTTCTAGATGCTTATAAAAAAGGAGAAATCGTTTTAATCTTTGATGATGATAATCGGGAAAGAGAAACGGATATGATCGTTGCCGGGGAATTCATAAACTCCTCACAAATCGCCAGGATGAGGAACGATGCTGGAGGACTTATATGTGTTCCCTTATCCGCTGCAGTGGCCAACGACTTGAGAGTTCCATTTATGACCGACATAATGGAAGCTGCAAGTCCAAAGTTTCCGGTTCTCACCGAACTATCCCCCACCGACATCCCCTACGATGAAAAATCAGCCTTTTCCATAACCGTGAATCACCGAAAAACATTCACCGGCATCACCGATAACGACCGAACCCTGACCATTAATGAGTTAGCCAAAATGGCAAAAAACAAAAATGGGGACGAATTTGGAAAGTATTTCAGATCTCCAGGACACGTGACCCTTTTAAGAGCAGCAGAGGGACTTTTATTAAAAAGAAAAGGGCATACCGAAATGAGTGTGGCCCTGGCTGAGATGTGTGGCCTTACCCAGGTAGCAGTGTGTTGTGAGATGATGGACGATGCCACCGGGGACTCCTTACCCACCGATGAAGTTGAAAAGTATGCAGAAAAAGAGGGAATGGTCTTTTTAAGTGGTGCAGAAGTTATTGAAGCCTACCAGGAGTTTAAAAAAGACTAATTCATAATTTTTTTTATTTCTATCTTTTTCCCATTGACCCCTATCCATTAAACCGGCTTAAAATATCTGCATAGGACATATATCCCCGGAATAGAGGAACTTCTGCTAGTCCCATCAAATCTTCGGGGTTTAAATATTTTTCAACCGTTCTCATTGCATTCAGACAGAAATCATCCAGTTTTATTTCCACCTCCGGGGTCCCGCCCCGGACATCCATTTTAACCTTCGGTACCGAAGTAACCAACTCCAACTGGGTCTTTTTTTTCAGGTAATCCAAGGCTTCCTGGGCTATGCCATTATGGTAGACCTTGTTGAGGATAACTCCCCGGGTCTTTATGCCTAATTTCTGCATCATCTCCACGTGACTAGCCAGATCCAGGGCAGCGGTTTCTATACCTCCTTTGTTACAGCCAGAAATTAAAACCACCGGGATATGGGCAGATTTTGCGATTTCCGCAGCGGAAAAAGGAATTTTCTCGTTTAAGAGACCGGTGAATATACTCATAACACCCTCTATAATGACCAAATGGTAGTTTCGAGTTTTAAGATCTCTTAAAATTTGTGGCAGGTCCTTCCAACCCAAACTTCCGATTTGTATGGAAGAAAAAGGCTCCATATTTTCCTTATTAAGGTATAGGGAAGGTACCAGGTCCCTCACATCGGGACCGACCTTCAACACCGCTATCCGGTAACCTCTTTTACGCAGGGCTCCTACTAATCCTGTGGTAAGGAATGTTTTACCAGAATCTGAACCAGTACTGGCCATCATAAGGGCTGGTGGGAGTTTCTGATTATTAATGGAGTCTTTATTTAAATAAGCAGCCTTTATTCCGGTGTTGATGCCGATTTCACTTCTCAATTTATTCATTAACTCTTTGTTTTGTTTTTCAATATTTTTTAGGTCAACATCAGTGGCGTCCAGGTACCGGAGCAGGTTTTTACGTAGACCAGGATTTTCATCCAGTGCCCCGTGTATCATGGTCCCCACCACGTTTCCATCATCATTTCTAACTCCAGACAGGACTTTTTTGGGGTCATCCTGGTAATCAGCCCTCTTGATCCGGGAATACATTATTGGCTGTGCCTCTCCCCTTATATCGCCATAGGTGTGACAATGAAACCCAGTGATGGTCTGACCGATTAATCCCTGGGTAAGCACCGAATCATCCACTATCTCGGCCTCCACACGGTCGTTGCTGATCATGGGGTGAAAAGTAACATTTAAAAGTCCCAATCCATCTTTTATAATGGGGCAGGGGGATTTTCTGCCAATATCTGTTTTTTCTGCTAACACCTGAAATCCAGAGCACATGCCCAATATGAAGGATCCATCACGAGCCATGTTCTTAACCTCTCCTTTCAGGGAGTGATTCACACTACCTGACTCGATAATGCTTCCACCCGGAATTATCAAAGCATCCAAGATCTGGTGGGCAGGTTTACCGTTTATATTGCCGTTTTTTTTGACAAGATGAGTTGGTAATCCTCCAAAATTCTCAAATGCAGGAAGAGCGCCCTGAACATATAAAAGACCAATTTTCATGAGTTTTTATTCCTATCTTTCACTGTAAAATACTATTTAATTTTAGTAGAGTATTTTGATTATCTTTTTTAAAATTAAATGTTGTTCTCCATGAAAGACATTATTTGCAGAATTTTAAGGTCATCCTGGGGTTTGGCTTGTATTTGCATACCTACCGGGACATTCTCAACCGATCCTGCAGGTGCACTGGCTGCGGGAATACCGGCCAGGTTGGCAACCACAGTCAAAACATCATAGGCATACATCTCCATGGGATCCAGATGCGTTCCAAGTTTATGAGGTAATTTTGGAACTGTAGGGCCAATTAATACATCCACACCAGATAATAAGTTGTTAATTTCTTTTCTAATCAGAGAACGAGCTTGCAATGCCTTTTTATAGTATTTTCCGCTGTATTCTTTCTGACTTATGTAGGATCCCATGTGTATCCGGCGGAGAACTTCTTCTCCACAGACCTCTTCAATACGGTGCCCGTATTTTCTACCATCATACTTCCGGGTGGCTGAGAAAAATTCCACATAGTTAATCAAGTAGTAGGTAGGTAGGCATAAATCAAGATAATCGAAGTTTAATTCTACTAGTTCCGCCCCGGACTCCTCCAATTCCTGAAGTCGATCTTCAATAATTTTAACTATAGGCCCATCCGATACATCAAAAAACTCACTAACTACACCCACTCGGACCCCTTTAAGCTGATCTAGCGGATCATGAACTGCCGAGGTATAAGGGGGAGCCTTCCAATCCAGGGTTGTGCACTCTTTAGGATCCAGTCCACTTATAACATCCAATAAAAGTGCCAGCCCAGTCACATCCGGGGCAAAGGGCCCGATCTGGTCCAGACTCATGGCCAGATCCAGAAGCCCCTGTCTTGAAACCGCCCCATAAGTGGGTTTGAATCCCATAACCCCACAGTGGGATGCCGGATTTCTTATTGATCCCCCAGTATCAGACCCTAAAGCCAAATCACACATGCCCGCAGCCACCGCTGCGGCGCTGCCACCACTGGACCCTCCAGGTATAAGGCCAGGAGCGGATGGATTCTGGGTGGGGCCGAAGTAAGATGTTTCAGTGGAACTTCCAGCTGCGAATTCATCCATGTTGGTTACGCCGATGATTATCCCATCTTCCTCTCTGATTCTACTCACCACGGTGGCATCATAACTGCCCCGATAGTTTTCTAGAGTTCGGGAAGCTGCGGTTATATGGAAATCTTCCACGTTGATGTTGCTTTTTATTCCAATAACCAGGCCGGCAAGTTTACCGACTTTTTCCCCCTTTTCAATTTTAGAGTCAATATCCTGAGCCCTTTCAATGGCCTGATCCTTATCTATCTCTAAAAAGGCATTGATTGCAGGGTTATCATTTTCAATAGTTTGACAGAATGTTTCCAGGTTTTCCGTTGCCTTTATTTCCTGATTTTTGATGAGTTGGGATTTTTCCAGAAGTTTCATAAAGCCACCTTAATCAATGGGAGAAAAATATTGTTTAAAATCTTGCATTAATGTTTCATCAAAATAGGATATATAAAATATGCTTCCCAAGTCTCCGATGGGTTACCGCACCAAACTCATAAAAACTTCAGACCTCTCATGCTTATTCTCTAGAAAAGATAGTTCAATTCAAGTGTACCCGTTAAATAAAGGATTATAATGAGTATTGGCTGGTGAACCAGATATATGAGGAGAGAATGCCTGCCCAGGAAAGATGTAAACTTAATGATTGCTTGATTAGAAATTTCAGGAAGTCTAAACTGCCTCTCGTAATTGGAGTAAAGTGTGTTGCCTATGAAAAGTCCCAAAGAAACTACCCCTAACCATGGAAATAGGGGAAAATAGTCAACGGTATGAAAAGCTACTGGTTTAAGACCTAACCATAGAAGCCAGGGATTCATTACCACCAAATGGTCCAGATATATGCCAAATATCATGAAAATAACGGCCAGAGCCAGGTTAATATATTTTTTATCTAGGAAAGGATATTCCAGGATAATGGCCAGACCTATGAAGTGCAGCACTCCAAAAACAATGAAGTTGGAGGGAATAAAAAACCAGGTGCCCAGGGTGATAAGCAGACCTAGAAAAAAGATTTTAAGGCCTCTTGTAAGATATTTAGTGAATAAAGGCCGTTTGTCACCTATTACATGTTCATTCCGCTGCTGGGATCGGCTGTAACTAAGAGTCAGGGATACCCCCACCACCAGTAAAAATATGAAAGCCGTGCCCCGGGCAAAAATCCACCAAAAAAGAGTATCTATTGGTAAAGGATAGATACCAAAGTAATAAAGATCGAAAAGCAAGTGATAAGTGACCATCATAACTATGGCCACCCCCCTTATGGTGTCAATTTCCCAAAAACGCTTTTCTAATTCCACCAAACACCTCTGAAATTTCATTTAGCAAATTTTTCACTTAAGGTTTAGTTTCTTTTTAAGTAAATTATTTATTCCTAGGACCATGGAGTATGACAAGTTAATTCTGCTGGTAAATTTAATAAAAAAACAACCGAATATACTGGAGGAACATCCATGCCAGAAACCATTTTACTAAAACAAAGTGAAATTAAAGGTCTGACGGACATGAAAAAAGTTTTAGATAGTGTTGAAATCGCTTTTGCTGCCTATGCTAAGCGAGAAGTCCAGATGCCTGCTAAAAAATATCTTTTCTTCCCGGAGGGTGATCTTCGAATCATGCCCTGCTATGTGCGGGGCCGGGAAGAGGCTGCAGTCAAATGTGTAAACGTGCACCCTCAGAATCCCATTAAGAATGGACTACCCACGGTGATGGCCATCATTGAACTGGTTGATCCTGAAACTGGTTTTCCTCTGGCAGTTCTGGATGGAACCTGGGTCACAGATATGCGTACCGGCGCTTCAGCTGGAGTAGCTACCAAATATTTAGCTCGACCTGACTCCAGTACTCTGGGGATAATTGGGGCAGGCAGGCAGGCCTGCACCCAGTTAATGGCTATGAATGAGGTTATGGAGATAGAGAAGGCTAAAGTTTACTGCCGGACCTGCAGCACCCGGAGCAACTTCGCCAAAAATGCCGCGGAAACCTATGGTTTTGATGTAGAAGCAGTTGATTCTCCACAAAAGGCAGTGGATGGTGTGGATGTGGTTGTAACCACTACTCCCTCCCGTAAACCACTTATCAAAGCGGATTGGATCAGTCCCGGGACCCACATCAATGCCATGGGTGCAGACGCGCCCAGTAAACAGGAACTGGAAACCAGTTTGTTACAGGAATCCAAGATCATCATAGATTCCTGGGAACAGGCAAAACACAGTGGGGAAATAAACGTACCAGTCGCACAGGGTGTTTTAAAACGAAAAGATGTACACGCCAAGTTAGGAGAAATTATTATCGGCAAAAAGGTTGGCAGAGAAGGGGATGAAATTACTATCTTCGATTCCACGGGACTGGCAGTGCAGGATGCAGTTACCGCCTGGCAAATATACCGAAAAGCCCTTAAGGAAGGTGTAGGAACTAAATTCAATTTCCAAGGATAAATAGGGCCCTATCCACCCATAGCCTTAAATTTAAATGAATTAAAGTGGGGAGAATTATGGATTCCATTGATTTAATAAACTATACTATAAAAATATAAGTCCATTATTTTATCCTTTAGTAAAATTTTTATGTGGTTGGATTGATACTGGAAATTGTTTTATTCGCGGTGAGTTCGTTCCTGGTTGGACTATCAGGAGCTCTAGTGCCCGGCCCCATGCTGACGGTTACCATCTCCAATTCACTGGAGAAAGGCCCCATAGCGGGACCCCTGGTGGTAGCAGGACATATAATAGCCGAGATCGCCATTTTGTTATTGCTGGTACTGGGTTTAGGGTGGTTAATAGGATCATCCGCTGCCAGCTTATTAATCAGCACCATTGGTGGTCTGGTACTAATTTTTATGGGTTATAGTATCTCCCAATCATCCCCACCCAGTTTACAGGACCCGGTGAAAGGCCCTGGTAAGTATGGATCGATGCTGGGCGGAATTCTCAGCAGCATATCCAATCCCTATTTTTATATCTGGTGGGTGACCATTGGCTGGGCATTCGTACTCCAGGGCCTAGAATTTGCAGGTCTAGCTGGGATTTTAGGATTCATGGTTGGACACTGGGCGGCTGATCTTGGATTTTATAGTTTAGTATCTTTTTTCACCAGTAAAGGGTCTGATATCATAAGCCAAAAATATTATAAACCACTTATGTACGGCTGTGGAATTTTCATGATAGGTTTAGGTGTTTATTTCGTGTTGAGTGCCCAGGTAGGGGCCCTATAAGTTCTAAGATTTTATTGACGGTTAGAAATTACTAAACCACAACCTTTAAAGGTCATGGCGCAAAAGGTGGAATATAATGAAGGTTGTTGTTTTTGACAATTCAGGAACTCTTATTGAAAGATATCGGGCCATCAAGGATCTAAGAACCGGGGTTATCTGTGATTATATAAACTCCATTGACCTGGTGGATAAGGTGCCTAACCGAGCCCTAGTGGTTCTCCAGACTGACCCGGCCAAGTGCCTGGCCAATGCCATTAGTAATCAGACCATTTTCCATTTCCTGGAAAAAAACAAGGTAAATTTTGACATAAGTTATTCCTCCGGCGATATCCAGAAAGAAGAAATCTTGAAAACCATTAAAAATGATAAACAAGCCCATATTTTAGACGTCCAGGACACAATTTCCACGGTGATTGATAAAAAATATAACGTGCAGATATGCAGTGGTTCGGGTTTGATACTCAATGTGGATAAGCAAAAAATCGAGTTTACCATCACCGCCGGGGGTAAAATATTTCCAGAAGTTCCGGAAGTCATCAATGAACTCAAAAAAAGAGGATTCCAGATATTTGTGGCTTCTGGAGATAGGAAGACTTCTTTAGAACAGTTAGCGGATTTTATTGATATTCCCTGTGAGAACACTTATGGTACTGCAGACGCCGGCAAAAAAAGGGAGATTATAAAGAAACTTAAAGAGGGAAGCCAAGTGATGATGGTTGGAAACAGCGCCAACGACATTCCTGCACTTAAAGAAGCAGACATTGGTGTTTTAACTCTCCAGCAAGGCGAAAATGTACCCTCTAAAGTTTATGATGCGGCTGATGTGGTTATAAATAATATTAAAGAAATTTTAGACATTAAATTTTGATTTTCATACTTCAGTTAAATAAATTTATTCTACAGTAGAATAGATTCCAGGATGTTTTTGGTTTCCCATGGAACCAGGTTTTCTACTGTAGAAGAATTATTTAAGGACCTCTCTGACATTTTCAAGGATTTTAAAGAAATCCAGGATGTTTCTAGGATCAACTAGATCTTTGTTAATTGGTAGTTTCTAGTTCCCATTCCAATTTCCTGGGCATATTCCAGCAACAATCGCCCATCAACATTCTCCCACACCCCCCGAAACTTATCTTCACCAGGAGCGTGGTTATGTATTAGTAATGAATTTTCATGGCCGGGTTGTTGAGTAACCAGATCATAACTGGCCTGATCTAAAGCTACCGGATCATTGGATGCCAGGATCCCAATATCCGGGACCAGAGGACGATCACTCCATGACACGCAATCACAATCAGGAGTTATGTTTAAAAGGAAGTTAACATATCTTATCCTTCCATTTTTGTTTTTAACAGCCCCATAGGCATACTCGGCCATTTTTTCCATGAAGGGCTCCATGGCATCCCAATCCAGTTCTATACATGAATCGGGACAGGTGTCCAGACAGTTGTTACAGGCAATGCACTCTGGGTAGTCTATGACTGCCCGGCCTTGGGAAAGGGACATGGTGGCAACAGGACAGGAATCCACACAAGTACCACAGCCCGTGCAGGAAGAGCCAATTATCGGTTTAGCACATTCATGTTGTTCCAGTTTACCGGGCAGGGCCGCGCAACCCATGGCCAGATTCTTGATTGCCCCACCAAATCCACTCATGCCATGGCCCTTGAAATGAGATAAAACCATTATACTGTCTGATTTAACAATTTCACCGGCAATTTTCACTTCCTTAAAATGTTTAAGACCCACTTGGACCGGGACCCAGTTATCCCCCTGGATCCCATCAGCAATAATGATGGGCGCTCCAGCCACTGCATAGTCAAATCCGTGTTTAATGGCCGTTTCTAGATGCTCAACCGAGTTATGCCGGCTGCCGTAGTATAAGGTGTTGGTATCAGTTAAGAATGGTTTAGCACCCTGTTTTTTGATCAGATCAACTATAACTCTGACAAAGACCGGGTTAATATAAGAATCGTTACCTTCTTCTCCAAAATGGAGCTTAATGGCCATTAAATCGTTTTCTTGTATTGCATCACCTAGTTGGGCCCCCTTAAATAATTTTTCCAGCTTCTTAACCTTACTATCATCTTTTCCTCTGGAAATTAGATCGATGAAATAAACCTTGCTTTGCATCTAAACACCCCACACCATACTTCATTAATTATAATTTAGATAAGAGTATTTCTCGGCTTTTAAGAACATTTTGATAGTTGTTTAGCTCTATAATAACCTTATCGATTCCATTCAAGGCATTCAAATCCATAGTACCTTCCCCTAAAGTTAAATGCTGATCCTTTTCGACATCGTTGTCACTTACATGGTAATACTGAATTCGGGGCATTTTAAGGAATTTAAATAATTCCCCCGAGGTGTTGGCATGGCCCAGATCCAGAGTAGCCTGACAACCACACTCACTGGTGAAAAAAACATGTTCCTCAGGATTGTTACAGAAATAGGCATAACGATTAGGCATGTTTTCAACTGAAAAAATCACCCCATATTCTTCAGCATAGTTATTAGCATTTTTAAGGGTTTCTATTGAATAATAAAGACCCATACTCCTAACCCTATCTTCTAGGCGGTGTATTAAACCAGGATGGGTAGTTATGGCTTCTGCCCCTATTTTAGATGCCAGTTCTATAGTTTCGAAGAGTTGTTTCAGGGTTTCATCCCTGATACCCGGGTTGAGGCTGGCCGGGTTCAGGTCTATGGTGGGAGCATGCAAATATAAGCTTATATCGTAAGAAGAAAAAATATCCAACCCCTCATTCTCTGAAAGAAGAATTCTTGGCCAGTAGGGACCTTCACAGAGTATTTCCATCATGTTAAACCCATCAACCATGGCCATTTCCAGCCATTCTTCAAATGGCTTCGCGAATAGTGCTAAAGTGGAGAAACCAATTTTCAATTTACCAACCTCCTGACATCTATCATTCTATAATTGGATTTATTTTATAAAAAATATCAGTCCTACCGTTTCATTTAAATACTACATTGTACAGTACTTACATACTCGATATATCATAATTCGATATATTGAAAATTAATATATCTAGGGTATTTATGGGAAATAAGTTGGGAGTGAAATGCCAGGAAAAGAATTAAATTCAAAAAATAAACCCAATAACGATTTAGAAATGGATCAGGATAAGTCTTCTTGTACAGAAAATCTAAAGAATCTATCCAAACATGATAGAAAGATGATTGGCGGGTTCATGAAGGGCTTTGGTAAAGTCATGATCCTGTGGCTTATTAGCCGGAATAGATTGCATGGATACGAAATAATGACCCAGATACATGAAGCAGCCCCTTATAATGGGAAAATGCCCAGTGCCAGTATGATTTATCCCGTTCTTCACGACCTAGAAAAAAAAGGAATGATAGCAGGTACATGGGAACACCAGGGCAAGAGAAAAGTTAAATATTATGAAATTACAAGTGAAGGAGAAAAAAGCCTCGAAAGGATCCGAAAAATCGCCTTTTGCGGCCAAAAATATGACCCCCACCATATATGGGGTGAATTCATGGAGGATATGTTCGGCCTCAAAAGAGAATAGGAGTTTAAACCATGAAATACGCTATAGAAACTTTTGATCTCACCAAACGCTACGGGGACTTCCTAGCTGTGGATGCTCTGGATTTAAAAGTAAAAAATAAGAGCATATTTGGATTTTTAGGCCCTAATGGGGCAGGGAAAACCACCACCATAAAAATGTTAACCTGTCTCATTCAACCCACCTCGGGTACGGCCAGTGTATCGGGATATGACATTATCAAATCGCCGGATGAAGTACGACAAAAAATTGGCATGGTACCGCAACTGGTAAGTCTTTACGGTGACCTAACCGCGCGAGAAAACGCAGAACTATGTGCAGACTATTATGGAATGCCCCGAGACCTTAAAGAACAGAGAATCGACGAATTAATGGAACTGGTGGATATTAAATATGCTGAAAATAAGTTGATAAGGCAGATGTCCGGGGGACAGAGACAGAAAGTTTCGGTGGTGGCCAGCCTGGTACACCAACCAGATATTCTATTTTTGGATGAACCCACCATTGGTCTTGATCCTACCACCAAAACCGTGCTCTGGGAACTGATCGATGAACTGAACCAGAAAGGACACACCATCATCCTCTGTTCCCACGACATGTATGAGGTAGATATGCTCTGTGATCATATTGGTATAATTAATCTGGGCAAACTTGCTGCCTTTGACACTCCACAGAGTCTAAAAGACACCGTCTTAGCGGAAGAAAAGTGTCAAGAAAGCAACATTGGTGAAATTGTGAGAGAAATGGAAGAATCAGATGCCACTGCCCATCCATCCTTCGGTAAATTAAAAACCGTTGTGAATGAGTCAGAAAAAGATAGAGCACGAGAAATGAGCCTGATGATGAGTTATTCAGATACCAAACTGCTTGAAAGACTATATCAAATCCCCTGCGTTCTAGAAATCGAAACGCATCGTTCGGGCCGGTTAACATTTAAATTGGCCAACACCGAAAACGCAGTGACACAAGTTATTTCTGCAATAATGGAAACCGGTGGCAACATAACTTCCATCTCAACCAAAGATCCTTCCCTGGAAGATGTTTTCTCAAAGGTAACTGCAAAAAAGGTTAAAAAAGAAGAAAAGGCAGGCGAATAAAATGGTGGAAACCAAAAAAATCTGGTGGATGATTAAAAAGGATTTATTGGTCTTATGGAGACATAAACCTCGTTTAATTTCCATATTCATCTTCCCCATACTGATGATAGCTCTCTTCGGTTATGGTATGGGTGGATCTATTGAAAATATTCCGGTGGTGGTAGTCGAACAGAGTAACGGCCCGGTAACCGATTCTACTCTCAACGCTATCAAAGGTATGGATCTCTATGAAGTGAAAGACATAATATCGGATCCGGATAAGGCCCGGCAAATGGTTGAGTCAGGAACAGTGAAGGCAGCCATCATACTTCCCCCGGATTATGAAAATTTGAACAGCACTAATCCAAAGAGTGTGGTTATATACATTGATTCGTCGGATCAAATGGCCACCCAGACATTGGTACCTGCCACACAGGCTCTTTTCAGCCAAATATCTGCCGAAATAGGAATGCAGAAGCTTCAAGCCTCCGGAGTGCAAATACAGTCCCAAGGAGTAAATGTACAGTCCAGTCCTCTGGCGAGTTTGAATTCCCAGAACATAATGAACTCCATTAACTTCCAGATAAATAAGATCTATGGGGACATCAAATACATAGACTTCCTGGTACCGGCAATTCTGGCCATGACGGTAATGATGGGGGCCATGATGAGTATGGGGGAGTCATTAGCAGGTGAACGTGAAAGAGGAGAGCTAGCTAGGCTTTTCATGACACCTACCAGTGTTGCTACCGTTGTAGGGGGTAAGATCATTTCACGATTGGTCATTCAAACATCAACGGCTTTGGTATTGATAGGTGCGGCTATATTGCTGTTTAATATTACTATAGCCGGTAGCATGTTGCTTACCATACTCCTCCTGGTACTCACTGCCTTGTGTTTTGTAGGTTTTGGAATAATGATTTCTGCCAGAGTTGGTACTCAGGAAGACTACGTCCAGATGGTGATGCCCTTCACCATGCCCATGATGTTCATATCCGGAGTTTTCTATCCCCTGGAAACCATGCCCTGGATATTCCAAAAAATAGCTTACCTGGCACCTTTAACCTACGCTAACGTCGCTTTAAGAGGGGTGATGTTGCAAGGAGCGGGATTAGCAGATATATGGATTTACCTAGCTGTCCTTTTAGGTTTCACTCTGTTGTTCTTTGCAATGGGAGTTACTAGATTTAATCGAGATATTTAGGCAGAAAAAGAATACTATAGGTGATATTATGAATGTAAATAAGAAGTTAATCTTGGGATTTCTGGCCATATGCCTCTTTACAACATCTATTTCATTAGCTCCAGTTGTAGCTGCTGATTGGCCCATGTTCCATTTAAATGACCAGCGAACAGGAAATTTAGAACAACCAGCTGATTTCACCCCTGCTTCCTGGTATTTCCAGGCCGGGGATTCAATCAAATCTTCCCCAGCCATCATGAATGAAGTAATATATTTTGGATCTAGTGACGGCTATGTATACGCAGTTAACCTAGAACAAGGAACCCAATTATGGAGCTATAAGACCGGAGGAGCAGTAATATCCTCTCCTGTTCTGGTAAATGAGACTTTATATGTGGGTTCCATGGATGGGTATCTTTATGCCCAGGACATTAAAAATGGAGAGGTTGAATGGAAATATAAAACTGGTAACTCCATAGAATCATCTCCTACAGTAAAAGGAGATACAATTTACGTGGGCGCCAATGATGGACGCCTATATGCAATCTCGACTGATGGATCCATATTATGGGAGTTTGAATCAGGGAATGCTATTAAATCTTCCCCATTAGTTAATGGAAGCACCGTATATTTCGGATCAGACGACGGGAAAGTATACGCACTGGATGCGGATACCGGAGCTAAAAAATGGGAGTACACCACCGGAGACAAAGTACAATCGTCACCAGCAATTCTAAACGAAACTTTATACATAGGATCGAATGATGGCAAATTATACGCTCTAAATATGAATGATGGAGCCCTGGTTTGGAATTACGAAATGGGAAAACCGGTTAAATCTTCTCCAACCATCGTTTCAGACGATAACAGCCTTTTCATAGGGGCGGATAACGGTAAGGTGGCCTGTCTGGACACCAGAAATGGAACCGAAAAATGGGTGGTTGAAGGACTGGGAGCTATCAAATCCACTGCCGCCCTTATTGATAATAAAATCGTCTTTGGATCCGACGATGGAAGTGTATACATCCTCAATAAGTTTACTGGAAAGCAAGAATGGTCTTACAACCCCGGATACTTCGTTATGAACTCTCCATTCCAGTCATCTCCAGTGGTTTATGGCAACATGATCTACATCGGAGGAAATGATGGGTACCTCTACGCCTTAAAAAATGATAAAGAGAGCGGACCAATATCCATATTTGCCTACTATATTGGAGGAGCCATAGTAGTAATCTTAGCCCTATTAGTGGGTCTGAGGACCATTAGGGGCCGGCGGAAAAAAGAAGAATAGAATTCCAGTTTAAAAGCCGCACCATGCGGCTTTAACTTTATTTTTAGATATAATTAATTTTTAAAATGAGATCTTGAATAAAGGAATGAATTTAAAATAAAAAAAAGGTATGAAACCATTGAGGTTTCAAGATTTCACTGATTATTCCTTGGCTAACGATATTTCTATCGCAGATACGTTGGTAGAAGATCCCTCATTACTCATGATCTCCTCGGTGCTTATATCAATATTTGTCACTGTGGCGTCGGTGATAAATCTGTTTCTTACGATCTCAGCAACGTCCACTGCCCTGCTTATTGCTCTTCCTCTAGCCTTTAGAATAACTTCAGAGACGCCACCATTCATCTGAGTAACCACAGCTAAGACATAGTTCATTACCGGCTTGTTACCAATGTACACTATATTTTCCTCTGACATCGCTTTAACCTCCAATGATATTAATGGTAATAAAGTTTATCCTTATTATACATTACAGATTTTATCTTAGGATATGACTGTTATTTAGTGTATTTTCAGATAGTTTAGGATTTTTAAGTCTTAGAAGTGTTAGGTTTAGTTTTTTTAGCAGATTTATAATTAGTTTAAGGTTATTGAAGGCGGAATATAGCCACATATCCCTCTGTTCTGCCATCGACACTCTCAATAGCCGTTAAATTTCCATCCACCGCCAGTTCTGATCCATCTTTGACCATTAATACTAAATTTTGCGGTGTTTTTAGTCTAAAATCATCTTCTGAACCATCACTGCTAAGGGTTATGAATAAATCCTGGATCATTCTATCCAGAACTTCATTTTCCCTCAGTCCAGTCATGTCCTGAGCCGAAGAGTTTATAAAATTGATGCGTCCCTGGGGATCAGTGGATATTACAGCATCGCTGATGTTACTGAGCATTGTCTGTATCCATTTATCAGGACCGGAAAATTTCTTTTCTAATTCATGGTGTTTAAGGGTGATTTCAATGGCGGTTTGTAATTCATTGTCATCGAATGGTTTGTGTAAAAATCCGAATGGTTTTTTGATTATAAACCCGGATGGCTGGGTTTCTTTGGCCCGTTTCACAGTGTTTTCATCTGAAAATGCAGTGAGATAAATTATCGGGATTTTAAATCTGGATCTAATGTGTTCTGCTGCTTCAATACCATCCATTTCCCCATGAAGTCTTATATCCATTAAAACCAGATCCGGGAGGAATTTTTCTACCTCCTGAATTGCTTCCTCACCGGAGGAAACAATAGATGGCACCGTGTAACCTGCACTTTCCAGCCCCATTTTAATATCCTCCCCGGTGATCCGTTCATCTTCCACCACCAGGATCTTTGCAGCCGCCATAGGTATTCCTCTTTCTAGATAAAATTAATGATTTAAAGCATCAATACGCCTTAATATCATTTTTGGCCACTTTAAGACCTGAATATGATGACCAATCCACTTACTGCCCCTTTATTGTCCTTTAATGGAGTTACGGTACCTTCTAAAAGTACCTCAGATCCATCAGGCGCCTTATAATAAGATGTTTCATCAGGAGCAAGTGCATCTTTCAGGCTCATTTCCTCTTCAATGATAGGTTTAAGCTTTAAAAATACATCTTCAAGGTTTTTACCCAATACATCATCCTTTAACCAGCCAGTGACATTCTCAGCAGCGTTGTTGATAAATCTAACTTTTTTAGATGGATCAGTAGATATTACAGCCTCACTAACGTTACGGAGCATGGCCGAAAATAACTGGTGGTGTTCCTTTTCCATGTGATGACGGTATAACGTAATTTCAATAGCAGCACGAAGTTCGGTGTCATCAAATGGTTTGTTAATAATTCCCTGCCCTTTAACTAAAAATCCAGACGGTTCCGTCTTTTTAGCCCTTTCTACAGTCTTCTCATCAGAGTAAGCAGTTAGATAAATTACCGGTATATCATAAAGACGCCTGATCTCACAAGCAGCTTCTATACCATCCATTTCACCTTCCAGCCTGATATCCATCAAAACCAGATCAGGTTTGATTTTACCTGCTTTTTGAACAGCATCTTCGCCAGAAGAACAAATAACAGGGACCTGGTAACCATCGAATTCCAGTCCGGCCTTGATATCTTCAGCGGTGATACGTTCATCCTCCACCACTAGAATTTTTGCACCGCTCACTTGCTCCAACCTCCAGTTTCTTCGTCTGTTGTTGTAGGGTTAAATCTGCATTTTATATAAACCATTCAATCACCCCTTTTCTATGCCTTTTAGATTAAAAGTTTTTAGATCAATTTTACCATTAATATTTTATTAATGGCATCCAATACAGCTTCTACGCTGGCCATCACCACGTCTTCTACAGTGGACCGACCCGTGGCCTGGTTACCCTCTTTGTCAGCCATGATCACGAAGACTTCAGCCAGGGCATTGGTACCACCAGTAATTGCTTCAATATTATATTCTTTAAGTTCTATATCAGCAGTATCACTAACCAGACTTTGTATAGCATTTATTGCAGCATCAACAGGACCTACCCCAGTTTTTGCAGCACTTTTGACCTCTCCATCTATGTTGAGTTTGATGGTGGCGGTGGGCAGTACGTTATCACCGGTGAGTACTGATAGTCCTTCCAGTTTTACAGTTTCTTTTTGAGCTCTGCCAAGAACTGTCTCGGCTAGAGCCTTTAAATCTGCGTCAGTAACCATTTTACCCTTATCACCCAGTTTCTTTACCTGGTCAAAAACCTGGCAGAACTGGTCCTCATTCATCTCAATACCATAATCATCCAGTTTGGACCATAAGGCCCGGGCCCCGGTATGTTTGCCTAGGACTATCCGTCGGGTGTGGCCCACCATCTCGGGCATGAGTGGCTCGTAGGTCTCTGCCTTAGCCAGCACGCCATGAACATGAATGCCCGCCTCATGAGCAAAAGCATTATCTCCTACAATAGCCTTGTTAGGAGGTATTCGAACCCCGGTTATGCGGGATACCATCTGGGAAGTGTCCACCAATAATTTGGTGTTGATGTTAACTTTTACATCATAATTGGTGATTAATGCCATAACCACTTCCTCTAGGGAGGTGTTACCAGCCCTTTCGCCGATTCCATTGACCGTGGCGTGGACTTGTTCGGCGCCAGCCTCGACTGCCGCCAGAGAGTTAGCCACTGCCAGGCCAAAGTCATCGTGACAGTGAACACTGATGGGCACGGTTAGCTCATTTTTTAGCTGTCCAGTTAAATAGTTCATGGAAGAAGGAACCATTACTCCCACGGTGTCGGGTACATTTATATAATCTACCCCGGCTGACTCCACTGCCTGGTAAATATCCAGAAGATAGTCAAATTCGGTTCGAGTTGCATCTTCAGCGGAAAATTCGGCCACAATTCCATGATCCTTTATGTACTCCACGGATTCAACAGCCTTTTGGAGTATATCTTCCTTACTCATTTTCAACTTGTACTCCCGGTGCAGGGGAGAAGTCCCGATGAAGGTGTGAATGTAATCCACTTCACTGTTGATGGCCGCGTCCAGGTCTTCCTTTAACACCCTGGCCAACCCACAAATCTGGGATTTAAGGCCTAATTCCTTTATTTCTCTGGCTGCTTGTTGTTCTCCAGGTGAAGCTGCCGGAAAGCCCACCTCTATAGTGTCGACTCCCAGAATATCCAGCCGTTTGGCTATTCTTATCTTCTCTTTAGGCGTGATAGCTACCCCTGGTGTTTGTTCACCATCCCGGAGGGTGGTGTCAAATATTTTAACCCTCTCTGGTATGCTCATCTTTGCTTTCACCATATCCATGTACATGGGAAGACCTCAACTTATTTTAAAGTTATTATTATGGTAGGGTGGTGTTTCATAAATAAATTGGGATTATCAGCTGCCCATGATCAGACTCAGAAAGTTCCGGAGCCCTGGAGCCAACCCCAATATGAATATAGCCAGTTTAAGCATGTTCCTAGTAGTTTTATCCCCCACATTAGTGTCTATTATATATAAAGCTGCCAATATAACTGTAATTTTGAGTGGAAACATCACTGCAGCAGTATCTACCAGTTGGGTCAGGAAATTTGGGAGAACATGCTGTTCCCCATAACCATAAAAGTCCACTGCTATAAAAGTGGTGCTGGCATCCAGTAGGTGAGCAGCCAGTATACTTAGATTGAACTTATCTTTCAATATCCACCATTTATCCCGTAATAGGACGAAAGGCGCTGTTATTATAGCCCATGATCCTAAGATCTGAAGTAGTGGAACCGGGTTAATGTACTGAATTGTCAGCAGGTTAGGAACACATATCACAAACCCCAAGGTAAACAGGGAGTATCGGTAGTCCCATCCAGTCTTCTTTTCCAAAAAAACAGATAAAATGAGGGCAATTATGGTAGTCAACCCAGTTAAAACATATATACCTGGTGTTACAAGTAGCAGGGTAAGAGGATATAATCCATTATCCACCAGGGCCCGGGCACTGGAGCCAAAGAAGATGAACGGTACCAGGGCCAGAAACAAATCTCCCGGATCTTTTTTGAGCCATTTGAACATGCGGATGATGATCAAAATAGCGAATCCCAGGATAATACCAAAAACTATAGTGTTCAGGAGGGTGTAGCCCGGATGGAGGTATAGAAAGTTCTCCTGAATGAATTCAATTATCATAACTGTGTTAAATATAATAAGATTAATTACTTGAGATTGGTTTTTAAACTTTTTTTATCTTCTTATTTATGACTTCTTTAATTATAAGGGGAAGTGGGGTTCTATCTCCAAAAACGTTGGTCTTTCCTGAAAGTATAACTTCCAGAATACTTTCCACATCAAAATCTGCCTCTAATTCTGTGACACAACTGCCTATAGCTCCCAGGAAGTGGGCGTCGCTGGCTCCTAATTGGGGAATTTTGGTTTCTTCAGCCATTTTACGTGCTCGCCAGTTGGAATAGCCAAATATATAACGGGAGTTTAGAGTTTCCAAAGCATCCACATCTAAACTGCTAATCCGGCTGAAAAGGCCCTCACGATAACGTACAAATGGATGAGCAGCTACTGCAATCCCTCCCTGGTCCCGTATCAGTTCCACTGTCTCTTTCGGATCTAAACCCGGACTTATTTCCTCTTTGATACCCAAAGCCACGATGTGGCCTTTATTGGTGCTGATTTCCATGGCCGGGATGATTACAAAATCTTTGAGGCCTTTAAATCTATCTTTTGCTTCCATTGATCCCTTCATGGTGTCATGGTCAGCTATGGCAATCGCGTCCAGACCTATTTTTCGGCTGTATTTTACAATTTCGGCCACTGATGAACTGGAATCTGGTGAATAGGTGCTGTGTATGTGTGTATCTATGATCATATCCTCTTAACCTCTTTGGACATTATGGCCTTAATTAAACCTGCCGGCCCAGTCATCATAACATCCCCCACCGGAGCAGCATTGTAAAAATTAAAACGTGTTTTGCTAATTATTTTTCTCTGGGGACCAGTAACTACCACTTGGTCGAATTTTTCAATGGGCTCGGCCACCCATGCCCCGTGTCCACCATCTTCATGGACTTCGTCATGGGCAATTTCTCCAGATACCAACCGGTCAATGAATTTCTCAATTTTAGATGGAGTCAACATACGGGTGTGATGCTCAAAAACTCCACATATTTTTCCTTCCTTAAAGGATGCGGCCAAGGTATGGCCATTTCCAATGTCCAACGCCACGAAATTTTCCATGTCTGCCACTTGGTGGTCGCAGGTACATCCACATAAGGCTGCGAACTTGGAATCCATTATAGTGGGTTGGTAACCTTTCAAGGTACGTAAAACTCCCTGTATACGGGTAAAGTATTCAGGAGCCTCGGCATGAAAAGCAAATTCCTCCGGAGGTAAAGGTGAGCTCAGTTTTTCTCTAATCTTTTGGAAACGAAAATTTCGATCCCCCATGCCATCAGAGTTACCATGGTCCTGTACCGCAACCCCCAACCGGTCAAATTCCAGGGGAACATCGAATAAGTGTAATGCAGACCTAAAAACATCAAGATCAACATCAACCAGCCTTATCTCAGCAATTTCAGGATGTTTTTCTCCATCAGGAACTATTTCAATTCCTAAGGACCTTACTCTATTCAAATCATCACGGACTGTGCGGGCTGCACTCTCGGTCATGACCACCCGATAGCCCTTCTCTAGATGTCTTTTAATGGCCTTGTTCACGGGACCCCCACCCATGGTCTCTCCACTCAGAAAAATGTCATGGTGATGTTTTCCAATTTTATTTGCTATTATGCGTGTCGGAGATGGAAGAACCATCTTAATCGCATTTTCAATAGGCTCCTCAGAGTCATATAACATTATATCCTGAGTACCAGTTCCTACATCAATGGCCAGAATCTTCATATAATCTATCTTTGTTCTTAGCGGTTTATATTTTAAAGCAAAATTTAGGTGCAATATAATGTACAAAATGATGCAACAAAGATTTAAATAGTACGGTAGAAATAGTGTGGGTCAGTCAATAATAGGTGATAATTATGCAAAGAGTAACTTTACCTGCTAAAGCCATTCCTAAAAGATGGTACAATATAGCCGCAGATTTACCTGTAGAATTTCCTGAATATTCACAAACTGAAGAAGGAAAACAGTTGGAAAATCTACCTAAAATATTTTCCAGTGGTGTTTTAGAACAGGAGATGTCCCAGAAAAGATACATAACCATCCCTAAAAAAGTTAGAAAATTATATAAAAAAATCGGAAGGCCCAGCCCTCTTTACCGGGCCAAAGGCCTGGAAGATCATCTCGACACTCCGGCCAAGATCTTCTACAAAAGAGAAGACCTATCACCCACCGGAAGCCATAAACTTAACAGTGCCCTGGCACAGGCATATTATGCTAAAAAAGACAAAGCTGAAATGCTTACCACCGAAACTGGTGCTGGACAATGGGGTTCAGCCTTGGCCCTGGCCTGTAACATGATGGATATAGACTGCCGGGTCTACATGGTACAAGTATCTTACCAACAAAAACCATATCGTAAAGCGGTGATGCAACTCTACAATGGGGAGATAATACCATCACCCAGTGATAAAACTGAGTATGGTAGAAAAGTTTTAGCAAAAGACCCAGATCACCCTGGATCATTAGGTATAGCTATATCCGAAGCTATTGAAGATGCGTTAAAAGATGAAAAGACTTATTACTCACTGGGAAGTGTTCTGAATCATGTCATGCTTCATCAGACCGTCATCGGGCTGGAGATGAAGAAGCAGCTGTCACTGATCGATGCCGAGCCAGATATAATGGTAGGCTGCGTGGGTGGAGGAAGTAACTTAGCTGGGTCCATTTTCCCATTTGTCAAAGACCAGCTAGATGGGAATATCAACTGTAAATTCATCGCCGCTGAGCCCAACTCTTGCCCTACCTTAACTCAAGGGGAATATCGCTATGACCATGGAGATACAGCAGGGATGACTCCCCTGATAAAGATGTACACCCTGGGTCATGACTTCGTGCCACCTTCAGTACACGCCGGCGGGCTGAGATACCATGGAATGTCGCCATTAGTGGCCCTCTTAGCACATGAAAAGATCATTGAAGCCAGGACTGTGACTCAAACTGAAATATTTGAAACCGGTAAGATCTTCGCCGATGTGGAAGGAGTAATACCTGCTCCAGAATCATGTCATGCCATAAAGGTGGGTATGGATGAAGCCATAAAGTGTAGAAGAGAAAAAGAAGAGAAAAACATAATCATAACTCTGTCTGGACATGGTTTACTCGATCTACAAGGGTACGACGATTATTTAGAGGGTAAATTAAGTTAATCGTGCCCAAATTTTTTTATTTTTTAATTTTTCTTTTTGGATAAGTATTCATTTTTAATCACAAATTTCTTGGAAAAACCAATTATCAACCCAAGAATGAGGGCCTTTAATTATCTTTTTATACTCTTTAAGTCCATAGATTTAAACAGACCCTAAGGAGGACAATGATCATGTACAGGATTGGGGAAGCCTTAATTGGAAATGGAAATGAAATTGCTCATATTGATCTAGTTATCGGAGATAAAGAAGGGCCAGTAGGTAATGCCTTCGTCAGTAACATGGGAAGTATGTCCCTAGGACACACTCCACTTTTATCTGTCATCAGGCCCAATTTAATGACCAAACCAGCCACTCTTATTATTCCTAAAGTTTCAGTCAGAGATTTAGGTGATGCAAATAAGATTTTTGGGCCAGCTCAAACAGCGGTGGGCCGTGCCGTGGCAGATGCAGTTCAGGAAGGTTTGATACCTAAAGAAGATGCCGAAGATTTGGTCCTGATAGTTAGTGTTTTCATACACCCGGAAGCCACTGACTACCGGAAGATCTATCAGTACAACTACGGGGCCACTAAACTGGCCATAACCAGAGCCATGACTGATTATCCATCAATTGATAAGGTACTGTCCGAAAAAGACCGAGGTACCCACGCGATTATGGGATTCAAAGTCAACAGACTGTGGGATCCACCATACTTGCAGGTTGCTCTGGACCTGGACAACTTAGCCGAGATGGAGCGAATTATCAACAGCCTTCCCGACCGGGAACGGATACTAATTGAAGCCGGGACACCTCTGGTCAAAAAATTCGGAGTAGGAGTGGTTGGTAAAATCAGGGAACTTAAACAGGACGCCTTCATTATTGCAGATCTGAAGACCCTGGACGTTGGTAGAATAGAAGTTAAAATGGCTGCCGATGAAACTGCTGATGCCGTGGCAATTTCTGGACTGGGAACCATGGAATCCATTGAAAAAGCCATCCATGAAGCATCAAAACAGGGAATTTACTCCATTCTGGATATGATGAATGTGGACGAGTTCCTACAAAAACTTCAGAACCTTAATTTAATGCCAGATATCGTGTTGCTCCACCGAAATGTGGATTTAGAGACCCTTAAAAAAGAGAAAGGTGAAGAATTATCGGATATGACTGAATGGGGTAACATTAAAAAGATCAAAGAAATTCTAGGCGGCAATCGGTTGGTAGCTGTGGCTGGTGGAATAACCCCTCAAAAGGTTAATGAAGCTCTGGACAGTGGTGCCGATATTATTGTGGTGGGCCGTTACATCATCGGGAACCGTGATGTCCGCCACGCCGCAGAGGACTTTTTAGAACACATGCCCCAGGACCCAGACACTATGCGCCTGGCCTTGGATGAAGATGAATCCCTTTAAAGAGCATTTTATTTATAATATGCTCTAAACATCTTTTTTTTATTAATTTTTGAAAACCCACTCCTTATACCCCAATGTGGTGTAGAATTGGGAGAAGGAACAATTGAAATATAAAATAAAGCATTAATAGCTAAAACAGATTTAAACGACTTCTAATACTCTCTAAATTAATATATAAAATAAGATAGAACGAATGATCTCTCTTCTTCCGATTTGTTAAAATTCAGTGCCTAAAATAAGTTAGTAGAGGATTTAGGTGTTTTTATTCAAACTTATCCCCTATTATCTTAAGAACTCTTGATCACTTTACCATTGACGTAGTTGGATGTCCAGTGGTAACGCATTGCGTATCCGTTGCCTTTGTAGTCATAATTGACCCATTTGCCGTCTTTATAGTATTGTACGGATCGGTGTCGGGATGACATGCTGGTGGGATATTGTATGATTCGGACTTTGTAACCTTTTTTCAGTAATTGATTGTATAATACTTCACTGTTGGTCCAGCAGTCACCAGTTCCTTTTCTCCCGGCGCTCCTGTAACTTACCTTGTAGGTCACGTAGTAAGTTGCTCTCACATAGCGGTATTTACCGTTCCGGTAAACCTTTTTGTAATAGTATTTCTTGTAGGACTTTCTGTAAGACTTCTTATAGGATTTCTTATAGGACTTCTTGTACTTCCTCTTGTAGGTCTTCTTATAGGACTTCTTGTACTTGTAGACTGCGTTGACTTCAGGTTTAGCTACTGAAGCTGAGTTCACAGAATTAATGGTATTCACTTGAGAAATAGTTGTGCTTTGGCTTAAACTTAGATTATCTACAGCCCCTGATAGGGGTAAAGTGCATATTGCTATTGCTAAAGCTAGTAACAACGCAAGATTAAATTGTCGCTTGATTATACCGCCTCCGTGTCTCACCATATCGAGGTATGATGAGGCCCTATTGGTATAGCATTGCATTTTTTAAACATGACTTATAAAGTTTCTGGTT
>DAHVOW010000039.1 GCA_027318585.1 Methanobacteriaceae archaeon | reverse complement strand
GCCACGATGATTAATAGTCCTACGGAAATGTCTTTAATTCCACAGCGGTTATCTCCACCCTGGGAAAGAATGCGGACAATTCCAGTAATTATGAGTAAAAGTCCCATAATCCACACTGCAAATCCAGTCATCCAGGAAAAGAGTGAGGGATTGAATATGAATCCCGTACCTAAAATTAGGGCAATAATACCCAATATCAAGAGTGAAAGGCCTAAATCTAAACCTTTGTTTTTTCTTATTCCTGCTAGGGCGGCTAATATTAGGCCGATACCCAGCATGAGGATTAAAAATCCAGAGAGGATGGCCGCGGGGATTAATCCTAGAAGTGGAAAAGCAATTACTATAAGGCCCGCCATAATAAAAAGCAAGGCAATAACCATTTTTGGCATAAATAAAACTCCTGCATCATTAATATCTCCAGTATTGGTAAAGAAAGTTTCCTTTTCTTCTACTCCTCCCCGTATTCCCGGTGGATATATTTGGGAGTTTTCCTGTTATCAAAATATACCGCCTTAAAAACTTATTTTAAAGCAGGTAAAACTCCTATTATTATATGTTTTTTTTAGACATTTTTTAAGAAGCATTTAAAAGAGATATCCCCTACTTAATAATATGAACCATGGGGATAATTAATGGACTTTTTTACACATTTTCTGGTGCCGTACATCATTTTATTCGCCCTTAAAAGTAAAAATAAACTGGAAGGAGGATTGGGTGGGATTTCCCTTGATCTGGATACCATCTTCGTAGTCTGGATCGGGTTTTTAGTTCCCTATCTTTTTGTCTTCACCCACCGGGGCATAACTCATACATTTATCTTCGCAGCCATCACCTCCACCCTGTTTTTGTATATTATATCCCGAAAGAGAATCAATGAATTTCTGGGTAAGTTAATAAAGCGTGACATATCAGTGGAATTCACCATTAAAACGGTGGGGATAGCCTATTTCGGTGCCCTTACTCATCTTTTCCTTGATTTTCTAACTTCCCGGGGCATACCCCTTTTATATCCCTTCACCCTGCAGAGGTTCAGTGCGGAGATATACTACTACATCGACCTCACCACCGCGGTCATCGCCCTGGTGGTTCTCCTGGTTCTTTACTTAAAGGTGGATATGAAGTATAAGAAAGCGGCCATGGCCATCTTCATGGTTATCTTGATCTCTTTTGGCGGGATCCGGGCCTATGAGAAGAATGTGGCCCTGGATGATAATCCGGTAAGTGGAGAGTTGGTTTATTCAGCCGCGTATCCTACCATGGACCTCTTCACCTGGACTGTGGTTCAAAGTGACCAGTCTAACAGCACCTATTACTCCTTCAGTTACAATACCTGGAGTAAAGAAAAAAGTGATGCCAAGACGGTTCAGAGTCTAACTGTAAGTGGGGGTACGGTTGAATCCGCTCAGGAGGCCATAACCAAAGCCGAACAGCTCACCGAAGTCAAAGAATTCAGATGGAATGCCTATTACCCTGCTATTAACGCTAATTATAATGGAAAGGAATGGATTTTAACCTACTTTGACGTAGTGGGTGATGGATATCGTAGTAACAACCTAACGGTGACTGTGGATTAACTTATAGTTAGTTTTTTTAAAATCTATACTGACCATTAGGGAGTGGAACCATCATGATGACCCGATCAGATGAGGGGTTGTGAACCGGTGGGAAGTGGCTTTCCTAGTCGTATTGCAACTAGCTGCAGTGCATATAATTCACATTTTTATTGCTTGTCAGTAACAAAGTATATTTACTACTTATTACAATGTATATAACAGGGTGCACAGTTTAAGGAAGTTATTAGCTACACATCGTTGTAGAGTTGTTGATATACTGCCCTCCAAAATTAGAAATAGAAAACAAATATAAAAAAAAGAATAGAAATAGAATCTTAAACTATTGCACCCTCCCTTTTTTAGGATAAATTCAGTAAATGTTTCTATCTATTTTATCATACCCGATGTTGCACTTTTTATTCTCCATGGATCATTTCCTATTTGTTAATCTTACTCAGAGGGTTTCCATTTTCAATTAATTTAAGGGTAATCTTTTCGAATTCATCCCACAGACCAGGGGCTTCCTCATGAAAACGGGTCGATTTAGGTAGAGCAGATAATTCCACTCCACTGGAACCATAGGTACTGTTATAATCCCGGTCTTTAGCATCTAAATCTATTAGTTTGGAATAGATGGAACGAAGAACTTCCAGACAATTATTGAATGAAGAAATAGCAATAATCTCGGTATCTCTAAAAGTTATGGCCAGTAATGAAGCCTGGTTTTTCCACATTATCTCATTCCAGGAAGGCATGGGCATTTTAATAAGCCGATGAGCCATTTTGATCTTAAATTCGTCCTCTTGAATATATACATCTTCGTTATTTAATTTATACCAGAAATCCTTCAGTAATTCCATATTCCTTTCATTTTCAAGAAAAATTAAGGTTCTAGTTGAATTAATTTTCCTATTTTTAGTTCTTCTATCTCTGCGCCAGTTACTTATTTCACTGGAGCCCAGTCCCATAACAACTCCTAAAACGGTGGCTACTATAGGGGTGTATCCGGCTATATTTAACGTAAAAATCAGCTCCTAAAATATTGTATTAATTTCGAAAAATTCGTGAAATTTAATAAAATAGTAATCTCTACTTCTTTATTTAATAAAAAAACCAGTTAAAGTTTTAAATATTATTCACCGTAATTTTCGTACCATATAATTGTTGATTTTTGGTGGCTTTAAAGGTACCTATAAGCCTAAGAAAAAAATTTTATTAAAAAAAAATATGAGGCGATATCTGTTTAAGGATTTTTCATAGATTAGTTTAATTAACATCTGCGACATATTAGATTGTAGAGTTTTCCAGAGTAGAATGAAAGAAATATTTTTTTACAAAAAAAATGATTTTTAGATTCTCTTTAAAAGTAAGTTAATCTCTGGGGAAAATTGATGATTTCTTTTTATTGATGGAGATGTAATTTTGGCCAGTAAAATTAAGGAATTAGGTAAAAAGCTATTATACTGCCCGGAATGTGGGAAGTATGTGTGGGGCATGGTTTATGAAAATCGATTGACCGAAGAGAATTACTGGCAATGTATCCAGCATCATAAAACCATAATTTTAAAGGGCTATTGAAGTGTTTATTACTTTATTTTCCCATAGTTGAGGTTTTAGATGATATCCCTTTAGATCTAACGCAGGAATTTGTTATAGCCTCTATAAATTGAATTAAGGTTTAGTTTTAGATGAAAAACTAGATATCGGGACATAAGTTCTGATTAAATTATTAATTTAGGAAAAAAGTATAAAAAAATTTAGCAGAATAATCCATTAAAATAAAATCGCTTCTAAATTACTTTATATGCTACAAAAATCAATAGTAATTTGCCTATTAGGCAAAAATTGGAAGTGAAAGTTTGTTTAAAGATAGCTACAGTAATAATAGAAATGACGATGCTCCTATTAAAGAAGGGCATGAATACGATGTTAAGATTGAAGATACCGGCAGAGACGGAGACGGAATTGCCCGCATCGAAGGTTTTGTGGTTTTTGTTTCAGGCGCCAAAGTAGGCGATGAAGTTAAAATTAGAATTAATTCTACCCGCAGAAACTTTGCATTCGCCGAAGTAGTAGAATAATCATTATTTTCTAAAATAGAAATGACGTTATAAACCGTTCTGGTTTATTTCTAATCTATTTTTTTAAAAGTGTAACTTCCTACCTATTTCTGTATTCAATTTTTTTTTATTTAGATCGAATTTTTTTTTGCTATATATTTTCAGTAAATATTTTTATCTTATTTCTCAAATTATGTCAGGGACCTGAAAACTATTATAAAAAAAGGTGGCCTTCATATATTTAAAGGAAAAAATGGGTTACAAGGTAGATGTACCAACTAAAAAAAGTGGAAATATCCGTAATATTAATTTGGTGATGCTTGTTGATTGAAGCTCGGAATCTGACCCGGAAATTTGGTGACTTAACGGCGGTGGATAATCTCACCTTCCATATTAAACCAGGAGAGGTTTTCGGTTTTTTAGGGCCCAACGGTGCTGGTAAAACCACGACCATGAGGATCCTTACCGGTCTGATATCCAAGACAGAAGGAGAAGTCAGGATAGCAGGTTATGACGTCAGTGATGAATCGGATTCTTTAAAAATCAGGAAAATTGTGGGCCTCTTACCGGAAAATGTGGGTCTTTATGATGATCTAACCGCCTATCGGAACCTGGATTTTTATGGTAAACTCTATGAATGTTCCAGGATAGAGAGGAAGGAGAATATTGCCCATTTTCTTAAATTGTTAGGGCTCTGGGATAAAAGAGATGTCCGGGTGGGAAACTTCTCCAAGGGCATGAAACAGAAACTGGCCATTGCACGGGCCCTTATTCATGACCCGGAGATATTATTCTTAGACGAACCCACTGCCAATCTGGACCCGGAATCGTCCAAGACGGTTCGGGATTTTATACTGGATTTGAAAGAGGAGAAAAAGACCATATTTCTTAATACCCATAACCTGGATGAAGCCCAAAGGATCTGTGACAAGATTGGAATATTCAACACTAAACTCATGGCCATGGGCACTCCCCAGGAATTAGAAGAATCAGTTTGGAGTAATAAGACCGTAATCGAATTAGAAGAGGTCACCGATACAATCCTGGAGGCATTAAATAATCTCCCCCTTAGTAATATCACCACTAGTAATAATAAGCTAATTATCGATGTATCCGATCCGCAAAAAGATAATCCCATCCTTGTCGACGCCATAATCGGTGCTGGGGGCCGGATTCAATACGTTACTCGGCTCAGTCCCACCCTGGAAGATGCTTACCTGAAAATTGTGAGGAGGGACCAATGAAGCTCTGGAAATCATGGGTTATCGCCACCAAGGACTTCAACATATTCCTTAAAAAAAAGCGCATCCTGTATACCTTGATAATTTTACCCCTCTTAATCTCGGTGGGATTACCAGTGATGTTAAGTTCCATGGATAATCCAATCGAGATCATAACCTTACTGGACGCGTTTTCCTATTTTTATATAATATTAGCCATTATCCAGTCCAGTACCCTGGCATCCTACAGTATTCTGGGCGAGAAGATCGAGCAAAGTCTAGAACCACTCCTGGCCACACCCATCACCGACGGTGAACTCTTATTGGGAAAGACCATATCCTCCTTCCTGCCCTGTATAGGCGTAATATATGTCTGTTCTCTAATTTTCATGGTGCTTTCGGATGCGGTTACCTATAACACCCTTGGCTATCTTTTTTTCCCCAATTTGAAAATGGCCTTCATACTCCTCTTAGCGGTCCCTCTATCATCCATTCTAAGCATACAACTAAATGTGATCATATCCGCCCGGGTCAATGATGTGCGAACTGCCAATCAACTGGGATTGCTGCTGGAGATACCCTTTATAGGGGTTTATATACTGCTGGTGACGAATATTGCCACTCTTAACGTGATTAATGTCCTGGCCATCATCGCCGCACTCATCCTGACGGACCTGGCCTTTTTCTATCTAAATAAGAGCACCTTCCAGAGAGATAATATACTAACCAAATGGAAGTAGGATACTTAGCTGCCTAGTTTTGGTTTCCCAGTTACCAGGAGATAAAACTCCACGATAGTGGCTATGGTGATACCTATCATGCCCAGTATTAAGAGGATACTGAAGCACCAGTCGTAGAAGGAGTTGTAGAAGTTGAAGGGGAACACTGACCAGACAATATAGGTGGCAATGAAGCTGACCACATTTACGATGATTTTCACCAAATGCCGGAGTCTCTCGGGACTGTAGAAAAGGAGCAGGGCATTACCCACAATAGCAACTATTATGGAGAAGTTTACAATCCATAAAACATCATTAAAGGCATTGGTTATGAAATAAACCTTCCAGTTGAGCAGATTATTAACGATGTACCAGAAGATCAGGTTAAAAATTATGGCCGCTATGTACTCAGATTTTTTACTCTCTATGGTCTTATCATTCTCCAAGAAAATACCCCCATTTATTAATTGTAGTTTTAAGTGTAAATATTTTCTTAAAAAAAGGGCCAAGATTAAAGAAAAAGATGCCCCATTTTACTCGTTAATAATTAATATTTCCCCGTTATCTTCACATATTAACTTCTCAATTCATTAAATATCCTATTTTTATCAAGTAATTTTCATTAAACGGTGAATATACTCCTAATAGAGGTAATGAAATAAGATTTAATATGGAAATAAAAATAAGAAGATATTTTTAGGAATTTTGACAAATCTTAACACAAGGGGGTAATATCTTGAATGAAGGGGTTAAGGGTAATGTAAATCGAGATGATATGAAACAGTCCTGGTTTAAGAGACTGACCATCATTGTAGCAATATGGGGTGTTCTGAGCCTTTTATTCTCATCTGAAATATTTGGAATAATTTTTCTTCTCTTTGCAGCATTAATTTATGTATCTAAAAGTTCGGTAGCCATCTACGCACTGGGAATTATATTGTGGATTTTAGGAATCATACAATTAACCAACGCCACCGGGATTACCAATATCGGATTTGTGCAGGGTATGGCGCAAGGACTTGAATTAATCTTAGTAGCCATTGTAAACATAGCCATAGGCGGATTAATTGTTTACCGGACCTGGAAATTAGAATAAATTATACGGCAGACAAATCTAAAAATAGTAGATATAATGGCGTATTTCATCTACACTTCCAATTCTATGCCTTCTTGCACGGCCTGGTTAACGATACCAATCTGGTTTTTCTTTTCCTCAAATTCTTGGGGTGTATAACATAAGGGTTCTAAAAGAACGAATCCTTCCCACAGGTCTGAAACTTCTCTTATTCTCTCCAACCAGTTAACCTCTTCAAATTTTTGACTTACAATAATCATATCTACGTCACTATCGACTAGGTTATCTCCCCGGGCCCTGCTACCGAATATCAGCACTTTCTCCGGTTCATACTCGTGATGTATTATCTGGAGGAAGTGATCTATCCATTCTCTAACTTTTTCATCTGTGATTTTATCCATAAAATCACCTCTTTGCTACGACCATAAATTTCCTCAGCCATCTCTTGATCATAAAGTTCATAGGGCGCTCCGTAAGAAGCATCCGGATATCTGTGGTAACAAATTCCGGTGCTAATCTTCTTAAAAAGCTATGAAACTGTGTTGGTACCTCCGTTTCAGTGGCCAAATATAATAATGAATGGGTTCATCCAGGTGAGGCACGTTTTTTAGCGATATACAAAGATTTAAGAGCTTTTTCAACCGCTTGCTGGCAGAAGAAAGCACATGCATAATAATCTCCAGATGTTTTACAATTATTAGCCGTTAATAAATCCCGGTTAGCCTGATTCCACCAATCTTTAACTTCCTTTAACTTCCTTGCGCATTATTAGTAAATTTCTATTTCCTTATAATTAAATTTTTTCTTCTAAAACGTTGATTTAGAATATAATCAAATAAATACGCAAAAAGAGACATTCTACCTTGTAATCTAAATGTAAAAACACCAAAAAAGAAAAAGAACTTATTTTTAACCAGTTATAGCCAATACTTTTTTACTATAATGTTGGGAATGATTTGGTAAGGATCTACTCAATATATGCTTTAACGAAATTTTAGCTTGAAATATGAATTTTATTTAACTGATATAAACTGGTCAGCTTGTTTTTTGGTTTTGACTATATGGCTCGTACAAGTAAGTTTCATGATAATGGCAGGTATTCTTGATTTAATTAAAGGAATAGTAACATATTCTGGACTGGTAGGGTTAGGAGGGCCATATATTGTGAGCCAGTTTAATTTTAGGACAATCGTTAATAATCAAAGTAAGCCGATATATTAACCCGGCTTTTCTACAAAATGACTAGGGATAAGTGCAGAGATTTACTTTCATTATAATCCCTGGATCCATCAATACCACCCCTGCGAAGACCACCAGATCACCCCCATTCCAATTATTATATACACTGGTTAGCGTTCTTCTTCATCAGGCATATAAAATAACGCAACGGAGCGGGAAATGAAGGTATAGGTATAGGGGCTTATAATCAAGGCTGGTATTATAAATCCGAAAATAGTGGGAATTAGATTAAGTGGTTCATTAATGGATAATAAATAGAAGAGATTGTATACCACTACAACCATCATAAATAAGACTAAAAAGATAAATCCAGTCGCTATATACCATTTTATCAGATTTTTCCAACCTATAAGGGATATTTTTTCAAATATTTCACGAATTTTAAATCCTGATTGGAGTTCACCTTCGTTATAGGCCATATTTGCTGTGGCTATTAGAATTACTGGTATGATTAAGATAGTGTATAAGATTCCCAAATAACTTAGAATAACCCCTTCAAATGTCATTATCGGAAAATCAAGTGGTGTGGCACTAAGACCGGTAATTCCTGGCCAGATTTTTGATGGTAAAGAAATAGACAAGAAACTAATTAGATTGAATTCTGAAAAATGAAGCCATAATAAGAACACTATCAGGATAACCGGAATTAAATAAACAATATAGACTATAAAAACTTTAACTCCTTCCATACCTATATCAATCAAGTTATTAAATTCAGGGAGCTTATCGGCGCATTTTAATGAGGATTTTATGATTTTAAACATATAACCAAAGGCAAATAATCCACCTATAAACCATATAAGTACTAAAGCAATTAATAATCCACTATTTTGAGTTAACGAACTAAATTCAAAATAGGAGTTAGCAAATACAATTATAATTCCAAAAATCAAATAATTCTTCCAATCTGAGAGAGGATACTTTAACGAGTCTTTTATTATTGCTCTTATGTTCATAATATACCATTTCTTAGTTTTAATCTGGTGTCTAATCACTTATTTAATCTTTCTTACAATAGCATTATTAAAGAAATTAAAAAAATAAAACGGATACGTGACCTTCCTATGTTCTTCAATCTAAATCCTGAATGATATGAACCCCTCGACAGGTTTTAGTATAACCCTAAGCCTATTTCCATTAAACATGCAACTATAATATACAAAGTTCATTACTTATTTTAAGAAAAACTGATATGGATATTGGAAAGAGGATTCCAGTGTCTCTCAGGGTTATAAACAGGAGGTTACAGTTTGAATTGTGCGTTATGCTCAGATAAAGATTGTCTTAATGGAAAGGATTGTCATAAAAACAGTGACGAAATAAAGAAACTCTATCAAGAAGGTGACATTTCCATAATCGAAACCTCGGCCCATATCGAGGCCGAATATTATATGAAAAAAACCAGGATAGAGGAAACAATTCTTTTCGCCCGAAAGATGAATTACCAAAAAATTGGACTAGCCTTCTGCGTGGGCCTGGAGCAGGAAGCCCGAGTAATTTATAATCGCTTCCGGGAATATTTCAAGGTATACCCGGTCTGCTGTAAAATCTGTGGTATTGATAAAGCCGACTTCGACCTGGAAAAGATTAATAAAAGTAGTGAGGAGGCCATGTGCAACCCCCTGGGCCAGGCCTCATTTCTAAATGATAAAAAAACTAACCTCAATATTATCATCGGGCTCTGCATAGGACACGACATACTATTCACCCAGTATTCCGATGCACCAGTAACCACCCTGGTAGTTAAGGACAGATTACTGGCCCACAATCCTCTGGGAGCCGTGTATTCTCGTTACTATCAGATGATGAAATTCTAGATTATCTGAAAAATGGATTCAACGCGGATAGAAACTTAAATCAGGATGCTTTATGATTTGCGCAATTGGCATCTAACCAGGACTACACCCCATTAGACCAAAAATAATTCCATGACCGGGAATAGCTTTACTTTCAAAGAAGAACTAATAATGTACCATGGACCATCACAAACAAGTAGAAGTGGAAATTGGGGATGATTTTTGCATAGAAGTAGATGAAGGTCTGGAAGACATCATAAAAAACTTACTTTTATGGGACCTGGACACCTGCAACTGCTGCATAGACTACAAAGGATCAACCTGGATCGAGTTTTGCGACTTCCAGGACTGGGAACAGTTTCTACAACTGACGTTACGCCATCATATAGCCCAGGGTTCTAATAGATCTACACTGTGGGATTTCCTGCAGGAGAAAGCCGATGTGAAGCTGGTCTTCGACGAGGAGTTAAGAGAAGATCCAAACCAGGAAGTAATAGGCACCGGAGTGCTCTTGATATGTGTGGGATTGTTCTTCCCCCGGGAGGACCTGGAAGAGTTTAGAGAGTTGTTTTTTGAGGTGTTTCCTCCGGTTTAGGGTGGATAAAATCAATATAAATCTTGTTCCTGGTTGTAATAAAATTTTCCAAATATTAGGGAATAAAAAATAAAAAAATTT
>DAHVOW010000038.1 GCA_027318585.1 Methanobacteriaceae archaeon | reverse complement strand
ATTTTCGCTCAGTAACATCATTAAAAATAGTTGCAAATTGGTTGGGTTTAGGAGAGTAGGCATAAATATCATAATATCGTTTAAGAGTATCTGAATAGTCATCAAAGTGTTTTGGTAGTCCACTAAGGGCTACTTCCCCATAAATCTTCGCCCAGTCAACCTTATCATCTGGCACCACTTCACTTTTAAGCTTTCCAACCACTTCAAGTCGGTCTAGCCCAGTTAGTTTTTCAAAGGCCGGATTGATATCTATAAAGCGGAAATCTATTGGTTCTTTATTCTGGTCACATATTATTTCGTGAACTGCAAATCCTTCAGTCATCTGATTAAATAGCGAGCGATATCGATCTTCGCTTTCTATTAATCTTTTTTCGGCCAATTTGCCACGGGTAATATCCATAAACATCCCGGAAATTACTTCATCTTTTAGATTAGCACTAATCAACAGATTAATACTCTGACCATCCTTACCAATCATCTCCAATTCATAATCTCCTAAACTGCCGTGATTTTGGAGATCCTGGAGTAATGAAACTCTATCATTTTGATCTTTATACAAATTTTTGATATTGATTCCCAATAGCTCTTCCACATTATCATAGCCAAATATTTGAACCAGAGAATCATTGGCAAATAATATCTCACCCTGCAAATTGCTCTTAAAAATTCCAACCAGGGAATTGTCAATTAATTCCCGATAATTTTTTTCACTGGCTTTAAGCGCTTCTTCTGATAATTTACGTTTGGTAATATCTGATGTTAGAATGTACGCTTTCCAATCTGGGAATGGTAAAGAACGGGCTGCAACTTCAATCCATATGGTCGATCCTGATTCAGTAACCACGCCAATTTCTGCTTCTTTTAACATCTCTCCCTCTTGTTGTATTACTCTACTGCTGGGGAACTCATCACTGACCATTTCCTTACCATCAGCATTAATATATGTCCGTTTTTCATGTTTTCCTCTGATAAGTTCCTCTTTAGAAAGTTTCAGTATCTTTTCCAGGGCCGGATTAACATCTATAATATTCCGATTTTCATCAACAATGGAAACCCCGATGGGAAGTGATTCGTAAAGCACTTTTAATTTTTTTTCCTTTTCAATAAGTGCTTCTTCAGCTTCTTTACGGGAGGTAATATCTTCAAAAATTGTGTAAACCTGGTATGGACTTTCTTCGCCAGGTTTGAACAGTGGTATGGCATCAATATCCAACCAGGTTAATTCATCCTTTTTGGGATTTTTAATCCCCATCACCACGTTTTCTACCTTTTTCCCAGTTTTCAGGGCTAACATAGCCGGATGGTCCTGGCCTAGAAAATCACTTCCATCTTCTCTAACTGCTCCCCATAGTGTGTCGTCTGATTTTAGGTTTAATATATCTTTAAGACAGAATCCAAGGATCTTTTCGGCAGCAGGGTTCATGGAAGTTATTTGCCCATCGGCGTTCTGGTATACCACACCCTGGGTCATGGTCTCGAACAGAGTGCGATGTTTTTCTTCACTCTTGTGCAGGGCTAATTCAGCCAATTTTTGGTCAGTAATATCTCGTTCGCTTACTCTGCATCCCATATAATTATTATTCTCATCATCAAAAATAGATCTACACGCATGGGATATCCACCGGACATCTCCTTCTCGGGTTATTATTCTAAATTCCATGTACTTGGTCTCATCTTCGGGATAAGTCTTCTGGAAATGCTCCCCGAGAAGAGGTTGGTCATCAGGGTGGATAATTTTATGTAATAACTGAGGATTTTTTTTAAAATCCTGTGGTTCATATCCGGTAATGCGTTCACAAGAAGGAGAACAATAAATCAAATTGCCATTGGGCGCTATCCAGTATTCCCAGTCGTAGGTGAAGTCAGCCAATATACGAAAGGTAATATTATCATCCGGTGAATCAGTTTGCCCCTTTTTCCCTCCATTAGTATCTGGTTCGATTAGAGACATTTTATCGGCTGTTTATTGCTTTCTAACTTAAGTAGCTTGAATAAACTAATATTCGCTCATTCTTTGCTATCTTTGAGGGTTTTCAGGGTGTTAAGAGTTATTTCCTGCTCTAAATAGCGTAATCTTTCCGATAAGAATTCTAAAACATGTTTCCTTTCTTCATATGAAACATCTTTCTTAGAAAGCATGTTTATAAGTTCAGTAATACTCCGGACGGATTGGGTGCCTGTTTTCTCATCCATCAGGAGTATGTCTCGTTTGCCAATTTCCTTGGCTGGAGCAACACATACTGCGCCTAAAAGGTTTCCACTTTTATCCTTCACATCCATGGTACTGGTAAACTTAAATTCTTCCATATAATTCACCTTATTTTCCTTTTACAGCTCATTAAATAAATATTGTGCTAAAAATCTGCAATCATTAATTTTCCGAGTTATTAAAAAGATTCCTGGAGTTTTAACCCTCCAGGAATCCTTATCATCCCGTTTTACGGAGGCGGTAACGGGGGTGATATTAGAACTATTTTCAGTCTAATTCACCTAATTACATCTTCTTGTGGAAAACATATAAACATTTCTATGGAATTACATTTAGATCAGAACCTGGTAATAATATTTTCAAAAAAAATATGCAAAATTGATGGAAAAGTATATAAGTATATTCTTATATAGTTATGAAACATGATGAGGATTGATTCCAGGACCAGCTCCTTAATATCCGATGAATTGGGGGAGCTTTTCAAGGCCCTGGGTAACGTTAATCGACTTCTTCTGGTCTATTCACTGGCCTCCGGTGAAGTGGAAAGGATCAGTGTAACTGAGATGTCGAAATGTATGGGTTTGACCCAGCCTGCAGCATCACAACACCTTAAAGTCCTTAAAACAGCCAAGATCCTCATAGCCCAAAAGGAAGGAAATTACATCTACTACACCTTCAACAAACAAGCCCTTCAAAAACACAAAAAAACTATTGATTTTTTATTTAACTGTGCTTTATCCAAGTGTGAGCAACTGGAAAAGCGTTAATAAAGGTGTAGAGATCCCTCTACAACATTTATGAATATATTATCTGAAAATTTTTCCTGAAAATTTTTTAAAAAATTATCCCCCATAAAAAAAACCTCTGAGTGATAAAATGCAAGAAATGAACCTAAATGAAGAATTATCGGTACTGGTCATACCTGACCGGGTGTTATTACACCAAACCAATATGAACATGAAGATCGGTAAAAAGATCGGGAGCGAAATCTACAAAAGAGTTAGAAATGATGATTTCTATGGAATTGCTCTGGCGGTGAAGGAATTCCGGGCAGGTAGATATGCCAAACATGACTTTTATCCCGTTGGAACCTTAATCAAAGTTGAAAGTGCCCATGAGATGAGGGACTTCTACCACTTGAAGGTGGATATCATAGAAAGGGTTCAAATAGACGAATTAATCCCTGAAGGCATGAACTATCGAGCCAAATATCAGTTAATACCCGATGAAATTGACATCGATCCCGAAAACCAGGAAGAAATCCTGAAGCACATCCGTTTCCTGGTATCAGAGATTAGTGAAAACTTTAAAGGATCAGAATCCTACCTGGAGAAAATCAAAGAACTAAACGACCTTAACAAGGTAATAGCTTACGTATTCCCCTATATGCGACTTTCCGTGGAGGAAAGACAAAAATTCCTGGAAATACGATCCTTAAAGGAGAAAAGTCTGGCATTTTTGGATATACTAATTGAACAAAAAGAGTCCATCCAGTTCCAGATGGAAATGGCTGCCAAGTTCAACGAAGAGATGAATAAAAAACATCGAGAAAACATGCTTAAAGAGCAGTTAAAAGCTATACAGGATGAGCTTACCGATGTAGAAGGCGGTGCTGGGAGGAAAGATTACCGGCAACTGATAGAAGAAGCCCAAATGCCGGAAGAGGTTCGTAGCGTGGCCCTGGAGGAAGTGGCTAAGCTGGACCGGCAGGGCCCCCACAGTTCGGAAGAGAATGTAATACGGAACTATCTGGACCTATTAGTCAGCTTACCCTGGGGTGAGAGTGAAGTTAAGGATATAGACATCGAAGCCGCCCGTAAATTACTGGATAAGGACCATTACGGCCTGGATAAAGTGAAGGATCGTATCATCCAGCACCTGACGGTTATGAAACTTAAATCCAACCAGCAAGGGTCCATTCTACTACTGGTAGGGCCTCCTGGAACTGGTAAAACCAGTCTGGGAAAAAGCATAGCTGAAGCACTGGAGAGAAAATACATCAGAATAAGTTTAGGTGGTGTTAAGGACGAATCTGAGATCCGTGGCCACCGGAGAACCTACCTGGGAGCACTCCCTGGCCGGATCATTAACGGTATGAAACGGGCCGGTGAAAAAAACCCGGTGTTCATCCTGGATGAAGTGGACAAATTAATGGCCTCCTACAGCGGAGACCCGGCCAGCGCCCTTTTAGAGGTTCTGGACCCAGAACAAAACGACACCTTCTCTGATCACTACCTGGAAGTGCCCTACGACCTGTCTGACGTGTTCTTCATCGCCACTGCCAACTCACTGCGTGACATACCTGGACCTCTACGGGACCGGCTGGAAATCATTGAGATTGGCAGTTACACCAGCCACGAGAAGTTCCACATCGGAAAAAACCATCTCATCGACCTGGTATTGGAAGATAACGGTCTTTCCAAAGATCAGCTGCAGATTACCGACGAAGCCCTGAAGACCATCATCGAAAAGTACACCCGGGAAGCAGGGGTAAGAAACCTGAAACGGCAACTGGCCACGGTGGCCCGGGTAGCATCAGAGAAGATCGTACTGGGTAAGGTTGATCTACCCTACGTAATTACGGAGGACCTGTTATACGATATGCTGGGGCACGAAATCACCCAGATCAATGAGGTGGGTAAGACAAACCCGCCCGGGGTGGTGACGGGATTGGCCTGGACCCCAGTGGGAGGTGATATCCTGTTTATTGAAGGAGCTTTCATGCCTGGAACCGGGAAACTTACCCTAACCGGTCAACTGGGTGATGTTATGAAAGAATCCGCCAAGATTTCCCAGAGCCTGATACGTTCCAGGTTGGCCTTCCACTTGAAGAATATGGAATTCGAGAAAAAGGACCTGCACATCCATGTACCATCCGGGGCTATACCTAAAGATGGACCATCTGCTGGTGTGGCACTTCTAACCACCATAGCCTCTCTGGTCACAGGTCATGCAGTGGACTCTAAACTGGCCATGACTTGTGAGATCTCCTTAAGAGGAGCAGTACTACCTGTGGGTGGAATAAAAGAGAAGATCCTGGCTGCTCACCGTGCCGGAATAAAAAGGGTCATCCTACCCCGTGAGAACGAGAAGGACCTGGATGATGTTCCAGATGATGTTAAAGCTGAACTGGAATTCATCCCGGTTGAAACTGTGGAAGATGTCATCAAAGAAACCATTGGTATTGAACTGCCAAAGCCAGTGACGATGGGTGTCACTTCGGACTCTTTAGCCGGTGGAGCCGGAGCCTAAAGAGAATTAATAAATCCAATCCCCACCATATCTGTGGGGGTTCTTTTTTTTATTGAAATACTTTTTTTTATATATTAAAATGTGCCTTTTTTAGCATTAATCTTTAAAAATATCCAGTGATTAGTGAATTTAGAATTGGTAGAGATTTGGGTATATACTGGTAAGAATGAGGGCCAAAATGGGAAAAACTACTTTTATAATGGATTAAAATTAATATCTAAGTTTAAAAAGAGCGACGGAGGTTAAACCATAAATAAATTTAAAATTTTGTTAAGTATCGGTGCCATCATATTTTTCGTATTATCATCTTTAATTATCTTAGGATATCCCCTTAATGGGGATTTAACTGATATTAATGGCACCTCAAAGCAAGTGCAGGCTGTTAAAGTCCTGGTCTACAGTGGGGAAGGTACCATGTCCGAAAGCGTCAATGGTATCCTAGATTGTCTTAACACCACCAACAGTCAAAATCTAACTCCCTACTATTACTACAACTACACTACTACCAATGTGGTCACCGCCAATAACCTATCCTCCTACGATGTTTTGATCGTACCTGGTGGAGATGCTTCCAGTTATGTGGAGGGAAACAGCATTGATAGTGCAGCCATTAAGCAGTTCGTCAGTGGGGGAAAAGGATATATAGGAATCTGTGCCGGGGCTTATGCTGCCTCAAACCAGATTGATGGTCTCTATTCTGGATGGGGCCTGGCATCCACTATTAATACTAAAAATGTTATCTACGAGGGCCTGGTGCCAGTCACCATATCCTCCAATGGAAATGTACTGGGAAACGGAACTTCTACTGTTAACCTTCACCATCAGAACGGTCCCGCCATGTACTCCACGGCTTCAGATACACCAATGGCCATCTATGCGGATAATCAGACCGGTTACCAGGGATACGCCGCTATCTTTGGTATGAGCTACGGCTCGGGAAGGGTGCTTTTAAGTGGCTCCCATCCAGAAGTGGATCCCCAGAATCCACTGCTACTGGCCCGCATGATACTGTGGGCTGCTAAAAAGATATGATAACCATTTCATTGGTGATAATGGGATTTAAGATAACAATTTAGCCATTCATGTCGCTCGTGCTGCTTGAAACATCTTTAGAGAGTTAAAATCATCGTTATGGGTAAAAACATCATATATAACATAAAAAATCTATAAAATGGTGTTAAAATGGGTATTACAAAAATTCTGAAGGACCGGTACTGGCTTTTTATTTTACTGGCCATATTCCTCTTTTCCTTTGTTCTGGATCTGTACGTATTGACCCGTTACTCCTTCTCTTACGGAATTGATGGGGCTTTCTATGATATTCAAGTACGCAATATACTCCAGTATGGATTTCCCATGAGTAACGATCCACCATTGGCCTACTACTTACTCACCCCGGGGGTAATTTTAACTGGAAACTCTTTTCTGGGAATTAAAATAGGAATGGCCCTGATGGGTTCCCTTCTGGCGTTTCCTGCTTACTTCCTCACCGAATGTTATACTCGCGGTAAAAATGTGGGATCCAGGGTTCCTGCACTATTAAGTGCCTTCCTGGTCACGGTTAACATAAACTATTTTGCCATGATCGGTGACTACATGCAAAACCTGGTGGGCATCCTGTTCCTCATGGTCTTCCTGTATTTCGCCATCCGATGGTTTGAAAATATCCAGGGTTGGAAAAAGTTCGGAGTTTTAACCGTCCTGTTTTTGCTTTTAAATCTACTGACCCATATCTACACCGGGGCCCTGGCGGTGTTGCTATTTTTCGCCCTATTGGTCTTCAATATTGTGGTGAAAAAAATAAAAACAGACAAGTTCCCCATTTTCGACTTAAAGATTCTGATAATTTTAAGTATCGGGGTTCTGGGATGTTTCTTGGTTCTTTTCCTGGTTTATCCTGTGATGTACAACAAATTCATCACGGTGATATCCTTTTTCAACTCCTCCTCGTCCACCGTCACTGAGGGCCGGACGGTTACCAGTCCATTCACCGGAATGATATTCTGCAGCCTGCCCTACCTGGTGGGAGTTCTGGCGGCTATCACCATACTATGCCGGGGTTTAACGGAAAAGATCACCACTCCAGAACATATGAATAAAAATGCATTGTTAGCCTGGTTATATCTGGTATTGGCGGTTGTGATTGCCATTCTGTCCTTCATACCATCCTCCCAGTACCAGTCCCGATTCCTATTAATGGCCTTTTTACCCATAGCCCTACTGGTGCCTCTGGGTCTTAAGTTCTTGGAAACCGAGTTCATGGCACGATATCCTGATAGAAAGCAGATTATTAGTCTATTAGTGATCTTGGTGGCTGTCACTTTTGCCTTCTCCAGTTACTACACGGCTTCGGAAGGTTTTGACAACATGGGGCCTACCATCACCTCCGCCCAGTACAACGAACTTTTGGAGATTAAGCAGAACTTAACCAGTTCCCCCGATATCAACGCCGTATATGTGGCATCCGACTTCCAATCAAAGTACTGGGTGGAGTATGTTCTGGGTGGAAATGTGACCACCAGTTTCAGCATCGATGATGTTCAGGCGGAGTATCCTAACAGCACCATTTACGTAGTATCATTCACCGGTACTAATCAGAGTTCTGGACCTAATCAGAATTCGGGTGCATTCCAACCGCAAAATAGTAACTATGAGGCCAGTTTCCTTCTGCCCTATGGGCCCCCCATATTACCCTATTCCTTAGATAAGATCCCCACTGGTAATTCACAATCGCAAATGGGGGCCAATGGCAATCAAGCACAGGGTAATATTACTGGTACCCCGGGTCAAGGCGGAGCACAACCTGGCAACATGTCCTTCAATGGAACCAGGCCCTCACTCCAACCGGGAAACAGCACCGCCATTCCTGGAGTTGGTCAAACTGCATCCTCTGGTGCCCAAAATACTTCAAGTGATAGTAAAACATCTCCCACTGGGGGGCTTTCAAACATCTCCGGGACCACGGTTTTCAGTGGGACTTACTTCAAAATAATCAGATACGAAGAATGAGAGATAATATTCAAAAAAAGTCCTTAATTTCCTTTATTTTCTCCCATTTTTCTAATTTTCCACCTACTTCCCCTGGAAATCCAGGACCAGTCTAACCATAGGAAGCTCCTGGTCGATGTCCACAGAAAGAGGAGGGCCCTCATCCATGTAAATTGAAGCTAGGATAAATTCTTCCGATATTTGATTACCATGAAGGCTTTCGGTGGTTTTCACCAGGAATTTGTTCCTTTCACTATCTTCAAAGAAATCTTTAACGCGGTCCGAGTCAGTACCCATTACCCGGAGCATTACCATGAGGTGGGCATCACTTCTAAAATAGAAATCCTTCACAAACTCTTCGGATACAATTAATTCTTTAACCATACCTTCTTCTTTTTGTTGAAACAATACCGGTGCAGATACTCCTGACAAGACAATCCCCTCCTTTATACTACCTCTTCTTCCTGATATTATCCACCGAAGACTTCAAAGAATTCAACCAGGGCTTAAGCATTTCCTGGTAACTCTCCTGATCTTCTTCCTCTTCATCACTTTTTAGAGTTGGGATCTGATTTCTGATGAAAAAACGCAGCCAATCAGCCAGCTCATACTCTGGAAGAGCCTCAAAGTATACCCAGGCGTAGCCGTCATGTTCATGGCTGAGGTTGAGTTCACCCTCCTCCACCTGGGCAGAAAGAATGATATGAACTGCCCGTATCAGAGTTAAGTTCTGCTCCGCAACCCCCACCACGTGGTCCAGGGAGATGGTGAGATTAGTTTCCTCCTTCACTTCTCTAATGAGGGCTTGATCGAATGGTTCGCCCTGATCCACCTTTCCCCCGGGGAGTTCCCATTTATCTGGATTGGTCTTGGATTCGGTGGATCTTTTAATTATTAAGATCTTTCCATCTTCATCGGTGATCAGGGCCCGCACTGCAAGGCCAAAAACTAGTTCTATCATCGTGGGCATCCTATTTTTTTATAATAATTTATACACTTAACCGTTTAATTGTTGAGGTTATCTGCAATTTAGCTTTTATCTAAAACTCCCCTTCCTTTTTATAGATATTTATAATAGACAATTTCACTCAATTAATAATGATAAACTAGTAAATTGAAAACTGGTTTTTAGAATTTAAAGAGGTGCAATAAATGGTTTTGGGAATAGATGATCCTTGGATCTGGAGCGCATATATTGGTTGTATTCTGGCCATGCTTTTATGTGTAGTTTATGGTGTCGTAAACTGGAATAAAGGCGGTGAAGACGAGGAAGTTCAGATCAAGGAAGAGATGGATTGGCATAAGCAGGAGAAAGAAATGGAGGAGAAGGAGCTTGGGCTCTGGGATGAAGAGGGCTGACCATTTTTGAGTTTAACCTAGTTCTCGTTCCTCATTTAGGGGGTGTTTTCAATGGATCTTTTAGTTTTAAGCATCATAGTTTTAATTTATCTTTTGATGGTGGGTTATGTGGGTTATGTGGCCTGGAAACGTACCAAAAGTGCCGATGACTACATGGTCGCCGGCCGTAAGACCCACCCGTACATCATGGCCCTGAGTTATGGGGCAACATTCATCAGTACCGCGGCTATTGTAGGTTTCGGGGGTACAGCCGGTGTTTATGGTATGGGGCTGTTGTGGCTTACCTTCCTGAACATCCTGGTGGGTATTTTCATTGCTTTCGTATTCTTCGGGAAGCGTACCCGTAAAATGGGACACAATATGAGTGCCCTGACCTTTCCGGAATTCCTTTCCCGACGTTTTAACAGTAAATTCATTCAGTACTTCTCAGGAGCAGTAATTTTCCTGGGAATGCCATTATACGCATCGGTGGTTCTGATCGGGATGGCCCGTTTCGTGGAGACCACCCTACAAATCGATTACAACTTCGCCTTGATTGGAATGGCCCTTATAGTGGCAGTTTATGTGATATTTGGAGGTATACGTGGTGTGATGTACACCGATGCCTTACAGGGAACTATAATGTTCTTTGGAATGTTATTCCTCCTGGTTGCTACCTATTGGATGCTGGGTGGAGTGGTAGATGCCAATCAGGCCCTCACCAATCTGGTAAACATTGTAC
>DAHVOW010000037.1 GCA_027318585.1 Methanobacteriaceae archaeon | reverse complement strand
ATGGGAGTGGGGGCTGAACATTTTAAAAAAAACGGCTTAGAATAGGGGAAGTGTTCTTTTTGTTTGCATTATTTTTTATACTTGACCCTGGAAAAGGGTAGATTTTTCATAACCAGAAACACATACTATTTAGCAGGACCGATGGGTTTAGGTATGCCCGTAGGCTGAATATTTCTTGATGCTGTAGCTCATCCACGGGGATCCTCATGGTACAGGGGAAGGAGGATAAAGATAATTGCCGGATCAATCCTACTACAACACAGTTAAAAGAGTGCTCCTAGGCGTACTGGTGCTTAACCTGGCGGTGGCCCTGTCCAAACTAGTCTACGGCTGGTACACCAATTCCCTTTCCATGGTCTCCGATGGGTTCCACTCCCTTTTCGATGCCACTTCCAATGTGATTGGCGTGGTGGGCATCATCCTGGCCTCACGACCCCCGGATCCAGATCACCCCTATGGTCACTCCAAATTCGAAACCTTCTCCTCACTGGCAATAGCGGTACTGCTCTTTGTAACCTGTTTTGAGATACTGCAATCAGCCTGGGGGCGGTTCTTAAATCCAACGGTTCCGGATATAACCATCCTCAGCTTCCTGGTGATGGGGGTGACCATCGCCGTTAACATCACCGTATCCTGGTATGAAAACCGCAGGGGACAGGAATTAGGTAGCAGCATCCTAATCGCCGATTCCATGCATACCCGGAGTGATATCTACTCTTCCCTGGTGGTTATAGGAGGATTTATACTCATCAAACTGGGCTTTACCCAGGCGGACCCGGTCATATCTCTTTTAATCGTGATCCTCATTGCCCGGATGGGGTTGAAGATAATAAGACAAAGTTCTGATGTGCTCCTGGACCGGGCTCCCATCAGTGAGGAACGTATCAGGGAGGTGGTTTCTCAACTGGACCCGGTGAAGGAATGTCACCGCATACGCTCCCGGGGAGTGGCCTCCGAGATATATGTGGACCTGCACATCACCCTAGATGCCTGTTACTCCATAAACGAGGCCCACCAGATTGCCCACCAGGCAGAAGATAAACTGAAAAGCTCCATCCCCGGGGTGAAGGATGTGGTGGTCCACGTGGACCCCTGTGATGATTAAATTGTGCGGTTAGGATCTATATCACTATTTTTAACTCTAAAATGCATCTTTTTATAACTCTAGGGAGTAATTCCCCTAGAAAAGGATTCTTACCTCTTAGAAATAGTATGTACATTACCCAATATTGTTCACACCAGCAAAATTGTTATGCCTAATCAACGTAATTATTAATACTAGAGGGTGTAATTAAGAAAGTGCAGGGGGGGCACCTTGTGAAATTAGATTAACCAATATGGTGATTGTTATGGAAGAAGTAAACAGACTATACCACCAGGGTTACATCGAAAAGATAAACCCTTCCCCGCTTAAAAGTCAATTGTCCCTTAAAGAAGCCCGTATATGGCTCAAAGAGGCCCAGCTTAATTGTAATAGTGGGGGGTACCGTTCCTCACGTATTGCCTGTTACATGGCATTCTTCCATGCCGCCCGGTCCGTATTACTCCGTGATGGTTACCAGGAAGATAAACCAGAATACCTATCCCTTTACCTTCAAAGATACAACCGGGAGGGACTTCTGGAAGAAGGATGGACAGATCTACTACAATGGATACTAAACCTACACCACCAGGATCTGTACCACTTCCAGGCCTTCCCCTCCCCTGAAGAAGCGGAAGAGGCCATCCAGAATGGTAACGACTTCGTGGAGAGGATAGGGATCCTCCTAGACGAGACCAACTACGCCAAGAAGGCCTTCCTGAAACAGAACGCCATGGAAAGGGCCTACCTATAGGTCCCTATTACTCTATTTTTAACCTACTTTTTTTATAGTTCTAACTCGATTTCAAATTGCCTATTTTTGTTTTAGCATAACAAGATAGAACCTATATATTTTAAATTAAAGCTCCTTCCTGGCTCGTATCAGCTGTCTAACCACATCCGGATTAACCTCCCTCTGGTAGAGGGGTCTTTCATCTTCCCGGTAGATGGACAGGTTCTCCTCAAAGGTCTTCTTCCCCTGGTCCTGGTAGAACACTCCCAGGGGATAGGGCCCGGTTTCACTGGCCCTCCGGAAGGCCTTCTCCCTGTCAGTCGGGTCATGATCCTCCAGGTAGTAGGTGTGCTCCTGGAACCACTGGTAGGTGTTAACCCGGTTGAAGGTTATGCAGGGCTGGAATATATCCACCAGGGCGTAGCCCTTATGCAGCAGGGCCTGTTTAATGATCTCCCGAGTGTTTTCAACATCCCCGGCAAAGGCCCGGGCCACGAAACCAGCACCCAGGGCTATAGCCACCGTTAATGGGTTGAAGGGTTCCTCGAACACTCCCTCCACCTGCAGGGGGGTGTGGAAGTCCCGCTGACTGGTGGGACTGGCCTGTCCCTTGGTCAAACCGTAGACCATGTTGTTGTGCACCAGGTTGGTGAGGTCCACGTTCCGGCGGATGGTGTGCAGGAAGTGGTTACCACCCTCCCCGTACATGCAGCCATCACCACTAACATCCACTACTGTGAGCCCGGGATTGGCGGCCTTGATTCCGGTGGCCGGGGAGAGTGATCGGCCGTGCAGCCCATTGAAAACGTGGCCTTTAAGATAGTGGGGGAGCTTCCCGGCCTGTCCAATCCCGGATACCAAGACCAGATCCTCCGGTTTGATCTTTAAGTCAGACAGGGCCAGTTTCAGGGCCCTTAAAATACCGAAGTTCCCACAACCCGGACACCAGGCCACATCGGCTTCTGGCAGGTCATAAACTTCCGGTTCCATCTAAATCACCTCCTCTACACTGCGCAGCACTTCCTCCACTGAGAAGGGCATCCCATTATACTTCAGGACCTTCTTCTGGATTTCAACTCCGGCTTCCAGTTTAAGCAGGTTGGCCAGCTGTCCCTTGATGTTGTTCTCATAGATAACCGTCTTCTTACCCTCCAGGTACTTCCAGGTATCCTGGTGCAGGGGGTACAGCTGCTGGAAGTGTAAAAACCCTAGATCAATCCGGTCCAACTTTCTCCAGGCCTCCTCCAGGGGATGGTATGTGGAGCCCCAGCCCACCAGGAGCACCTCACAGTCCTCCTCACCATACAATGTTGGGGGTAGGGCCTCCTTTTTTAAGTTTTCAAGTTTTTGGTAGCGTTTCTCCACCATCCGGGATCTAAGTTCCAAATCCTCGGTGATGTGTCCCGCAGGGTCGTGTTCATCAGCATCCACCACCACCAGTCCATTTCCATGGCCCGGCACTCCCCGCGGAGAGATGCCATCCGGGGTTAACTGGTAACGCTGGTAGTCTTGGTGGGTCTTTACCAGATACTTCTCTGGTTCCAGGTCCACCAGATCATCCTCCGGGAGGTTGTAGTGCAGGTCGGCCAGGTACTGGTCGGAGAGTATGAAAACCGGGATCTGGTATTTTTCTGCCAGGTGGAAGGCCTGCTGGGATAACTGGTAGGCATCTTCCAGGCGGCCCGGTGCGAAGATGGCCCGGGCAAATTCCCCCGGCCCACTGTAAAGTGCCAGGTCCAGGTCCTCCTGGCTGGTGCGGGTTGGCAGGCCCACCGCAGGTCCGGGACGCATTCCAATGTAGATCACCACCGGAGTTTCAATCATCCCCGAAAGGCCTACCGCCTCGGTCATGAGGGCAAAGCCACTACCCGAGGTGGCCACCATACTGGGCGCCCCGGCATAGGAAGCCCCCAGAGACATGTTCAGGGCGGCGATTTCATCCTCGGCCTGTTCAAAAACCACTGTATCTTTTTGCTCGGCCAGGAACACCTGTAAGGGTGTGGAGGGGGTCATGGGATAGCTGGATATGAACTTACAACCCCCGGCCAGGGAGCCCAGGCCCACCGCCTCACTACCATTAAGGAGAACCTGGCTTTTAACCGACGGATCCTTTTTGATATTCACTTTATCCCAGGACTTCGCCAGCTGGTAGCCCTTCTCTCCGGCCAGGATGTCCTTTTGCAGTATCTCCTCTCCCTTCCGGCTGAACATGGCCGACAGGCACCGGTTGAAGATTTCACCTTCCACCTGGAAGAGATTACACACCGCCCCGGCGGCGATGATGTTGGTGAAGATGGGACCCCCCACTTCCTGGGCCAGTTTTAAAAAGGGCAGTCCCAGGGCCTTCTCATCCACATCCTCCTCATCCCCCATGATCACGGTATCTGGAAAGATCCGGTCCTTCAGGTGCTCCAGAGCCCCGGGACTCAGGGCCACCAGGAGGTCGGTGTGCTCCCGATAGGCCGACACCCTCCTACTGCTTACCCGGATCTGGGTGGAGTTCTGACCACCCCTCACCCGGGACATATACTCCTTAGAGGCGCAGACATGGTAACCCGCCATCTTAAAGGACCACAGGAGTATCTGCTCCACGGTCTGGATTCCCTGACCAGCCTCACCCCCCAGAACCAGTGTAACTTCATCCTTGTTTTTGAACTTAAAATCCATACCAAATAACCCCCTTTGGCTCTTATCAGTCATTTATGGACATATTTATGTTGAAACCTACACTTTAATTTTTTTTAGTAAAAAGAACCGGGATGATAAAATGGGCTAGAGAAGTAAATTTCAGGAAAATTTGCTGGAGATATCTGTCCCCGTACTTAATTTTCTTTTAAAATAAGAATCAGTAGGCGTTCTCATCAAAGAAGTGGAACAGGCTGCGGAAGAATATCCTCATATCCAACCCCAGGGTCCAATTCTCCACGTAGTAAATGTCGAATTCGATCCTCTTCTGGATGGAGGTATCTCCCCGGTAGCCGTTGACCTGGGCCCAGCCCGTCATCCCGGGACGGACATGGTGTTTGATCATGTACTTGGGTATCTGGTCCCGGAAGTTCTCCACAAAGAGGGGTCGTTCTGGTCGGGGACCGATGAGGCTCATCTCTCCCTTGATGATGTTCACCAGCTGGGGCAGTTCATCGATACTGGTCCGGCGTATGAAGGATCCGAAGCGGGTTATGCGGGGATCGTCTTTGGTGGTCCACTGGGATTTTTCCTCCTCCACTTTTTGGACCTTCATGCTGCGGAACTTGTACATCATGAAGTTTTTCCGGTTAAGGCCCACCCGTTCCTGGCTGAAGATAACCGGACCTGGAGAGTTAACCTTCACCAGAACCGCTACCACCACCATCAGGGGTGACAGGATCACCAGGGCCACCAGGGCGAAGGCGAGATCCAGGATCCGCTTCATGGCGTTGCGGAAGGAGTTATCTAGGGGCACGTATCGTATCTTGATCAGGGGTATGTCATCGATGAGGTCGATGTAGGGCTTGGCCGGGAAGTAGCGGTAGTAGTCGGGGATGATCTCCGCCTTGATACCGTGCTTTTCACAGGTGTTCACGATCTGTTCGAAAAGGTCGTAATGACGTAGGGGGAGGGTGATGATGACCTGGTCCACCTCCTGGTTTAGGAGCACATCCTCCAAATCCTCAATTCGGCCGATGACCTGTGAATGCCGGATCTGGTATCCCGGGTCCTTTTTATTATCCAGAAAGCCGATGATCCGGTAGCCCAGGTAGGTGTTGTCCTCCACTTTCTGGGCGAAGTTCTCGGCCAGTTCCCCGGCTCCAATGACCAGCAGGTACTTGATGTTGTAGTCCTTACTGCGGAAGTACTGCAGGGTCTGGCGCAGGAGGTAGCGCTCCAGAATGGAGAATACGGTGCTGAAGATGGCGAACATGGCCAGTAAGAACCGGGAGTAGTCGGTTAATTCCAGTACAAAGAGCACCGCCACCAGTACCAGCACCCCCACCAGGTTCACCTTCAGGATCTGGAAGGCCTCGGAGCCTAAATCCCGGCTGGTTCTCTGGGGGTCGTAGAGATGAAAATTATAGTACAACAGGATGTACATGGGTATGATCAGAATAAGGGGGAACATGTAATGGTAAAGTCCCCATTCGCTGCTACCGAAGCCCAGGAGATTGGTTTCGAAGCGTATGTACCAGGCCAGAAACAGGGAGAAGGTGATGACCGCCACATCGATGAGGACGAGGATCAGGTTGAAGAATCGCTGGTACTGCTTGATCATGGGGGGCACTCTCAGTGGGTATATCTAATTAAATTTAAGGAGTCCATGGGTTTATACTTTTTTTATTCGACAAACTACTTAAAAAGATTTCTTATTTTTAAAAAGAAAAGTTTCAAACCCCATATACCCCAGATCCCACCATAAGTCAGGGCCGTGACATACCAGGGATACTTTATCTGGTAGTGTTTCTTATAAAAAAGGTACATGGACCGGTAGAATTCATTTAAGAGTTTTTCACTGCTGCCACTACCACCCTTATGGTGGAGTATTCGGGCCGGGCTGAAGTAGATGATCCTCCACCCTGCCGATTTGATGCGGTAACACCAGTCAATATCCTCCCCGTACATGAAGAAATCCTCATCCAGCAGCCCCACTTCCTGGATGGTTTCTTGGCGGACCATCATGAAGGCCCCCACCACACAGTCCACGGGGTAAGTTTCATCCTCATCCAGGTAGGTCAGGTTGTACCGGGCAAAACGCCGGCTGTGGGGGAAGAGCTTGGATAATCCGGTCATCCGGTAGAAGGAGACACTGGGAGTGGGGAAGCTTCTCCGGCAGGCCAAATCCAGACGGCCATCCGGTAGGAGCACCTTACAACCCAAGACCCCTATTTTTTCGTCGTTTTCCATATACTCCAGGCACTTCTCCAGGCAGTCCTCCAGGATCTGGGTGTCGGAGTTTAAAAGCAGCACGTAACGGGAGTTAACCTTTTCCAGGGCCTGGTTATTGGCATGGGCAAAGCCCTGGTTCATCTCACTTTCCAGGAAGCTGATCTGGTCATAACCCTGATAGTCTTCCTGTAACTTCTCCAGGCTACCATCCCCGGAGTGGTTGTCCACCACATAGATGTGGTAGGAGAAGGGATGGTCCTGGTCCAGCACGGATTCTACAGTCTGTCTGGTCAGCTGGTAGGTGCGGTAGTTGACGATGATTATGGATAGGTCCTTCATGGGGTTTCTCTTATTATTAATAATAGGGGGGAATGTTATTTTTATTGATTTATAGTAACTCTTAGAAGAAATATAGTAACGTGTTTTTTATAAGCAGCCACTCTATTTTAAAGTAGTTCTTCCAGTTTTTCCTCTCAAATTCTACTTTATCAATTTCATTTAATGAATGCCAACCTTCTTCCAGTCCCTGCAGGTATAGTTTACCGTAGCCTTGCCGTAAAAAAAATAGGTACTTAATGAAAAAGCCAGCTAAGAGGAAGAAGAGGTTCACCAGTAGCTGGGGCCAGGGCATGTTCTTGTAGGGCAGGTAAACATTGTTCCGGGCGGATATGGGTACCTTGAACTGGTTGTAGCGGCCTCCGCTGGTGGCACTGCCCACATGGTACACCACCGCCCCGGGACAGTACCAGCAAGTGTAGCCGTGTATCCGGGCCCGGTAGCTGAGGTCCACATCCTCCAGGTAGGCGAAGAACTGCTCATCAAAGAGGCCAATCTCTTCCAGGATGCTCCTTCTATATAAAGCAGCCCCGCCGCAGGCACTGAACACTTCCCGGGGCTGGTCATAGTTCTCCCGGGGCTTACCATAACCCCTCCGTTTAGTCCAGCCTATTATGGTGTACTCATCCCCGGCATCATCCATCTTACCCCGGTCCTGGTACTGCACCATCCGGGCTGAGACCGCGAAGATCTTATCATCCCTTTTTATACACTCCCGGAGGGTGGTGGTGCAGTTGTGCTCCAGCTCCACATCGCTGTTTAAAAGGAAGATGTAACCGGTCTGGGAAGCCCGGATCCCCTGGTTAACCGCCGCGGCGAAGCCCAGGTTGGTCTCATTCTGGATGAGTTTGAACTCGGGATAGTTCTTCTGAATGAATTCGGCACTGCCATCGGTGGAGCCGTTATCCACCAGGATAACCTCCTGGATATGGCTCTGCATCCGAACCGATTCCAGGCAGGTTTTAAGGTACGGTTTACCATTGTAGTTAGGGATGATGATGGTTATATCCATAAAATTCCACTTCAAATCTTTAACTGACAATCTCAATATTAACTGATCTTACTTCTAACATTATATTAACCGGCGCAGATGATAGTAAAGCAGGGGGGAGGTGGCAAACAGCCTGGTCTTGGCCAGGAACCGGTAGTCTGTTGAACCTGTCGGCTGGAAGTCCTTCAGGTGAAAGAGAAGGTTACGTTTTTCTAATTCTCCCACCACCTCCTTTAGGGAGAGGCCCTGATCCAGGAGGAAGTTGGTGTTGCCCATGATGCTTTTAGGTATCCGGTTATGATCAATTAGATCCACCACCTCCTCCCGTATTCCGTTTTTCTGGTAATAGTTTTTAATCCCCTCCAGGGCGTTGATGAAGTCATACCGGTTCAGGAGGGTTTTCCGGGTGGAGGATGTTTTTCGCTGCACGTAGTAGATGAGCTCCTCCGGGACGTAGGCCACACTATCCAGGTGGGCCAGCACTCGCAGGGCAAAGTCAGTGTCCTCACCATATCTGAGTTCCGGGTTGAAGAATATGTCCTTCTCAATTAGCACCCGGCGGGGGTAGAGTAACTGGCAGAAACTGAAAGTTATGGCCATGGAGAGTTCCAGCTTTATGAGGTACTCCGCGGAAGATTTTTCAGGCAGTTTTACAACTGGGATTTCTATTCGATTCCCGGTTTCAGTGACCTTAACGTAGTTGGTGTAAACCGTTTGGGTGTGGTGCTCCACCAAGGCCTGGTACATCTTCTCCAGACAATCCGGCTCTAGGTAGTCATCCCCGTCTAAAAAGAACAGGTACTCACCCCTGGCGGTCCTGATCCCTGCGTTACGGGCCTGACTAACCCCCTGGTTCTCCTGGTCCAGGATCTGGTAGTCCATATCTGACTCTCCCAGAACTTCACCAGCTATCTGGAGGGTGTTATCGATGGATCCATCATTAACCAGGACCAGCTCCAGGGAGGGGAAGGTCTGGGTTAGGGCTGATTTCAGGGTATGATCTATACAACTCTCCAGGTTGTAGGCTGGTATAATGATGCTAATTTTAGGTTCTGCCATCTTGGTCACATTAATTTATTTCCCAGTTCTTTTTAGTTTAATCCCCTGGTACAGGACTCTGCGACTGGATAATATCAGGTTAATCTTAGCTTTAAGGGTCTGGGCAGTGTTCTGTAATGATTCTAAGAGTTCCGATTCGTCCTTGAAGCTGAAGAGGTTCTTTTGGTGCACCTTCCAGAATCTGGTCTCCTGGTAGAGCCGCTGGATATCCCGGGGGGTGTCCCCGCTGAATTGGAACCTCTTTTCCAGTAGAAACTTCCTTTTTATGATCTTATTGGAAAGATAGAGGTCCATGAGGTTTAAAGGGGAATGGTGGTTGGCTTGCAAGGTATTCCGGTGTAAATAGACCAGTTCCTGGGAGGGATAACCATTCTCTTTATCTAACTGGCTGAGGGGTGCGGCCACCATATCCATCTCACCATTATGGCTGTACTGGGTGAAGTTTCTGATGGCTCCGGGTCCCAGGATTAGCAGATCATCCAGGAACCACAAATACTCCCCCTTTGCTTCTTTTATGGCCTGTTCTTTCCATTCCTCACAATCTTCCAGGAGCCGGAAGTTAGTCTTCTCCGGGTGCTTTTTTGGAACCTCAAAGGACAGTACCTCGAAGGAGGGATTGTCCTGGGCGTACACCGAGTCCAGCATCAAATCCAGCTCCTCCGCTGTGCAGTGGGGATGGATGGCCAGGGATAGGAAAGGATTCTGGGCCATATATTCTTTATCATCCACCAGATCATCGAGGGGGAGGTCCGGACAGTCCTGAAAGAGTCTTTCCCATGATGCCGGGGATAACTCTCCCTTTAGGTTCAGGAACACTTCTTTAAGGTATTTAAGATCAGGGGTCTCTATCCTCCAGAAGTGACGGTAGAACTGGTCCAGGAAGAGTTTGCACTCCTTGTAACGGATTTCTTCCAGATAATCCTGGCCCGTAGTATCTAAAAAACCGTACCTTTCCTGGTAGTTCCGTTGGGATAATTGCAGGATCTCCTGGTAGGCCTCCCGGTACTCTTCCATCATTTCCCGGGTGATGGTCTGGGTGGCGGAGTAGTCAATTCCCAGCACCCTCCTCCGATATAGTAGAACGTCTTCCGGGCAGCCAGTGATCCTAGCAGCATGGTGGGCGAAGTCCAGGACGAATATACCATCCTCCGCGTACTTTTTATCCGGGAACCTTAAATCCATCTCCTGTACCTTCTCCCGGGAGAAGAGTTTGTTGGACTGGGAGAAGGACCATACCAGGTTCAAATCAAAGGGTTCTATAACTTCCCTCCGGGAGAGCTTCACCGTGTCCTGGAGGTAGCTCTTACCGAAGCGGCTGAAGGTCCTGGTGCGGCCCACCACCAGGTCTGCCTTCATCTTCTGGGCCCGGGTGCACATCTTCTCCAGGGATAGTGGGGTGATCAGGTCATCCCCATCCAGGAAGGCCAGATACTCACCCTGGGCTTCAGTTATTCCTCTGTTTTTCGCTGCTGAGGTGCCTTTGTTAGTTTGTGTAATTAATCTAAAGTGGGGATGGTGGGTTTGGTACTCCTCCATGATATTCTGGGTGCCATCGGTGGAGCCGTCATTGACCATGATGACCTCCACTTCCTCCAGGGACTGTGCTACCAGTGAATCCAGGGTATCCCGGAGATAGGGTTCCATATTGTAGGCCGGGACGATGACCGATACTTTAGGACTCATATTACAACTCGTACTGTTTTTTCCCATCCTTCTTCATGATGAAGTTGGTAACCGTCCGGATCAGGAGGTTCACCAGCTCCTGCACCCGGTCCCGGGAGAGGATGTAGGTGGTGATGATAGTGCCCACCACCACGTAGACCGTCTGTCCCGCCATGCTGTCGCCGAACAGGAGGGGCGCCAGGATGCTGCCGAGCGCGAAGAGCGCGATCAGGCCGGCGCAGATCGCGAGCATGGTCCTGCGCCCGATCTGATCCGCCATCAGGCCGGATGCCA
>DAHVOW010000036.1 GCA_027318585.1 Methanobacteriaceae archaeon | reverse complement strand
GATGAACATCATCACCCTCACCTTCTACGGCCACCAGGTGAGGGACTCACAATCCGGGTTCCGGGCCTTCACACCCCAGACCACCCGATTGATGGAGCTGCACTCCAGTGGCTATGGCATCTGCTCGGAGATGGTGGGAGAAGTGTTCCGCCATGACCTCCGCCTGGAGGAAGTGCCCATAACCACCATCTTCACCGACTACTCCCTGTCCAAGGGGACCGATACCAAGATTGGCCTGAAAATACTCATTAAACTAATAAGAGATGTGTTCAAATAAGTAAATAGGTGGTATGTAAATGGAGTTTCACTTGTATCAATATCTGGGAATCATCTTCGGGGTGGTGGCCTTCCTCTTCACCCTGTCCCGGTTCCGGAAGGGTAAACTAGCCCTGGGGATGCTGGCCCTGTGGAGTGGGGTGTGGATCATCATCATCCTGGTGTCCCTCTTCCCCAACGCCACCTCCCAGCTGGCCCTGGCCACTGGTATCGGCCGGGGACTGGATGTCATACTCATACTGGGCCTTATCGGCTGCTACTATCTCCTGTTCAGGATGTTCAACATGATGGAGAACCTGGAGGAACAGATGAACTACCTCATCCGGGAATTAGCCCTCCAGCAGGGGGAAAGTGGCGAGGAAGAGGAAGATGAGTATTAGGAACTATTTTTTTAAAGGTCGAATATGAAGATCGGTTACTTCGTAAGCCACTACCTCTACCCGGAACGGGTGGACCAGCCGGGTTATGCCGATGAGTATGCCCACGGCGGCACCGAAATAGCTGCTTATCACCTGGCCCAGGAGATGCAAAGGCGGGGCCACCAGGTGGAGGTGTTCACCACCGCCCGGGATGGTAGGAGCGTGTTGGAGGTGGATAAAGTGAACATCCACCGCTACGCCACCCAGTTCCGGGTGGCCAGTGCCAACTTCAGCTGGGGACTCATCCGGAAGCCCCAGAAGGTGGAGGTGGACCTGGCCCACGCCCACTATAACATGCCCTACGCCGACTACTCGGCCCTCGGGTATGCCCAGAAGAGGGGTGTGCCCCTGGTTTTGACCTACCATGCCGATGCCTCGGAGACCAGTGGCAGCAGGCTGCGCAACCAGCTGCAGACCTTCTACAACCGTTACCTCTTGCCCCGGGTTCTGGAGGAGGCAGAGATCATAATAACCACCTCCAAGTCCTATGTTACGGAATCCCACCATCTGGAAGGTTACCAGGAGAAGATACGAGTCATACCCAACGGAGTAAATCTGGAAGAATTCCGGACCAAACTCACTAAAGAGGAGTGCCGGGAACGACTGGGCCTACCCCTGGATAAGGTGATCATACTCTTTTTCGGGAACCTGGTACCCTATAAGGGGCCGGAGATACTTTTAAAAGCTTTTTCTGAAGTTCACCAGGATCATGACGAGATTATGCTCCTTTATGCTGGCCGAGGACCGTTGAAAGATAGTTTAAAGAGTCTGACCCAGGATTTGGAGTTGGAGGATAAGGTGGTCTTCACGGGATATGTGGATGACCAGAATAAGGCCATCTACTACCAGGCCGCCGATATCTTCTGCCTGCCATCTGTAACTAGAGCCGAGGCCTTTGGGATTGTTAACCTGGAGGCTATGGCCAGTGGCCTGCCCATCGTGGCCAGTCGTCTGGGAGGCATTCCCGACCTGGTCCAGGAGGGTGAGAATGGTATTCTTTTTGAACCCGAAGCAGTGGATGAACTGGCACGGGCCCTGCACTACCTGGTGGATAACCCTACAGAAAGGGAGAGGATGGGCCGTGCCGGTGAAATTATGGCCGAGGATTATAGCTGGGCCAAGATCGCCCAGAGGACCGAGAAGGTCTATCAGGAACTCCTGGAGGGTGAGTAAGTGGAAGTGGACTACATCTGCGGGGAACGGGTGGAACATCTGCACGGAGTGGCCCGCTACGAGCAGGAGATAAATAAAAGGATCACCGGGGTGCAGTTTAACCGCATCGACTACCAGCCCCTGTGGCGGAGGTTCGCCCCGGCACCGGATAGAGTTTCCACTATAGATGGAGGAGAAGAGAGAATTTTGGCAATGTATGGTGGAGGAGGAATAGTTTCAGCTCCAGATAGAGGAGGCGGAGTTCAGGCACCGAACTCCTTCACCCTGAAGATGGCCAGCCTGGTTAGAAGCACCCTGCAGGACCTGGACGGCTACCGCTACCAGCGCCGGGTTAAGGGGAATATTAAAAAGGATAACATCAAGCACCTGACCTCCCAGGAGCTGGGATATCTTGTCCACCACATCCCCCCGGAGAAGACCATCATCAACTGCCACGACCTCATACCCTGGGTTTACGACCAGGAACGCAGCCGGCGGTGGAGGAGTAACCTGGAGGGTATGACAAGGGCCGGTAAGATCATAACCGTCTCCCAATTCAGTAAAGAGGAGATCACCAGTCACCTAAATTATCCGGAGGAGGATATCCAGGTCATCCCGGATGCCGTGGACCCGGACCACTTCCACCCCCAGGCGGAGCCCCTGGACCGGGCCCGCTGGGGAGGAGTTGAAAGTGACCGTTACCTGCTCTACGTGGGGAGTGAAACACCCCGGATGAATCTGAGGGTGTTACTGGAGGCCCTGGCCAAGTTGAAGAACCTGATCCCCGGGGTTAAGTTACTGAAAATTGGTGAAGCCCAGAGCTACGGGGCCCGGGAAATTCTCCTAAAAAAGGTAAAGGACCTGGAACTGGAGAGGGATGTTATATTTCAGGGCTACGTGGCCGAGAAGTATCTGCCTGGATTTTACCGGACTGCCGAGGTCCTGGTCTATCCCTGTTTATACGCCGGGTTTGGACTGCCGCCTTTGGAGGCCATGGCCTGCGGCACTCCAGTCATTACCTCCAATACTAGCAGTCTACCCGAAGTGGTGGGGGATGCGGGTTTGATGTTCAACCCCCAGGGAGTGGATGAACTGGTCACCAAACTATACGAGGTCCTGACCTACCAGAAACTGCGGGAGAAGCTCGTAAAAAGGGGATTGGAGCGGGCCCGGATGTTCAGCTGGGAGGAATCAGCGGAGAAGACCCTTAAGCTGTACAAACTACTGGAACAGAGTTGAATTGGAACAGGAAATTATTTATTCTCCCGGTAATTGTTCAGAAAAGTCTATTCTCGTGGAAAGGTTTAAACTACCTGAAAAATCGAATAATCATTGGCTTAATATTTTCAAACCATCCTTAATGGCCTTCCAGAAGCAGAACACCAGCCTGGTTTGCCGGTGATAAAACAGGGAAGCAGCGGTGCGGTACCAGGAATCGAATAAGAAGAATATTAAGAGAAATATAGTAATTTGAATTTTAGTAGCGTGTTTTTTCATGAACAGGAACCGGTTACGGGTCATGTAATACAGGATGGTGGGTTGCTGGTTGCGGGTGGATCCCTGGCCTTTATGCCAGACCACGGCCTGGTAACTGTAACAAGTAAACCAACCATGCTGGTATCCCCTCATACACCAGTCATTCTCTTCCCGGTAGCTGAAAAACTCCTCATCCAGGAGGCCAATCTCCCTGATCATGGTGGCGCGGGCCAGGATACAGGCCCCGGATATGAAGTCCACTCTCTGGTTGTGATCGTACTGTCCCTGATCCGGTTCACCATAACCAATGGGTTGGGGTTCAAATCGCCACAGGTCCTGCTTTCCCCCGGCGTACTGTATAACCTTTTCATCAAACCCCTCATCCGGGTAATGGTAAATTTTTGGCCCTATAAATCCGATTTTCTCATTTTTTCTGCTTAGATCTATCATTTTAGATAGGAGATTTGGACTGACCACAGTATCATTGTTTAAGAGCAAAATATGGGATGGATTCTGGTATCGAAGGGCATATTTCATGGCGATATTATTGCCCTTGGTGAAACCGTAATTCTTATCATTCCTGATTAGAACCATAGGTTGAGGGGATGGAAAGTCCGTTGATATTCGGTCTTTTTGTAATGGTATGAATTCTTGGCAACTGTATTCATATTCTAATAGTTCAATGGACCTTTCTTTATGGGAATATTTAAAGGACTGGTTTTCAACTTCTAAATTCCCTTGACAATAACTTTTCAAGCGAGCTACCGATTGATCTTGGGAAGCGTTGTCAACCATGATTACTGTGTAATTAGGATAATCCATTTGATACAATGATTCCAGACATTCAATGGTGTTTTTCCATCCATTCCAATTCAGAAGGATAATGGTCACCAAAGGATAGGTTTTTTCTTTCATAACAGGGGATATAATGTACTTAAATTTGATGGACCGATTCTAAATTATATAACATTTGTTTTTTAATCAATACTTAACATTTCAGAGGTTATATATCTTTCAGGAGATAGATATGATTGTAACCATGATTTAACTAAAAATAACACATTAGGTCAGGAATGGCCCCCATATAAAAAAGTCCCTTACATCGTTTTGCCCAGAAAATAACCGATAATGGCCATGAATTAATTGAGGAGAAAAACTGCTTATGGAAAATAAGGAGACGATCTGCGCAGTGGTTGTAACTTATAATCGCAAAGATTTACTGATAGAGTGTCTTGAAGCACTTGAAGGTCCAAATAATCTCAACGCAATATACATCTTTGATAACGCTTCCACTGATAAAACCCCGGAATTATTGAGAAAAAAAGGTTATCTAACTGAGATTCCTCCACCTAATCATGAAGAACCCTGGGATACAACCTCTCAAAAGGAGTCATTGCTGATTCATTACACCCGAAATCCTTATAATACTGGCGGTGCTGGTGGATTTCATGAAGGAGTGAAAAGAGCATACCAAATCGGTTATGACTTGCTATGGTTAATGGATGACGACACTTTAGCGAGAGCAGACTCCTTAAAAATACTACTAAAAAAATACCAACATTTAAAATCAGAATACTCTGTCGGTTTTTTGTGCAGTAAAGTACTCTGGAAGGATGAAATACATCTTATGAACCTTCCTCTTATCTCACCATTCATAAATGGTATTCCTTTTAATGATCAGGATGATGAAGGTGTTTTAATTGTAAAAATCGCCTCCTTTGTATCTCTTTTATTAAGTGCTGACACGGTTAAGGCGGTTGGATTGCCATTCAAGGAATTTTTTTTATGGGGAGACGATACCGAATACACGGATCGGATGACTAGAAGTGGTTATATGGGTTTTTATGTTAAAGACAGTGCGGTGTATCATCAGACCCCCAGTAATTATCATAGTGACATATTTTCTGCTAAGTCAATAGATGCATGGAAGTATCGTCTGGGAATAAGAAACAACCTTTATATTAAAAGGAAGGATGGAATTCTGAGCTTTATTGCTGGAATTTTTTTTAACCTTATCTACATTAACTTTGAAATCCTAAAAAAAAGGAAGGATCATAGAATCAGGTTTATTCTCATCAACACCTCAGCCTCATTATCCGCCATCTTATTCAATCCACCGGTGGTGAGAGTATGAATAAAGATTCTATAAGGAATATTCTTGACGTGATTCAGTTTAGACTAGAATTAGATGCTCCTAAAGACTGGTCAATCATTTCCCAGATAGACAGACTCTACTGTAAATCACAAAAACTAGGCAAAAAGGATTCATACACCATAGCCTTTATTGTCAATGGAATCCTCCTCTACAGTGGTGGTCATACCTCCATACTAAGACTGGGAACTTACCTGTCTGAAATGGGACACCAAATCTACTACATTACCTACGATGACTCTTCCAAAGAACAGATGGAACTTAACGCCAGTATTAATCTACCAGGATATAAGGGGACTTGTTTGGAAAGTAAGGCCCTTAATAATAGTTATGATATTGGAATTGCCACTATCTGGACATCAGTTTATCATCTTCTGGCTCACCAAGATAACTTTGACTATAAAATGTATTTTATCCAGGATTTTGAACCGGATTTCTATCCCCATGGTGATCTATACTACTTGGCACTGAATACCTACCAGTTTGGATTTCATATGGTTAGTCTGGGTCATTGGAATAAGCAACGGATTGAGGATGCTGTAAACTCTAAGGTGGACTGGGTGGATTTCCCTGTGGAACTTGATTATTACCAAATGAACCGGAGAAAATTGGAGATAAAAGATAAAGTAGTGATAACAGTTTACTTTAAAACTGATCGTAAAAGAGCACCTTTCCTTCTGGCCGAACAGATTAAATATATGCAGCGGAAATTCAAGAATTCTGGATATCAGGTTCAGGTAAACCTATTTGGGGCTAGTAAGCTGGTTAATATTCCCAACACCACTAATTTAGGTAAACTAGTCCCCCACAAACTCAGGGAGTTGTATAAAAAGTCCCATTTAGGAGTTGTGGCTTCTTTAACTAATATTTCCCTGGTTAATTATGAAATGATCGCCTCCGGACTTCCAGTGATTGATTATCGGGATGGAAGTGCTCCTACTTTCTTTTCCGAACAGGAGATGATCTTTGTAGAGTCAGATATTAAGGACCTTTACAACAAGATTAACCACTACCTCCATCATCAGGAGGATCTAAATCTGATCCTGGAAAAATCTCAGGAAAAGTTGGAAAGGAATAATACTAGCTGGAAAAAATCAGCCCAACAGTTTAATAGTATCCTGATCCAAAATGGAAAGACCAATTAATTTAGGAAATAAAACCATGATCTACTTCCAGGGCTGCACCGCCCGAAAAAAGCTAAAAAATATATCAAAATCAACCCAGAAGTTACTGGACCAGGCCGATGTGGAATACACGGTACTGGATGATGAAGAGTGCTGCGGCTCCGTTTTACTACGTACTGGATTCACCCGGGATGCCCAGGAATCCATGGCGAAGACTTATGATAAACTGAAAGGGGAGAGGGTGGTGGTGAGCTGCGCTGGCTGCTACCGCACCTTCAGGGAGGATTACCCCCAGATGGTGGGAGAGGTGGATGTGGTGCATATCTCTCAACTCTTAGAGGAGTTAATATCTGAGGTTAAGCTCCAGCTTAAGAAGGAGGAGGTTAAGGTGACCTACCATGACCCCTGCCACCTGGGCCGGCACCTCAGGGAGTACGACGCCCCCCGCCGGGTCCTGGAGATGAAGGGGGACTTGGTGGAGATGGATAAGAACCGAGAGGAATCTAGGTGCTGCGGCTCCGGTGGGGGGGTTAAATCTGCCTACCCCGAGTTATCAGAGAGTATGGCCGAGCATCGGGCGGATGATGCTATAAGAACCGGAGCAGATGTTCTAGTTACCTGCTGTCCCTTCTGTGTGTTGAACCTGGATTCGGTGGGTAAGATACGGGTCCTGGATCTTACTGAATTCCTATTAAGGAGGGATGAATCATGAAAATCTCCCAAAAGGAGGGGGATTCATGAAAAAATCCCACATCTCGGTGATGAACCGCTCCTTCCAGGTCCTGGACCAGAGAAGGAGGAAGTTATTAAAGGACCACGAGACCCTGAAGCTTAAGGAGAGGGTGCAGGGGATCCGGGCGTACAGCATGGATCACCTGGAGGAGCTCCTGGAGGAGGCGGCCCGTAACCTGGAGGAGAACGGGGTGGAGGTAATCATGGCTGGTAACGGAGAAGAAGCCCGGGGGGCTATTCTGGACCAGCTGGAAGGTGAGGTACTGGTGGCCAAGTCCAAGTCCAACACCGCCGGGGAGATCCTCCTCTCGGAGCACCTGGAGGAGGAGGGAGTGGAGGTCCTGGAGACGGACCTGGGGGACCGGATCGTGCAGATGCACCGTGAAAGCCGGCCCTCACACCCCATCGGCCCCGCCGCCCACCTGGACCTGGAGATGATCAGCCGGATCGTCTCGGACTACTTGGACAAAGAGGTGGACTGTGAGCCCCGGAGCATCCTGGAGGCGGTGAAGGAGGATATCCTCATGGAATTACCTAATATCCGGGTGGGAATCACCGGGGCTAACTCGGTGGCTGCAAGTGACGGGGCTCTTTTGATGGTGCACAACGAAGGCAACATCAGCATGATCAGCCTTCTGGATGTGCACATCATCCTGGTGGGTATCGATAAGGTGGTCAGCACCCTGGAGGATGCGGTGTCGGTGGTGAAATTGGAGACCATATATGCCACTGGCAAGAAGACCCCGGCCTACATGAACGTGGTTTCATCACCCTCCAAGACCGCGGACATCGAACAAGAACTCTTAAAAGACATGTATGGCGCAAGGAGAGTGGTTGTGGTCTTTTTGGACAACGGCCGCCGGGAGCTGCTCCAGGAGGGTGCGGAGAGTCTGTGGTGTATTGGCTGCGGGAGCTGCATCGTTAACTGTCCAGTCTACAGTGTCACTGGCCCGGAGTTCGGCTACCGCCGGCACCTGGGTGGCCGTGGGGTGGTTATGAGCCGCTACATAGAGGATGAGGCGACCTGCACGGATTCCGGCCTTTTCAAATGCACCCTCTGCGGTAACTGCACCCGGGAGTGTCCCCTGGAGATACCCACCAGCCAGATCATGGAGTTACTTCGCCGGGAGTGTGTGGAAGAAGGCCTACATATACAGGAGCACCGGGTGATCCTGGACAATATAAAGAAGAGGGGATCAGCCTACCGGGATTAGAAATTTACCTTCTTTGCTGTTAAGTATAGAAAATTATAAGGCCAATCCCTCAGATACTTTTTTATTAATATGAAGTTGCCATTACCATCCCGGATTGGTCAAATCCTAGAAAATAAGGACTACCGGAGGATCCTGGATAATATATTATCCCTGTTCAGTTTGCAGGGCCTGAACTATATATTACCGCTCATCACCTTCCCCTACTTGACTCGGGTCCTGGGACCTGACAAATACGGGTTGGTGGCCTTCGCCCTGGCCTTCATTGGCTACTTCCAGATCCTGACTGATTATGGATTTAATATGTCCGCCACCCGGGAGATCTCCATCCACCGGGAGGATGAGGAGAAGGTCAGCCGGATCTACAGTTCGGTGCTGACCACCAAAGCCCTACTAATGGTGTTCAGCTTCCTGGTGATGACGGTCATGGTGTTCAGCTTTGACAAGTTCCGCACCGACTGGCTCTTGTACTACTTCTCATTTTTATTGGTGGTGGGTAACCTGCTCTTGCCCACCTGGTTCTTCCAGGGCATGGAGAAGATGCGCTACATCAGCATCCTCAACATCGGTATCAGCCTCATCTACACCGCCGCCATATTCATCTTCATACGGGGTAGTAGTGATTACCTCTACGTGCCACTAATAAGTGCCCTGGGCACCATCATCATCGGAATATATTCCCTGAGACTGGTTAAAAGACAATTCGGGGTCAGTTTCAAAAGACCATCCCGGGCAGATATCCAGCACCAGCTGGAGGAGGGCTGGCATATCTTCATATCTACGGTAGCCAGCAGTCTCTACACCATCACCAACACCTTTATTTTAGGCTTTTTTGCGAGCCCCACCATTGTAGGGTACTATTCTGTAGCCGAAAAGATTGTCAGGATGGTTATTGGACTTATGAATCCCATTTCACAAGCAATATACCCTTATATAAGTTCGCTTGCAATGAAATCTAAAAAAGAAGCAACTGAATTTATAAAGAAAGTGGCTATTTTTATGGCCACATTCACATTCATAATTTCACTCTTATTGTTATTGGGTGCGGGCCCCATCCTCATCATACTAACGGGAAATCAATACCTATATTCAATCCCCTTACTGCAGATAATGTCATTTTTACCATTCATTATTGGTTTGAGTAATGTCTTTGGAGTTCTATTCTTATTTGCATTTGGACACTCTAATCTGGTCTCTCGAGTGCAAATAACCATAGGATTATGTTATCCATTAATGCTAATACCCATGGTGTATTACATGAAAGATATAGGCACTGCATTGTCATTTTTAATCGTAGAAATAGTGATAACGCTATCTTTCTGGAAACTCTATAAAAACAAAGTCAACGAGATTAAAACATGTTAAATAAGATAATAGATAAATTACTGGGATTAATCAACGTTAGTAATACATACGATGCCAGAAATATAGAACTAGAACTGCAACGTAGGGCCTTGAAAGAAACAGCTATATTTGTTGAAAAGTATTTGTTAAAAACTAGATCATTCCAGGATAAAATGAGTCTTCTTAAATATTCTGTAGATCTTTCAGACCAGGAAGGATTGTTTATCGAATTTGGAGTCTATAAAGGAGATACCTTAAATTACATAGCATCCCACCTGGAAGAAAAGATCATTTATGGCTTTGACTCCTTCGAGGGACTGCCAGAAGATTGGAGAAACGGCTTTCATAAGGGTGTTTTCTAACTAGAAGAATTACCCGCGGTTAAAGAAAATGTGGAACTGGTCAAAGGATGGTTTGAGGACACTCTACCGGAATTTGTATCAAAACATTCTGAAAAATGTTCTTTTATACATATAGACTGCGACCTCTACTCTTCCACCAAAACTATATTCAAATTTTTAAATGAAAAAATAGAAAAGGGCACAGTAATTGTTTTTGATGAATTTTTTAACTATCCTGGATGGAAAAATGGAGAATTCAAAGCATTCATGGAATTCATAGAATTAAACCACATGAAATTCGAATACATTGGTTATTGTCGTTATGACGAGCAAGTGGCTATCAGAATATCAGGTGATTGATGATGTATGATTACATCATAATTGGTGCTGGACTCGCTGGATGTGTCTTGGCGGAGCGAATTGCCAACGTCCTGGAAGATAAGGTCCTTGTTATCGAGAAAAGGGAACAAATAGGGGGTAACTGCTATGACTACTACGATGAGGCCGGGTTACTGGTGCACAAGTACGGACCGCATATCTTCCACACCCAGATCAAGGAGGTGTGGAATTATCTGTCCCAGTTCACCGAGTGGCGTCCTTACCAGCACCGGGTTCTGGGTTACGTGGATGAGAAGAAGATCCCCATCCCCTTCAACCTGACCAGCCTGTATTCGTCTTTTTCTCAGGATATGGCTCAGAAGATGGAGGAGAAACTGGTGGAGAACTACGGTCAGGAGGTGCAGGTCCCCATCCTGGAGTTGAAAGATTGTGATGATGAGGATCTTAAGTTACTGGCAGACTATGTGTACCAGAAGGTGTTTTTAAATTACACTAAGAAGCAGTGGGGATTGAAGCCCGAGGAACTGGACCCCTCGGTCACGGCCCGGGTGCCTGTGCTGATATCCAGGGATGACCGTTACTTCCAGGACCATTACCAGGGAATCCCCGTGGAGGGAT
>DAHVOW010000035.1 GCA_027318585.1 Methanobacteriaceae archaeon | reverse complement strand
ACGGTGCTGATCGATACCGTCTGGAAACCGTTTGCCGCGGAATTCGTCGAGAACCTGAAAAAGGAAATCGACCTGCAAAAGATCGACTACGTCATCGCCAACCATGCCGAGAGCGACCACAGCGGCGCCCTGCCGGAACTGATGAAACTCATCCCGGACACGCCCGTCTACTGTACCGCCAATGCCGTCAAATCGCTGAAGGGCCACTACCACCAGAACTGGAATTTCCATACCGTCAAGACCGGCGATCGCCTGAGCATCGGCTCGAAGGAACTGATCTTCATCGAAGCTAATCGGTTCCAGTGAATAAACATTAATTATCAATCCACCCTAAAAGAAATTAAATAATAACCGGGACGATCCAGACATGAAAGGAAGGATTCAAAAAGAAAAACATGTAGAAATTGAGGTTCAGGAGAAACTGGATTACTTAAAAAGTCGGGTTAAAGATTTAAGTCCTGATTCCTCATTAAAGGAAGTTTCAGATCTGTTCCTGGAGGTGGTTACCCAGTTAACCTGCAGCCCCCATGGTTACATGGCCTACGTGGACCCACAAAATGGTGACAGTGTGGGAATTAGTTTTTCACATTTAACAGACTCCTGTCAAATGTATGAAGAAATGGGAGAAGCCAGATTTAAAGTATTGAAGGATGGAAGTTATGGTGGTCTTCTGGGTTATTCCCTGGACACTGGCCAGCCCATTTACACTAATGATACGGCCCATCACCCGGCGGCCCATGGTCTGCCACCACGACATGAGCCGGTGGCTCGATTCCTATCGGTTCCAGTTTTAGAAGGGAAGGAAGTGCTGGGCCAGATAGTTCTGGGTAACTCGGAAGAGGATTACAATGAGTCACAGTTACTGATTGCAGCGCAGGTAGCAGAGATATACGCCTTGGTTCTTAAAAAATTGCTTTAAATTACTATATATTTGAATGATGTCTTATTTTAGAAAGAAGAACCATAAATTAGAAAACTATATAAAAAAAGAAAATATTTTTACTCGAACGTTACACTGCCAAGATCAATTTATTCATCGAACACGATGACCTTACGCATTACATCGCCGGCTTTGATGGCATTAACCACATCCATACCCTTCACCACTTTGCCAAATACGGTGTGAACACCGTCTAAGTGGGGTTGTGGACTGTGGGTGATGAAAAACTGGCTGCCCCCAGTGTCTTTACCGGCATGGGCCATGGATAAAGCCCCGGCACCATGTTTATGTGGGTTTATTTCACATTTAATAGTATAACCGGGCCCACCAGTTCCATCACCCTTGGGACAACCGCCCTGGATGACGAAGTTGGGGATAACCCGGTGAAAGGTTAGACCATCATAGTAACCTGATTTAGCTAGTTTTTCAAAGTTATCCACGGTTTTTGGTGCTTCTTTCTCAAAAAGAGTTAGTTCTATATCTCCTTTATCAGTTTCAATCCTTGCTTTTTTCATTATATTCACCGATTTTAAATTTATGTCCCGATGTAATAAAGATTCCTGCGCATACTTATGATGCTAAGGATAGGATACCTGGGTTATTATTGGCTAATTAAGAATAGATAGTTTAATAATCATAGATTTGAATTGCATAATGATGCTTATAGTTCTTTATAATCCTGGGGGCCCTTCAACATGAAGGTTATAAGTAAAGCCAGAACGCCTGCTACCAACCAGGATGCTCCAGATAAAATTAATCCCTGTAGAAGTGTATATAGCCCTAGACCAAAAAGAGCCAACGCACAGACCATGATGATGATCTTACGTTGTTTATAGCCTTTAATTGGTTTTCCCAATTGTTTGAAAATGGCTAAAAAGAAGATAGCTATTATAACCCAAGTTAATCCCTGGGAGAAGAGTCCAGTGAAGGCACTGTATATTCCCATTATCAGTAAAAAAGCCACTCCCGCGTAGATGATCAGTTCTTTAGGGTCCATGGCCATCCATGGGTTTCGCCAGTATTTAAATGGTTCCCTGAGCATGGCGAGTTAAATTGATTTTAGAAAGGAGTATTTATGCCCGGGTTAAAATATTAATAAAGACAGGGTTTAAAAGTAAGAATAGAGAATTAGATTTAATTTGAGGTGAAGAAATGAACACTAGTGAAATCATGGGTCTGGATAAAGAATACGTGATGCAGACCTACGGAAGACAACCAATCGCCTTAAAAAAAGGTAGAGGAGCCATAGTCTGGGATGTTGAAGGTCGTTCGTACATTGACTGCGTTGCCGGTATTGCTGTGAATAACCTGGGTCATGCTCATCCCCGCCTGGTGGAAGCTATTAATAACCAGGTCCGGAATTTAATACACACTTCTAATCTCTATTATACTGAGGAGCAGGTGAAACTTGCACGGTGTTTAGCTCAAAATTCACCCCATGCCAAGGCTTTTTTCTGTAATAGTGGAGCTGAGGCCAACGAAGGTGCCATAAAGCTGGCCCGTAAGTATACTGGAAAGGGTGAGATAATAACCATGAAAAACAGTTTTCACGGACGCACCATTACCACCATCACTGCCACTGGTCAGGAGAAGTATCAGAAAGGATTCGGGCCTCTTACACCGGGATTTAAATATGTGCCCTTCGCTGATGTGAATGCTGTAGCCGAGGCCATCACTTCCGACACTGCTGCGGTTATGGTGGAACCGGTTCAGGGAGAAGGCGGAGTTATAGTACCACCTAATGGTTATCTAGAAGGTTTGAAAAAGTTATGCCATGAGAAGGGTGTGCTTCTCATATTTGATGAAGTTCAAACCGGTTTCGGACGTACCGGTGAGATGTTCGCCAGCCAAACCTTTAAGGTGACTCCAGACATCACCACCCTAGCTAAAGCTATCGCGGGGGGATTCCCCATGGGTGCGGTGCTGGCCAGTGACGATGTTGGGAGTGCATTTCAACCAGGAGACCACGCTGCTACTTTTGGAGGGGGCCCACTTGCGTGTGCTGCAGCATTAGCCTCTATAGAAACCATTGAATACGAAGGACTGCTTCGAAAATCAAGAGAAAAAGGTAAATATTTTCATGACGGCCTCTACCAGTTGAAAGAAGAACATGGTATCGTGGAAGATGTGCGAGGCCTGGGGTTGATGCTGGGAATGGAATTAAGTATCCCCTGCGCTAGCATCGTCAATGAGATGCGTGAGAAAGGGGTGCTGGTAAATTGTGCCGCCGATGTGGTGTTAAGATTCGTTCCCCCATTGGTGATCACTAAGGAAGAAATTGACACTGTCATAAGCATTCTAGATGAGATTCTATCCCGTATATCGGATTAACTAAGGCTATAATTTCCCTATTTTTTTATTTTAATGCCCTCCTTCTAAGTTTATTTTAAAAAATTCTCCTATACTCCCTTAGTATAGGATATTTATTTCAGCACGGTTACCCCCATCTTTTTATATTAAAATAGTGATAAATCTACTACATTATTTATCTTCATTTGGAGGATTTATCATGAACCTGCACTATCAAACCAATGATAAAGGACATTTGGCCATTGGCGGAGCAGATGCTCTGGATCTGGCCCAGGAATATGGTACACCCTTATATGCAGTGGATGAGTTGAGGGTGAGGGATAACTACCGACGCGTATACCAGGCATTTTCCCAGGAGTATAAAAAATTCCAGATATTCTACGCTGCAAAGGCCAACACCAACCTGGCAGTTATGCGAATTTTAGAAGAAGAAGGTAGTGGTATAGACGCCGTGTCAACCGGAGAAATTTACACGGCACTTCTTGCTGGATTTGAACCGGAAAGAATACTCTACACTGGAAATAATGTTACCACCCATGAATTGGAGTTTGCTTTAAATTCTGGAGTTAGAATTAATGTGGACAGTATCTCCCAGCTGCAGAGATTAGCAGAGCTTCCTGGAAGTGATGGACTTAAAATATCTTTCCGGGTAAATCCCATGGTGGGAGCCGGTCACCACGACCATTGTATTACCGGAGGAGAACTATCAAAATTCGGGATAATGGAACAAGAAGCGGTTGAGGTTTACAATATGGCACTGGATTTAGGGTTTCGTCCGGTGGGTATCCACACCCATATTGGTAGCGGAATACTTGATCCTGAACCATTTAAACTGGCAGTTGAAGTCTTAATGGATGTTGCAGGCCGGGTTCATAGTGAAACCGGAGTAAACTTTGAATTCATCGACTTTGGTGGTGGTCTGGGAATTCCCTACACCCCAGATGAACCTCTATTGGAGATTGAAACCTTCGCCAGGGAAATTATTGGGTTGTTCAAGGATAAAATCTACGATTACGGATTGAATAATCCCACACTATGCATTGAACCGGGCAGATACTTGGTAGGTGATGCTTCATATCTATTAACACGAGTTAACACTGTTAAAAACAGTTACAGAAAGTTTGTGGGAGTAGATGCTGGTTTCAACACCTTACTTCGGCCCACCATGTACGGCAGTTATCACCATATTCTGGTGGTAGATAAGCCTGATGCTGTACCTAAGGAAAATCTGGATGTGGCTGGTAACATTTGTGAATCTGGAGATCTGTTCGCCAGGGACCGGTTGTTGCCGGAAGTTAAAGAAGGGGATGTTCTGGCTATAATGAATGCCGGTGCCTATGCATTTTCCATGGCCAGCCAGTACAATAGCCGGCCTCGGCCTGCCGAAGTATTAGTTAAAAATAAAGAAGTGGATGTTATAAGGGAAAGAGAAACCTTTGCCGACCTTTTATACAAACAAAATCTACCGGTGAGGCTACTTAAATGACCACCAAAAACATCATTCTTTTTTCAAAGATGCATGGCTTGGGTAACGATTACGTGGTCATCAACGAATCAGAAGAGACTGTAATCCCCGAGGATAAAAAGCCATCCGTGGTAGAACAGCTCTGCAAGAGAGGTTTTTCTATAGGGGCTGATGGAGTGATCTTCGTATCACCATCTGATGTGGCAGAGATCAAATTTCGCATATTCAACGCTGATGGTAGTGAAGCAGAGATGTGTGGAAATGGAATCCGTTGTTTCGCCAAGTTCATATACGAGAACCATATTCTGGAACAGGAAAACTTTAAGGTGGAAACATTGGGTGGAATTAAAACCCTATCACTACAAGTAGAAGATGGTGAAGTCATATCCACTAAGGTGGATATGGGCCTATCCAGCTTCCTGGCCGATGATATCCCAATGATCACCGATAAAAAGGAATTTCTGGATGATAAACTGGATGTAGATAAAAAAATATTTTCTCTAACCGCGGTTAATGTGGGTAATCCTCATGCTGTGATATTCACCGATGATTTGGATGATGTGTCTCTGGATGAAATAGGACCACTTCTGGAAAACCATGAGGCATTCCCGGAACGTGTGAATGTGCATTTCGTGCGTATTATAAGTCCGAATGAAGTAGAAATTATAACCTGGGAAAGGGGAGCTGGTTACACCCTGGCCTGTGGTACCGGTGCAACTTCGGTGGCCATTTCCGGCTACCGGCTAGGACAACTGGACAGTGAAGTCCTGGTACATCTTCCTGGCGGTGACCTGAAGATCAGTGTCTACCAGGTGGATGGTAATTTAGGAGCCTTTATGGAAGGTGATGCCACCATGGTCTTCGAGGGAATAATTGAATTAGATTTTTGAGAATAGATTTTTTTAGCTAAAGAAGAATTTGTTTTTTTGGTAAAAATTGACATAAAAAATTGATTTCTTAAAAAACAAATTCCTGAAATTTTCTGGGTTCGCAAAACAGCATCTTTGTTACTACCTTCTCCTTCAAATTCCCCATTATTATTTGGTGGTGAATACGCATTCCCGTCTTAATTTAAGTAGCTCTTTTTTGCGATTCTCCAGGTCATCGATGTTCTGCAACAATTGACCTAACTTGCCCTGTATGCACTGCACCGCATTGTCCTGGTGTATCCACTGACATCCTTCACAACTCCAAACTTGCTTTTCTTTTATCCAATGGCCACCAGTACTGGAGTCACCGCAGGGGTAAAAGGGACAGTAACAGAAGGTGCAGTTCTGGGGGTGTTGGTGGCAGGGATAGTATTCACAGGAAAGGTTGGATCCTTCTACTCCTTCTCCAGCCAAATATTTTTCATAAAAATCGGATGCCAAGGGATGGAGGGGCTGGGGTAAGAGATAGCCTCGAGGAGTAACCATTTTACCCTCCTGAACATAGGTGAAGGTATTTCCAACCAGGATGGTGGTGGACATATCCACACCCTCCAAAGAAAGCTCTTCTAGTGTGGTTACTGTGACTTCCGGGCCATTCTCTCTGGTTTTCACCATTCCCACTGGCGTCTCGGCCCCCCGGAAATCGATTAAAATCTTATACGCTTCTTCCAGAGGAGTTGTTCTGCGTTTCCCACGAGGATTGTAGAAAACAATTACTAAATCTGCCTCAGCAGCCTTTTGAACCTTTCTTTTTATCTCATCAATGGGAGTTAAAATGTCACTTAAGCTTATAACTGCAAAATCATGTAAGGGAGCACCTAACAGCGCAGCGGTGTAAGTTGCAGCAGTAACACCCGGTACCACCTCTACCTCCACATCCTCGTATTTGCCCAGAACCTGATAGAGCACATTGGCCATACCATAAACACCAGGATCACCACTACTTACCAGAGCAACCTTTCTTCCTTGACGGGATATCGAAATAGCCAGTTCCACACGTTCAACTTCCTGTCCCATGCCCCGAGCAATAACTTCTTTACCTTCGGTCAGATCCTTGATCTGCTTAAGATATCCACCATAGCCAATGACCACATCAGCGTCTTGAATAACCTTAAGAGCCCTTATAGTCATGTCCTCACGGCGAGGACCGATTCCAACCACTGATATCATGATGTAATCTCACTTTTAATATGATGTATGATGAATTAATGAAAATCCATATTTATGGGCTTAACTGGTTCCGTTGTTATTGTAGAGCTTTCTAGTGCTGGTTATCTGGATGCTGTTTACATCAATGGTTATTCCACTGGTTTTCTCGGTGGCAATACCTGTAGCAGTTATACTGTAGGTTTCCTGGGGAGAAATCACAATTTGTCCTCCGCTTTTGTTTCCTGAACCTCCACCGGTCTGGACATCCTTGTAAAGCATGGCGGTTATGTTAACCAGAATAGTGTTATTTTCATTACTCTGTATGTTATAGGCTACCAAGGTGTCCATATTAATACCATCCATCCCTGCCTTGGATTTAAGAGCTTCACCTACCTCTTCTTTATTCAAAATATCCAAGGCTTGTTTATTGTTCAGAGGATTTTCACCAAAATTAAAGATAGATGAAATGGCGTCAATTTGCATTCCAATGAGTTTATCTATGTCTGGTGCATTACCGGTTACTATGGTGTATGAACTGAAAAGCCCTGCTTCAAAAAACAGGAAAAAGAATCCAAGGAAGAGTAAAGCTTTAACTAGCGGGGACAATAGGATCACCTAATAAAATATCTTCAAATAGTTTTATTATTCATTCCTTTTATATAAAGAGGTGCATTCCTCGGACAATGATTTTAGCTGTTCTTAAACCCGATGCTATTGGGTATCAGTGCAAGCCCAGATCTCCAAAAAATGTATATCTTCTCATCTCCAAATCAAATCTAACTCAATATTCCCTTTTTAGGTTAACTCATGACAAGCGATCTGATACTTAAATTTGCTGATGCCGAAATCCTGTTGGATGATGCGGCTTATCGTAAACTAAATGACCATAATAATAGTAATGAACTGGCAGAGTCTCTTATTAATGATTTAGTTAATAATGGGGACTCCATATTCCTTTTAACCGAAGAAATGGTGGATGAATTTCTCGAAGAGAAGGAAAGTTCAATTGAACCCATCCGACAGAGCAAGCTTCTTCCCCAGGAGTTTGACTTTCAAATTATCCAGGATGCCAGTAAGAAGTCCTACACTAACGGGGAGATTAAAGACTTTTCATCCTACTTTGCGAACCGCTATCATAAACTCTGGCAAATGCTTACCCGGAAACATGAGTTGCAAAATGTCCAGCCCATTAAAAATGCCCAGAGAAGTGAAGATGTTGTGGAAGTAGTGGGAATGGTCAATGACATCCGTTACACCAAGAAAAACCACAAATTCATGGAAATCGAAGATGAAACCGGCACCATATCCCTTTTGGTCCATAATGATAACCATCAACTCTATGAAGATGCAGAACGTATCGTTAAAGACCAGGTTATGGGAGTTATCGGTAGTAGAAAAGGAAATATACTCATGGCCAGTCAGATTATAAATCCGGGAGTACCCAGAATAGATGAGAAAAAAATGGACTTTTCTGCTGTATTTCTTTCCGATACCCATATAGGTAGCTCAACATTCCTGGAAAAGGCATTTCAACGGTTTATAAAGTGGATGAATGGGGACTACGGAGATGAATCCCAACGCGAAATAGCAAATAATGTAAAGTACCTAGTAATTGCCGGAGATATTGTGGATGGAATTGGAGTTTACCCTGGTCAGGATAAAGAACTGAATATCAAAGATATCTATCAGCAGTACGAAGAGGCCGCCCGGCTGCTGGGAGATTTGACTGATGTTAAAATCATAATTGCTCCTGGAAACCACGATGCCTGCCGGTTGGCCGAACCCCAACCCGCACTGCCAGAAGAGTATGCCAAGGATTTGTACCAGATGAAAAATGTGGAATTTGTGAGCAATCCATCCTTGGTCAGTATGGATGGGATAAAAACCCTAATATATCATGGAAGAAGCTTTGATGACCTTGCTATGACTGTTAAGGGTCTTAGCCATCAGAACTCAGACATAATAATGAAAGAACTTTTGGAAAAACGTCACTTAGCACCAATATATGGTGAAAGAACACCTTTAGCTTCAGAAATTGAAGATCATCTAGTCATAGAGGACGTTCCTGATGTTTTTCATACTGGTCATGTCCACATCAACAGTTACAAGAAATACAAGGGAATTCACCTTATCAACAGTGGAACTTTCCAATCTCAGACCGAATTCCAGAAAATTTACAATATCGTGCCCACCTGCGCTCAGGTCCCGGTGCTTAATCAGGGATCTATGAAACTACTCAAATTTAATTAAATAGATTAATTGTTAACAATTTTATATTTCCAAGATTTTGTTAAAATTTTGTTAAAATTAAAACCTATTAGCGAAATTAAAGTTTAAAAAAATTTAAATCTTTACCGAAAATGGGTTCTGGAGTAATTTAAATGTATCAGACCAAAAAAAAGGTTGCAGAGTCGTCCCAGCATATATACCAACAAGGACTGGCACCCGGAAAGTCAGGTAACGTGAGTGTGAGAAAGGATGGTTATGTAGCAATAACTCCTACCAGAACATCCTTAAGAGACATTGAAAGTGAATCTGTGGTTCTAGTCGGTGTGGATGGAACAATCCTTAGTAAAGAAATTATTCCATCATCAGAGTTGGAGTTGCATCTTTCTATCTATCGGGAAAGAGATGATGTGGATGCAGTAGTACACACCCATTCACCTTATGCTACTGGATTCGCCCTGGCTGGGAAAAAAATATATCGTTTAGAAGGTTTTGGTACCATTAACAAATCTCATTTGGAGATGGTGGATTACGCCACCCCGGGAAGTACAAAACTGGCTCAAATAATAGGAGAAAAGATCAAAACAGAGGATGTTCTGTTATTGGAAGGACATGGCGTGGTTTGTGTAGGTCCATCACTTGATGAAGCAGTCTTATTGGCAGAATGGGTGGAGAAATGTGCTGAAAGTTTGTTTGTGGCCCATTTACTTAAAAAATAATGGAAAAACTCGAAAAAAATAATGAACTCAGGTATAGAAAAAGTAAAAGAAATATTTCTAAAATTTAAGAAAAAATTTTTACAAAAAATTATTTGTTTTTGTGAAGATTAATTCGATATAATTTTATATTATTTTTTAATGTCGGATGGATTCTAGTTCACTTAAAACTTCCCAGATAAGAGTTCGAGCATGAATGGGGATGTTAGGGTCATTACTGATTTCATCCAGTATTGAAATAACTGTACTGGCCCTGATGGATGGTTCATCATCATCAGCACCAAGTAAATCTCTGGATTCTTCAGCTGCTCTCCTGATATTGCGAGGTACACTAGTATCCTCCATTATATGTTGTAAAATCTGATTACAACGTTCAAAAGCTTCGGTAGTCATAAATTTAGCCTCCTCTTAATTAGAATAAAATTAGATAAAAAGCTGTTTAATGAACTTTATGTCTTCTCTTTTAAAAAGGTTTTGGTAAGCGAAGGGTTAAAAATGGTTTTAAAGAAGTTAATATTATTTTAAAAGAATATGAAAACTCTATTAAGCTAAAGCTTTTCATATAATCTTCCAGATATTGCTATTGAAACTGAAACTCCATTTTTACTCATTTTTCTTAATATCAATCGAGAAGAATCTCCAGCAGTTATAAGGGCTGACGGTTCTGCCACCCCCACAACGCCAAACTTTTTTTCAACCAGAAGAGAAGGTTGAATATCAGGATGAGTAAAAGCTTCAATTTTCTGGACTGAAACAACTTCAACAGGTATTCCTAAGCTCCAAGCAGCTTCAATTATCCCTTCCTCATCCCGTTTCATTTCTCCAGTGGCAATGACATCCAAACGATCCACGGGAATGTTTAAAAGAAGAGCAGCTTCCTCCAAACAAGTCAGTACCTGTTGCTCGGAAACTCCCCTTCTGCTCCCCACTCCAGCTACCAATGATAAAGGGTTTAAAATCAGGCTTATTTCCTCAAAATCAACACGTATATGGTTATCATCCCAATAATGAAATTTATAGGTATTTCTGGCAATTTCGTCTTCTTCAACAAAATCATAACGGGTGGGTAGATATATGTCCAGAATTTCTCCATCGGTGATGGCCCGATTAAGAGCTTTAACAGTGTGGAGGTTATTTATCGAAAGCCAGTACCTACGGGCCAGGGTGTCCACACCCATCTTTCTTGAGACATCCGTGGATGTAGTTATCACTGGATTAGCATCTAATGCCCGGGAGACTTTAAGAGTAAAATCATTGGCCCCCCCCAAATGACCTGACAATAGACTGATAACATGAGTTCCATTCTCATCAATTACCAATACCGCGGGATCTGTTTCTTTATTTTGTAGTAAATTACATATGGTCCTTATAACTATTCCAGTAGCCATAATAGCTATAATACAATCATAATCAGAGTATATCCTACTAAAGGTGTCCCTCACTTCACCCACATAACGATCAACTTGTATCACCGTGGAATCCTCTGATAACTTTTGGTATAAGCGATCAGCTAGGATAACGCCGTTTTTGGTAACACTGATAATAGCAAATTTCATCCATGTTTCTCCTAGATTTTTTATAAGTTTTTTTCAATTTAAACTACATATCTTGAATTTAAACTCTATATTTGGTTAAATTCAAATTCCATGCTAATAAATCCCATGTTTATCAAAGTATCCTAAACACTACCTTCTAATGCTTGCCAGATGATTATTTTATTATATTTGGGTCTAATAAACCATACTTTTAAATTGTTTTTAATGTATCATAGGTAATCTATTATTTTATTATAAAATTTTTAAATTGATGCAATAGTAAGATTAAAAATTGCATAGAAGGTGAAGCTGATTACAAAAAACAATAGGATGGTGATTTTTGTAAGTAAAATAGCTTTTCCAATTATTTCTGTGTCTAAATGAGTTTTAGATTCTCCCAAAACATAAATACTTGGTTTTTCTAGTTTGACATTTAGTGCTCCAGCTGCCGCTGCCATGGGAAACCCAGAGTTAGGACTGGGAGTTTTTTGGGCATCACGTTTCATTATTATCCAGGAATTCTTCCAGTCCAAGCCAACTATTCCAGCTGCTATAACTACCATGACTCCTGTGATACGAGAAGGTAAAAAATTAATTATATCATCTATTTTGGCTGGGAACCATCCAATCATCCTATATTTTGAGTTATTATACCCCACCATAGCATCTAAAGTGTTTATGACCCGATAAAATACTCCTACCAGTATCGGGAGTATTAAGAGTGAGAAGGAATATCCTGGAATGCTTAAAGGATTTGTAACTCCTGTAAGCCACTGAATATTGATTGGATTGATCGGAGAAAGATTACTCAAAGAGTTTAAAGAAGAAATGTGGATAAAATC
>DAHVOW010000034.1 GCA_027318585.1 Methanobacteriaceae archaeon | reverse complement strand
TCTCAGCAGATGCAGGAGCTCTCCCAGGCCCAGCTCTACCTGATGGTGGGCTCGCCCCTGGAGTTTGAACTGACCTGGATGGATAAGATGAGGGCCATGAACCCCCAGATGAAGGTGGTTAACACCTCCCAGGGTATAAACTTCATAAACCAGGGTGAAAGCTCCGGCGACCCCCATGTATGGGTATCCCCCAGGAATGCTAAAATAATGGTGGAGAACACCTACCAGGCCCTGGTGGAGGTTGACCCTGATAATCAGAGGTATTATCAGGAGAACCGGGATCAGTACCTGAAGGAACTTGACCAACTGGATCAGAACCTTACCCATTCATTACAGAAGGTCAAAAGCAAGAAGATCCTGGTTTATCATCCGGCCTGGGCCTACCTGTGCCGGGATTATGGTCTGGAACAGGTTGCCATTGAGAAGGAGGGTAAGGAGCCTACCTCCCAGGAACTGGCCCAGCTGGTGGACCAGGCCCGCCAGGATAACATAACCCTGGTCTTCGTATCCCCCCAGCACAACCAGAGAAACGCCCAGGTAATCGCCGATGAGCTGGGGGGAGAAGTGGTGGTGGTGGACTCCCTGGCCAGAGACTACCTGAAGAACCTGGCCCAGGTGGCCATGGCCTTCTCCCGTAACTAATAAAAAAGGTGAGAGACCATTTCGTGTAAAATAAATGATCACCCTTAATCAAAAAGAATTAGGAAACAAAGCCATGGAAGAAACTGCCGTTAAAATCAAGGATCTGAACTTTTACTACCGGAAACGGTTGGTGCTGGAGGATATTAACCTACAGGTGCCTCATAAGTCATTCCTGGCCATCATCGGCCCTAATGGTGGTGGTAAGAGTTCATTGCTGCGCCTGATACTGGGCCTTATCACTCCCTTCCAGGGGGAGGTGCAGGTCTTTGGCCAGGACCCCCGAAGGGCCCGGGAACTTATGGGGTATCTGCCCCAGCATGTGTCCTTCCTCCATGATTTTCCCATTAACGTGGAGGACACGGTCTTAACTGGCCGCTACCAGGGACTGTTTAAAGGCTATGGCCCGGAGGATCGGGAGGCCGTTCACCAGGCCCTGGAGATGGTGGAGATGGAGGGCCTGGAGGACCGTCAGATGGGACAGTTATCAGGTGGACAGGTGCAGAGGGTGTTTTTGGCCCGGGCTCTGGTTAGAGACCCTAAACTTCTCCTCCTGGATGAGCCCATGTCCAGTGTGGATCCCCAGATGCAGTTTTCATTTTACCAGCTCCTGGAGAAGTTGAAAAAAAAGATGACCATCATCCTGGTCACCCACGATGTAGGGGCGGTCCTGGACCAGGTGGAACATATGGCCTGCCTTAACCAGCGCATGTACTACCATGGCCAAGTGGAGGGTGCCGGGGAGGTTATCGAGAAGATGTATGGCTGTCCCCTGGAACTGGTTACCCATGGCCACACCCCCCATCGGGTGCTTAAAGAACATTAAGGATTTGATAATATGCTGGAAATCCTGCAGTACAGTTTCATGCAGAACGCCTTCCTGGCGGCAGTCCTGGTCAGCGTGGCCTGTGGAGTGGTGGGATGCTACGTGGTCATCAAAAGGATCGTCTTCATAAGTGGTGGCATCAGCCACTCTGCCTTCGGAGGGGTGGGATTGGGATACTTCCTGGGTGTTAATCCCCTCCTGGCTGCGGTGCCCTTCACCCTCCTGGCGGCCACCAGCATCGGTCTTATAAAAAAGAGGATGGAAGTCTCGGAGGATACCGCCATTGGCATCCTGTGGAGTGTGGGCATGGCACTGGGTATTATATTCGTAAACCTCACCCCGGGATACGCACCGGACCTGTTAAGTTACCTGTTTGGAAACATACTCACCGTTCCCACCTCGGACCTGTACCTGATGCTCCTGTTGGATGTGGTGATCCTGGCCACAGTGTACCTCTTACGCAGGGAGTTTTTAGCCCTGTCCTTTGATGAGGAGTTCAGTACCGTGGTGGGCATGCCGGCCGAGGCCATTTATCTTTTGCTTTTAGCCCTGGTGGCCCTGTCGGTGGTGGTGCTCATTAAAGTGGTGGGGGTGATACTCATCATTGCCCTATTAACCATACCCGCCGCCATCTCCCGGGAGTACACCGATCATCTGGGCCAGATGATGATCTTATCAGTGGCCCTGGGAATAGCACTAACCACCGGGGGACTGGTCCTATCCTACCAATTCAACCTGGCCAGCGGGGCCACCATTGTCCTCTTCATGGCCCTGGCCTTCCTCATATCCTCCCTGGTACAGAAGTATACCCGGGATTCAGTTGAAGAATAACCCCATCATGGAAGTGTTTTATGTAAAAATGGAAGGGAGTACTTGGATAAAAAAACTATTATAAAAAAAAGTTCAGATCTGTTACTATGAAGTCTGGAAACGTCCTGGTCATGTTTTTAGTGCTGATTTTTGTTTTCTCCCTTAGCCCGGTCTATGGGGATGTCCTGGAACCCGGGAAGAAGAACGTGCCCATCTACTACGAATTGGAAAATATTGATGATTACCCGGGCTATGTCTTCCTTTTACACGGAAATCCGTCTCCGGACTTTCAGATCCTGAATTCATCACCCTTCACCTTCTACAAGTTCAGTGTGGCCTCCATCTACGCTGTGAACCAGTCCCAATTCAACCGGGAGGTACTAAAATCCATGGACTCCAACCAGTTGGATGCCTATTTCCAGAATGATTCCCGAGTCTTGAATTCCAATCTAAAGCTGGAAGCCATCTACGACACCGTCAGTGATACCAATCCCCTGGAGAATGCCACCATCAAGCTGAAGGTGGTGTCCCTGGATGAGGATGGTCTTGAAATAGTAAAGGACCGGGTGGTGTTCGGATACCATGATGGCCAGACCGTAGAGGAGAGTTTCCTAGATCAGAACACCACACCCGCGGCTCCCACAAACCAGGAAGATCAGTACTGGTTCTACCTGGTGCCCATCCTGGCAGCGGTGGCTATCCTTTTAGTCCTCCTGTACCGACGATACCGGTGAGAAAATGTTCTTTTTCACCTCCTGGGTGTTAACTGTTGCCCTGGAAGCTCTGGTATGGTATATTATTCTTAAAAGGAATGCCCTTAATCTGGTTTTTTATTCCGTGCTGATTAACTCCCTGACCTTACCCCTGGCCCAGTTTTTTTATCTTTACTTTCTGGATAATCTGGTCCTTATGGAGGCCCTGGTGGTCCTGGTGGAAGTTCCTATCGTATATCTCCTTCTGAGGGTAACCCTCCGCCAGGCCCTTTACCTGTCGGTCTTGGCCAACCTGGTCAGTGCCCTGGTGGGTCTCATCTATTATAGCCCCTACTAAAACAACATCATTTAAAAAGAAGTAGGTCCCTTTAATCCACTATTAATAAATAGAACCTATAACTTAAAAGGACCTTCCTTTTATCTTACTCTACTGGTTGGCGTAGGTGGTGAAGAATCGGTTGCAGGTATAGCATTGGTAGTAATAGAACCAGTAGTTTCCCCGAGTTGAGGACCCGGTTTGGGTGGTGGAGTTGGAACCACAGTAGGGACACACCGGCGTTTCAGGTCCAATGAATTTGAGATCCTTTTTTATAACCGTGTAGGTGTTTCCCTTAAACAGGACCTGGGAGGGGATGGTGTAGTTCTGGGTGAGGTTAGTTTCCTCGGGGATGATGATGGTTTCTTCCTCTTCAGGGGCTATAGTGCCTACGGAGCCACTGGCTTCCTGTATTACGGGTTGGGAGCTTATGTATATTCCAGTGGCGGCCAGGATACCTCCCACTACGATTATGACCACCAACAATTTTCTAGTTAAAAGACGCATGACAATTCACTTCATAATATAGTTTTGTTGAAAAAATTCTATTTTTTTATGGATTTAACTTGGGTAACAGAGCCGATGAGAACTTCGTCCACTTCACCGGTGAATATGCCGTTTTCCAGGACCCCCGGTATGTTGTTTAATTCCTTCTCCAAAAGAACCGGGTGGGGAATATCTTCAAACTCCACATCCAGGATGAAGTTGTTGTTATCACTAACCACCGGACCATCTTTCATGTGAGCCATCCGGATACGAGGCGTACCTTTCATAGTTTCTAGGCGCTTCATGACCGTGTTCAAGGCCAGGGGAAGGACTTCCACCGGTACCGGGAAAGCACCCAGCTGGTCCACCATTTTTGATTCATCCACTATTACCAGGAAAGTTTCAGCAGCGTAGTCCACGATCTTCTCCCGGGTGTGGGCGGCGCCTCCTCCCTTAATGAGGTTGAGGTAGGGGTCCACTTCATCGGCACCATCCACCGCCAGGTCCGGCTGGTGCTCGTCCAGGGTGGTGACTGGTATTCCCAGATCCACCGCCACAAAATAGGACTGGTAGGAGGTAGGAATACCTAAAACCTCCATTTCTTCCTCTTTTAATCGTTCAGCCAGGCTTTTTATGAAATGGTAGGTGGTAGAACCCGTTCCCAGGCCCACCACCATACCGTCCTCCACCCGCAGGGCAGCTTCAAGTCCAACACGTTTTTTTGGATCCATAGGGGGCACTCCATATTCAGCTTAATATTTAACCAGTACCGTGGTCAGGTCATAACCACGGGGACATTTCGGTTGGGGTTTACCCATCTTTTTAACGATCTTGCACTTATCATCCTGGTACAGTCCTTCCGGGATGCATAACTCTCGCAGGGGACATTCCTCATCACACTGACGAGGAGTGTAAGTGAAACGTGACCCCTCAAATGCTTTTTTAGAATCTATAAGGGTTTTGATCAGGGCCTTGTCCACCTCCACCACCTTAACCTGCCCCCCTTCATGCACCGGGCAGGGCTGGGTGGTGTCCTTCACATTTTTGATCCGGTATAGTCTCCCTGACTCCAGGGAATCGATGCAAGTGGCTTTAAAGCGACAGCCTTCACACTGACTGGTTGCACCGTAGTGCATGAATTTCAATCCTTTATCGGCCAAATTTTTCCCAATAAGAGTAATCATAACCATAATTCCCCCTGGACATACCAGTGATATCTTGACTAAGTGTAAGTATAATCAAGCTAATTTAGAAACTAATCCAATATGACTTTTATCATAACCCCGGTTTATATCTATTTCCCTGCACCTCCCCTTACATTAACCTAATATAGATGGTTTTGAACTAAAAAGGCCCGCAGAAAATTATTAAAACAAAAAACCAGAAGCTTAGGGGTGTGGAAGAAAAAAAGTAGTTAAGATTCTATAACCCCGGTACTCACTGCCAGTTTCTCGGCAGCTTCGGTGGTGAGTCCCCGGTCTCCGAGTATGGTGTACCGCTCCTTTCGTATGTTATGGGCCATGCTGAGGGCTTCTATTATATAATCCGGTTTAATACCTAATTCCCGGGCTGTGGTTGGTGCCTTAATGGCCTTCAGTGTGTCCCGTATGAACTTCCAATCCCCTCCATGGAGGTACATCATCATGATGGTGCCCACACCACACTGTTCACCGTGCAGGGCTGGCTGGGGGGCGATGAGATCCAGGGCGTGGCTGAACTTGTGTTCAGCTCCGCTGGCTGGTCGGCTGCTGCCAGCGATGCTGATGGCCATTCCGCTGCTGATAAGGCCCTTCACTACCAGGGCCGCGCTTTCCACGTGGCCCTCCTTCACGGCATCCGCCATTTTGGTGGTGACCTCCGCAGTTACCAGGGACAGTGCCGCTGCAGAGTCACTGAAATATTCATTCAACAGGCGGTGGGCCAATTTCCAATCCAGGACTGCCGTCTGGTTGGATATGATATCCCCAAAACCAGCCGCCAACAGGCGGAATGGTGCCTGGCCGATGATGTGGGTATCGGCTATAATCCCAATGGGAGGTACGGCTTCAATGGATACACTCCCCTCCTCGTTTTTAATGGAGGCCCGGGGTGATGCTATTCCATCATGGGATGCTGCAGTGGGAACGCTTATAAAATCCAGGTTGCAGCGGGTGGAGGCTAATTTGGCCACATCGATGACTTTACCACCACCCACTCCCAGGACCGCCGAGACTCCCTCCATCTGGTCCTGAACCTCTTCCACCACTTCCAGGGAGGGCTGGCGGATGACGGTGTATTCCACCTCAAAACCTTCCTTTTGGAGACTTTCCATAACCTGCTCCCCACCAATTTTAAGGGTGTTAGGTCCGGTTACCACCAGAAATTTCCCTTTAATCCTTAAATCCATGCATATAGCTGCGGTGTCTTTGATAACACCCGGTCCCACATGCATTCCACGAGGGAGTAGCACCCGTTTAAAATCCATCTAGAAATCACCGTCCATTATATTAGTTTTACTAGGGGGCGTCTTTAAAATAATTTTTGATTTTTTAAGAGTTTCTAGGTAAAGCCTGGTTTTTATACCCTATTCCATGAAGGATGTTTCGGTTTTTTAAATTCTTAGTTTCCCTGTGGAAAAAGTTTATTATCCCCCACCTAAAAAGCTAGGTAGTGAATTAAAAAGAGACTCTCTGGGTGAATAAATGTCAAAGTTCAGTGAATGGTTCCATAACATCCTTGAAGAAGCAGAAATTATCGATACCAGATATCCTATTAAGGGAATGCATGTATGGCTACCCCAGGGCTTTCAGATCAGGAAAAACGCCCTTAAGTTGCTTAAAAGTATTCTTGATGAAGATCATGAGGAAGTACTCTTTCCATTACTAATACCGGAAGATGAACTGGCCAAGGAGGCTATCCATGTTAAGGGATTTGAAGAAGAGGTTTACTGGGTGACCCACGGGGGATTAACTCCCTTGGGAAAGAAACTGGCATTGAGGCCCACCAGTGAAACCGCCATGTACCCCATGTTCGCTCTGTGGGTGCGCAGCCACCAGGACCTTCCCATGCGATTCTACCAGGTGGTAAACACCTTCCGCTACGAAACCAAACACACCCGGCCCCTGATCCGGGTGCGGGAGATCACCACCTTCACCGAAGCCCACACCGTCCACACTAACTCCCAGGAAGCAGAAGAGCAGGTGGAGAGGGCTATAGAAATTTATTCATCCTTCTTTGACCAGATGGGTATTCCCTACGTGGTGACCCGGCGACCGGAGTGGGATAAGTTTCCCGGGGCCGATTACACCATGGCCTTCGACACCCTACTGCCGGATGGTAAAACTCTCCAGATCGGTACCGTTCACAACCTGGGACAGACCTTTGCCAAGACCTTCCAAATCACCTATGAAACTGATGACGGTCAGCATGAATACGTGTACCAGACCTGTTACGGCCTCTCAGACCGGATAATTGCATCTATACTCGGGGTGCATGGGGATGAGGCGGGATTATCACTACCCCCGGAGGTGGCTCCCTACCAGGTGGTGGTGGTGCCCATCATCTTCAAGGAAGGTGCTCAGGAAGTTCTGGACTTCTGTGGTGAACTGAAAAACCAGCTAAGATCATCTGGAATACGGGTGCACCTGGATGACCGGGACCTCCGGGCCGGTAAGAAGTTCTATGAATGGGAGATGAGGGGAGTGCCCCTCCGAATTGAGATCGGACCCCGGGACCTTAAAGAGGGTAAAATAGTCCTTAAAAGAAGAGACACCCTGGAAAAGGAGTTTGTGGAGTACCAGGAAGAGCAAGTGGTGGACCTGGTTAATGATCGCCTGCAACGCATCACCACCAACCTTAAAGAACAGGCCTGGGAAATGCTCCTGGAAAACCTAAGGGAAGTGAATACCCTGGATGAAGCCCGGGACACCATCCAGGAGGATGGGGGTATAGTTTCATTCTTATGGTGCGGGGATGAAGCTTGCGGCAAGGATATGGAGGAAAAAGTTCAGGTGGATATCCTGGGCATCCAGGAGGATGCAGATACCGGGGAATGTGTTAACTGTAAAGAGAAGGCCAGGTACCGGGCACTCCTGGCCCGTACCTACTAGGAGGATGAAGGATGAATTTCAGGGCCATAATTCTGGTGTTGGTGATTGTGGTATTTGCAGTTAGTATGGGTGCTGTAAACTTCGCCTCCCTGGGGAGTGTGGACCTGGAACAGGCCCAGACCGAGGGCACCATCAGTGTCATCCAGAACACCGAGGCTGGAACCGTTCCCCATACCGTGACCATCTCCAACAACGGAACCCAGAACGTACAGGTTAACCAGGGTCAACTTTTATTAAGCCCGGACTCCCAGGACCTGGTGGTGGCTGAGAACGTTACCGTGCCCCCGGGGACCAACAGCACAGTGAAAGCCTACTGCACGGAACCCGACCAGAAGGCAGCGCCTGGTTCTAGTTTAACCGCCAACCAAACCGCCAACACCGTGGTGTTAACCATAATAGAGGCTTCGGTTCCCTCAGATCCGGTCAGTGCCAGACAGGCCCAGCTTAAGATCTGGAATCTTGTGACCGGTGGTCAGGTGGACCCCTACACTGGTGAAGCCGCGGCCATGGTTAAAATTAACAAATCATCCTACTACCAGCTGCGGCAGGATATCTCTGCAGCTAAGGACAGCCTCAGCACCCAGTTCAACCTCAACAACGAAACCTTGAAGAATATGCAGAACCTGGTGGACACCCGGGATGGTTTCACTAAATGGCTGTCTGGTCTTGAAAACTGGGCAAACCAGGTACTGGGAATGGGATGACTATGAAGAAAACAGCAGCCATAATACCAGTATCTCGCTTTTTGAATGCTAAAACCCGGCTCTCACCATCCTTATCCCCGGCCGAGAGAGAGGGGTTGTTGAAGGCCATGCTCCAGGATGTTATCCAGGCACTTAAATGTGTGGTGGATGAAGTGGTGGTTATAAGCTCTGATGGAGATGTTTTAAACTTCTTAAGGCCCCTGGATGTTCATTGTTTAAAGGAGCAAGGCCACACTGATCTTAACGGGGCCCTGACCCAGGCATTGGAGTGGTATCAAAGCCAGGGTGATCAGGTGATCATCGTACCCTCCGATATCCCCCTTCTCAGTGAGGGTCTGGTTAAGGGTCTTCTAACTATGGCTGAGGAGTACCAGGTGGTCATCGCACCCTCCAAGGGTGGAGGTACCAACGCCCTCATCTGTCCCCCCAGTGGATTTAAGATGAGCTTCGGTGACTGTAGTTTCTTCAAGCACCTGGAGCAGGCCCGGAAAGCCGGTTTAACTCATGAGATCTTTGATTCCTTCTACCTCTCCCTGGATGTGAATACCTCCGAGGACCTGGGGGAGATCATGCTCCATGGAGTGGGAACCCACACCCAGAAGTTCCTGGAGAGTCTGGGTCTGGAAGTATACTCCCACCGTGGATCAGAGCGTTTAAGGATAAAAAGACCGGAAAAAGGATAATTAATTTATAAAACAGATGTGACCATTAATGACCCAACCTTTAGCTCTGACTGTAGCTGGCTTCGACCCATCCGGAGGTGCGGGGATTCTGGCCGATATCAAGACCTTCCACTCCTTGGATGTGTACGGCACCGCAATAATCACCGCCCTCACCGCCCAGAATGTGAACCGGGTGGCAGGGGTGGAACCAGTCCCCCTGGAGTTCATTGAAAAACAGCTGGATCTGGTTATAGAGGGCTATCCCATCCGTTACCTCAAGACCGGGATGCTGTACTCCCCGGAGATTGTGAAGCTAGTGGCCCGTAAGGTGGATGAATACCAGCTGCAGATGGTGGTGGACCCGGTCCTAGTGGCCGGATCCGGTGGAGTGCTGGCCACAGAGGGCCTGGTCCAGGCCATAAAAGAACACCTGCTCCCCCAGGCGGTACTGGTAACCCCCAACCTTCAGGAAGCCCAGGAATTATCGGGAATATCCATCCAAGAGGAGGAGGATGCCATTGCCGCTGCCCTAAAAATCGGGAAGATCTCGCCGGTAGTGGTTACCGGGGGACATCTCCAGGGCCGGGACATCTTCTACCATGATAAACTGCAGATAATCGAAGGAGAACTGATAGAAAGCAGCCATACCCATGGTAGTGGATGCACCTACTCCGCGGCGGTTACCGCTTACCTATCCCGGGGTTTGGTTCTGGAAGAGGCCCTCCAGAGCGCCGCTGTCTTGGTGAAGAAAGCCATCTTGAGGGGTAGGCTGGGTACCCTGAACCAGTTTTATAGAAAAAATCTCCAACATAAACCTTAAAATAGATAAGAGAGTACTCCTAAACTATCCTGTGAAGATTAAACTAATCTTAATGATATAATGAGGTAATTCTTAAACAACTGGAGTGTGAAATTATGGTTTCCAATGAAGAAATAAAAAGAATGCTGGAAAACCGCAGAAGAGGAATTAAAACTGAAGAAAAAAAGGAATCCCCTAGCCCGGTTCTCCCCACAACCGGCCGTAAACCCATGAGTCCCACTAATCAGACCTGTGAATCCTGTGGAGCCCAGAACCCCCGGGATGCTAAGTTCTGCATTAAATGTGGACAGACCATGCAGGCACCGGAAAAGGTGGAAGAAAATAAGGTTGAAGCTTCTCCAGTGGATGATTTACCCCGCTCTGGGATGGATGGTATTGATTACAAGACCTGTCCCAACTGCAGTCATCAGAACAAGCCCCAGGCCAAGTTTTGCGTGGTGTGCGGCCATAAACTGGAGGACGCACCAGATAATGAGCCAGTTACTGGTTCTCTCTTGGACCGGGTGCCCACCGAGACCCGGGAAGATGACCAACCTGCCGAAGAAGTAGTCGCAGAGGATGCTCCTGTGGTGGCCGAACTAGTTGATGAAGAATCGGTTCAGGAAGAAACAGAAAAAAGAAGTTTACTATCCAGGAAGGTCCCGGAAGAAATCCTACAACAGGACACTGAAGAGGAGATTACTGAGGAAGAGGTGGCAGAGGAGGATTACTCTGAAGAAGTAGCAGCCGAATCTGTCTCTGAAGACGTTCCTGCAGTAGAAAATATTCCAGAAGAAGTATCTGTGATAGAAAATACAGAAGAGGCCCCCATATCTGAGGTTAATGATGAGGATGAAGATATGGAGTTACCCCAGGTTAAAACTTTCCAATTAGGCCGGAGCTCAGTGGATACCGAGGAAAACTCGGTGGATAATGAAGTAGAAGATGAGGAAGTAGCAGAAGAACCTGTTGAAGCATCAGAACCGGTAAGCACCAACGCGGACCCTATGGAGAAGATCAAAAAGGCCAAGGAGCTGCTGGATATAGGAGCCATAAGTGAAGAAGAGTTCGAAGAGATCAAGAAGAAATATCTGGCCATGATATAAAAGAGGCCCTGATCTAAAAAGAGTCTATTTCCTGATCTAAAAAAAATCAATAAATAAAAAGGATTTTAAGGAGGGCCTGCCCTCCTCAACTATTTTTTAAATACAGTTTAAAAAAAATCCAGAATCTAATTTTTAGTTATTCAAACTATCAGTTTATTAGTAATCCTAAACTAAAGCTTGTAGACCTCATCCGAAGCTAGGATTACCACCCCTGAATCTTCCAATACGCTGATACCCGCGTCCACATCTTCGGTGCGGATCACCACCATGGCCTTTTTGTCATTTTTCTCCACAAAGGCGTAGAGGTATTCCACGTTTATATCGGCCTGGTTTAAGACTCCCAGGATATGGTCCAGTCCTCCGGGTTCGTCCGGCACTTCCACCGCTATGACGTCGTTGACCTTCACCACGAAGTTATTCTTCTCCAGTACCTCCTGGGCCTTATCAGGTTCAGGCACGATCATGCGCAGTATGCCGAACTCGGAGGTGTCGGCTATGGACAGGGCCCGGATGTTAATGCCAGAAGTGGCCAGCACATTCATAGCCTTCCACAATCTTCCCTTTCGGTTTTCTAAAAACACCGATATCTGTTTGAGTTTCATCCAAATTATCCCCCTTTTAATCAATTCTGTTTATCAATATTTTAGTCAAATTTTCGTTTATCAATAACTCGTACTGCTTTACCCTCACTACGGGGTATGCTCTCCGGCTCCACCAGGTTCACGTTAACCCGCAGTCCGATCTCGTCATGTATACGTTTCTGTATCATGGTTTTGGCTTTCTCCACGTGTTTCACCTCATCAGAGAATAGGGCGGCAGAGGCCTCCACGTGAACTTCCAGTTCATCCAACTGTTGGGGGCGGGTGACCATGATCTGGTAGTGGGGTTCCAGTCCCGGGATCTTCAGCAGGGCTCGTTCGATCTGGGAGGGGAACACAATAACTCCCCTTACTTTAAGCATATCATCGCTTCTTCCAGTAATCCGGTCCATCTTAACCAATGTACGTCCACAGAAACATTTTCCATGTCGTAGGGCAGTGATGTCTCTGGTTCTAAAACGCAGGATGGGCATACCATCCCGGGTGAGGGTGGTAAGAACCAGTTCACCCTTCTCCCCTTCAGGCAGGGTTTGGAGGGTTTGGGGGTCGATTATCTCCGGGTAGAAGTGGTCGTCGAAGATGTGCAGTCCACTTTTTTCCATGCACTCCTGGGCCACTCCGGGCCCGATTATCTCGGTGAGGCCGTAGATATTCATGGCGTCCAGGTCCAGCCGTCTCTCGATCTCCTCCCTCATCTCCTCGGTCCACATCTCCGCTCCGAAGACACCGGCCTTCAGGTTAAGGTCATCCCCGGTGATGCCCTCCTTCTCCAGTACCTCGGCCAGGTACAGAGCATAGGAAGGAGTGCAGGTGATGATGCTGCTCTGAAAGTCCTTCAGGACCTTGATCTGGCGCTGGGTGTTACCAGCAGATATGGGTATCACCGTAGCCCCCAGGTGATGGGTGCCGTAGTGCACACCCAATCCTCCAGTGAAGAGTCCGTAACCATAACAGTTCTGTATAACATCCCTCTTATCAGCACCAGCCATGGACAGAGCCCGGGCCATTACCTCACCCCAGATTT
>DAHVOW010000033.1 GCA_027318585.1 Methanobacteriaceae archaeon | reverse complement strand
CGCCGACCGTCTGGCCGTTTCTGAGGAAGAGTATCTCTTCATGATCTACAAGAAAACCGCCGCTTTAATAGCCGCCGCCACACGCTCCGGCGCCATCCTGGGCGGCGGGAGTAAAAAACAGGTGGAGGCCCTTACCGAGTACGGGCGACTCATCGGCCTGGCCTTCCAGATACAGGACGACTACCTGGACGTGGTGAGTGACGAGGCCAACCTGGGAAAACCAGTGGGCAGCGACATCGCGGAGGGTAAAAGAACCCTCCTGGTGGTGCACACCCTGGAGAAGGCCAAACCTGAGGACCGTGAGGAACTGGTCAGTATCTTAAGGGAGGAAAGTGACCAGAACGTGCCCCGGGCCATCCAGATCTTCCAGGAGTACGGTAGCATAGACTACGCCCACAACATCGCCCGGGATAATGTGAAGAAGGCCAAGGAATTGTTACTCATCCTGGAGGACACCCCCTCCCGGGAGGCCCTGATGAAACTGGCGGATTTCGTCCTGGAAAGAAGCCACTAAAAAAGTGATAGGGAGGGATTAAAACACCTCCTAACCATCATTATACTTAAAATAATCCCCATTTATTCTAATAGTTAAGGGTAGTAGGTAGGTGATACTCATGGACAACGATGATTTACAGCAACTGGTCTTGAAGTACGCCCTGGTGAACGCCACTGGGCACTCTGGACAGGCCCAGAACGGGGCAGTTATGGGTATGGTCATGGCCAACCACCCGGAGCTAAGGAGCCAGGGCAAAAAGATCGGCCCCCTCACCGGTCAGGTAGTGGCCCAGGTCAACCAGATGTCCCTGGAAGTTCAACAACAGAAACTGGAAGAACTGGGTGGATACCAGGCCCCGGAGAAGAAAGAGGAGGAGAAGGGATTACCAGAACTCCCCAACGCAGATAAGGGGGTCGTGCTGCGATTCGCCCCCAACCCCTCCGGTCCCCTGCACATCGGCCACGCCCGGGCCGCGGTCTTAAACCAGGAGTACCAGGAACGCTACGGTGGTAAGCTCATCCTGCGGGTGGAGGACACCGACCCCCGCCGGGTGTACCCCCCGGCCTACGACATGATCCGGGAGGACTTGACCTGGCTGGGAGTCAAGTGGCAGGAAGAGGTGGTGCAAAGCCAGCGCCTGGAGATCTATTACCAGATGGCTGAGGAGGCCATCCGTAAAGGCGCAGCCTACATGTGCACCTGCCCCGGTGATGAATTTAAGAAACTCAAGGACACGGGAGAGGCCTGCCCCCACCGGGAGATGACCTTGGAGGAGAACCTAGAACTGTGGGAGAAGATGCCCATCCTCAAAGAGGGAGGGGCGGTGTTACGGGTTAAAACAGACCTGGAACATAAGAACCCGGCCATCCGAGACTGGGTGGCCATGCGCATCGTGGATTACCCCCATCCCCAGCTGGGAGAGGAGTACCGGGTTTACCCCATGATGAACTTCTCGGTGGCGGTGGATGATCATCTGTTGGGAGTGACCCACGTCCTGCGGGGCAAGGACCACCTGGCCAACACCGAGAAACAGGGCTACCTGTACCGGCACCTGGGCTGGGAGGAACCCCACTACACCCACTACGGACGGCTCAAGATGGAGGACGTGGCCCTGTCCACCTCCCAGGCTAAACAGGGTATTGAAGACGGAGAGTACACCGGCTGGGATGACCCCCGACTGGGAACCATAAGGGCCATCGCCCGCCGGGGGATACAGGCAGAAAGTATTAGAGAGTTGATGAATGAGATCGGAGTCAAAAACGCCGACACCACCGTGAGCTGGAAGAAGATCTACGGTTTGAATCGGAACCTCCTGGAAGAGGTGAACCGCTACTTCCTTGCCACCCCGGCCCGGCAGATCCGGATCAGAAATCTGCCCGAAGAGGCTAAGATATTGGTGGAAAGACCCCTGCACCCTGACCATCCGGAACGGGGTATGCGGAAGTTAAGATTCGAGGATCGTCTCTACATCCCCTCCACCGACATACCCTCGGACCCGGAGAAGGTGGTGCGATTAATGGATGCGGTGAACATCACCTTCCAGGATGGGGAGGCAGTTTATCACAGCTCCAGTCTGGAGGAGGCCCGTGAACACCACGCCCCAGCTATCCAGTGGGTGCCCATGCGGGAGAAGAAACTGGTGGAACTGGTAATGCCGGATGGCTCCGTACGGAATGGTTACGCCGAGGCCGACACCTATCAGCAGAAAGAAGGTGACGTGGTGCAGTTTGAAAGAGTGGGCTTCGCCCGCCTGGATGAGAAGTACCTGGGCAAGATGACCTTCTACTTCGCCCATAAATGAATAAACCTTCTACTTACTCACTTAATGAATAATTAATGGAGATACTAGTATGGCAACCATAAATGAAAACTTCCTGCTCTTGGAAAGTAACTACATATTCTCAGAAATAGATGAAAGAGTGGACCGCTACCTGGAAGAAAACCCTGACGCGGCTATCATCCGTCTAGGCATTGGAGATGTAACTCTCCCCCTCCCCCAGAAAGTGGTGGAAGACTTCAAAGAAGGAGTGGATGAGATGGGAGAGATAGAAAGCTTCCATGGCTACGGACCCTACCGGGGCTATGACTTCCTGGTGGAGAACATCATAAAACACGACTACCAGGCCTGGGGAGTTGAAATCCAGCCCACGGAGGTCTTCGTCAGTGACGGGGCCAAATGCGACACCGGTAACATGCAGGAGATATTCGGCCTGGACAACACCATAGCCGTCACCGACCCGGTATATCCCGTCTACGTGGACAGCAACGTCATGGCCGGCCGCACCGGACCCATGGGGGAAGATGGACGCTACGGTAAGCTGGTTTATCTCCCTTGTACTGCCGAGAATGACTTCACCCCGGCGTTACCCACCGAGAAGGTAGATCTGATTTACCTCTGCCTGCCCAACAACCCCACCGGCACCACACTCACCCGTGATGAGCTCCAAAAGTGGGTGGACTACGCCCGGGAGAATAATTCCATCATATTATTTGACGCTGCCTACGAGGCCTACATCACCCAAAAAGACATACCTAGAAGTATCTATGAGATCGATGGGGCCAAGGAATGCGCCATCGAATTCAAGAGTTTTTCCAAGAACGCGGGCTTTACTGGAACCCGCTGTGCCTACTGTATTGTGCCTGAGGATCTATATGGCTACGACCAGCAGGGTAATAAGCACAGCCTCAACCAGCTCTGGTTCCGTCGGCAGAGCACCAAATTCAACGGTGTGTCCTACCCCATCCAGAGGGCCGCCAATGCGGTGTACAGTCCAGAGGGACAGAAGGAGATCCAGTCCAATATAGACTATTACATGAACAACGCCCGTATAATCCGTGAAGGCCTCAAGGAGATTGGTCTGGAAGTCTACGGTGGAGTGAACAGCCCCTACATCTGGATAAAAACCCCTAACATGACTAGCTGGGAATTCTTCGATCTATTGTTAAATGAAGTGCAAGTGGTAGGGACCCCCGGCGTAGGTTTCGGACCCAGCGGGGAGGGATACTTCCGAATAACCGCCTTCAACACCCTGGAGAATACCAAGGAAGCGGTGGAGAGGATTGGTAGGCTGGAGTTTTGATTTTTTCTAATCTTTTTTTTTATTTAATATGAATCTAAATAATTGATATTAACTTCTTAATTTTGGAACATCATCCTTAAATTAATATTTAAAGTTTTCTATATGTTAGCAAACACCAACTATTTTATATGGGGCCTTTCGAATCTACATATGAGATATAAGGGGGGAAAATGTCTTATTACTAACTTAGATTATCATCTTACAATGATTAGCCTTAGTAATCCTTTGACATCCTTTTTTTATAGATCTTCATGGCTCCACCTCTATTATAGGTATTACCAACTAAAATTAACCCTGGTTCTCGATGAGAATCTACTCCAGATCAGGAGGTTTGATCGTTAATAAGAAAACAAGCATTTTCAGACTAATTTATCCAATACTAAAAAAAACGGGGGTGATGTTATTAATTGGACTAAGTTAAAAAAATCAAGATTTATGAAGTTAAATGTTGTTTTTCTAGTGTTCTTTATAGCTCTTTTTTTGGCGGGTTCTGTATCAGCAACAGATCCGCAGGATTACAGTGTGTCCTGGGTGAAAACATATGATAACTCTTCTCAAACCGACTACGGCAGTGGAGTGGTCATTGATTCATCTAAAAACATTATAGTCACAGGTTTAAGTAAAAACACTACCTATGATTATACTACTATCAAATACGACCAAGCAGGAAATCTTATTTGGACGGCAGTCTATAACAGTGGTTTTAATGATACTGGTCGCGATGTGGTCGTGGACTCACAAAATAATGTGATTGTAACGGGTACTAACTTAATAGGAAGTGGTGGTGGTGATATTAGCAATAGGAATTACACCACTATCAAATACGATGCTAATGGTAATCAAATTTGGGCACAAATCCACTCCGCTAGCAGTATACCTTTTTTAGGAGGGAAAGTGGCAGTAGACTCCCAGGATAACATCATTGTGAGCAGAGATTATGAACTTACTAAATATGGCCCTAACGGCAATATACTGTGGGATAAAGTTTGTTACATACCACAGTGGGGCCAGTATTTCACCATTGTAGGTATGACGGCGGATAAGGATAATAACATCGTGGTTACAGGCAGAATCCAATTAAATAATGGCCAATACTACTATTATGCCACAGCAAAATATAGTGGATTGAATGGGGATCTTCTATGGAACGTGTATGATCCTGCAACTCAAAGTAATAGTGGATCTGGTACTGGATGGGCTGTAGCCGTAGATTCAGAAAATAATATAATCACTGCTGGTGGTTCTGGAAATGCGGGTGGTTTAACAAATAAGTACTACGCCATCAAATATGACAGTAACGGGAATGTCTTATGGACATATTTAGGGAACACAGGCCAATTAAACAACATTATGGTAGATTCCCAGGACAATATATTCGTAACTGCATACACCAATTATGCATTCAACATCATTAAGTTAGCAGAAGATGATGGCTCGTATAGTACTGCTATCATAAACTATGGTACTGCACTCAGTCTTGCTGATACTGGAATGGACATAAATGATAACATATTCATCACTGGAGCCATCGTAAACTCTGCATCGTCGGATTATTTCCTAGTGAAATTAACCAAACCAGCAACACCTATCGCCGATGCTGGACCGGATCAAACTGCTAACTTGGGAAGTATAGTAACCCTGAATGGCTCAGGGAGCAGTGATCCAAATGGTGATCTGCCTTTAACGTACAATTGGACTATAATCTCCAAGCCCGCCGCAAGTGTGGCTGTAATATCCAACTCTGACGGAGTTACACCCAGTTTCACTGCCGACGAAGTGGGAGATTACTTCATACAACTAGTGGTAACTGACTCTACTGGTCTATCAAGCCTGGCTGACACAGTGACGGTTAAATCCATTATTCCAACCTTAAAAAATGCGGTTACTGTTGTTGTGAATCAGTTTGATGATAAAGCAAGCATTATAGATGAAATAAGCGGTACTCCCACAATCCGGGGTTCAGTCTACGTGGGAGATCAGCCAGTCTCTGTAGCTGTGACACCAGATGGAAAAAAAGCACTGGTAACCAGCCTTATGGATGGTTCCGTGACTGTCATTGATTTAACAACCAGCGTTCCAGCAGTATCCTCCCTAATTGATTTTGGAAATGTTAGGGCCAGGGGTGTAGCTGTCAGCCCCGATGGTAACAGGGCTTATGTAACTTACAACACTATAGATTCACAAATAAACCACTTTGTGACCTTAGATCTTACTGGGACAACTCCCCAAATAATTAACGACTTGGTGTTATCCACTTACCCCACCGATGCCTATGACATTGGAATTACCAATGATGGAAAATACGCTTTAATCGTAATGGGGTATAGTGGTTTAGTCACGGTTGTTGATCTAACTACTAACACTGAAGTATACTCCATCAACTTAGGCAACCAGTACCCTGTTTCTATTGGTATGGATCCTACTGGAAAAGTGGCTGTGGTAACCAACATCGGAACTAACAGTGTATCTATCATAGACTTGACCTTATCTCCATTTGCTTTCAAATCAAACGTCTTAGTGGGTATCAATCCAGGTTCTGTGCCAGATATTTCCCCTGACGGTCGATATGCCGTGGTGGCCAACAGTGATAGTGACTCGGTTTCTATCATAGATTTAACCTTGACAACTCCAGCTGTGATCAAAACAATTAATGTTGGTGATGACCCAAGGGGTGTGCAAATAATAAATAGCTCCAATGTGGCCTTAGTGGCTAACCGTAATTCGAACACCATAACTAAGATTGATCTAAATACTCTAAGCGTTATTGGAACATTCTACGCCGGATATTCACCTAAAGTGATATCAGTAATAGAATCAGAACAATCTAATAATCGCCCTATTGCAAATGCAGGAAGCGATCAAACCTTATCTGTTTCGAGCATAGTCAATTTGGACGCTAGCGGTAGTTATGACCCTGATGGAGATCCGATAACATACAAATGGGAATTCCTGTCCAAACCCGCCGGAAGCACAGCCAATCTGGTCAACGCTCTCACAGCAAATCCTTCCTTCCAAGTGAACCTGCCGGGGGACTACGAGATAAAACTGGTGGTAACAGATCAATGGGGCGTCTACAGTCTAAGCGATACCATAACTGTCAAAGGAGTCAGTCCTCCAGTTTTAGATTATATTGGTCCTAAAACGGTGGATGAAGGTGGGAGTTTATCCTTCTCTGTTTCTGGGTCTGATTTGGACAGTGGTGTGTTAATTTACAGTGCCTCTGGGTTGCCTGATGGTGCAACATTCGATGGAACAACTTTTAGTTGGACTCCTGGTTATGATCATGCTGGTAGTTACTCAGTCAACTTCCAAGTGTCTGATGGAGCTTCAACTGATAGTGAAACTGTGCCCATCACCGTTACTAATGTGAATCGTGCACCATTACTGGGTGCTATTGGTGCTCAATCTGTGTATGAGAATCAGAACTTAGCCTTCACGGTATCTGGGTCGGATGCCGATGATGATCAAGTGACCTACAGCGCCATAGGATTACCAAGTAATGCTGCACTTAACTCTGAAACTGGTGCCTTCTCCTGGGCTCCGACCTATGAACAAGCTGGAACCTATGAGATGACCTTTACCGTGACCGATGAGGAAGGAGCAACTGATACAGAAATGGTGATCATCTTGGTTAGTAATGTGAACCGTCCGCCAGTGTTGAATCCAATCAGCAACCAAGCTGTTAACGAAGGTGGTAGTTTATTCTTCACAGTATCTGGATCAGATGCGGATGGTGATTTGTTAACTTACAGTGCAACTGGGTTACCAAGTGGTGCTACACTTGACTCTGTAACTGGGGCCTTCAGCTGGACTCCTAACTTCACTCAGGCTGGTAATTATCCGGTAACTTTCACCATAACCGATACTTTAGATGGAAGTTACAGTGAAACTGTTTGGTTCACGGTGAATAATGTGAATCGTCCACCTCTGTTTAACTCCATAGGAAACCAGGAAGTTAATGAAGGACAGAGTATATCATTCACATTATTGGCCAGTGATCCCGATGGTGACCAAGTTACCTACACTGCCACGGGCCTACCCGTCGGTGCAACATTGGATGGAACGACGTTTAGTTGGACTCCTGGTTATGATCAGGCTGGTAGTTACTCAGTCACCTTCCAAGTATCTGACGGAGTTTTAACTGATAGTGAAACTGTGACCATCACTGTTACTAATGTAAACCGTGCACCTATATTGGGTGCTATTGGTGCTCAATCTGTGGATGAGAATCAGAACTTAGAATTTACGGTCTCTGGATCGGATCTGGATGGTGATGCGTTGACATACTCATCCTCTCCATTGCCTGACGGTGCTACACTAAATCCACAAACAGGGGCATTCCAATGGATTCCGACCTATGAACAAGCTGGAACCTATGAGGTGACCTTTACCGTGACCGATGAGGGAGGAGCAACTGATACAGAAATGGTAATCTTCACGGTTAATAACATAAACCGTCCACCAGTGGTTGGAACAATAAATGCAATAACTGTATCCGAACAGCAAGCTATTAACTTCCAGGTTCCTGGTTCTGATGCTGATGCTGATGCTCTGACTTATTCACCAGTTGGGATCTGGCCGGAAGGAGCTCAAATCAGTTCCACTGGTCTGTTAACGTGGATTCCATCATATGCTCAGTCTGGAGAGTACACACCGAATTTCTTAGTAACTGATGGGATAAACACCAATACTGGGTTAATCCCCATTACAGTCACTAATGTGAACCAAGCCCCTGTTTTTGAACTTATAGGGGCTAGATCTATTGATGAAAATCAGAATTTAGCATTCACTCTGGCTGGTAGTGATGCCGACGGGGATATCTTAACTTACAGTGCTACTGGGCTACCCAGTAGTGCTACACTGAACTCTGCGTCTGGATCATTCACCTGGACTCCTGACTTTGCTCAGGCGGGTATTTACCCAGTGACTTTCACTGTATCCGACAATTCAGGCGGAACTAACAGTGAAATTGTCATCATAACGGTAAATAATGTGAACCGTCCACCAGTACTGAACGAAATAGAAAACCAGGAAGTGAATGGAGGACAGAGCTTATCATTCACGGTTTCGGGAAATGATCCAGATGGTGACTCAGTGATTTACACTGCTACAGACCTGCCCGTAGGTGCCACCTTTGTGGGAGATACTTTCAACTGTGACTCAGCCACACCCGGTATTTACACAGTTACTTTCACTGCCACAGCAGGAGGCCAGAGTGACTCTAAAACCATGACTATCAATGTGATCCAGAATGCCAATCAGGCTCCGGTAGCCATCCTTGACGGGCCCTACACTGCCTATGAGGGTTCAGAGATAACCTTCGATGGTTCAGCTTCTTCTGACCCTGATGGTGACACCCTCACCTACGAGTGGGACCTGGATGGGGATGGAACCTTCGAAACACTGGGAATGATGGTTTCCAGGACCTGGCCTGATGACTACACCGGTACGGTGTCTTTAAGGGTTACTGACTCTAAGGGATTAACCTCGGTAGCCTCCTCCACGGTTACTGTAACCAACACAGCACCCAGTGCCACACTGAGTAGCAGCTTCCTGGTGAAGGTGCCCATCACCATGAGGGTGGCGGGACAGCCCGGTAACAGTGTTGAGCTCCAGATCATCCAGGAGGGCGTTGTAATTCTCAGTAAGACCATCCTATTCACTGCTGGTTCGCCCAATGAACAGGAAGTCAGTATGGTGGCTAATATCGACATGTCCAAACCCTACACTAGTAGGCTGCTATTCAGTACTGGCACTAAAACCAGTGGAGCCACACCAGTATGGTTGATAATTGACGGTAAGAAGACCAAGGTAGCCACCTTCAAATCCAACCCCAACAATCCATCCACCTGGAGTCAGACCCTAAACATTCCATTGAAGGGGTTATTCACCCTGGCCAATAAGGAGATCACCTTCAATGCCCAGGCCATTGACTCGGGAGCGGATGCTATCACCTTCGAGTGGTCCTTCGGGGATGGAACAGACCCTGAGGTTAATACCTACACCTCGGATGGAACCACGGTCATCAACGACTCGGTGGCTCACACCTACCTGTTGCCCGGGGTTTATCAGCTGATCCTGACGGTCCGGGACGATGAAGGTGCCGAGGTAAGCTACCAGATGGAAGTAAGGGTGGTATAAACCCTCCCATTTTTCTTTTTTATAAATTATATACTTATGAGGCTTATATCATTAAATATTGAATATTCAATAGTTTTTAAGATTAAAAAAATAGATTAAAAAAAGTTAGGATGTTAATTTATCGAAAGTTAATTACACGGGCCGTTTTTTAAGTGTGTCTTCGAATTCTTTGGATGATGAGATGATGGTTATCTTAAAAATTTGGCCCTTATAATCAATTAGGATTCCTTTTACTCTCACTAATTTTTGGGTATCTTTTTGCTTAATTTCGAAAAAGAGTTCATCTGATTTTTTCCATCTACCGTTATTTCTCTCTTAGATATGAGATTAACATTGTTAGTAGTGTTTTCCTTTGAATTAGGATCATGATTCTACATAAGAGTCGATATTAGGATTTTCGGCGGGTCTATCATAGTTTCTTACTCTAATAAATATTTATAATAGTCTTTTTGGCAGCCATTAACTGTGTAATTGTTTTGATAGATGGATCTCTGTTTTATTCCTGTTTGTATGTTGCATTAACCCAAGTTTTGGGATATTTAAATTATACACACCATCATAATTTGCTGAATCACTATATTGGTACTCAGTGAAATAATAATAAAGCCCCAGTCCGGTTATTAATATCAGTGCAATATTGCTAATTGATGTATGTCCGTATTTCCTCCCCTTACCCTAAAATCATTTTATTTCTGCTCATATAATTTATTAACAAGTGGTTTTTGTATTTACAGTTATTATTAACATTTCATGGACTTTGATGAAGAAAATGGCATAAATCTATGATTAGTATAGATAAATTAAAAGCTGAGAAAAAAAATATTGGAAAATGGAGAGTTAAACTATTTTTCCTCATGGTGGGGTGTGAAAAGAAATTGCCCCGTTAATATGATGGGAAATTAGTAACAATATTAATAGGCTTTATTGTCCAAATGGGGTAATATTGGCCGGGTATGTGGCAAACATAGCTGGTATAGTGGTGAGATAAAAAATTTAGGGGTTTTAATTATGGGAATTTTTGATAAGTTTTTTGGTCCTAATATTGATGTGGAAGAGATATATCTCCGGAGGGATGTTAAAGGTTTGTTAAAATCACTGGATGAAGGTAATACCAAAGCCAGATCTTTAACGATTGATTATATTGGGAAAATTTTGGGATACTATGAAAATAAGTCAGAATCAGAGTTCAATGAGTTTTTAGTGGGCCAATATAACTCTGAAGATCTAATTAATATTATCATGGAACACGATTTACCATTATATCTGGTGGATAATCTAAATAAATCTGCATTAATCAAACAAGGCATATACTTAAGTCTCTTGGAACATTTAGTCTTTGATTATAGTTTTAATGATGTAAGGAAGAAATGTAAAATAGTATTGTTAAACAGTAGCAAAATAAAACAGGATTTTGATGGTATTTGGAAAAAGATTTTAGATGGAGATTTTTCTAATTTAACTGATCTTGAATTTCCCTTTACTGTTGTTTGCAAACTACCTCGTCTGGATTGGGATATGATGATGATGGTAAATTATCGGGAGAATTGTAAGATATTTGGTCGTAAAAGACCTTGGTCCTATGGGAAAATTGATTTACAATCCGTGTTTGGTATTGATTATAATCTAAAATAAAGATTAACAGCATGATTTTCACTTAAATTGGATTTTACCATTTTCCATGAGTCTTTTCTTATATCAAGTTCAGCTATATTTTTTGTGCCTGTTTATTAGATGTGTCTGTTGTGGAGGTGCTAGTTATAGGTATTTTTCATAGCATTTCTTTGATTCAGAAATTTTTACAAGCATACCAGTGCTAATCCTTTCCCCTTCCCGGCTAAAGCATATTGCGGGTAAAATTTGAGAGAATTCTATGAAATGTGATTGCATTTTGATACTTACCGATTGCAATCAATATGGATCCCATTATTCGCCAGGGATAGGTGCATTTTTTCCTTGTTTTAGTGATATTCCCTTGACATGCCCCTTTATTTCATGGATATATTTATTTTATTATGATTACAGTAGGGGCATCTTCCTCTTCTGATAGCTTCTCCTTGAGTACTGGTACCAATTACTAAAGGTTTGCTGCCGCTATTGTTGAAATCACTTTTGGGTCCGAAAACTGCTAGTTGTTGAAGGGTTTCTTTGCTGAATTCAGCCCCACAATTAGCGCAGCTGGCAGTGTGTCTATTATAAAGTTCATCTATATTACTAATATTTAAATCACCAGCTAACTTGTAAATGTATCCTGCATAATCCCCCATTTCAACGGTTTGATAATCGCCACTTACTCCTTTATTGGCTTGTGTAGGGGGGATCTGATTTTTAGCACTGTTATTTTCGCTCTGGTTATTATTGACTGTTGTGGCCTTTGTTTCCTCAGACTTTTTACTCCCAGCCCCCAGCGCACCTTCAATGGTTCCTAAAAATATTCCTATAACGGATAAGACCCATAATGCAGCTACAAATCCGGATTCACTGAATGGGCCAATATCAATACTAGAAAGAAGTGCTAAAAGTCCCAGTCCAAGTATGCCTACCATTATTCCGTTAATAGCACCGTTTAATCTACCCCCGCCTACTTTACTACCAGCATAATAAGCGCCAATGAAATATATGAAAAGTACCCCTATGATGCCAAAAAAGAAATTGATAAAAATTCCCGCTATAAGGCCTAAAATAAGACCTTCCATCACATATTTCCATCTTATAACCATATAAATCCCTCCCGGGTCATTATTTAATTAAATTCCACTGGTGAGTAAAAACCCAGGGGTTTCCTTTACTTTGAATACATAAATTTTAAGATCACCCATGCTCTTTGCAATGAAATCTTCATCGATTCTATTGGTGAAGTCAGGGTGAGTCTTTAGATTTACTAAATATCTTGCGGTTGCTGAGTATAACAATTCCTGGGTCACATCCCCCTGAGCTAAAGATTCAAGTAATCCTTCTATGTCCTCAAGAACATAATCAGTTTTATAGATGACCTCAGATGTTACCTTGCCTTTTAAGTTGAAATAGTCTAATAAATCATTTATCACATTAATCTCTTCATATGGCGCTGAACTAGAATTAAAACATACAAATACTGTTTTCATCATTTTTTTTAACCTCCCTTTAAGAGCGATCTCATATTTGATCATTAGTAAAACTGTATTTATAAAATATTGAAAATAAACAATGATTCTCTAAATAGATTAGTTGAATAATTAGGGTTTAATTAATTTTTAGGCGGATAAAACAAAAAAAAAGAACTGCAAATGTCTATTATAGAATAAAGTAACTGCTTGAATTTATTTAAAAGTTATACCCGGCCATCTTTGATCATAGTGTTTTAGTAGTCTTTGGGAGGTCTCAATTTGCAACTAGTAGATATAATTGGTGATGTAGAAGAAGAAATGAGGGTATTGAAAGATTTTAAGCTGAATGAGTTAGCAGATGAGTTAGTGGAGATGATTGGCCACAATAATGATGCAAATATTTATGTATATGGAGCAGGGAGGAGTGGCTTTATTGGGAAGTCATTTTCGATGCGTTTAGTTCAATTAGGCCTGAATATGCTATTGGGGAATCAGCATCCCCTCTCCTGTCAGATAGGGATATTATGGTACTGATCTCTGGATCAGGCCGAACTAAAATTATAATGGACATCATGGAATTAGCCAAATTTATAGGACTCAAAATTGTACTGGTCACTACCAATAAAGAGAACATCCTCCCGGGGATAGATCTCCTGATACCCATTGGAGGTAAATCAAAAATTACCATGCAAGGGGAAGATTCTTTACCCTTAGGTTCCTATTTTGAAATTAACTCCATGGTATTTTTGGATAGTATTGTGGCTAAACTCATATCTCAATATCCTGTGTTTAAGAGAAATATTGAAGAATTCGGAGAATATTATAAAAAAGATCAAGTAATAGTTATTTAGGGATTTAGTTTTGATAGAAACCAAAGAGGGAAGTTGTAGTGAAGTATAAGATATTTTTTCCTATAGTTGGATTAATGATTTTGACTTTATTATATCCCTATGGTTATTTGCATTCGGATAATTCGCATAATACCTATGATAAATCTAATATTAGTTTTAATTATCCTACGAACTGGTTTCAAGTTAATCACAGCAACGTCTTTGGCGAAATTACGAATGGGAAAACAGCACATTTCCATGTAACCGGCAAAGTTCCTCAAGGCAACCACAGCAGTAAAGAAACACTTTCTCAGTATTATTTAGGGGAGCTTGCTTACTATAAATCCCATACCAAATATTTTGGATCTCAGGGAATATCCTTCAATTTTGTCTCTAGTGGTGATATAAATGTTAATGGACAGACAGGTCATTATATAACTCTGGATGAAAAAAGAACTACCGGAGATCAACGTTTAATGAGGATCTTTTTGGAATCTAAAGGCCGGATATATACATTGTATCTTCGATCAACACCATCCAACTTTGAAGATGATATGAAAGACTTCCAAATCATCTTAGATTCATTCAAGATTAATTAGCCTCAAAAAAAATTTTAAACGGTTTATTTCAGTAAATTAATAATAAACACGTTAAGAGACCGCTATTAGGAGAATAGGTAAATTAGGTGATTAAAGGGCTATGGGGGCTATAGTAGATATTCTTAAATGATGATTTTTGCAGACAATGTTCTTTGCTTCGCACGCTCTATCTGAATAGATCTTACTGGGTTTAAACCTTTAAAAAAAAAAATCACGGAATCAGGTGATGAAAGGTTTAAACAGAATGTGAGGAAAACTATGGCATTAATTAATGAAATTTACTTAAAGACCTGTTTGACAGGACTTTTATGATCTTTTTACAAATCACATAATTAAATTCAATTTTTTAA
>DAHVOW010000032.1 GCA_027318585.1 Methanobacteriaceae archaeon | reverse complement strand
AATTCAATTTTTTAATTTTAAAATAATATTTTCTACTTATTTTTTCAACTGATTACTTGTAAAATTAAAGTTTCTAATTTTAAATTAAAAATCTTGATTTATTTATCCGTGTTTAAGGTTATAGACATTCTCAGTGAATTAGATCAGGGAGATGTTAATAATGAAGTTGTTAATCAAAGATGCGGAACCAGAATGGGATGGAACTTCCTATGTGGCATTGGAATATGATCCCACAAATATTGATGGGGAGTTTTTACACTCCCCTCCTTCCTACATTGCATTAAAGGGTAAGATAGAGTGTGGGGCTAAGGTCCGGTATGTCCAGTCAGGTAAGGGATTCATAGTGATGGATCGATATCTGAGAAGGGATTTAAGATTGATAGAAAATCAAGAAGTAGAATTTGGACCATTATATCCTGTGGAAGCCCGTGAAGTCACAGTGGGGATTTCAGATGACACTCTAAAAGAAGAGGAGTATCTTAAACTAATCCAAACCTATCTTAATCGACAACCTCTTTCTGAAGGTCAAATTAAGCCCATTTATTTATATAATGGGATGGAAGTTTCTGTTTCCATCAAAAATGTTTCTCCATTAGGTATGCTGACCTCTGACACGATAATAAACTTTGTTAATTCTTCAGCTCAAAGGGGAATGTTTTTTAAAGATATAGGGGGTTTGGATCATGAGATCCAACTGATAAGGGAGCGTGTGGAATTACCGCTCCTTAATTATGAACAGCTTCAGCATTTAGGTATCTCCCCGCCTCGGGGGGTTCTTTTATTAGGGCCTCCGGGATGTGGTAAAACCATGATCGCCCGGGCTTTAAGTAATGAAATGGGGGCGAATTTTTATGAGATAAGCGGGCCGGAGATATTTAATCCATACTATGGGGAAAGTGAGAAACAATTGAGGGAAATATTTGACAAGGCTAGAAAAAATGCTCCTTCAGTGATATTGATTGATGAGATAGATGCTATAGCTAACTCAAGGGACAGGATAGGTCCTAATAGGGAGCTTGAGCACCGGATCGTTACCACTCTCCTTACAGAGATGGATGGGATTCATGATATCAAAAATGTGGTTGTACTCGCCACCACTAACCATATTAACTCTATTGATCCTGCTCTCAGGAGGCCTGGTCGTTTTGATTATGAAATAAATATTAGCATTCCCGATAAAAAAGGAAGGAAAGTCATTCTGGATATCCACACCAGACGTATGAACCTGATTAATAAGGAAGTTACCCTGAAAAAAGTAGCGCGAATGAGCCATGGATATACTGGGGCTGATTTGATGTTATTGTCTCGTGAAGCAGCTTATAATGCTTTAAAAAGGATTTTTAAAAAGGGATTTAGTGGGGAGCTAGGTGGTATATCTGAAATAAAAGTCGACCTCATTGACTTTGAAGTGGCTTTGAATAGAGTTAAACCTACGGGTATGCGTGAATTTTCTGTTGATGTGCCTTCAAAATTGGATTGGAATGATTTAGGTGGTTTAAATAATATTAAAAGTTCAGTTAAGGATGAGATTATAAAATCCATTAGGAGTCCTGAAATTTTTGAGAAAGTGGGATTACGGCCGGTGAAGGGAATTCTTTTATATGGGCCTCCGGGTACTGGGAAAACTCTTTTGGCTAAGATTATTGCTAACCAGGCTGGGGCTAATTTTATTGCTATTCGTGGCCCGGAAATATTCTCTCGTTGGTTAGGTGAATCAGAAAACCGGGTAAGGCAGATATTTTACAAAGCCCGGGAAGTTAGTCCTTGCATCATATTTTTTGATGAAATTGATGCCATTACCGCCTCCAGGGGACGGAATGAGAATAGTGATAGGGTGGTGAACCAATTATTGACTGAAATGGATGGTATTGGGTCATCTAAGGGGGTTTACATAATTGCCGCTACCAATCGTAAAGAACTGATAGATCCAGCTTTTCTACGTCCCGGCAGGTTTGATTATCATATTAAAGTACCCTTGCCTGATGAAAAAGAACGCATAGAGATATTCCGGATACATCTAAATGGCAAACCACATTCTTCAGATATCCAATTAGAAACCTTGGCTTCGAAGACGAGTGAATTTTCTGGTGCACATATTAGTGAAGTTTGTCGAAGAGCAGGCATGGAAGCCCTCCATGAAGCCGCATTTAACACTGAAAAAACTCAGATTAAATCAAAACATCTTCTAAAGGCAATTAAGGATATTAAAAGAAGCATGGGGGATTTAGACAGTAATTCTGGTTTGGTGGAAGTTGCTTAGTTAAAAGTAAATATGGATTTGATATGGAGGTTTGAGATGATGGAAGAGAAAATACTGGCGATGGATTTAGGAACTTACAACTCTGCTGTGTCTGTACTGGAGTTTGAAGGAGATAAATTAGTAGAACTTGTTATAATCGAAAGTTCGGATGATATGAGTATGGATAAGGGTAATAATAAGAATTTTCCATCATTTGTTAGCTATAATGAGGATGGTGAAGTGGAGGATATTGGTTTAAAGGCTAAACTTTCCATGAAAGAAAAACCACATCTAGTGGCCTGGGGAACCAAGAGACTATTGGGTAAAACCTTCAACAAAGCAAAAGAAGAAGGTGAATTGCAGAGATTCGCCTATAAAGTAGAACCTGACCCTGAAACTGGCAAGTGTATGATTTGTATGGGTTCAGGAAAGTTTCTACCTGAGGAGGTGTGTTCTGAAATCATCAAGCACATGAAAAATGTTGCTGAAGAACAAATGAAAACAAACTTTAAAAACGTCGTTATATCGGTTCCTGCATATTTTGATGCTGTTAAATCAGCCACAGTAGTTCAAGCAGCTAAGATTGCAGGTTTTAAATCAGTTAAGACCATTCCTGAACCGGTGGCGGCCTCTATTTCCTATGAGGTGGCGATCAGTCCCACCCCCTTAAAGGTGATTGTTTTTGATATAGGAGCGGGTACTTTAGATGTTACTGCGGGGCAGATACTTAAAAAAGGGCCTGATCCTTCTCAAATGTTATTCAAAGGTTCCATAACCACTGGTAACAATCGGTTGGGTGGTGTGGATATGGATGACCGCATCATGAACCTGATCATAAACCAACTTGACATTAAATTAGAAAGCTTATCTACATCAGAAAGAGTCCAGGTGAGGCAGGAGGCAGAGAAAGTAAAGATTGAACTTACCAGTGCTGATAAGAGCATAGCATCTTTGGATATTCGTGGAAAGAATTATCAACTGAAAGTGGATAGGGTCATGCTGGAAAGCTGTTTAAGAGGATCTGAGGGCCAGATAGACATAATTGAAGAGTGTAGGAAACAAGTTGGCCTGGCTATTAAGGGCGTGCACTGGAATCCAGAAAAGATTGATCAGGTTCTGCTTATTGGAGGTCCTTCAGCCATGCCTTGTGTGTTAGATATGATTAAGGATATTTTCCACAGAAATTTGAAGGTCCAGATCCAATTGGAACAAATAATGAAAGGAGAGGTTTCTGCTGACCCTATGGATGCAGTGGTGAGGGGTGCTGCCCTATCTGCCAAGATAAGGAATCGAATTCCTCATCCTTATGGTTATGGATTTGTGGATCTTCAATTTGAGCCAGATAAAGTCATTCACCATCCCCAGATATTGATTCCACGAAATTCCATGTTCCCTAACATGAGTGCGGAGCAGACCATTGATTGGTATGGATTAGGCACTACCACAGAAATTGAGATTATTCAGCAGGTTCCAGCAGGTGGTGATGAACAATACATGTATTTAGGAAACTTCAACATAGCGCTTGACGATTTAAAGAGTTTACTAAATTATACTAGGGGTACAGTAGGAATTTCTATGGGTTTGAATGATAATGAAGAGCTGGTGGTCCGTTTTAGGGATCTTAACTCTGGTAAAATGGTGGAATATGTGGGGGTGAGCAGTCTTAAATGCGTACCCATTAATTTGCCTAGGACCACTCAGCGCTGGTCTGGAGCCACACCGCAACCCACATTTGAGTTAGATCTGGATAAACTAGAAGAAATGGTTTCATGGTCGCAGATGATCTACAAACGGGGTCAGAAAATTTTATTAGATGGTGATCCTCTCATTGTGGGGGAGGTGCGTAAAAATATTAACCGTTTAGGTGAAACTCTCCATTTTTATATCTTAGGTGAGAGGGGGGAGATTGATTATCAGGGGGCGGAAAATAAATGGAATGATGTTTGGAATGATACCAATGCTCTTTTGCATAGGGCCCAGGAATTGGATCTGATGGATGATATTGAACAACTTCAAAAACAAGGAAACCAGATAAAAAAGGGACTTAAGAGGATGAAGAGATAGGAGGATGATAATATGGATTTTTATGAAATATATTTTCCTGATAAGTCTGAGGAGAAGGATTTTCCGACTTTATCAGAATTTAAAAGATATTATGATCAGGGTGCTTACTTAAAGGCTATTGGTCTTGATTTCGGTGCATCTACTGAAGAGATCATATCTGCTGTGGATGCCTTTGAGTTTGAGTATTGGGATGAAAGTGAGGAATGGACCATTCCCTTACAAAAAATTAAAGAAGCTCTATTAGAGGTAACCTCTGAAAAGAGTTATAAACCGCAACAAACTTCTCAAACCCTATTAATGGATGCAAATTTAGAGGAGATACAGGGTTTATTATGGAATGCGTTGGAGTTGGAGAAGAATTATCAGTATCAGGCTGCGTTGGAAATAATAAATCGTGTAATTGAAATTGCGCCACTAGCAGAATGCTATGATTTCAAGGGAGACATTTACCGCGACAGAGGTGAATATTATGGGGATGAACTTAACCTTATAATGGCCATAGAACTTTATAAAACTGCTATAAAGATAAATCCAGATTACACGCGCCCTTATACTGGTATGGCTTTAGCTTATGCTGATCTGGGAGGGAATGAAAATCTAAAAAAGGCCAGACATTATTATCAAATAGCCCTGTCTCATGAACCTAATTCATTAATTCTTTATCTGGATAAAATGGAATTAGAAATTTGTATGGGTGAATATGATAGTGTTCTGGGTACTTTTGGGGAGATTTCTCACTTGATAGTTACCATGTCGGACAAATTAATCTCCAACTATCTTGTATCTTTAGCATTAGCTTTGTTAGGTCGCGACTATCAGGAGTATGTGGAAATATTCTCATTAGAGAATTTAACAGTTGAGTATGGTTGGTCTATTCTGCCCATTGAAACTCACATGAACAAACTGAAAAAAGAATCTGCTGATAGTCAGAGAGTTCAAAACGCCTTACATATTCATGAATTCTTTAAAAAATATATTAACCATAAGGGGGTTATGAAATGAGTAACATTCCCTCTTTAGAACATTTTATAAAATATTACAATAAGGGAGACTATTTTAAAGCTCTTAATTTGGGGGAAGATACTAGTTTAGATGAAATCGCCGAGAGGATAGAAGAATTTGAAATGGAGCATTTCGAATTTTCTGATGAATACAGTATTCCCATGGCCCGGCTCAAATCCGAATTATTAGTCCAAACATCTCAACCAGCCCCGGAACATATTATAGCTCCATCTAGAAATATTTCTTTTGCAAATAGGCTTATTGCTCAGTCATTATACAGCCAGGCATGTTTGCTTTTACATGGAGAAAATCTAGATGGTTCATTAAATCTTTTAAATCAAGCATTAGATCGAGATCCGGACTTGACACATGCCTATTCTTTAAGAGCCTCTATCCTCTTAATAGTGCCTGATTACCCCATATATTTGGATCAGGTTATATCTGATTGTAATAGAGTAATAGAATTGGAAAGTGGTGATGCTAACGCGTATAATGATCGTGGTAGAGCTTATATGAGGAAGGGCAACCCAATAAAGGCCATCGAAGATTATGAAATGGCCTTGAATATACAACCATCAATGGTTATAGCATCTTTAAATAAAATGTCTGCTGAGATAACCTTAAATCGATTTGAAGATGTGGTGGGAACTTATGGGGCCCTGCTAAAAAACGATCTATCTCCCCGAAATATCCTCATCGCTTCATCACTAGTAAGTATAGCTTTAGCCTTAGATGGGAAACCATATAAAAAATACATGGCTCCACTGTTAGATCCAGAAAGAAAACTGAAATATTTAGTGGATTGGAATCCTCAAGCTATAGATGATTATCTCGAAGATTTAGCTTACCCCGTGAATGATGATGAACGAATAGCTAATGCATTGGAAATACAAAAATTATTCAAAGAAAACTTAAAAACAAACTAAAAACTCCATTAGGGGTTAATTTTTAAGAAAAGGGATATTTATGGGTCTTTTTGACTGGCTCTTCAAGCCAAATGTGCCTAAAATGAAACTAAATGGTGATATAGGTGGCCTGATCCTTGCATTGAGTTACGAAAAGGATGCAAGGGTGCGTTCAAGTGCTGCTTTTGCTTTAAGAACAGTTTATAGTGAAAATATAGAAGAACCGCTCATTAAAGCCTTGGATGATCAAGAAGCCGATGTTAGGAAATGGGCAGCCTATTCTCTGGGTTTGCGTGGAACTGAAAAATCAGTACAACCCTTACTAAAATTGTTATCTGACCCCGACTTGGGGGTACGCTTCTATGCTGCATCTAGTCTTGGCTGCAGGGGTGATGAACGGGCTTTGGATACATTACTGGAATTATATGATCATGATCGGACTGAAGCGGCCCGATCACTGGGGGAAATTGGAAGTCCCCTAGCAGTCGATAAATTAATAAAAACTCTCTATGACTGGAATGAATCAGCAAGAAGGGCCGCTACTAATTCGTTGGCAGCCATCAAAGATCCTAGAGCCATTGAACCTCTTATAAAAAATATGAGAAGTGGCGCGTCATGGGCTTTAACTGAGATTGGGGAACCAGCAGTGGAACCACTAATCAGTGCCTTGGAATTCAAAGATTTTAATGTGAGACAAGGGGCGGCTAAGACATTGGGACGTATAAAGGATATAAGGGCGGTTGATCCGCTGATCAAAGCCCTTGGTGATGAAGTTAGGTTTGTAAGGGCCAATGTGGCAGAAGCATTAGGTAACATAGGGGATAAAAGGGCGGTCAAACCTTTGATAAATGTTCTTAAAGATGAATATAGCGTTAGAAAAGAAGCTGCTATTGCCTTAGGAAAAATTGGTGATACCAGTTGGACTAATTATTTCATAGATGAATTAAGGCGTTCGCAGGATCTTCAATGGGAATACGCTACGATATTGGCTATGATGGGGGCTCTTGAGGGAGTAGATCCTATTTTAGACTATTTATATCAATATTCTCCAAATAGTTTTCCTCAGGGGCTTACAAATATTTTCGGAGATTATGCGGGATTGATTATAGAGTCTCTGAGAAAGGGCATCGAGGCCCATGAATATTGGGATGGCACATTGACGATTGAATGGAGATATACCTATAATTTATCCCGAAGTGACTGGGCAGTTATGGAATTTTGTTGGATTAACAATCCTTTGACTAGTAACCTGTTACATAAAATCTCACGAAAGAAGGATCGGAAAGTAGTCACCATTGAACATTGTTATGAGGAGAATAATTATATGGTTCTTGATTTTAGAAAACAGAGAAAATGGGCTCTTGAAGAGCTTGAAAAGAGAAATAATCCTCCTTATGATCCTTTGGTGTACTTAAAAGCTGATAATTGGAAACTTGAATCATTAAGGGATTTAGATGTTCCTTTGAAAAGATGAGATATCATAAAAAAAAATTTTAAACACGCTCCATGATCTGCCCCCTAAATAAGGGAAGATTAAGTCTAGGGATATGGTTCTTTGATTTTGCATGTTGATTTTTTTCCATCCAATATATCCCGAAAAGATGTTAAAAACCATAAAACTTCTTTTTGATGAAAATTCAGAAGTTCAGTTTCAACCTCAGAGAATTTTTTGGAAAAAAGGTTGATAATTTTTGCTTTTTTGCTGTTTAGGGATTCGAACGATGCGCATAATTTTAGAGCTCCATCAGGTTCCACAATAATCCCCGGCCATTTCAAGAGGTCGGGACAGACATGATAATTGCCAGTGGAGTTAAATAGTTCTTCATATTCGTTTAATACCTCATTATCGCTTAAATAATCGCGGAATCTTCCTAGGGGGTAAACATGGTGATTGGGATGGTTGATAACAATTTTTTTTGTCTGATCTTTATATTGAATTTGGAGTTCATCAGAATTTTCTTTGATAATTTTTATTCCGGAGAATATCAGATTAAAGTTATCTTCAAAAGTTTCTTGAACCTCTTCATATAGGTTATTTCCTGAATTTGGGAGAATATGGCCTAATAGTGCGATATGGATTTCATTAGAGAATGGTAAATAATTTTTCAAACAGTAATTAAAATTATTGGCAAAAGTTAGTGGATCGAATTCATCAAAGTAGTGATGATATGTGATCATAGTGTCTATGGTGACCAGGGAACTCCATTTTTTTAATTTATCATATATAGGTAAATGTTCGGGATGAATACCGGCGGCTAAAGTGTAATGCACAATCCCATATCCATAAAGAAGTTTTATAACATCAGATAAGTCATGTTTTTGGTTATGATATGTTAAGGGATCGCCTTGTCTCCCAAAATCTACTTGTGAAAATAGGTTGAAAAAATTTTCATTAACGTTATGGAGGCAATCAAAGGGCATGATTTCTCCCTGAGGGTTCGAGTCACTGGCACAATGCAAACATGAACAAAGGCATTGATTTGAAAGTGAAATCACTAGGTGGGGTTGATCTGTAAATAGATCCTTCAAATTATTTGCATCATACTTAAACTGATCCAAATGGGAATAGGCTTCATTTAATCTTTTCAAATCATCAAGATCCAGTTTAACCATTATATATCACCGACAGGGCAATATTCCGCCTATATTTCTCGTTCTTTTCATTTTGATTTCCTGGTTAACTCGTTGTAAAGCGGGAAGTAATTCTAAGTTACATTTAATTAATTGATCCCTATCACAGTTTTTAATGGCTTCTTCCCCAATAAGAATAGCATTTTTTGCTTGATTTAAGAAGTTTTCAAGGTTTTGTTGTTGTTCATCCGGGGCTAAGGTAGTTTTAAGTGAATTGTATAGTCTTTTTGAATTTTCGTAATTATATAAATCCCATATAATTGAATTTGATTTATTAAAAAAGAAATCTTTCACATCCTCTATATTTGATTCTTCAATGTAAGCTTCGACTCGTTCAAAATCTTTTAATGAAAGTTCTTGAAAATGGTGACAGTATGAATTTTGTAAAATAGAATCTCTAAGGAGTATTAAAGAGTTTTGATATCTGTTAATATCCTCCCCTTTTATGATGTTCTGGATTGTTTCTATTAATTTTGCTTCATCCCCATGCTCTATAGCTTGTTCCCCTTTTGCAATCTCCTTGAGGATCATTTTATTAACATCAGAATCAGGCTTTATATGTCTCAATTTTCGTTTTCTTATTTCAAAGTGATCCAATTCAACTTGATCAATTGTAATGTTCCCATCCTCCCATAATTTTCCTAAAACATTCGTTATGATCAGATATATTTCCATCTTGTTTTGTATTTTAGCCTAATTTTTTTTAAGATGTAGTAAAAGATTTTTCTTATTAAGCATTTACTTTAATTATCCAATCAGATTCTTGTATTAATATAAAATGTTCACCCCTCTAATGTGTATTGGTGATAAAATGGGAATTTTAGATGAATCAAAGAAGAAAGATGATGAAACGAGTTGGTATAATAAAAGGGGTAGCACTGGGAATGTTTTTCTGACGCCATGGAGTATTATGATAAAACCCTAAAAATTAACCCAGAAAATCCTAATGCATTAAATAACAAGGGGAACTGTCTTAAAAAGATGGGGAGACAGGAATCTGCATTAGAATGTTTTAATAAAGCCCTGAAAATAAATCCTAAAGATGAGTTAATCTGGTACAATTAAGGACTGACTTTATCCCTTTTGGGAAGATATCAAGACTCTTTAGATTGTTATAATAAATCCTTATTGATTAATCCCCAGTTTTCCGGGGTATTATTAATAAGGGAATGATCTTGTCGCTGCTGGATAGATTTCAGGAAGCCATGGAATGTTTTGATAGGATCCTTAAAATGAACCCTGAACCACCATTATATGAAATGCATGGGGTGGAAAAGGTTTGCCTATGAAAATCTTGGAGAACCACAAAAGGCCATAGAATGTTATGAAAAAAATTTAAAGGAGGCATCCCCAAAAGAATTAGTTCAAATAGAACGAGTTAGAGAGGATTTGCCGCGCCTTAAAATGGAATAATTATATTTTCTTCTCTTATTATTAACTGTGTGAAGGAGGTTTATATGGTGATTTACAATTGTCGGACCTGCCGAAAAATGATTTCAGTATCAAATATTCCAGGTGGTAGTCCGGTGGCGAAGGCAGATTCTAAAAATTGGACATCCGAATATGGGGTTTGTGAAAAGTGCAATGAGATATTCTGCAAAAAATGTGTGGATTCTATTAACAAAAAGACTAGAATTGGCAAATGTCGAGTTTGTGGTCAACAAATTAAAATCAAGGGACGATAGCAGATTAAGGATATATTTCGGAGGAATATAATATGTGATTATTTGATAAATTTAAAAAGAACAAGCAAGAAGATGAAGAAATTAAATCCAAGGGCAGTGAGAAATTTAAGGTTATCTCTGTTAATAAGAATTTGAATGAGATTACAGCTGTTATATGAATAAAATCAAAGGACCCATAATGCCCATATTCAAAGATTTAAGCGCTGTAAAGAAATTTTCAGCCGAACTTGTTGCTGATGGGTTTAAATTTATTATAATAAGCGGTATTGACTTGGATAATAATAATGAAGGATTTATATTGGTCCATGATAATAATCTGTCCCTGACTGAGGTGAATAAGGTTTATGACAAATCTCAAAAATACAAGACCTACTTGGATGGCACTATCCCAATTGGTTGGCATCCCTAGATTAAAGTAAATGATTTTTAAAAATTAGATGCTACACGCCCATTTTCATAATTCTGAAGATTATCAAGAAAATCAAGGAGGGTTGGATAATTTCAGAAAACCCTGTAATGGTTCGAATATCAATCCTTGTTCTTTAATTTTTTTTATGAAATGTTCAATCATTGGTTTATCAAAACCATATTTACTAGAAATTTCCTCAAAAAGAACATTAGTAGGCACTAAACCACCGTAATTATTTTGCAAAGTTTTTAAATTTTCCATCAGTACTTTAATGACCTCCAAATCTGAAATTAAGTTTTGATCAGCCTCTTGAGGTTGTTCAATATCGTAACCTAATTTTTTCAAACATTCCTGGTAAATATTTATAGCTTTTATAGCATCCGCCGCAGTGATCTGTTTACTTAGACGAATACGGGCATTTGCCTCAGATAGCTTAATGAGTGATTCTAATTGGCGGATAGTTATGGGTATTGGCACTTCTTCATCCCATCCTTTACGAATTTCAATATAGAATTCTTCTAAGATTTGGTGGGCATCATGAGAAAGTTTTGGTTCTATAATGTCCCGGGCATATGCAACATATTTTTTTAATAACACTGGATTAATTTCATAATCCACATGGGGGTTTTGATGAAAATTCAGCACTTTTTGGGCTATTTTTAAATTTTCAAATTCATCATATCTGTCTTCAACTACAAATATCAGATCAAACCAGGAAAGAATGGTAATGGGGAGAGCTAACTGTTCTAGAATTCCTATAAACCGATCAAACCTTCCATGAAGGGGGTTACTAGCTGCAAGAATACTACTATCTGACTTTAATACCTGTAAAAGTTCTTCTTCAGTATTAAAGTTACTCTTTTTTCCTAATGCTTCTTTTAATAATACTATGTCATCTGCTTTAACACCAAATCCATCGATACAAATCATCTGGGACTGATGCAGAGTAGATTTACAAAGATTCTGTAACATGTGGGTTTGACTCAAATTTGCAGAATCCTGGTCCTTGATGTTATCCACATAAATTCCATTCACTGCAAGTTCTGATGCCTTTTTTAGCAATTTAGTCTTCCCTATAGCAGGATCGCCCACTATTAATATGTTTAATTCTCCAGATATTGTAAAAGAATCATAATCTTTGCTGACCCCACCGAATAATTGGAGAGCTATTGCCTTTTTTATATCCTCCTGTCCGTGAATTAAGGGCATAATAGAATCAACTATTACTTCTAAGATATCAGGATTTTTACTGAGTTCTTGTATCATTTCAACATCATTTTCGGTGATCTTCATGTCAGCCTCCCTAATACGTCTCTATTCTTATATCTATAAAAATACTTTAAAGAATTTAGTTTAATAATAAATGGAATATATGGCTTGTTGGATAGATTTTCAGAAGAATATAAATAATTTAAGGATTTATAGGGTTTTTCGATGGATTTAAACAGTTTTGAGAATGATATTATCCGGAGATTATTTTTAGTTAAAAGTTATCTCCTATCAATTGAAACGGAGTTATGGGAACAATAGAGTATAATTTTTAACATTAAGCAGCGATTAACTCATACTAAAAAGATTTTTTTAAAATGTCCATTTTATTCTAGAAAAATGTAATTTTATCCAATAGAAAAAAAATTAATAGAAATATTGGGGGATTAAATGGTGAGATTTTTTAATTTATCTCCATTTATTATCCCTTCTATCCTTTTTGATGGTCTTAAAATTTCATCAAATCCTTCTGTATTTGAGGATTTGGAGCTATTTGAGATTTTAACATTCCTTCGATTTGACTAATGGAACTTTGTAGGCCGTATTTTTCTTCAGGGCATTTTAATTTTTTTGCCTCTGCTATTAAATTCTTAGCTAACGCTTCTTTTTTTTCATCGAAGGTTCCATTTAAATCCAAATATTTTATTCTCGCAATTAGATAATTACAATCGTTAAATAGGCATTGGTTCTGAATTTGATAGACCTCTTTCATCTTAACTTCTAAACTTTCAATGTCTTTGTTTGCAATAGTTGCTTCGAGGTCATTATGAAGATTTTCCAAATCAAATAATCTTTCCGGACATTGACCTTCAATATACTGCTTTATCTTGTCATACTCTGCTTGGAACTTTTGAATTTTTTTTGGAATGTTCACTATGTCTTCTGCTATATCTAAGAGATTTTTTAAAGTTCTTAAACGCGACTCACATTCGATTAGAGACTCTTCTCCCACGTCATCAGAGTAGATTGCTTCTTTAATTTGTTCAATTAGCTTTTCGTTGTTTATTTCCGCGATAATTCTTTGGCAATCGTTATTATTTGCGACCGGGTCGCTGGTAATTGATAGGAGTCTTTCATTTTCTTTTATGTAATCTGATCTCAATTCATTTAAATCAATTTTAGATTCATTAGTATCGATAATACCTTCTTCCCAAACTTGCAGAACTGGTATATATGCTTTACATTTAATTAGTCTTGATTCATCTACTTCCATTATTATTTCCACTTCACTTCCTCTTGGTAAGGTCATTTTCATATTTTTTCCCTTAACTACCAGAGAACCTAAGTGTTGGTTACGATCTGCTTTTTGAGTGTTGTTCCCTTCATAAATTGGGATGTTTATGAACTCATCAGAACCCTTTAATACTTCTTTTTGGGTTGCATATACCCTTCTTTCACTAGCAGTTGGAAGTGGGCTGTCTTCTGTAAGTATAACGTCGTAAGTCTCATCAGCTAATCCTAACCCAATAGAGTTTGTTAATGTTTGTTCGGGGAGTTCATTAACCATATATCTATAGGTTAATTTTTCAGGTGAAGTAGGAAGGATGTTTCCTAGTGGATCTGCCAATACTATTTTGTACCTGTTCAAACCCTCTTCAGCTAAAGCATTACTCCTAAAATTACCACTTGGTCTTAGGTTTAAAGTTTCACTACTCCAATCTATACCTTCGCCGATTATGGTTATAGTGTAACCCTCGAGGGATTTATTTTGGGGTGCTTTTACTATTCCTGCGATCATGGGCTCTAAACTATTCCCTGCAGCATCAGAGATTTGTTCAATTTCATAGGTTTGATGGTCATCAATTATCTTTGAAGCTAAAATGGTGGATGCATAGATGGCAGCCCCTTGCGCTACTACGGTAACAGGGTCTTTTTGGTATTCTTGTGAAATTCCAGTTTTTTCTAGTACTTTTTCTCTTAGGTAAGGGCTAAGGGTTTGTCCTCCGACCATTATCATTTTATTTATTGCCGATGATTTTAGGTGGGCTGCTTCTAGGGCTTCTTCACATTTTCTTATGGAAGCATCAATTAATGGATCCATAATTGCTTTTAGTTCTTTTCTTTTAACAGTACATTCAAGTAATATATCTTCCCCATCATTGTCTATACCTAAAGTATCAGAGTCTACATAGGCTTCTTCTTGTTCGGATAATATTTTTTTCACTTCTTCGGCTAACATTTTTAAGATAGCAAATGCCTTTATCCATTTGGGGTTTTTACGATTGAATTCAGTTACATTATAATTCTTTCTCACTTGGGGTGCCAGTATTTTATTTACAATGTCCCAATCTATTATTTTACCGCCTAGATTATTATCTCCCCTGTTTTTAAGGATGGTGAGTTGCCCATCTAATATTTTAACGATGGCAGCGTCGAATGTACCTCCTCCGAAGTCATATATCATCCAATAACTGTTGTTGGAAATGTTTTGGGCGCCATATGCATAGGCCGCGGCTACAGGTTCTTGGATCAAGTCGTGTTGGTTAAATCCTGCAATTTTGGCTGCTTTGTCTGTTGCCGCACTTTGATGGGTTTTAAAATCAGCTGGGACTGTGATTACTGCGTTTTGCATATTTTCTTTACTTTTAGTATGCACTATGTGTTTTAGTTTTTTTAGAACTTCTGCAGACAGCTCTTCAGGTTTCATTTCTATTTCACTGTCTTTGAATTTGAATTTAGTATCTGTTCCCATGAATACTTTGAATTCGCTGTGTGTATTTTCTTTATCGATGTGGATTTTGTTTTTAGCTCTTTCTCCAACGGTGGTTTGTCCTTTGTATATCCTGACTACGGATGGTAAAAAATTTGTACCAAATTCTGTCTGGAAGATATGTATTTCATCTTCATTGGCAACAGCAACGATGCTAGTTGTGGTCCCTAAATCAATTCCAAAATCGATTGTGTTTCTATTCAATTCTCATCACCCTTATTTTTCCTGGTTTATTTTCATGGGAAAAGATACAATTACTTCCCCTATTTGAATAATCTGATTTTTGTAGTGGATAGTTGGTTTGAGGGTGTCTATTATTTTTTTTTCCTCAAAATCTTCCGAGGGCTGAAACGTTGCTTTCAAGGCCATACCTTCATTATATTTTTTACCAATGGGGTCTATTATTTCAAACCCGCCTCTGTTCAGGGCTCCTATTGTTGAATCTATAGGATTTAATAATTTCTCCCTGGTTTCCTCTTGCAAATCGTTATAACTCTTAATTCTTTTTTCTATCCGCCATATTCCGGTCCCTACTTCAGCCATTACTTTGATTAGATTTTGTCCTTCAGGGCCTGGCTCTAAGTGGGAAGGATCTGTTTCATGATTTTTTTGGTGGTTTAAATTCTTAGAATTCTTATTTTTTTTATTTGAAGAATTTTTTTTAATTTTAGCCATGTGATCAGCCCTTTTAGTAGAATATAATCTTTTTTTAAAATTATCTAACATTTTTAGACCTCAAAT
>DAHVOW010000031.1 GCA_027318585.1 Methanobacteriaceae archaeon | reverse complement strand
TTAGAGTCTTTAATAATTTTTATAAAAAAATCCAAAAGTTTAAAATCAAAAAAGTTGGCAAATCGCGTTCAAACATCTATCAAAAGCTTTATATCTTCAACTGCAGCACGGATAGCATCTTCCAGTAGAGATTTGCCCAGTTCAGAGTCTACCTGGATATCTTTACCCTCTGCTTCTTTTGCCCCACTGTCGATTCCACAATCGGCATTTCTAGCTTCTTCAAGTCCAATCATACAGAATTCAGGATACCTTTTCACGTCAACATGTTCTTCCAGTCTCTTATGATCCAGAATTCCCAGGAAACCCCCCATGGATAGTTCTCCAGTCCCGGCATGCGGCCCCTCAATCTCGACTACACGATTGTTAAAAAGGATATGGAGTCCCAGTTCCTCTTCAACATACGGGAGATACTTCTTGATTGGCAAGTTTCCTCCATGTCCGTTGATGAGTATGACTTTCTCTAGCTCCAGGTATTTTTTAGCGGTACGTAGGGTGGGTTTGAGGTGTTTTTCCACCATTTCCAGTGGTTCCAAATGTACACCGTGTTTAACGTAACTATGTTCAGTGGCAGCATATAATATGCCTAAAAATACAGCTCCAGTTCGTAGAGACGCCTGTAACGCAATAAATGCTGCTATTTTTGAGTCAGTATCTATTGGAAGCGCTGCTCCGTGGTTTTCAAGGTGTGAGCCAAGGGCTAATACTCCTATTTTATGTACCTCCGGTGATACTATATTTCCTGAAGAATATCTCAGTTTTACCATTTTAATACCTTTAAAAACGTTTTTTAGCCTTTAAATTTTAGTCTTTAGAAATATTCAAGATCATTTAAACTTCTAAATTCCAGATCTTATCTCCAACATAGTGCAGTGTCTTCACGGCCTTACCATGCTGGTTTTTTACCATTTCTTCTCCAGAAATCAGGGCACTACCGATGGATAAAGGTTTTTGGTGGGTTTCTTCAATGATTACTACGATGTCACCTTCTTTTATTTGAGGGTCAGCTTCCACGATACCTGGTGACATAACATCTGCGCCTTTAGCAACGAATTTTACGGCACCCATATCCACTACTACGTAATGAGATTCTAGGGAACGGTTTAGAACTCCTTTAAGGGCAGGATAAGGTTCTCCATCAAGTATCATTATTAGAGGCTTACCATCTACTAATATAAGGTCCTCCACATCGGTTTCTAGCATTTCTATCTGTGCTCCGGCTGGTAGGAGGTCAGAGTAAATACCAAGTTTTTCCTTTACCTTTTTAAGGTTTTTCTTTTTAAGGTGGTAACGCTTTTTTATTCTCAAATAACAAACACCTCATTAGCTTTTCTCCTCTATTAATCTATAATATTTTTAAGTGACGGTACATTTAAATATAAATCTCAACTACATGATGGTAAAGGAAAGGTGATAATAGTGAGTGGACAGAAGAATGTTAACACTTCCCGACCACTGGATGTTTTAGGCAGGTCACTAAACTCCCAGGTCCTCATTAAATTGAAAGGTGGACGTGAATTTAGGGGAGTTCTAGAAAGCTTTGACATGCATATGAATCTGGTCTTAAATGACGCTGAAAAATTAGAAGATGGAGAATCAACCACCCGTTTAGGAGTGGTACTCATACGTGGCGATAACATCGTCTACATATCACCCGGATAGATTTTAGATCTATCTGGAAATAGAAAAATTGTATTAATTTTTAACTGGAGGTAAATAATGAAAGGTACACCCTCATTTGGTAAGCGTAACAAAAAAACCCACATACGATGCCGTAGATGTGGTAAAAACTCTTACAATGCCAGGAAAAAGTACTGCGCTGCCTGTGGATTTGGAAGATCCAGCAGGATACGCACTTATAACTGGCAGAACAAGAAGCTTAATGGATATAGGTTGAAATAGATGGACATGAGAAACCCCATCGACGTGCGTATCATCGTGGAAGGAGCTTCTGACGTGGAAAACGTCTCCCGGGCTTTGCAAAATATTGCCCTGGGGGCCGAGTACCACATCACCATTTCCTCCATTGTACCCACCACCAGTCCTGAAATTGCCAAGAAGGCGGTTAGTGGGGCGGACATAGTATTAATAGCTACCGATGTAGACGCGCCGGGTAGGGAACTGGCTGAAAAATTCCAGAAAACTCTCCGGGGAGAGGTGGGGCATGTAGAGCGTATGAAACTACCCTTCGGGCATGATGTTGAATATATCGATCCCGCGATTATCCGTCGGGAGATAAAAAACGCCATCATCCGCTCGGGGCTCATCGCCATTGCCAATATTAACCGTTTTCAGGATATTAAGGATAAACTTCATCGATCTGAAGACAACATAAAAGAAATTCAAAAAGAGAATGAAGAACTCTTACTTATAAATGAAAAACTGGTTTCTAAAAACCAGGAATTATCATCCTCCCAGGAACTCTTGGAATCCAATTTAAAAAGCTTGAAGGATGAATTTAAGGTTTTAAAGCAGAAATATGCTGATATAAAAAATAAATACAGTATGCTGCTTAATAAAAACCTTTTTGAAACTTTTTCTATACAAAAGCTCTGGAAGGAAGAATTTAAAGAAGATTTAACTGTAGAAGAACAAGTTATCTTTATCACCAGTGAATTCAAACCGGAAAATATTCTAATGGGTCAGGGCTACATCGCTGCACCCTCCAAAAAAGAAGCAACAGAATGGATGAAGGTTATTCGCACTGTACTTATTTTTTATGACTCTAAACTTGAGGATCTTAAGGAAGAAATGGGGGAAGATAAACTAAGTCTTCACCTTCTTAAGGAATAATTTCTAAGACCGAATATTAATTCTAGATTTATATGCGTTATATCGGGAGAACTTGAAGTGCAAGATAAATGTGGTATTGTAGGTGCTTATTCTCTTAACAAGTCGAAAGATGTATCTAGAGATATTTATTACGGACTCTACGCCCTGCAACATAGGGGACAGGAGTCTGCAGGCATATCATCCCACAATGGTAGACAAATGTGTACTTACCGTGGAATGGGATTGGTCTGTGATGTTTTCAACAATGGAAATGTGGAAGAACTGAAAGGTCACGTGGGAATAGGGCACGTGCGTTATTCTACCACTGGTAAATCCCTTTTAGAAAATTCACAACCTTTTGTTGCCGAATTTGATTCTGGAAAAATTTCCATTGCTCACAACGGGGATATAATCAACTCTCCAGATCTTAGAAAAGAGTTGGAGAAAAAGGGGATCCAGTTTTATTCCACCACAGACTCTGAGGTGTTGTGTCATCTGTTAACCGAGGATTACCAGAATTCCGGAAATATGGTGGATTCGATAAAAAACGTATCAAAGCGCCTTTTAGGATCTTACTCTCTGACTATTCTGTTAAACGATGATCTGTTGGTGGTTCGAGATCCTATCGGTATAAAACCGCTGTCAATGGGGAAAATAAAAGAGACCACCCTGGTGGCATCGGAAACTGTTGCTTTTGATGCTATAGGTGCTGATTATGTTCGGGATGTAGAGCCTGGTGAAATACTACTTATTAATGATGAAATTAAGAGTTACCAGATGCCTCGAGATAAAAATACTCCCAGGGCACACTGTATGTTCGAATACGTTTATTTCGCCCGTCCAGACAGCATCTTAGACGGCCGTTCAGTCTACAACGTGAGGCTGAACATTGGTAAATCCCTAGCCCGACAGTACCCGGTGGAGGCGGATGTGGTCATGCCTGTTCCGGACTCGGCCATTACTGCAGCCATAGGATATTCGCGGGAATCAGGATTACCCTACGGTGAAGGTCTTATAAAAAATAGATATGTGGGTCGAACCTTTATTATGCCCACCCAGGAAGAACGAGAAAACTCTGTTCGTCTTAAAATGAACCCAATACGTTCCGAACTGGAAGGTAAACGTATTGTAATAGTGGATGACAGCATTGTCAGGGGAACCACTTCCAAAGCCCTGGTGGATGTAATACGTGATGCTGGGGTGGAAGAAATCCATCTCCGCATAGGATGCCCACCAATAATTTCGCCCTGTTACTATGGCATTGCTATGGCCACCAAAAAGGAGCTAATTGCCTCGGACAAGAAGGTGGAAGAAATCCGGAAAACCCTGGGAGTTGATTCCCTGGGATATTTAAGTGCAGAGGCCCTGGTGGAGTGTATTGGCATCAAAAAAGATGAATTGTGTATGGGTTGTCTAACTGGTGACTATCCCACCGATCTACCGGATAATATTGAGGATTACGAAGCCTGCCGGTGTTAGAATAGGTCAATTTATTATGAGTGTTTTAAATGCATTGTTCCAAAGTTCCAACAATATTAATGTACTTTTTTGTTCAATAAAGTATATATTACTCCAATATTGAATACCAATTGCAAGATCATAATCTTAATAACTCATAGTATACTAATGATTAATTGCTCCTAATTTATTAACAAATATTATTAAGATTAAATTGCAATTAAAATTTAAAGTTAAATGCTGGAATTCAATGATTAACAAAAAAGGGGAAAATAAACCTAAAACACCATTTAAAGGTCATGTAAAAGAGAAATATTGCCATGAACCTGGTGGTGAGGAATTATTATATTCCCGAGAAATTTTCTCGGATATTATTAAGTTTCTTCCGGACGCTACTTTTGTAATAAATTCTGCGGGTGCTGTTATTGCCTGGAATCAGGCCATGGGAGAGTTAACAGATGTTAGAGCAGAATATATTTTGGGTAAACGTAATTATGAATATTCCTTACCCTTTTATGGAGAAAGAAGACCAATACTGATCGATCAGGTGTTTAGATTAGAATCCCCGGTGACACGTAAATATCAGAATTTCAGAATGATGGATGAGGCTATCACTGCAGAAGTTTTTATCCCCAAACTTAAGGGTAAGCCCACCTATTTGTGGGGTAAAGCAGCTCCACTGTATAATAGGCGGGGCGAGATGATTGGTGCCATTGAATCTATAAGGGACATCACCGATATGAAACAAGCTGAAGAAGAGATCAACCGATATCAGGATCATCTGGAGGAACTGGTTGAAAAACGTACTTCAGATCTAAGAAACAGCGAAAAAAAACTCAAAGACATAATTTACGGTTCACCCATTCCCACCTTCATTATAGATAGGAATCATCGAGTAATCTACTGGAATCAAGCACTGGAAGAATTCACTGAAATTATGGCTGAGGAGATAATTGGAACTAAGGATCATTACCGGTTATTTTACAGTAATAAGAGGCCCTGTTTAGCGGATTTACTTGTGGAGAATGATATAGAGGATATCGAATACTGGTATTCCGGAAATTACCAAAAATCCAAACTTATAGAAGGAGCTTATCATGTAACTGACTTTTTCCCACTTCTGGGGAAGGACGGTAAATGGCTTACCTCCACCACTGCAGTGATCAAGGATGTTAAAGGCGATATAATCGGGGCCATGACGGTAATTGAGGACATAACCAAGCGCCGATTAGCAGAGGAAGCTCTTCAAAAATCTGAATCTAAATATAGGACCATATTCGAAAATACAGGTACTGCTACAGTCCTTGTCGAAGAAGACACCTCTCTATCCTTAGTAAACTCTGAGTTCATTAGACTAACTGGTTTTTCCCGGCAAGAAGCAGAGGGCAAAAGCTGGCTTGAGTTTGTTTCTGAAGATGATAGGGATAGGATGATCAAATATCATCTGTTAAGAACCATGGACTCCAAAATACCACCTCAAAACTATGAATTCAATTTTTTAAAAAAAGATGGAACTTCAGGGGATGGTTACATGACCATCGAGACTATACCTGGAACTTCCCAGAGAGTAGCATCTATTGTGGATATCACTGACCGCAAGAAATCGGAAAAAGAGCTACATAAACTCAATAAAAATTAAGAAAGTCCAATGTGGAATTGGAACAATTTGCATCCATCGCTGCTCATGACCTCCAGGAACCACTGCGCATGATTGTTAGCTTTTTAAAATTACTGGAGCGGCGTAACCAGGATAAATTAGATCCTCAGGCTCATGAATTCATTGAATTAGCATCTGATGGGGCTATTAGAATGCAAAAGATGATTAATGAACTATTGGCCTATTCCCGCCTTTCCACTAGAGAAAAGGAATTAGAGGATGTGGATTGCCAGAAAGTTATGGATCAGGTCTTAATGAATCTCAAGGTGGCCATAGAAGAAAATAAAGCGGAGATCACTAATGATTCACTACCCTTACTCACTGCAGATTATTCTCAATTATTACATCTCTTCCAAAATCTCATTAGTAACGCCATCAAGTATCGCAGTCACCAAAATCCTGAAATCCATATATCAGCTTCAAAAAAGGATAAAGAATGGTCTTTTTCCGTGGGGGATAATGGTATAGGTATCGATCCCAAGTACCAGAAACGCATTTTCATGATCTTCCAGAGACTGCATCGGGCCGAGTATCCTGGCACGGGGATGGGTCTGGCCATCTGTAAGAAAATTGTGGAAAGACATGGGGGACGGATTTGGGTGGATTCTAAGTTAGGAGAAGGTTCAAAATTTTGTTTCACCATTCCTATAAAATCAAATGCCCAAATATTTTAATCTAATTTTTCATAATCTTTTTACAAAGAATTTTTAAAATGCCTACTGACAACTATGAACTAAACTATTCCAGCGTCTCTAGAAGATACTCGAAAGTTTTCTAAATAGAAAGGTGATTAAAATCGTGGAATTACTGGCACCAGCACGGGATTTTCTGGCCATGAGTGCCGCTATTAATAATGGGGCAGATGCGGTATACATAGGCCTGGCTGGATACAATATGCGGGCCCATAGTGGAGGGTTCTCAATGGATGATTTGAAAAAAGCCGTGGGAAGCTGCCATGAATCTGGGGTCAAGTTATACCTGTGTACCAACACCACTATGCGGGACAAAGATCTGGATGATCTTAGAAAGATAATGCCAGAAATCAGTTCTTTAGGAGTGGACGCGTTAATTGCATCTGATCTGGGTGTTTTAAACCTGGCTAGAGCAGAGGGCCTGGATGTGCATCTGAGTGTTCAAGCCAATATCTCCAATCTGGAATCTTTAAAACTTCTGAGTGAACTGGGGGTAAAAAGGGTGATACTCTCCCGGGAACTGTCCCTCTCTGAGATCAAGGATATTGTAAAGAAGAGTCCACTGGAGGTGGAAGTTTTTGTGCATGGTGCCATGTGCCTGGCCATATCTGGCCGATGTTTCTTAAGTGCATATCTATACCAAAAGAGTGCTAACTGCGGGGAGTGCCTGCAACCCTGTCGCAGGACATGGAAACTTACTTCAGACTCTTCGGAACTTCTGATAGGAGAAAATCTACCTGAAAATTCTGAAAAAGCTTCAAACATTTTTTCTGGTCACCTCCTAAGTCCAAAAGACCTTTGCATGGTGGAACACATTCCAGAGCTTATCGATGCTGGAATATCCTGCTTTAAGATTGAGGGAAGAGCCAGACCAGCTGAATATGTGGCCACTGTCACTCGGGTGTACCGGGAGTCCATTGACGGTTACCAAAAGGGCCACTGGAAATTCGATGAAAAATGGTTAGATGATCTTAAAAAGGTTTATAACAGAGGATTTGACACGGGATTTTACTACAAAATTCCCCACCAGACCAGTAGCTCTAACCAGGCTACTCACCGTAAAAAAGATGTCGGTGAAGTGGTTAATTACTACCAAAGGGCACAAGCTGCCGAGATAAGATTATGGAATGATCTCCAAGAAGGAGATGAAGTGATAATTCAGGGCCCAACCACGGGATCAGTGGTTCAAAAGGCAAGATCATTACAGATACATGGAAAAAACATTCAAAAGGCTCAAAAAGGAGATAATATTGGGTTGATGGTTAAAGAAAGGGTGCGTCCTGGGGATATCATCTACAAACTTTATGAAAAATCATAATAAAAGTTTATAAGATTTTCATGCGTTTTATTAAGGTTTATTCTCTATTTAAAATTTATAATGCAAAAATAGAAAAAGAAATAATCCTATAAAAAATAAAAGATATAAAAATTTGATCAGGGAGTATATCACAGATTTTTAGTAAATCTTACTTTTTAAATAATGACAATGGAGATGGTCAGGTAATGAAAATAGAAGATGCCATGCAAAAAGAGGTAATCAAATTCCAACCAGAGGATAGAATTGTGGAAGTGGCAGAAAGCCTGCGGGATAATAAGATCAGTGGAGCACCCATAGTAAATAAAGAGGGCCAACTCGTAGGAATCATAAGCGAAGGTGATATCATGCGACTATTGGAGGTACACTCCCCCCGCATAAACCTTATTCTACCTGCTCCCCTGGATCTTATCGAGTTACCAGTACGCATGAAATACGAGTTGGATGAAATTGCTGAAGATATGAATAAGGCGGCATCGGTGCTAATTGGGGAGATCATGACCACCAAGGTGGTAACTATCAGTCCTGAAGCGGATTTATCTGATGCTGCCCAACTCATGGATACTCATAATATTAATCGACTGCCTGTGGTTGATGAAAATGGTAAAATGATGGGTTTGGTGACCCGGGGCGACATCATAGCCGCCATGGTGAGATGAGATGAAAAAGGCCCGGGGTATTGCCATTTATGGAAAGGGTGGTATTGGTAAATCTACAGTGGTCTCTAATCTGGCGGCAGCCTACTCCACCGATGAAAAGGTCATGGTTATAGGCTGTGATCCCAAGGCGGATACTACTCGCACCCTGGTGGGAAGGCGCATCCCCACCATTCTGGATACCATACGTAAGAATAAGAATGCCTCAGCTGAAGATGTTTTATTCTCTGGTTATGGTAATGTCATCTGTGTGGAGAGCGGAGGTCCGGAACCAGGTGTGGGTTGTGCTGGCCGGGGAGTAATTGTAGCCATGAGCCTCCTGGAGAGAATAGGAATATTCGAGGAAGATCTGGGGATTATAATCTACGATGTCCTGGGAGATGTGGTTTGCGGTGGATTTGCAGTTCCACTAAGAGAGGAGTATGCCGAAGAGGTATATATAGTAACTTCCGGTGAATACATGGCTTTATACGCTGCCAATAATATATCGAAGGGTATAAAGAAGCTTAAAGGGCGCTTAGGCGGCATAATCTGCAACTGTCGAGGAATAGACAGGGAAGAAGAGATGGTTAAAGAATTTGCAGAAAGAATAGGCTCCCATGTGGTGGGAGTCATACCCCGCAGCGAACTGGTGCAAAAGAGTGAAATCAACGCCCAGACTGTGCTGGAAAAGTTTCCAGAATCAGAACAGGCCCAGACTTACCGTCAACTAGCAGCATCCATTCTGAATAATCAGAAATTCGTGGTACCAGAACCTTTGGATGTGGAGCAATTCGAGACTTTTTTCCACCAATTTAACTAATAACACTAAAAAAAATTTGATCTTGGGAGTCATTAACCAATTCAGAGGTATGAATGGATAATTGTAGGTGTGGATTGGAACCTAAATTATAATGGTCTTAATTTTATTAGGATTTTAAGATGTTGAGATATTTAAGGGTTTCATTTTCCTGTCCCAGCACTTCAAAAGCATTCTGACAGGCATCCCTGGCTTTATTACAGTTTTCAAAATAAAAAAGATGGGCCGGGCACTGACAATCAGAAGAACCAAATCCGGAGATGCCCATATTTTTTTCTGATATTTCCTGGGCTACCTTACATTCCAGGCGCTCTGTGGTTAGGGTGAATATGACATCTACTATTTCTGCATTTGAATTTTGAAGTAAATAGTCAATATGCCAGTGCAATTTCTTATCATCACTTAAGTGTCGTTTTATGCGGGCGGTGAGGGAATTCAAGGCAGAGCCCACATAAACGTAACAGCCTTCTTGGAAGGCGATTTTTCCCTTTCTCCCAATCTGGATACTGGATTTCTCTTTCAGATTAATAATCAAACAATAAATGCCTGTTAATGGTGGATTGGGGTTCATGGTGCTTATTATTTGTTATTATACTCTTTTTAAGGTATAAACTACATTTTATATATGGTTCCTATGAATTTAGTATCTATGGTGTTAAATAATTTAAAAAAAATTATTTTTATAATAAAGGAGTTTTAAATCATGGAATTCATCTTTAAAGCACTTGGACATCCCAATATCACCTCCCGACATAGTTCCACATTTGAAGTAACTAGGGATCCTGAAATTGGGAAAGCAGCTGATTGCATAATTGGTGTTTCATCGGACTCGGTAATGGAGGACATTCCTCCCGAGATAAAAATGGCCATAAAACAGGAAAATAGGGTTATAAAATTAATTTTAAAGACAAAAAATGCTCAGGATGAAATATCGGGATATGGACATCCTCTTTTGACCCTGAATCATCCCACGGATATGGTCTGCCGGACCAGTGACTATACTTGTAGCCGCACCCTTATGATCAGGGCTGACAAGGCAGCATGTGACATCAATCCTTTTTTAATAGAGGATTTAAAGGAGGGCAAAGTTCTGGAAGTGAAGATCATCGTGGATGGAGTTGAAGCTTTAGAATAAAATAGAATTAATCTTTATGGGAGGTTAAAATGGTGCAGGGGACGGGATTCGAACCCGCGAAGGGACTCACCCACTAGGCCCTCAACCTAGCGCCTTTGACCGCTCGACCACCCCTGCATTTGACATTAACTGATTTCAAGAATTAATAGAGTATACCCTACTTTTTTTCTTTCCCTATTTAAATGTTACTCAACTCTATACCCAAACTTAATCTAAAATAGCCACACAAAATGTTTATGAAGCAGGTGATCATATGGAGGCCGTGAGGATCGCAGGGGATGATATACTGGTGGATATTGAAGTGGCACCACGATCCCATCAATTTGCCCTGGCAGGATATAATAGCTGGAGAAAAACCCTGGAAGTGAAAATAAAATCACCCCCATTAAAGGGAAAGGCGAACAAGGAGATTATAAATGAGTTTTCCAAGTTAACTGGCCATCCGGTGGAGTTAGTATCAGGTTTGAAGAGTCAGAAAAAGACCATGAAGATTATTGGAATGTCAAAAACGGATTTCCTTCAATTATGGACTGAATTTGAAACGAAGTCACAGGAGAGCAGATGATGAGCTTCTTACTAAAACTACCAGATGACACCTATAACTTGATATAATTAGAAAGAGAGACTAAATAGATAGGATTATCATTGTGATGCAGATTTAAGAAGTTTAATAAAATTAGGGGGTACTGATATATTGAAAGCTGTAATACCCGCGGCAGGACTTGGGACCAGATTTTTACCGGCCACCAAGGCCCAGCCCAAAGAAATGTTACCGGTCTTTAATAAACCTACCATTCAGTATGTGGTAGAGGAAGCGGTGGCATCAGGAATTGATGATATATTAATTATAACCGGTAAAGGAAAGCGTTCCATTGAGGATCACTTTGATCGTTCCTTTGAACTGGAATTCTTCCTAAAAAACTGCGGCAAAATCGATCATCTAGTTGAAATAGAGGCTATATCCGATATGGCGGACATATACTATGTTCGCCAGAAAGAACAGAAAGGTCTGGGAGATGCCATACTCTGTGCCCAAAAACATGTGGATGGAGATCCTTTTGCTGTCCTTTTAGGAGATACCATAACCCAGCATAGGACTCCCTGCACCAAAAACCTGATTGACGTTTACGAAAAGTATAATGCATCAGCTATTGCCATTGAAAAGGTCCCCCGGGACAAGATCGAACGATATGGGATTATTAAGGGCCAAAAAGTAGAAGATTCAGTATATCACATCGATGACATGGTGGAAAAACCCCCTCTAAAGGAGGCCCCCTCTGATCTGGCTATTACCGGGAGATACATACTGCAACCAGAGATATTTGACTATCTGGATGAGGTACCGCCAGGTGTGGGGGGAGAAATACAATTAACCGATGCCATGCGCCTTCTGGATGATATTTATGGCCATGTTTTCCCTGGACGCATTTATGACATTGGAACCACCCTGGAGTGGCTGAAAAGCTCTCTGGACATGGCTCTACAGGATCCGGATGTAGGGGAAGAGATGATGGAATATTTGAAGGAAATAATCAAATAGGGGGCTTAAACTCCTTCATTCATATTTTTTAAGATTTTTATGCCATTCCCAGGCCGTACTGATAATTTGACTCAGATCATCAAATTTGGGTTCCCATTTCAGGATTTCACGGGCTTTTTTAGAACTTCCAATTAGAATCGGTGGATCGCCAGGTCTTCTATCTGTTTCAACGGCCGTAATTTTTCTTCCAGTCACTTTTCTGGCTTCTTCTATTACTTCTCTAACTGAAAATCCATTTCCATTTCCCAGGTTGAAAACTTCACTCTTACCACTGTTTTCAAGATATTCCAGGGCTTTTATATGGGCATCGGCCAGGTCTGTAACGTGTATATAATCCCGGATACAGGTCCCGTCGGGGGTGGGGTAATCGGTCCCAAAAATTTTAATATCTTCCCGCCGGCCCAATGCAGCATCTAAGATGAGGGGTATCAAATGGGTCTCAGGTTGATGGCTTTCCCCCAGTTCACCATCCGGGTCTGCTCCGGCAGCGTTAAAGTAGCGAAGAGAAGCGTATTTTAGTCCGTAGGCCTGGCTGTAATCTCTGAGAACTTGTTCCACCATGAATTTTCCCCGGCCATAGGGGCTGATGGGGTTTTGGGGATGGTCTTCTGTGATGGGGATCTCCAGGGGGTCACCGTAGGTGGCACAGGTAGATGAGAAGACCAATTTTTTAACTTCAAACTCCAGCATTACTTCCAGCAAATTTAAGGTGTTTCTCAAGTTGTTAAGATAATATTTCTGGGGGTCTTCAACCGATTCCCCCACGTAAGTAAAGGCTGCGAAGTGCATCACAGCATCTATAGGATAATTCTGGAATACTTTCCTTATTTCACGAGAATTGGAAAGATCTACACGTTCCAGGGCCCCCCATTTTACAAAATCTTCATGACCATAGCTCAAGTTATCAATAACAACAGTTTCGTAGCCCTGTTTATTCAACTCTTTGTTGATGTGGGAACCAATATAACCCGCTCCACCGGTAACCAGTATCATCCCTAACCTCCTTTGAATATTATGGGTGGTATAGTTAAATATACTGTGTATGTAAAAAATATTTTATTAAATTCACCATTTCAGGACTTTTATTATCATTTATATAAAAAATCTAGCATTTTAGGTACTGAAGATTAATATAATACCTTTTAATCTGACTATCGTAATTAGTGCTGCTTTTTGTTCACTTTAAAGGTAATAATAATAAAATTTATTATATTGGAGACTGGGTTTTTTAGGAATTTAGGATTTAATCAGGTAAATTTCTGTAAAATATTAAAGAGATAACATTATTTAGGATGACAAAATTTAATCCCCTATTTGGAGGCTTTAAATCTTAAAAACAGTGTTTTAATGTCCTTTCAGTCGATTTTAAATGAAAAGGTTTATAACCTTCGCCTAGAAGATCAAAATCTTACCCACAAGCCATGTTGCTTTCAAGCAACAATGATTGGAGGCGGTAAAATTAAGCACAAATACATCTACGCCATTTTAATGATATCGGGTATGGTTCTATTTATTCTTCCTTTTGGGGTAGATTACACTGAACTAACGCCACAGGAAACTTCAACGATACACGCCGACCAAAAAACCGTGGAAATGAACGCAGATTACAAATCAAGTAATTCATATATTAGTAACAGTTACCAAACCGTGCGTTCAGTAATGACCTACAAAAGTTCCTATAAATCAACCTACAAGCGGTCTAAATATAAAACGTACCGTACTTACCGTTACAAATACGTCTACAAATGGAAAAAGATAGGCAAGAAATGGAAACGGGTACGATACTTGGTTAAGGTTCGATATTATAAAAAAACCTCCACGACTAAAAAGACCACTTCGACAAAAGCGGTAACCACCGCTTCAAAGACCACCACTAAAGTGACACAAGGTAACCCCAACATCACTGCTGACTATGTTGAAGCAGACGCAAGGTGTTCCTGTAGTCTATCAACTGATTACAACATTCACCATGGTAAATATCTAAACTACTGTCCACACTGCAATAAAAACGGTATTTTAAGCTATACCAACGCTCAGGGATGTCCTGAGGGGATGTTCTACTGTGATATGGGTAAAGGCGGATGTGACGCTGATTACTGCATAGTTCATGGTAAAGAGCATGTGAATAGCAACCCCAAATACCTGACGCCAGCCTAGTCTGTTCAAAGAGAACCGACTATTATATCTTTTTTTTTAATTTTTTATCAAAACAATAAATAAGGCCTATTTATAAAGAATTCAACGATCATATGGATATCAGGATATTGCTGGTTATTATTTCAATATTAATAATTGCCGCGTCGGGCTGTGTACAGGGAGATACTAATAAATCTTATACATACTCCTCTGCCGATAAAGCAACTTCCACTTCATTTAATAATAGTTCAACATCCACAGTATCTTCCGCAGGGGAAATAACCGGAAAATGTTATCATGTGGTGGATGGAGACACCATCGACGTGGAGGGAGTGGGTCGCGTTCGTTGGGTAGGTGTTAACACACCTGAAAGGGGAGAACCAGGATACAGTGAGGCTAAAAAATACGTTAAGGATCAGTGTCTCTACCAAACGGTTTCCTTAGATGTGGATGATGAAAAACAGAAGGATAAATATGGACGAACCCTGGCGGTAGTCTATGTGGCGGGCACCAACCTCAACCAGCAACTACTAAAAAAAGGTTACGCGGAGATAATGTACATACCTCCCTCAGAATTCAATCCTTATTCCTGGTTATGAGGTTTTAACAGGTGATAATAGGCACCATCGGTCCTTTGCGTCCGTGTTAGAAGGCCCTTATTTTGTAATGAGTTTAAAAGGTTGTAAACCCGGAGATCACTGAGCATAAGATCACCATACAACAGATGCCCCTCTAAGATATGGCGAGATACAAGTCCAAATTCATCTACTAGAGATTTGATGATTTTTAAAGATTCCCACTCTGTTTCGGTGAGTTCTTCACTAATTTCCTCGGTGTGAAAGCTTTCCGGTGATCCATCCTGAGTGGGTACAGTCTCAGGTGTTACCACTTCTTCTGGAACTTCGGAGGCAGATTCTTCCACCACTTCAATTTCTTCAATACTATCCTGGGCCGATGATTCACTTTCTACCAGGTTAACCTTACCACTGGCAAGAGTTATGGCCCCCTTTGATTTCATAGAATGAATTATCTCATGGAGCTCATCATCGTTCAGGTCCAGATCCAGTTTAAGGATGCTCAGGGGGACACCTTCTTTGTATTCGGCCTGGTAGTATTTTAAGGTGTTCAGGACCAGGACTTCTTGGTGGGGGGTGGGCATAATATCTTTTTCTTTTTATTTCATTTATTCATCGAAATAGGATGATTTAATTTAGTGCCATAACTTTAGAAACACCATCGACTTTTTCTACTCTAAATACATTATCTGCAAAGCTTTCTAATTCCCTTTCATGCGATACGATTATAATTTGCGGACAATTTAATTCGTTAAGTATATCTCTAACTTTAAAAAGCTGCTCTTTGCTGAAACCATCGGTTGGTTCATCTAAGATAAGCAGATTGGATTTCATACTAGTAGAGACTTTCTGAACAATATTATTCAATGCTAAACGATAAGCTAAAGCTACACTAGTCTTTTCCCCACCGCTTAGATAGTTTATTTCTTGTTCAAATCCGTCTTGTTCTACAATTGGTGTGAATTCTTCATTTATTTTCCCAGTTTTACTTGGATCATCCATCAGAAGTCCAAACCATTTCTTGAAATTCTCATTAAATTCTTGATGAATATTTTGCATCACATGTTTTTCTATCAAGCTTAAAGTTGGGATTAAATACTCATTAAACCAGATATAATAATCTTTAAGGACATTTAATTGTTTTTTTAGACTTTTTTTAGTCTTTATCTCTTCATTCAACCGTTTAATATCCTCTTCTAAGCTACCTATCAATGTTTTTGTTGAAGCAATGTTTTCTTTAATCTTTTGGACTTTATGAGAAGCATCGTCGCGATCTGATTTAACTATTGTGATTTCATTTAATACAATATCAATTCCCTTTGATTTTTCTTCGTATTCGTATAAAATCTGCTCTAAACTATCAATATCCTCTTCAAGGATTTTTTCATTTCTTATATTATCTTCAATTTTCTTTTTATTTCGCTCTAACTGGTCTATAACGTTTTTGAGCTCTTTTTGATTTAGAATATATTCCCTAAGCTTTTGGATCAAAGTTTCATAATAATTAAGATAATCTCCAAAATTATCACATTCTAATGATTCATCAACAATTAAACAAGCATCTGAATTTAAAATTTCAATATCAGTTTCAATTTGAACAATTTTCTCTTTTAATTTATTCAATCGGGATATTTGTTCAATTTTTTCTTTTAATTCCTCTAAAAACTCTTCAAAATCTGTTAGATCTGTTTTTAAATCTGATAATTCTTTATTACCCCTGATCCTAACTTCTTCAATTATTTTAATTTCAGAATTTATTCCATTGATTTCCTTTTTTCT
>DAHVOW010000030.1 GCA_027318585.1 Methanobacteriaceae archaeon | reverse complement strand
GCCAGGACCAGCCTCTGTTTCATGCCCTTGGAGAAGCCCTTGACCTTATCATCCCTGCGCTCGTAGAGTCCAAATTCTCTTAAAAGATCTCCAGCCCTTTCCTCCGCAATATCCGAGGGTACCCCATAGAGTCCGGCCATTAACCTCAAGTTCTGCCCGGCAGTCAGGTCCACGTAGGCATTGGCAGTTTCCGGTACCACACCCAGGTGTTCCTTGGCCAATAAAGGTTCCTTCTGAATGTCGTGTCCCATTATACTGGCTGTACCCTGGTCGGGTTTGATGATACCCGTCAGCATGCGGAGTGTGGTGGTCTTCCCCGCCCCGTTAGGGCCCAGAAATCCAAATATCTCCCCTTTCCTAACTTTAAAGTTTATCCCATCCACGGCTTTGATGTGATTATAACCCTTGGCCAGGTTCTGGACTTCTACGATGTATTTCAGCATGTTTTTCATAAATTTAATCTTTTAAGTCATCAATAGACTTTTTTACTTTCTCTTTAATAAATTGGACACACCTTTCACCCTCCTCATCCAGGCGGGATACATCGGTGGGTTTAAGATCCTGTTTATTCAACTCCTGCAGTACGTTGATGGTCTTAACTGGTTTCACGTCCCGCTGGGCCAGGATCTGGTTGACACATTCTCCCTCGCAGCCGTTGATGGCGATGATGGGGTACTTCTTGATGAGTCCCCGGAATCCCTCCCGGTCAGCAGAGGTGGCTCCCATGCAGATGGATATTACGTTCTCGTTCTCTTCCCTGGTATCAGCAGCGGCCACCCGGCTCACCAGGCCCACCGGGCTCATGCCACTGCAGGCCGCCAGGGCCATCTTCTTCTTAGTCATATTCATATCTCCCCTAATTTATTAAGTTAATTCAGTTATCTTTACTTCTTTTTTCGGCTAGTTTGACGTTCATCTTGTCGAACTTGATTTTCACTGGCTGGTATCCTTTCTTGTCGAAGGGACATTCTTCGATACAATAGGTGCATCCCTGGCTGCAGCCAATACACCGGGACTCTATAAATTCTAGTTCCATACCACAGCAAGACTCTTTTTCCACCATAGCCTCTTCCGGGCAGGCCTTGATGCATTTACCGCACACTGCACAGTAGTCCGGTATCCAGGAATAGTCCTCCGGTTCTTTGAGGGGCAGATTTTCGATGCTAGTTAAAATAGCCGAGATCTTCATTCTGGGTCCCAGTTCCGGTGATATTAAAAGACCGCTCTGCCCTATCCACCCTAAACCTGCCTTCTGTCCCAGGGGGGAGAAGTTTAAAAGACCACCATAGGGGTGGGCTACCTGGGTGGCGAAGCCCCTGGACCTTATAAAATCAGAGAGGGCGTAGTTTATGCGTCCCAGCTTGGTGTAGGTGGCGTTGTTAAGTTCCTGGGCCTCAGGACCCGGTGGGGTTTCGATAATGTCCTGGCCCATCTGGTAGGTTAACACTATGGCGTGAAGGTACTGGGGATGTTCTTTACTGTTAACCAGTTCAGATGTGACATGGGTGTACCCTATCTGCACTATGCCCATTAACTGAGCGTATTGTTCCAGTTGGTCAAAAAAATCAGGGTCAGCAATGGACTCTGGCTTTACCGGGTTATTTATTAGGGACTCATCAGGGAAATCCCCTCCACAACCACAACCACATCCGGCATCTTCCTGTGGCCCAGCCTCACTACAACAACCATCTTCCTGTGGCCCATCTTCAGTACAACAACCACCAGCTGCCAGGAGTGTTTCTTTACCACCAGCCATATCTTTCTTAGTTGGTTCAGATGCACTGCAACAGCCCATCTTAACCTCAACTGGTCCTTCACAGCAGCCCAGATCTTCAGGAGAAGCTTCATCACCACAATCCACACCCCTACCCTGTGGAGGCCCGCAACATTCACTATTCTCCTCCGTATCATCTTCAAGTGGCCTTTTTACAGTTTCTTCACCGCCACAGCCACATTTTTCATCTTCCATATTACTTTGCCTCTTTATTTAAGATTTGGTTAATTTTTCAATGTTATCCAGTATCTGGGGATTGGAAAGCTGGTAATGGGTCCAGATCCCCTCCTTCCTCCACGTTATAAACCCGGCATTTTTTAGAACATTCAGGTGATGGGACACTGTGGACTGGGGTTTATCCAGGGCATACATGATCTCACAGACACACAGCTCTCCTTCTCGGAGCAGGTGGACGATCTTCAGCCGGGTGACATCGGAGAGTGCCTTTATATGTTCAGCGTCCTGATAGAGGTCCGCATCAACTGGCAGGTTATTCACTAACCGGTTTATATTGTCGACCTGCTCCTGGTCTGGTCGACATTTATCCTCGTTGCACTTCATATTCTCATCCTTAAATAGAGCAACTGGTCCCAGGACATGACCCACAGCCTTTAAGTGCCTTAATCTGCACGCTTTTTATTTTTCCGTCCAATCGCGAGTCTATGTTGGGTTCTTGGAAGTCGGTCTCAGTGACTATCTCCAGCATTTCAAAGCCGGCTAAGAAGATAGTGTTCAGGTATTCCTGTTTTTCCAGTGCCCCGGCGATACACTCCGACCAGGCTGCGAAACTTTTCTTTATTTCAGGGTCCAGCTCTCCCTCTGTTACCAGGTCAGAGATTATCATCCTACCCCGGGGTTTTAAGACCCGGAAGGCCTCCTGGAAGGCTTTTAATTTGTCGGTGGTGAGGTTGATGACACAGTTGCTGATGATAACATCCACACTCTCATCCTCCAGGGGCATATCTTCGATCTCCCCCAGATGGAATTCCACGTTGGTGTAGCCACCCTCTTTAGCGATCTGGTTGGCCTTCTCCACCATCTCCGGAGTCATGTCCAGGCCCATGACCTTCCCGGTTTTGCCCACCCGGGGGGAGGCCAGGAATACATCGATCCCGGCACCGGAGCCCAGATCCAGCACCACTTCTCCCTCTTTTAACTCGGCCAGGGCTGTGGGGTTCCCGCAGCCCAGTCCTAGAATAGCATCTTCTGGTAGTTTTTTCAGTTCTTCTGCAGTGTAACCTATCTTCATGGCCTGTTCGGTGGTATCCTCACCACAGCAGGAACAGGAAGTCTGGCTAGCAGCGATATTACCGTAACGTTCTTTCACGTATTTTTTGATGTCCTCGTCCTTCATGTGCCTACATCCTAATCCATATATCCAAATCTATGGATGGGTTGGTGTTGCTGCTATATAAAAGTATTTCAAAGACTGACCCGATTTATTTCAATAAATAAAAAAATACTAATGAAATATATTAAACTTACAAGATATCTCCTTAACGGAGTAAGGATAGGCTTAGGTGTTACAATATGAAATGGTACCAGGAATTATTCAACAATTACGCAAAGACCTATGAAAATGAAGTATTCACCCAGGGAACAGTGGGAGAAGTTGATTTTATAGAAAAAGAGATAAAAGAGGATAAAAAATGCAGAATACTGGACGTGGGTTGTGGTACCGGAAGACATGCCCTGGAGCTTGCCAAACGCGGTTACTCCGTTACTGGCGTGGATTTATCCGAAAACATGTTAAATAGGGCCCGAGAAAAGGCTACCTCGGCTGGGGTTAATATTGATTTTCAATTAGCAGATGCCAGAAACCTCCCCTTTGAGGATGAATTTGATCTGGTGATCATTATCTGCGGGGGTGCCTTCCCCCTTATGGAAACCGACCAGATGAATTATCAGATCCTGGAATCTGCGGCTCGTGCCCTTAAAAAGGATGGTAAACTCATTTTCACTACCATGAATGGGCTTTTCCCCTTATTCCATTCGGTGCAGGATTTCATAAATTCCAATATAATAGAAGGGGAGTCCAGTGAAAACCACTTTGACCTGATGACCTTCCGTGAGAAATCCATAATGGAAGTAGTGGATGACTCCGGTGCAACCAGGATTCTGGAGTGTGACGAACGATACTATGTGCCCTCAGAGATCACCTGGCTCTTGCAATCCCTTGATTTCCGGAAAATTGATATCTATGGTTGTAAACTGGGCGAATTCAGTAGAGATGAACCCTTAACCACCGATGATTACGAGATGCTGATCATCGCCGAGTACTAAAAACAGATCCTCCTCCAGGTGTCTCATTATAATAAGCTACCTAAACTAAGGTTACCCTTTAAAAGAAATAATCACCCTTTAGAGGGTGATCATGGTCCCAATTCCCTTCTTGGTGAAGATCTCCAGGAGTATGGAGTGCTTTATCCGGCCGTCAATGATATGGGCGGATTTAACTCCCTTCTCCAGGGCGTTGACACAGGTAGCTACCTTGGGCAGCATACCGTCCTTAATTATGCCCTGGTCAATGAGGTCCAGGACCTCCGCGATATCGGCCTTCTTGATTAGGCTCTCGGGGTCGGTGGGGTCGGTGAGGATGCCCGGCACATCGGTGAGGATGATGAGCTTCTCGGCTCCCACCTCCGCAGCCACATCCCCGGCCACGGTGTCGGCGTTGAGGTTCAGGGTGTTGGCCTGCTCATCCACTCCAATGGGGCTTATAACCGGGATGTAATCGTTCTGGGTTAGTACGTCCAGGATCTCGGGGTTGATGGATTCGATCTCCCCCACCAGTCCCAGGTCCACCGTGGTCTCCTCCCCGGTTTCCTGGTCCACCACCACCTGGGGTGAACGTTTCCGGGCCTTTAAAAGCAGGTTATCCTTACCCGAGATTCCCACACCCTTACCACCGTGCAGGCCGATGTTGGCCACGATTTCGGTGTTGATCTTACCCACCAGGACCATCTTCACGATATCCATGGTCTCCTGGTCCGTGACCCGCAAGCCCCCGATGAATTTGGGTTTTTTACCGATCTTGCTCATGGAGCGGGAAATCTCCGGGCCTCCCCCGTGCACCACCATGGGTTGCATGCCCACATACTTTAAAAGGACTGTGTCCCGGGCGGTGCTGCTCTTGGCTGCGTTATCGATCATGGCATGGCCACCGTACTTGATCATGATCTTCTGCTGGTGGAACTTCTTGATGTAAGGCAGGGCCTCAATTAGAATGTTAACAGTTTCCATGGGTAAACACCATACTATTTAGGTTATATCTATGAGAATTAGGTTAAAAGGCTGGGTATGGATAATAAATTCATACTTCTAGTTGCTTTCTTCCCCTAATATCTATATTAATTGCTTCTAATAAAATAATGGTATCAAACTTTTTTTAAAAAAAATAGCTAACTTCCAGGGGGGACTAAAGAGTGTTTGAAACCGATGCAATATCCAACGAAGACATCTTAAAGGATCTGAAGGAGCATTATCCCGGGGTGGTGGAAGTTTTATATGAGGATGGGTCCACCTACTGCGTGTACGCCGATGATGATACCCTGTGGAAGATGTATGATGAACTGGCCAGCTTCTTCCAGACGGTGGAGTTCAACGCCGGGGACCAGGAACGCCGCTACCTGCGGGTGGTCTTGAAGAAGAGGACCGACCATATTTAGAACTATTTTTTTGTTAAATCTTAATTTTATCTTAAAAATAATAGTTTTATCCTGAAAATAAAAAAATTGGGTGTATTTTTAATACCACCCCTATGATTCTTTTTCCAATAACTCCAGGTAATCCTTCAAGGCCTCCTTATAACTGCGGAGGGGTGGGTGTCCCTGCATCCTCCAGTGGTAGTTGTCCAGGACCGAGTACTTAGGCCGGGGCGCAGTGCTGCCGAATTCCTCGGTGGTGACCGGGATCAGCTCCACCTCCACTCCCCTCATCTGGAAGATGAGCTGGGCGTACTCGTACCAGCTGCAGTGTTCACTGTTGGTGACGTGGTAGATTCCATAGGCCGGGGTCTTTATGAGCATGTTGATGGCCTCCGCCAGGTCCACGGTGTAGGTGGGGGATCCAATCTGGTCAGCTACCACCTGGATCTGGTCCATATTCTGGGCCAGGCTGAGCATGGTGGCCACGAAGTTGGGGCCGTGGTAGCCGTAGAGCCAGCTGGTCCGGACGATGTAGAACTTGTCCAGGAGGTCCCGGATCTGCACCTCCCCCAGGTACTTGGTTTTACCGTACATTCCCAGGGGGTTGGTCTGATCGTACTCCTGGTAGGGTGTTCCCTTGGTACCATCGAAGACGTAGTCGGTGCAGATATACACCAGGGCACTGTCGGTTTCCTGGCAGGCCACCGCCACATTCCGGGTCCCCAGAACGTTAACCTGGTAGGCCAGGTCGGCCCGTTCCTCGCTGCCATCCACGTCGGTGAAGGCCGCGGCATGAACCACTACGTCGGGGTTGATATCCCCAATGGTCTTAACCGTCTTCTCCAGGTCGGTGATGTCCAATGTGTATATGGTGGTGATGCTGATCTCATGCTCCACCCCCAGAACCGCCTCCAGATCGTGTCCCAACATTCCCTCTGCGCCAATGATCAATACTTTCATGATAAACAACCTTCTTTTTAAGATACTATTTGTGAATAATAAGTGTTTTAGTTCAATAAGAGGATGATGTTCCTATTAGGTACTGTACTCGGAGTTAATACGGACGTAGTCGTAGGTCAGGTCGCAGCCAAAGGCAGTGGCCTGGTACTCTCCCAAATCCAGGTCCACCTCCACCTGGATCTCCTGCTCTTCCATGATGCTCTCGGCCAGTTCCAACTCCTCAGTGCCCTCAAAGGCCAGTACTTCTCCCCTTTTAACTATGTCCACCCGGCGCTGGCCAGAGGCCAGAGAGACACTGATCCTATCCGGCTCCAGTTCGGCTCCGCTGTATCCTGCCGCAGCTACGATACGTCCCCAGTTAGGGTCGGCTCCGAAAAAGGCGGTCTTAACCAGGGAAGACCCCACCACCGCTTTAGCTGCTTTACGTGCGTCTTTTAAGGTTTTAGCACCCTGGACTGTGACTTCCATGTACTTGGTGGCCCCCTCTCCATCCCGGGCCATCATACGGGTCAGCTGGATACACAGCTCATCCAGGGCTTCCTGGAAGTTCTCATCCAGATTACCCTCTCCCGGCCGGGCCATGAGGATCACGGTGTCATTGGTGCTCACATCCTTATCAATATCCACCATGTTAAAGGACTTCTCCACCGCCACTTTCAGGGAGGCCTCCAGTTCCTCTGGTGAGGCTTCCAGGTCCGTGGTCAGGAAGGCCAGCATGGTGGCCAGGTTAGGGGCGATCATGCCCGAACCCTTACATATACCCCCTAATCGTACCTTTTTCCCATTTTTAAGGGTGGTTTCCAGGGAGTATTCCTTGGGGTAGGTGTCGGTGGTCATGATGGCCTCGGCAGCGTTTCGGCTGGCCTGGGATGAGTGGTCCAGCCGACGCAGGGCATCCTTGGTAAGGGCCTGGATGGTGTCCATGGGCATCTGCCGGCCGATGATCCCGGTGGAGGCCACGGCCACCTCACTGGTAGGCAGGTCCAGACTGATGGCCACCTGATCCGCCATCTCCCGGGCGTCCTGCAGTCCCTGTTTACCAGTGTAGCAGTTGGCATTGCCACTGTTGGCCACCACCGCCGACAGAACACCATTTTTAAGGGCCTCCCGGGTTACGGTAACTGGAGCGGCCTGCACCTGGTTGGTGGTGTACACCGCCGCGGCAGTGGCGCCGGGATAATGTATAAGGCCCACCCCATAGTTCTCTTCACAGGCTCCGGAGGCCTTAACTCCCTCCACAGCACATATACCTCCAGTTATTACTTTCATTTATCTAGTCCCCCGGTTTAATGATTCAATCTTTTCTTATTCTAATTCTGGGTCTGGTTACCAGTGGAAGTATCATCTTCACCATCGTCTCCATTATCCGTGGGAGTGGATGGTTCCTGGTAAACCTCCTCCTGAGGCTGCTGGGTAACAGTAGCGGTGTTATTGGTCGGTGCCGTGGTGGTGGCGTTGTTGGAATTCCAGATGGTTGGTAAGTCACCAGACTGGGTCAGATTCAGATCCGGCATTTCAGTGGTGGTGTTGCCTAGTCCCAGAAAGGCTCCCACTCCACTGGCCATGGTGAAGGCCAGTAGGGATACCAGTAGGGATACCACGGCCCGGGCCTTGGTTTCGGGTTTCATAATGTAATACTCACCTATAATTGATTGTAAAAATGATTATTTTTTAGCTGATTACAGCGTACAACATGTCCAGAACTATGGCCACCAGGCCCAACTCCCACTGGCCCACACTCCAACCAATGAAGGTGGCTACGAAGACCAGGATGAATATAACCGCCACCTGGAAGTACTTCTCCTGCAGGAACTCGGACACTGCCCGGGTGAATTCGCTGGGTATGTAGTAGGCGTACACTCCATCAGCCACATCGAAGACCATCACGGGATTGTTGTTCCAGATCTTGATCTCATCAGCCAGCTGAGCCCTTTCACCTGCTTCACGGCGGCTTTTACCAATACCCACCCGGATATTAATGCCGTTGTTAAGTCCGTGCCAGGAACTCTCGATACCGGCCCGTAGGGCGGCGTCCTTGGTGGGCAGGTTGGCGATGAGGTCGTCTCCTCCCTCCCGATAGCCCTCGATCCGGCCCTGGCAGTCGGTTTCTATGAAGTTCTTGATCTCGTTCATGATCTCCACCAGCCGGTCCCGGCCCTGTTGGTCGATGAAGCCGGTGCTGTCAAAGACGTCAATGAACAGGTAGTTATCGTAGACGGCAGGGGTTCCCTCCAGCCGGCCCAGCCGGTCGGCGAAGGTTATGGCAAACTCGCCACCCAATTTGGTGAATCCCACCCCACTGGTGTGGCCGATCTGCTTATTTAAGTTGATGGATCGTTCGATGGCCGCGGCACCCGTCATGCCCACTGCCACCCGGACGTCAATACCCCGCTCCATACCCATCCGGATCAGGGCAATACCCACCCGTATGGCATCATTTTTGGATAACAGACGGGCCACCACTTCGGTGGAGCTTTTCTCCACGATGATACCCTTCTCTCCACGTATGAGGTTCACGAAGTCCCGGATGATCAACCGGTCCGCCCCGAAGATCTCCACGTACAGGAAGCGGTCACTGCCCATGATGATGTTGGATAAAAGGGCGTACTCGTTAACCTTATTCTCCGCCGCCTCGATCTCCATGAACCGACGGTTATCCGGGATGTTACCCCGCCCCACCTCCTTTAAGACGTTCTGGAAGATGTTCTCGGTGTTGATGTGGGCGGGCTCCACCTCCAGGAGCATGGTGCGGGTGAAGTTCACCATCTCCACGTACTCCCTTTCCCGGTCGTTAGTGGGGTAGTACTTGGTACCGATGGACAGCACCCGGTGCTTCACCAGGAAACTGAAGATCTTCCTTAATAAATAGTCCTGGGCCATTTAGTCCCGTCCTCCCTTTTCGAGATGGATTTCAAAGTTTCCAGGTTTTTCCATCAGCATGCTGGGCTTAACGGATACTATGGGGAATTTCCAGGTGCCCAGCCTGGCGGCCACGGTGCTGGCTATGTTTCGGGAGTTTTTCTTAATGAAGGGATAATCATGGTCGTTGATGGTGATGTTCACGTGGTAGGGTGATTCCTCCAGTATCTCATCGGAGTAGATAATGTTCAATTCGAAGGAACCTGGCTTGGTGAAAAGGTCGTTGCGCACCGCCACCAGGGGTGCGTGGTCCATCTTCAACCGGTCCCCCACGGTAACCGCGATGTTACCGGCGTTACGCACCGCATCCCGGTAGTCCCGGGGGCTGACCAGGACGAAGATGATGAAGTCACTGGTGGTCTCAGCGTCCTCCACCATGTTCAGCACCTTCTCAAAGAAGGGTATCTTCATGAACACGTTCTCCAGTTTGGAGTCAATACCCTCCTCCTTGGTCTTGGTGATGCGGTCAATGGCCTCCTTGGCCACGGCTATCCCGGAGAGTTTCTTATTCTTCTTTAATCGGTAAGAATCATAACCTTTCTTCTCGAATTCATTCAGGGTCTGGGTGGATATCTTCTGCAGGATGTTCTTGATCTTCTTGGGCTTGGCCGCGCTGCCCACCAGTACGTTATCACCCTTGAAGTTGAAGGGTATCCGGCGGCTCTGTATATCCTGGAATTCATCGTTGTACTCCCGGAAGACGTCGTTGGACAGGATCTTAGAGTCCTCCTCGTAGGCCAGCTTCAGGATGTGGTGGTCGGCTGTGGTGCCGGCAGGAACTTCCTGGATCTTACCCCCCTCCACCAGTTTCAGATATTCATCCTTCTGGTCGATCTCGTGCCTCAGGGATGCATCGGCTATCAGAACCGGCTGATAACCCATCTTCTCCAGGGCGGCCACAGCCTGCAGTATACGGTTTAGGCTGGGCTGGCCCTCCATTTTCCCGTGATGGGCTACGTTGGCTGCGTCTACAATAACCTGCAATAAATCACCTGCACGTGTTTTGGTATTTGGCCAGGGAGGTTACCTCTCCATCGGCGCTGTTTAACAATATCTCGATATGATCTTCATCTATGTCCACCGTGTTGTAGGAGGACAATTGCTTACCCCTTAACTTCAGGGAGGAAACCGTGCCTGCCGTGGCAAAGGCAGTGTCCTCCACCATCCACACATGGGGTATGTGTTTATGGCCCGAGAGAACCAGGTTAGCATGGTTCCCACACATGGATAGTAATATGTCACCGGCATCGCTTAAAACGTTTCTCTCCCTCCCAGTGTGGGGCACCGGGATGATGTGATGGTGGAGGGCAATGATCCGGTACAGGCCCTTATCATTGGCCTGGTGTAATTCTTCAATCATCCATTTCTCCTGTGATCTTCCCACTTTACCATAATCCAGGTCTGGTTCACTGCTATCAAGACCTATAATCTGCAGATCCTGGCTTTTAATATTCAGGGTGCTGTACATGCCCTTTACCAGGGTGCTGTATCGTCCCTTGATGATCTCCCGGAAGGTCTGGTCCCCCACATGCCGGGCGTCGTGGTTGCCAGGAACCACCAGCACGGGGGTGTTTAACATGTCCAGGTACTCAGCGGCCTTCAGGAATTCGGAGTAGTAGCCGTTCTCGGTGAGGTCCCCGGTGACGATGGTGGCATCGGGGCTGCTGCTGTTGATCTCATCCACCACCTGGAGGAGGAGCTCCTCCCGGAAATCCACCGACCCCACATGGAGGTCTGATATATGGGCAAGGTAGGCCATTTAGGTAAACCTCTAGGAACTTAGCTTCATGATGGCCTCGGCCAGGTCACCACCAGTTTCTTCCAGTGCCTGACGGGCCTCTTCGGTAGTGACTCCGGTCTGGGCAGAGACCATGTCCACATCATCATCGGGTATGACCAGTTCCTGCTCCAGGAGTTGTTCCTTGGCTTTACCAGTGACCTGGTAGGTGTTCTGGCCCATGAAGTTCATGACATTGACCTTGGGGTTTTTGATGACCAGTTCCTTGTCTTTCAGGCGGATCACCACTTCCTCCACGCCCTTCATATCCTTCATGTCCATTCCCATCTGCTTCATGGCCCGCTGCATCTGCTTCATCTGTTTGGGGTTCATCCCCGCTGCTGGTAACATTAAAATCCTCCTTTTCTCGTCTTAACTGCTTGACCAGTTTTAAAGTCGGTGATCTCCCGGCCATTTAATAGGGACTTACCAAAGGCCAGGAGTTCATCCTCACTGTTAACGATTAAAACTTCTTCCTGTGCACGGATATCTATGTCACAATTTATTACAAATTTAGCAAATATACTTTTGCCTTCCCGGGCGAAGGGCTCGGCCTCTTCATTAACCACTACCCGGTTAACAGGGTAGGGAAGGTGCTGGTGGAGCTTCCGGGCTCCTAAGACCGCCAATACCAGAACCCCATCACTGGCCCGGAGGGTGGCTATTAAATCCTCCCCCTGGTAGAGGTGCCGGATCTTACCGGTTTTACGACTCTTCACCACCCGCACCTGGTCATCAAACAGGGCCTCTCCTGCTCCGGGCTGGAACTGGTAGTCAGCTATCATCCGCACCCGCTTTAAGTCATGAGTATCCATTGATATAGGGTCCACCACTGTGACTTGCTCTGTAATGTCCAATTCGTACCTTTTAACCAACGAACTGGCCACCAGGACGGTTGCATAACCCTCCAGGTATTCTTCCACCATCCTTTTCACCTGTAGTCGGGCTTCAGTGTCCATGATAGTGGGGGTCTCGTTCTGGGCCAGGGGATAGACCTGGTCCAGTTCCAGGGGTATCACCCCGAAGGGAACATCCACCACGGCCAGTTGCAGGTCCAGCTTGCCGGTGAGCATCCCTTCACAGGCACCCCTCCCGTAGGCAATGCCCAGGTAGGGGTGGAGGTTCTGGGAGTAGGGCTTGGTCACCGGTGGTAAGAGCAGCACCGCCTCCTTCCGGGGCAGATTCCTAACCTTCTCCCAGTGACGGTGGACCTCGGGACGGTTCAAAGATTCTGATCCGCTGTAGAAGAAGGCCGACTTCTTATAGGGAGGGTCGTACTTCTCAATCTGGGGGGAGTAGGTTACCAACTTACGCAGGGCATCTAAAAGGTAGGGATGGGCTCGGCAGCGCTGTTCCACCAGTTCCCATAGGCTGCCCTCCACGATGGCCTGGCGGATCTGGCGGATCTCAGCGAAGCTGATGGCCAGGTTATGCTGGGCCAGAAGCAGGGTGCGTTCTTCCTTTTTTTTGTTAATTAGATCCTGGGGGGTGTAGGTGCGGCATACCTCACAGCTGCAGGGCATCTCCACCAGGTTCTCCAGTTTATGGGTGCCGTCTGGCATGAGCAACCGGTCATCCTGGGCATATAAGATATAAGCGGCGGAGTCGAACAGGTCACAGCCCATGGCCACTGCCAGGGCAAAGACCATGGGGTGGCCGGCGCCCATTAAGTGGCGGGGACGTGAGTCGGGCAAATGCTCCACCGAGGCCATCACCACCTCCACCAGTTCCCGGTAACGGTAGGACTCCATTAGGGGCACCACCGCTCCGATGGGATGTACCTCGAAGTCCATACTGGCTAATTCCTGGGCGCATCTCTCCCTCAAGTCCGGGTAGGTTGAGCCCTGCACCACTGAATTCAGGGTCAGGTTTTCCCGTACTTCCAGGGCCTCCCGGGCCCGTTCCAGGGTCACCTCCAGATCCCTTTCCGCCCGTTTTTTAGTGACATCCGGGGGTGTGGGTAAATCCAGGCTGGTGCCGATGTCGGTGCCAATGGCCTCCTGGAACTTTATGATCTCGGGGTTGGATACCTCCACCTCCCCATAGGTGGATAGCTGGAAGGAGCCGCTGTCAGTTACGATGGGGCCTGAAAAGTCCAATAAGCCATGCACTCCCTCCTGTAAGGCTCTTTCTCTTAGTTCCTCGTTCTTGTAGATGAGGTAGGCATTGGTGATCACTATCTCTGCGCCATGTTCTTTAACCGGGAGGGTCTGCCGTCCGGGGTGCACCACCGGCATCAGGGCCGGGGTCCGGATCTTACCATGGCTGGTGGTTAAAATTCCCAGCCTAGCCCGGGCATCCTTGTACTTGATCTCGAAGTTCATGTAATTGTCCACCTTTGTGAGTTTTAAAAAAAATCGGAGTTTTTATGTTACTTTATTTTTTAAAAAAAAATCTGGATGTTAATTTATATTTCCCATTAGATTAAATTTTATTTCCTAATTTTAAATAAATCCTTAATGACAGATAGATTAGGTTTTTACAACCATATAAATATTGAGGTTAACCCTTTTTATTCTTTATAAATTCCCAACCCGTTCAATAGAAATTCCCACCCGGGGGTTAAACTTCTCTTATAAATTTCCCATACCCAGTGTAGTTGACCATCGCCTCTTAGTTAACCATCTTCCTAGTTAATTCACCTACCAGTGGTTACCTTCTCTCATACAATAATATAGTCAAGCTTCTTTTAGTAACTCCTCCAGGCGGCGTTGCATCTCCACTATCCTCCCCCGGCTGCCAGGATACCTTCCCTGGCCACAGTGGCAGATGCAATCCTGGTACTGGGGGCAGACCAGGGAACGGGCCTCTTCGGAGTCCAAACCAGGTAGGCCAGCATTTTTTAGCTGCCTTTCTATTCTCCTTTTCAGTTTAGGATCATCCACCCCCCGGTGGAGGTACACCGGAGTGCGTACCGTGGAGGCCAGGCGGGTGGTGTTCCGGGCCAGTCCTCGTTGGTTACTTCTTCTTTTCAGGATGTCCTGGGGGTGGTCCTTTAACTCCGGGTCCTGGTAGGGTAAGCCGGCATCCGAGAGGGCCACCATCCGTTCATCATCCCTACTTAATGGTGGCAGGTCCATCAGGCTGGGAGAGGCCAGGGTACCTCCCCGACGACCCATCCGGGGTCCTTCATAGACCTCCAGTCCCGCCTGGACCAGGGCCATCCGCACCGGCGCCGCGGAGGTGTAGGTCAAGATGCGGCCTTTGGGGCTGAGTAGATTTGATACTTGCTTAAGGAACTGGGTAGTGTAGAGTTCCGGGGATTTGGATGGGCTGAAGGGGTCCAGGAACACCGCCTGGTAGGGTGGCTTCAAGTCCCTTATTACCCGACGGGCGTCTCCGGTGTGGACTCTGATCACCACCTCTGGTGGTAGTGGGGGTTGGGTCCGGAGGCGGAGGTATCCCCCCATCCGGAGGTGGTCTTCAATGGCCCTTTTAACCATTTGGTGGCTGGGCATGGACTCCGGCACTAAAAGAGCAGCGGCCAGGGTTTCCTGGCTGTATTCCACCAGGTCCAGCTCCACCCGTCCCTCTTGCTGTTCCAGGAGGGCCGCGGCGTTGTAGCCCAGGCCGCTGCACAGATCCAGAACCCGGACCTCCTTTTCATCCTGTAATCCGGAGGGGACTGCGAATTTCATCCGGGCCTCCGTCACCGCCCCTTGGGTGCTGTGCATGTGTTCACTTTCCCCATCCACCAGCTGGGAGGATAGGGTAAAGGAGCCATCATCAGTTACCACCAGATGGTCCCGGAGGTAGGTCTGAGCGCGTTCCCGGGCGGTGGGGTCACCCTGTCGTTCCATCTGGAAGAACTGGGCCAGTTGATCCAGGACCTGGGCCGGGGGTGTGATGGCTGGGTAGAACTTGGGGGACATGTAAAATCAGTACTCTTAAATTATATTATGAAAGGATTATATGGGAGGATTCTACTAATCCTGGGTCTCTCTATATATTAACCTCTTAATAAAATTATTAACTACTATTAAACTCTTAATTATTAACTAAGATAATTTATTCAGGATGTGATTGGTATGGTTAAGGTCATGGGATTGGTGGGCAGCCCCCGACTGGGGGGTAACACCCAGAAACTGGTGGAGGTAGCCCTGGAAGCAGCTCAAGATGTGGGTGCTTCCACGGAGCTTTTGACGTTGCATGATAAGGAGATGGAACCCTGTATTGCCTGCGACATTTGCCGAAAGACCGGGGAGTGCGCCATCTATGATGATGTGCCAGGGGTGCTGGAGAGGATGGTGGAGGCCGATGGTATCATCATCGGCAGTCCCGTGTACTTTGGTAACGTCACCAGCCAGTTGAAGATACTGATGGACCGCTCCCGTCCCTTAAGGAGAAATTTCCGACTGAAGAATAAGGTATGCGGAGCCCTGGCCGTGGGGGCCTCCCGGAATGGTGGCCAGGAAACCACCATCCAGGCTATCCATAACTATTTACTCATCCAGGACGCCATCCTGGTGGGGGATGGGGAGCCCCTGGCCCACTACGGAGGTACCGGAGTGGGTGGACCGGTAGGGGACACTGAAGGGGATGAAGCAGGCCTGGTAACCAGCCGCAACCTGGGACGCCGGGTGGCGGAGCTGGCCCAGCTATTAAAATAATAAGAAGTAATGATCATGTCGATGAAGGTGACGGTGGGTATCGTGGCCCGCAACGAGGAGGAGTACCTGGCCCAGACCCTAAAGAGCCTGGTGGACCAGGACTTCCCCGGGGAGGACTACGAGATCCTGGTGGTGGATGGTAACAGCCAGGACCACAGCCGGGAGGTGGCCAGCCAGGTACTACGAGAGTCCGGCTTGCAACACGCCGTCTACAATGAGAAGGACTACGGCTCCAGTGGCCTGTGCTTCGCCCGGAACCTGGTTATCGATGAAAGCGACCCCCAGGCCCAGTACATTGCCTACACCGACGCCGACTGTATCGTGGCCCCGGACTGGCTAAGCACTCTGTACCAGGCCGTGGAGGATAGTGGAGAGGATGTGGCCGGTGCCGGTGGCCCCCGACTCATCACCCCCACCGATAATAAGAAGGAACTGGTTATAAACGCCTTCATAACCTCCCTGGTAGCCTCGGGTGGTAACCCGGCCTTCAGCCAGCGGGGGGTGGCCTACCTGGAGAGCATACCCAACTACAACGCCATCTACAAGAAAGAAGTTATAAGTAAGTTCCGCTACGATGAGAGCCTCATCATCACCGACGACCACGAGATAAATTACCGCCTGCACCAGGCCGGGTACCTCTTTTTGTACGTGCCCCAGGCCCGGGTTTATCACCGGGAAACCGACTCGGTAGCCGAGTTTACTGAGAACATGTTCCGCTACGGCTTCAACATGGCCAGCCTCCTGCGCAAACACCGCCGCTTCTTCAAGGTCAAGGTGCTCCTGACTTTGACCATGCTGATCTACCTGGTGCTCCTGTTACCATTATATCTCTTACTGGGCTACCTGGCCCTAATACCACCCCTCCTGTACCTGGTGTATGCTGTCCTGGCCTGGGGTGAGGTGTTACTCCGCACCCGGACGGTTTATTCACTACTGGTATTTCTGCTCATGCCCCTGCAGCACTTGGCCTATGCCTGCGGGGTGATCTACAACTTCCTCACCCCCCACAGGAGGGTGTGAAAAAAATAGGGAGAGAAGTTTAATTGAATAAAGATAACACCCCTGAAACAGCCAAGACCTTCTTCCAGAGATATGGAAGTGAGATCGTGGTGGTTCTGCCGGCCTACAACGAGGACCAGACCATAGCCGGGGTAATGGATGATCTGCTGTCTCTGGGGGTGCAGCTGGTGGTGGTGGATGATGGTTCCCAGGATGAAACCCACCGTATCGTCCAGGACTACCGGAAACGGTGCCCGGGGAGGGTGCACCTCTACCGTCACCTTCTAAACCGGGGGGTGGGTGCTGCCCTGCAGACTGGGTTGGCAGCCGCCCTTAAAAGAAGGCCCCGGGCCCTGGTGACCTTCGACTCCGATGGCCAGCACCATGCCCAGGCCAATCTGGAAAAGCATTTTTTCCCACCAGTAAAGCCCATCGCGAGATCCGGGATTCCGTCGCTTGGCGGTAAG
>DAHVOW010000002.1 GCA_027318585.1 Methanobacteriaceae archaeon | reverse complement strand
GGGTGGTTCTGGGTAGTGTGGGATTGTATCTGGTAACCCAGATCATCGGCATCAGTAATCCGGGACTGGTGCTACCGGGATGGTTGATACTCATGACTGTTACGGTCACAACTGGCCTCAGTTTCCTTTTAAGTTTATATCCTTCCTGGTTAGCGTCTAAAAATGGCTTTGAGGGGGTATTTAACCCTGTCTAAAGATGTTATTTTGGAATTGAAAGGGGTAAGCAAATCCTATTCTGCATCCGGAGGAGAAAAAATTGTGGCTCTGGACAATATCTCGGTTAAATTCAATTCTAATAGATTTCACATGGTGGTGGGCCCTGCAGGATCAGGAAAATCAACTCTTTTACGTATCGCGGGACTTTTAGAGAGTCCAGACTCAGGATCAGTGTTTTTTGACTCGGAAGACTACACAAACCCATCTCCACAGGAACGTTTGGATCTAATACGTCATCAAATTGGCGTTGTTCCTCCTTATCCTGGTCTTTTACCGTATTTGACTATATTGGAGAATTTAGTGTTGCCCATGAATAAAAATAAAAAGAATACGGCTGTGAAGATGCTTAAAAATCTGGGAGTGGAGAATATGGGGTCTTATCCAAACCAGGTATCTGTGGAAGAGCAGCAAAAGGCCAGTATAGCCCGGGCCGTAATTAATGGTCCACAATTCCTCTTAGTTGATGAACCAACCTCTTCTCTATCAGAATCAGGTGCGCTTAACATTATGGAACTTTTAATGAACTTGAAAAATGAATTCACCATTATCACTTTTACCGACAATCTGGAGATATCTAAATATTCAGATGAAGTTTTCAAATTAAATAACGGAATTTTAAAATAATAAATCCATATAAATTCATGAAATATTAAGCTTCATTTCCTTTTATTTTTTCATCCCGGTACAAGTGGTAGAGTACGGAGGCAATTCCCACTATCAATGGTCCAATAAACAGTCCTGGAAGTCCTAAGGTAATGGCACCAAATAGAAAACCTACTAAGAATACCAGGGGATGCACTTCCGTGTATTTTCCTGCCAGCCTGGGACGGATGTACATGTCCACTACGGTATCAATCAACCATCCAAATAAAATAACCACAATTCCTCTAAGGTAGTTTCCAGTGATAATATCCACAATTCCCAGGGCGCCATAAACTACCCAAGGTCCTACCACTGGTATAAACTCTGAAAAAGCAGTTACAATTCCAAGAAGCAGAACGTAGGGATATCCAAGGATGTAATATAATATTACAGATAGCAGCCCTAAGAGAACCGCACATACTATATTGACAATCATAATGGATTTCAATATATCGTCAACTTGTGAATAGAGTTTTTTGAATGATTCTTCTTTTGGCAACAAGTCTTTTAAGAAATTAACGAATTTATCACCATCTTTTGCAAAGTAAAATATGGAAAAGAGCAGTATAATACCATCGGTAAATAATGATGGGATGTAGGCAATGGCACTAATGATCTGTCCAGCAATCCAGACGATGAACTGACCAACCAATTTGGCTATTTGATTTATCAATTCATTGGCCACATTATCCAATGATCCTAAGTTCTGGGCACTGGCTATGGTTAAAGTGGCATTTCCGGTTGTTAAAGTGCTATTGCCAGGGGAGGGGAGCGTTCCGGCAATATCTACTGCAAGTGAAAGAATTTGGCCCATAGTAAAATAGATTAGGATAATTATGGGTGTGGCCAGGAGAATCATGGCCAGAAAGATGGCCAATGTTTCAAACTTTACATAATGTTTGATCCTTTGGGCTAAAGGTCTTACTAGATAAGCGATCATGGCTCCTAATAAAATCAGACTCAAAATCTGAAACAGGATACCAAAAGATAGCAGTGTAAACAGAATCAACAAGATTATTAAAGGGGAAATTGACGGTATTTTAAGATTAGAAAACATTTTCAACTCCTCTCGCAATGGGCTTATATACGGTTCTTTGATATCATTTTTCGATTGGAATCCTTTATATAAATTTTTAAATGTTAGAATTTTTATAATTATCTAAAAATGTCTTATATTGTTAAAAACCGTAGGAGATTATAAATGAGCTTTTTAAACCCGGACAATAAAGAAATGAGTCCTCTGCAACGAAATTTGCTCAGAATATTGCGAATATTCCTTCTCATATCAGGTATATACATTACTCTCTTTGGTGGAGCTAATGGTGCTGAAAGGATTTTTGGAGTACTGATATTAGTTGCACTGGCTATTATTAACGCCCCAGCAATCATCACCCGCAACCGAATTCGTGCTATTCCCGTAGAAATAGAACTAATACTGCTGACCATGGTGCTGTTTGAACTGGTGGGGGGAGATGCTTTAGGATTATATGTTAAACTACCTTATTACGATAACTTCATGCACTTCATGTTGCCATTGTACATTGGCCTTATTGGTATGATGGTGGTTTACACCATGTATTACTATGGCCGTTTAAAGATGTCTTTAGCAGAGATGGCCATTGTGATTGTCATAGTAACCATAGGTTTGGGTGGAGTTCTCGAAATGGGAGAATATACATATGATAAATATTTATCACAGGGTCCTTTAGGGGATATCACTGGAAACACTCAGATGCAAGGTTCACCCACCCAGAACGCCCATGAAGATACTATGAACGACCTCTTCACAGATACTGCTGGCGGAATAGTAGGTGCCTTAATTGGAGTGCTGCTTATCAGACGAGCTGAAAAGAAAGGAGAGCATTGGGAAGTAGCCGATAAAATAGAGAAGATGGGTCAGGATTAGGCCCATAATTTAACCTTTTTAAATGTCCGAAATAGTAGCATTATTATCGGATGTAGTGCCCATTGCCCTGGTGGCGGCTATAAGTCCCACCACCTTTGCAGTGGTCATTCTATTATTGTCCCTGTCCAAAAAACCAAAAACCAGTGGTATTGGTTTCTTAGCGGGATCTTTGGTAGTAATGCTGGTTGCGGTTTTATTGGGATTTTTAGCCGCTGAAGGTGCATCATTTGCTACTGGGGGTAATCCTGGCCCATTCCAGGGGTTGATTGATGTTGTTTTAGGTTTATTTTTATTCAGTTATGGCATAAAAATCTCTTTTCAGAAAGATAATAATCCTATAAAATTAGAAATCCCTCAAGAAGAAAGATCCAGTGCCGCTGAATTTGGGAGGAGCATGTTCTTGGCCATGGGAATGTTTGCCATGAATTTAATCACCACCATTTTGGTAATATTCGCCAGCAGTCGCATAGCAATTTCTAGCGTTCACTGGCCAAGTAAAATATTGTCTTTAACTCTTTTGATAATCATTACCCTTCTGTTGGTGGAAATACCCCTAGTTATATGCTTCTTAGCACCCCAAAGGGCGAATCAAATTCTTTCTAAGTTAAATACTTGGATAAAAAAACACGGTCATTTTTTAACAGCAGGTTTGGTATTATTCTTGGGTGCATATCTAATTATTAAAGGATTGGGAATTCTAAACTGGATTTAATTCAAATTTATAATATATAAAGTAAATAAAAGGTCTATAGGGGCTTATCGAGTGAGATATTTTCGATAATCACTTATATTATGTCAGTATATAAAGCCCAAAACAGAAATAAAACTCTGGAAATTATGAAAGATAAGGAACCGAAAACTCTGAAATATAAGCAGAAAATGCAGCGGGGAATGACTCGCTGGCGAGAAAAAATCGTAAAAACAAAATTTAATGATAGTGACTTCCAAGTGGAGGAAGTGGAGGTCATCATACCTTCCATGGACCCTGCCTTTGATGGCTATCGCCTGGCCAATATTTCTGATATTCATTTGGGGCAATGGATTACTCCTGAATACCTGGAGGGAGTGATGTATCTGGTTAACCAGGAAAAACCAGATTCTGTAACCATAACTGGCGATTTCGTGTCCTATATCCTGGACGATATTTCAGATGATCTGGAATCTGCTCTTAAACTTCTAAAACCTAAAGATAAATCCTTCGCTGTTTTAGGAAATCATGATCACTGGTTAGGAGCAGGCCAGATACGTAGCATACTCCAGACCTGTAACATCATCGATGTCAGCAACGATGTGTATTCTCTGTTCCGGAAGAAGGCAGCCCTCCACATTGCGGGAGTGGATAGTGTCATGCTTGGAAAACACCAGCTGGATAAGGTGATGGAAAAAATTCCAGAGGAAGGTCCAGCTATCTTACTGGCCCATGAACCAGATTTTGCTGATATAAGCTCCACTACAGGACGTTTCAGCCTGCAAATATCTGGACACTCCCATGGTGGCCAGTTCCTCATACCTGGCATGGGCACCTTCATAAGAGGTCCGCACTTCATAAAATATCCAGTGGGTAAGTACCAAGTGGGGGACATGGTTCAGTACACCAGTAGGGGTCTGGGAACCAACGTGTTCTGGCTACGCATTAACTGTCCTCCGGAAATTACCATGTTCACTTTTAAATGTCGGGGTGAGGACGGTGGAGTATAACCGGGAATACCTAACACCCCGGTTTTACTGGGTGGGTCGCACTATCACCATCTGGATCGGGGGATTTTTGGGTTTCATAATCATTGATGCACTATCCCTGGGACTTAAGTTTGATAACTGGCAAACTGCCCTTCTGGCCGCAGGCGCGGTAGGTCTCATAAACGCCTTCTTCTGGCCTATTTTATCACGTGTTTTACTTCCATTAATGGTCTTCACCGTGGGTATAGGGGCACTTTTACTTAACGGATTAGTTTTATGGGCTGCCGGTAACTTCTTGATAGGATTTACCATCCAAGGACCTGCCCTGATATTAACTCCCATTGCCATGGCGGCTTGCACTGCCCTTCTTTCAGCTGCTTTAACCATCGATGACGATGCCACATACTATAGGAGTGTTATAAGCAAAGATGTTAAAAAGAATGGAGAATCAAAACATAAGCCTGGTGTCATTTTCCTTGAGATAGATGGTCTTGCAGAACCTATACTGAAAGAAGCTATGAATAAAGGACATATGCCTACTCTGAAGGGCTGGTTAGATAGTGGGAGCCATAAAATCACTCCCTGGGAAACCGACCTCTCCAGTCAGACCGGTGCCAGCCAGGCCGGAATCCTTCATGGGAATAACCAGGATATACCTGCCTTTCGTTGGGTGGAGAAAGATAAAAATAATAAGATAATGGTTTCCACAGGGTTTTCTGATGCTCCAGTCATTGAAAAACGAATTTCCAATGGAAAAGGGCTTCTCTTCTGCCATGGTGCCAGTCGTTCTAATCTATTCTCGGGAGATGCTAAGGATGTAGTATTTACCTACAGTCAATTAAGAAACATTAAAAGATACTACAGCAAGGCCTGGTATTACGTATATTCGAACCCCTCCAATTTCGCCCGGATATTGGCCCTATTCTTGTGGGATGTTCTGTTAGAGGTCACCTCCCAGATCCTGCACTGGGCTAAGAATATTCAGCCCAGAATCAGGCGTGGTTTTACATACCCATTCGTTAGGGCGGGGGCAAATGTTTTTTTGCGAGAAGTAACTACTGCCATTTTAATCGGAGATATTTTGGAAGGAAATGTGGATGTGGGTTATGTAACCTATTTGGGATATGATGAAATAGCACATCACTCAGGAACCAGAGATTGGGACTCTTTTTATGCTCTTAGTAAACTGGATAAACAATTCCATAGACTGGAACAGGCTAAAAAATATGCGCCGCGTCCTTACTACCTAGTGGTTCAATCTGACCACGGCCAGACCAATGGATCCACTTTTCTTCAGCGCTACAAAAAGACACTGGAAGACCTGGTGAGGGAGTTAATGCCTCCCGAGACCCGTATTTACAGTGAATTATTTTCCAATGAAGACCACTTCTCTCAGGCAATACATGGGCCTATAAAGGATGGAAAACAATATTTAAGGATTAAAAAGAATTCAGTAACCTACCAAGGTAAATCCATTTTTAATCAAGCTGTCAAGGGGATAGATGAATCTCCGGTGGTCAAGGGCCGGGTAATGGAATATTTAAAACGTCATAAAATTGATCCGACTCCTTCCAAGAGGTATGAAAAATCGGAGGATGCACAGGTAATAGTGTTGGCTTCCGGAAATTTGGGACTCATCTATTTAACCGAACATGACCGAAGATTGAGTTTTGAACAGATAAAAACTCTCTACCCGGATCTTGTACCCGGATTGGCCCAGCATGAGGGGGTTGGATTTATAATGGTTCGTTCAGATGAACATGGACCGGTGGTAATTGGTTCTGGAGGAGTACATTACCTGGCTGATGGTTCCCTAGAGGGAGAAGATCCGTTAAAAGCTTTTGGAACCAGCGTAGTGCAGCATCTTATCCGCACCAATTCCTTCCAGCATACACCGGACATACTGGTTAACAGCACATATTACCCTGCCACCGGCGAAGTTGCCGCCTTTGAGGAGTTAGTTGGCAGCCATGGTGGAATAGGTGGGGAACAGTCACGACCATTCATTTTTCATCCGTCCGATTGGAAATTAGGTTCTGAAGAAATAGTGGGCGCTGAAGATCTACATAATGCTCTTAAAAAGGAGTTAGAAAGATTAAACATACAATAATTTATAAATACCTAATATAAGCCCATAAATTTAAGTCCGATAAATTAATTTAAGGATAATAAAATAAGAAGGGAGTGACTAGAGGGTCACACCCATGTCTAACTGTTCGGTTAATTCTTTATACCGGTTACGGATGGTAACTTCAGTTACTCCCGCAATATCTGCTACATCACGCTGGGTCTTTCTCTCACCCAGAAGTACCGATGCGATGTACAGTGCCGCTGCCGCTACACCGGTGGGTCCTCTACCGGAAGTTAAACCTTTTTCCATGGCTTTTTCTATAATTTCTATGGCTTTGGATTGAACTTCACCAGAGAGGTTCAGTTCACTTGCAAATCTGGGTACATAATCCACAGGGGAGGTGGGGGGTAATTTTATGTTCAGTTCCCGGGTAAGGAAACGGTAAGTTCTCCCTACTTCTTTTTTACTAACTCTGGATACTTCTGCAATCTCATCCAGGGTTCTGGGAACGTTACAACGGCGGCAAGCAGCGTATAATGATGCAGCTACCACTCCTTCTATACTTCGGCCCCTGATGAGTTTATTTTCCACAGCGTTACGGTATACCACGGAAGCAGCTTCCCTGACGCTTCTGGGTAACCCCAGTCTAGATGAGTCACGGTCCAACTCTGATAGGGCAAAAGCCAGATTACGTTCAGTTGCTCCGGAGATCCTTATTTTTCGCTGCCATTTTCTGAGACGGTACCATTGGGCCCGGTTACGGGCAGGGATGTCTCGACCGTAGATGTCTTTGTTTCTCCAGTCGATCATGGTACTTAACCCTTTATCGTGAATGGTATAGGTTAGGGGTGCTCCTACTCTGGTTCTTTTATCACGCTGTTCATGGTCAAAGGCCCTCCACTCCGGTCCCATGTCCACCAAGTTGTCATCAATAACCAGTCCACAACTTCCACAAACTATCTCGCCTCGTTCGTGGTCGTTAATGAGTTTTGTAGATTCACATTCAGGACATTTTGTTTCAGCATTCTCGATTTCTGACATGTCCTGTTTCATTTGTTCTTTTCCCGAAATTTCAGTCTTTAATTCGTCTTTTTCGGGAATCTTTTCCATTACTTCTTGCTTCGTTTTTTTCGCCCCCATTTCTTGCTGGCTTTTTTGGAATAGCTGGGTATATATAGGGTCTCTCCAACTCGTTTATCAAGATTTTTAGAATTTTTTGCATGGACTTTAACTGAGATATAAGGATCCTTGGTAGGTCCAAATATATCATTCACGTGTCCCAATTTCTTCTCTTCTTTGGTAAAAACAGGCAAACCAAAAGCAGGTGTTTGGGTGGATCTTAGTATTATTCGGCCCCGATTGGAGATTAGACGTACAGTTCCCAGTTTCTTCATATAATTAAACCGAAATATTTATATAACATTGTTTCTCGGGGCTGTTATATAAATGTTTCGATACTTTTAATAACAAGAGGTATTTGATAGCAACTCAAGCCTCTGCCGATGAAGGCTCACGTCCCATGTTTTTAACTTTTTTCCCATAATAAAATGCAGCTAACGCACCGATACAGGTGGGTATAATATAACTGCCTAGACGGTCTATTAGGCTGGCTGCCATTACAATATCCGCAGAAATCCCTGCCACGGCAAACAAGCCTATCAGAGTCACTTCTCTTATCCCCCAAGCACCGGGAAGTAATGGAAGAAGTGAAATCAGAATTCCAATAGTGTATATGATTATTAAAGGAGATATTGGGGGATAAACTCCTAATGAAGCAAAGCATACATACATTCGCAACATATCAAGTCCCCACATAAAGAATGAGAGAATAAATCCGATTATAAAAACTTTCCTGTCTTTGAGGGCCGTTTTAAAACCACTGGAAAAACGGCTGATATAAAAAACAAGTTTTTCAGCCACTTCTCCAAAAGTCAGTGGATTTTTGGCCAATCTCACAAAAAAGGGATAAACAGATCTGGCCAGCCGAATAACAATTCTTTGGGTCACCTGTCGGTTCAAACCGGCATAAATGAGAATTCCAAAGAGTATCAGGGAGAATATGATCATTATGGTTACAAAAAACTTGGTATAAAGGGGTAAGTTCCAGCTCAGAACGGAGACCGCTGATATTATGGATATCAGTACAAAAGGGAGGAATTCAAAGACTCGGTCCGCAGTTGAAGATGCGAATCCTATCTCAAAGGGCATCCCTTCCACCTCACGTAGGAGATAGGCCCGTAAAGGTTCCCCTCCGGCGGCACTGGGAGTGATGTTGTTTCCAAACAAACTGGCAAAGAGCATAGCTAAAATAGTGCTGAACTTCGGGGCTTGATCCACCACGTCCAGAATGATTTTCCACCTCAGAGTCCAGATAAGTATTATTACAGCTTCCAAAACGAAACTTATCAAAATATATTCCCAACTAGCTTTTTCAAGGGTTAAGATGATGTCGTCAATTCCAATTAGGAATGTAATGGCGAATATTATAAAAAAAGATAGAGCAAAGGTGAAAATTATTTTCCACTTGTGTTTACGTATCGATTCAAAGCTGTCACTCATTTAAAACCCCGATTAAATACCTAGGATATCAGAAAGAGACTGGCCTTGATTAAGTCGTCTTAAAATTTCTTCTTCAGCATCTTTAATCTTCAACGATTCTTTCAAGGTTTCATGGAGTTTTTCAGGGGAAACCACAACCACACCACCATCATCGGCCAGAGCAAAATCTCCAGGATGCACAGTTAAATCTTCGAGTTTTATGGGAATGTTTACTTCCCCTTCATTGCGGGGGGTGCCGGCATTGGGAACAATTGCCCGGGAAAAAACGGGATAATTCATGGATCTAACTGCAGAAACATCTCTAACTGCGCCAAAAACTATAGTGCCTTTTATCTTTTTATTTTGAGCTGCTTTAGAAGTTAATTCCCCCCATATGGCCCGTTGGTCATCATCAGATTTTAAAAACAATATTTTACCTGCCTCAGCCTGATCTATGGCCTTTAAAACTGTTCCCCAATCATCAGAACTGGTGTGGGCAGTAATTACTTCCCCCCACATTCTTAACCCCTCTTTTATGGGCTTCACTCCGGGGACTACATTGGACTCTCCCGTCAAATTTTTCAAGGCATCCGCCAGGTGGGATGTAGAAATATCTGCCATTAAAGATTCAGATATTTCTTCTTCAGAAGAAAATTTTTCCAATACTGATCTTGGAGAAATTTTCATTAAGCGAGGGGCCATGTTAATCTAATCCTGCGGAGTGGTAACTTCTTCGACCATAGTTCTCCCAGCCACTACCTCATCCACACTGTGAATGGATCCGCCATACTCCTCTATGGCTCGTGTGATCTCATCGAAGTCCAAGTCATTCCCCTGCATGGTAACCTTGATGTTCTCTGTTTCCTTATCTATTTCCATCAGAGTAATATTCACACCTTCCACACCTTTTAATTTACTTAAAAATGTGGCAAAGTGGGGTAAAATAGGGTCATGGGGTTTTAATATGTCTAAAACAATTCTTATAAGGCCTTCTGCCAATTTTATACTCTCCGCAAATTTTATAATCTAAAATTCATTGTGGTGTCTTTATTTTTCTGATGCAGGATATTTAAAGATATGTTATTATCAGTTTTTGAAAAATTTTCCCAGAATATAACTAATTTTAAATGGCCAAATTAGTTCATTAAGCTTTATTAAGTAAATGATGTAGTTAAATAATGATTGGGGAGCAGATATTCAGAATGGGATTGTATGGATGTGCAGGGATTACTTCAATTTTATATATTAGATGAATTATATTAATTCATAGATACTTGTTAGCACCTTTAAGGAATTTATCATGAGTTTTAATAGCTTGTCCAACATCATAGAAGAACTTAAGATTCAGGCAGAAGAGGGGATTCCAGTCCTTGTGGAGGGTAAAAAGGATGAAAAAGCCCTAGAGGAACTGGGTATTCAGGGTAATTTTATTAAGGTTTCAGGTTCTGGTCTTAAGCTCTTCGAAATTGCGGAAATCGCTGCTGAATTATCACCACATGTGATTATTCTAACTGACTTTGACCGAAAGGGCAATGAACTTGCCCGGAGGTTATCTGAAGATATACAGCGACTTGGTTCGCATCCTAATATCCTTTTCAGGAGAAAGCTTCTAGAGATGACTAGTCGCTTTATTAAAGACATTGAGAGCCTGCCCCGTCATCTGGACAATCTGGCAATTGAAGAATTCCCTATGGGTGCCCACTGGTATTATCAATAGTATCGTTTAGATACTGATGCCCTTTAGGCATTTGGTATTATAAAATTAATATCTAAGTATCTACTCTATCAGGAGGCCCAATTATGGGAAAAGAAGAGATTAGTACAACTAAGTATCTTATTCATGCTCAAATAAATGCTAACGGAATCGTTGAAAAACCCGACGTGGTCGGTGCTATTTTTGGACAGACAGAAGGCCTTTTAAGTAATGATCTGGACCTTCGAGAACTGCAAAAAACTGGAAGAATCGGAAGAATAAAGGTAAATATTAATTCTAAAGCTGGAAGATCCAAAGGAGAAATTGTGATACCATCCAGCCTGGACCGGGTGGAAACTGCCATCCTGGCTGCGTCTCTGGAAACAATTAATCGTGTGGGGCCCTGTGAAGCTTACATCCAGGTTAATAAGGTTGAGGATGTCCGCGCTGTAAAAAGGAGAAAAGTGGTGGACCGGGCCAAAGAACTGTACAAAAACATGATGGAAGAGGTGACCCCCGAAAGCCTTAAAATGATTGAAGAGGTTAAGGAGGCCATGCGTATCCATGAAATCACCGAATTCGGGAACGATAAACTACCCGCAGGACCCAATGTAGTATCATCAGATGCAATCCTTGTTGTAGAGGGTCGTGCGGATGTTTTAAACCTCCTTCGTTATGGGGTAAAAAATGCTGTTGCTGTGGAGGGTGTAAGCGTCCCGAAATCCGTGGCGGAACTCACCAAGAAAAAGACGGTAACCGCCTTTTTAGATGGTGATCGTGGCGGTGACTTGATACTTAAGGAGCTTCTTCAGGTAGGGGAACTGGATTATGTTACCCGAGCTCCTCGTGGTTCTGAAGTAGAAGATCTGACCAAAGAGGAGGTAATGGTGGCGCTACGGGATAAGATTCCTGTAGAACAGATCTACCATGATATGGGAGTGAAAACTCCAAAAGTGGTTGAGAAAAAAACCCCAGACAAAATCGGTCTACTCAAGGGTGTTCTGGCTGATCTGGAAGGATCAGGAAAAGGAGAGATCTTAGATGATTCTCTTAATATTATTAAAGAAGTTAAAGTTGAGGATCTCTACCAGGAAATTAATAACCTCCAAAATGGGGCTTACGCTGTGGTTTTTGATGGAGTGGTTAGTCAGAGGCTTATTGATGTGGCCAAAGACAAGAGCCTAAAATATATCATGGCCGTACGGATGAGTGAAGTGGTTAAAAAACCTAACAACATCAAGGTGATAACCCGGTAATTGTTAACTAAGAAATCCAATACAGCTAGGACTGACGTTGGAGGATGATCTAACATGTACGTAAACATGAAAAAGGAGGATTTAGGAGATATTGAAACCACTCAAGATGTTTTAATACCTAAAGACCCCCTTGAACGGGTCATTGGTCATGATGATATCATAAATTTTGTTAAAATCGCGGCCAAACAACGTCGTAACCTATTGCTGGTAGGTCCTCCGGGCATAGGCAAATCACTTATTGCCCAAGCCATATCCTTCCATCTTAAAGATCCTCAGGAAGAAATAATAGTGGTTCATAATCCTGAAAGGCCAGAACGTCCCTTTGTGGAGATTAAAAACAAAAAAGATATGGAAACCCAGAAAAAGGATCTGGAGCGGGCTGAGGGGGACATAGTAAATCCTAAAGACGTTCCGGTTATGGTAGCCGAGAGACTGGGCTTTCGATGTGCCAACTGTGATAGTTACAACAATGCCTACCAAAGCATCTGTCCCCAGTGTGGTGCCGATAAATATTCTCACATCAATGCGCGAAGAAAACATCTGGGCGACCTTCTGGGCATGTTTGAGATGAGTTCCAATCCTGTTAACGTCCCTCAGGAGAGGTTAACCACCACACGTATGCGGAATGGCCGGGAAGAGGTGGTTATCTATGAGAGGGTGGATGGGGATAAGATAAAGATCCTGGATCAGAATGCCCTGGAGAAAAGAAGGGCCCTGGTTGAAGAGAAACCCAAAAACGTCATACTCCCTCTTAGAAGGAAAGTATTCATCCAGGCCACGGGAGCCACTGAAACGGAACTCTTAGGGGATGTTCGACACGATCCCTACGGGGGGCACCCTGATCTTGGAACCCAACCCTACGAAAGGGTTGTTCCCGGTGCTGTTCACGAAGCACATGAAGGAGTTCTTTTTATTGATGAAATTGTGCACATCGCTCCCCTACAGCGTTACATTTTAAGCGCCATGCAGGACAAGGTTTTTCCCATAGTTGGTCGCAATCCCCAAAGCGCAGGAAGCTCAGTTAAGGTGGAAGACGTTCCTTGCGACTTTATCTTTGTGGCTGCTTGTAACATCCGCGATGTTAGTTACATATTGCCTCCATTGCGTTCCCGTATACAGGGGGAAGGTTATGAAATATTAATGCGCACCACCATGCCAGATAACCTGGAAAACCAGGCCAGAATGGTCCAGTTTGTAGCTCAGGAGATTGAAATGGATGGTAAAATTCCCCATGCTACTCGAAAATCTGTAGAGCTCCTACTGGACGAGGCCCGCAAACGAGCCAGGTTTATAGATGATAAAAGAGATTCTTTGACACTTAGACTTCGTGATCTGGGTGGTGTGGTGCGTATGGCTGGAGATATGGCAGTTATGGATGGTAGCAAATACATAGAATCTAAACACATGGAATTTGCTATTAAAAGGGCTATATCGATCGAAGATCAGATAATTAATAATTATCAGTCCTTTGAAAAAGCAGCCCTAAAGGATTCCAGTTCTCAGCATTTAAGCTCCTCCAATCCTAATCATCCCAACGAGAACGTGGATCGTAGTTATCTATAATTAATAAAGCCACCCATAATATCCATCAACATGAACTTCTATCCCAATCAAACTCGGAGAGTTGACCCGGGAACTTCAGAGGATATCAATGGCGGATCTGATTCTTATATTTCCACGGGAAACAACATTCTGGATGCCCATGACTTTCCAGAGTTGATCGAAGATTACCTGATGGAACTGGAAATTCGCAACTATTCCTCTAATACTATCCGGACCTATCGTTCCATAATCAACGGCTTTCACCGGTTTCTTCAGGATGAGGCCCATAAGAATAATGAAATTTTCATTTTAAAATCTTTCAAACGTTACATTCGTTACCTTAAACGGGATAAGAAAGTTTCTCAGAACTACATATACTTAGTAACTGTGGTAATTAAGAAATTCTTCGAGTTTGGAAATATAAGTGGGCTGGAAGAGGTCAAAACACCAAAAAGATCCAAATCTCTGCCTAAATCACTAAACGAAGAGGAGGTTAAAAAGCTTATACATGCCATAAACAATAAAGAAGAAGATTCACCCTATAAAAAGGCATTTAAACTTAGAAATAAGCTAATACTGACTCTACTTTACTCTACCGGTCTTCGAGTTTCAGAACTGGTAACTCTGGAAACCGACAGTGTGGATTTGGATGAAAGAACCATTCGCATAAGGGGTAAGGGTGAAAAGGATCGTATTGTGCTTTTTGATGAGAGCACCTTGTTATTAATGGAAGATTATCTTTCCAAAAGTTCCTTGGAAGGAGATTATCTTTTTGTCAATCGATCTGGCAACCATCTCTCCCCTCGCTATATTCAAATGATGATCAAAGAATATGCTGAGGCCGCGGGGATACGCAAGAAAGTAACTCCCCATATTCTACGCCATTCATTTGCCACTCATCTACTTAAGAATGGAGTAGATATAAGGGCTATTCAACAACTTTTGGGTCACTCCAATCTTAGTACTACTCAGATATATACCAGTGTGGATATGCATACCTTAAAAACTGTTTACGACCGCGCTAAGCAGCTTTGAACAGAAACTATTTTTTAAATATGAGGGCATTTTCTGGGAGAAATTGAATAAATATTGTTAAATAATTATAAAAAAGTAATATATGATGTTTGGGTCTTGAGAGCATTTCTTTTTAGACCAGTTCATTTAAAAATTTTAAACAAATTTATAAATTCCAAAAATCTATATTCGATATTGTACTTAGTTATTGAATATAAATATCGAAAAACGATAGTGATGATTAATGACTCTTAACCGCAAATTCTTCCTGGGGTTTATTAGAATCCATATTCTGTATCATGCACAAAATGAGAATATATACGGGGTGCAGATGATGGATGCACTTTCAGATCACGGATACAAGTTAAGTCCAGGGACATTATATCCCATTCTTCACTCCCTGGAACAAGAAGGCTTCTTAAAAAGTCAAAGAAAGAATGTGAAAGGTAAAATAAGGAAATATTATACCATAACTCCGGAGGGACAGAAGGTTCTTCAGGAGGCCATTGGGAAATTAAGGGAACTCACCTCAGAAATCATAGAATAATCCTCAGAAGTTAGGGAATAATTATGTGGGATTTTATCGGGATAGAATAGTTTATGAGTGAAACTATAAAAGAACAACCGGAGTTAGTTAAGAAAAAGGCCATAATATTCGTAGTGTTACTGGGGATGGTAAGCCTTCTGGCGGACATGACCTATGAGGGGGCTCGAAGCATTACTGGTCCTTATCTGGCTATTTTAGGTTCCAGTGCCCTGGTTGTTGGATTGGTGGCAGGTTTAGGAGAACTTTTAGGGTACTCCCTGCGTCTTTTATCCGGTTACCTCACTGATCGTACCCGAAAATATTGGACTCTCACCATCTTGGGTTATGCAGTAAACCTACTGGCGGTTCCTCTTCTGGCTCTAGCCGGCAGCTGGCAGCTGGCAGCAGTTCTGCTGGTAGTGGAAAGAGTGGGTAAGGCCGTCAGAACTCCCCCCAGGGATGTGATGCTTTCCCATGCCACTTCCAGTGTGGGGCGAGGATGGGGATTCGGATTACATGAGGCACTGGATCAGATCGGAGCCATTACTGGACCGCTTATAGTGGCATTAATTTTATACTGGAATGGAAGTTACCAGGCCAGTTTTGCATTTCTTTTACTACCCGCATTATTAGCATTGACCACTCTTCTTATCAGCCGATATATGTATCCTCATCCACATGAGTTGGAAGTGGGAACGGCTCAACTGGAAACCAAAGGATTCCAAAGAACATATTGGATTTATATGATGGGATCGGCCCTAATAGCCATTGGTTTTGCCGATTTTCCACTCATAGCTTTCCATTTCCAGAAGTCAAGTATTTTATCTGCCAGTATGATTCCAATCTTCTATGCTGTGGCCATGGGCGTGGATGCAGTGGCGGCTTTAATTTTTGGACGTTTTTTTGACCGTATTGGAGTGTTATCGGTAGCCTTAGCCACGGTGCTCTCATCATTCTTTGCTCCTCTAGTGTTTCTGGGAAAATTTGAGTGGGCATTATTGGGAATGGTGTTGTGGGGGGTGGGAATGGGTGCCCAGGAATCGGTAATGAGGGCTGCAATCGCTGAATTATCCCCATTAAATCGTAGGGGTGTGGCTTATGGTCTTTTTAATACCATATTTGGTGTATCCTGGTTTTTTGGAAGTTTAATCATGGGATTTCTATATGATCAGAATCTCATCTATGTGGTGGTTTTATCCATGTTAGCCCAATTTATGGCCCTACCATTCCTGATTTTGACACGGCGAAAATGAAGTATCCTATTGGTTCGGGACTAATTATTTAAATCCACGGTTTAATAATATTTAATTAGAAAAGGATTGGTGGAGTTTTTTAATTTGAGAGAGTTTTATAGGCCTAGATTAGTGGCTAGTAAATGTTTGGAGTTTGATTCCTGTCGTTACGATGGATCCATGATAAAAAGCAGTATCGTGGATAAACTAAAAAACTACGCAGAATTCTATCCAGTATGTCCTGAAGTAGGGATGGGAATGCCCATCCCCCGTGAACCTATCCGTTTAGTGGAAAATGGTAAAGAAATAGATTTATTACAACCATCCACTGGCGTTTTATTCACCCAGCAAATGATTGAATTTGCTGATGAGTTTTTAGACTCACTTCCCATGATAGACGGTTTCATTCTAAAAAATAAGTCGCCATCATGTGGTATTAAAGCGGTTCGAGTATATCCTCATGGAGGTAACTCCCGTCCCCGAACAGATGGGGTGGGTGCCTTCTCCAGGGAGGTTTATAACAGATTTTATCAGCTTCCAGTGGAAGATGAGGGGCGACTTCGTAATTTTCATATTAGAGAAAGTTTTCTAACCCGTATTTTTGCCTTGGCCGAATACCGTGTCCTTCTGGAAAGTGGAAACTTCAATGATCTAATAAATTTCCATACACGCAATAAACTGTTACTAATGGCACATAACCAGGGACTATTAAGGGATATGGGGCGAATCATAGCCAATGGAAAACAAAGACCATTTTTTGAACTTAAAATGGAGTATGGCCAACAACTTCTAAAAATTCTAGCTGAGCCAGCTTCTGTTCCGGCCGATATTAACGTACTGCAGCATGCGATGGGATACTTTTCCAAAAAACTTTCTCATGAGGAGAAAATATTTTTCCTGGATGCTTTGCAGAAATATCGTGAAGGAAAAATACCACTCTTATTATGCCAGAACCTCATAAAGTCTTGGATTATAAGATTCGAAGATGTTTACTTAAATAAACAGACATTCTTCGACCCCTATCCTCCGGATTTGCTGGAAATAACATTTATATAAATAAATTCATCTATGATTAGGTCGTTCAAATGATCCAAAATGAAAGGATAAAAATATTATCTGACCAAGAAATTTTTAAAGGTGGTTCTTATGTCCTTTACTGGATGCAAGCATCCGCAAGGGCACACTACAATCATGCCCTTGAATATGCCATAAGAAATGCGAATAAACTCAACAAACCATTAATTGTATATTTTGGATTGACTGATGACTTTCCCGAAGCCAACCAGCGCCACTATCACTTTCTTCTGGAAGGATTAAGGGAAACCCAACTGGAACTTAAAAAAAAGGATATAAATATGGTGGTTCAACACCAGAAACCCGGAAAAGGAGCGATAAAACTGGCTGAAGAAGCATCTTTGGTAGTCACTGACCGAGGATATCTTCCACTGCAACGTAAATGGCGTCAGGAGCTAGTTGAAGAGATTGAATGTCCCCTGGTCCAGGTGGAGTCTGATGTGGTGGTTCCAGTAGAAACAGCCTCCCCTAAAGAGGAGTACACGGCAGGAACCATTCGCCGGAAAATCCAGAAAGAGTGGGATGACTTTTTAGTTCCCTTGAAAATGACAAAAACCCATGAAAGTTATCTGGATCTAGAATTTGACTCTTTAGACCTGGGGGATATAAAGAGCATATTGGCCAAGCTCAAAATTGGCCGTGATGTGGAGGTGGTGGATTGGATCAAGGGAGGCAATCTCCAGGCCAGAAATCATCTGAAATATTTCCTGGAAAGAAAATTGGACCATTTCGGCGACCTACGAAATGATCCCACCCAGAATTACCTGTCTAACATGAGTCCCTACCTCCATTTTGGCCAAATATCGCCGTTGTATATAGCTTTAGAAGTAATCAAGACCGGGGGCCTGGGAATGGAGAGTTACTTGGAGGAACTTATTATTCGACGGGAACTGTCCATGAACTTTGTGTTCTATGATTCAGATTATGACAACTTCAACTGTCTACCTGATTGGGCTCAAAAAACTCTCTTAGAACATGCCCGTGACACTCGAGAGTATGTTTATACAGTGGAGGAGTTAGAAAAGGCTCAAACTCATGATCCTTACTGGAATGCGGCCCAGAAGGAGATGATCTATCAGGGTAAGATGCACGGGTACATGCGCATGTATTGGGGTAAAAAAATCTTAGAATGGACTAGAAATCCTATGCAAGCTTATCATCTTGCACTTTATTTAAATAACAAGTATGAATTGGATGGAAGGGATCCCAATGGATATGCTGGAGTTGCTTGGTGCTTTGGCAAACATGACCGGGCTTGGAAGGAGCGGGAAATATTTGGCAAGGTTCGTTACATGAATGATAATGGCTTGCGTCGGAAGTTTAAAATTGACCGATATGTGGAGCGAATTGAAAATATAGTAAGCTAGATACTCCCCCTTTTTGGTATTATTTGTACCCAATTGGTACCGCTTCGTAACAAAATATATATCTATATCTTGTCCAATAAAATAAAGGGCCTAAAGGCTTATTATCATTTTAAAGATGGTATTAAAATTAGCAAAAATCCTTATCAGGGATTTTAAAGTCAATTCACAAATAAACAATAATCGCGGGGAATTCAAAATGGAAATCACAGTTGAAAACTATTTCCGAAAAAGATACTCACTATACAAGTGGCGTAATGAAACTTCTCTTATCAACAAAGTTATTTTAGCATTTTTCATGGCCTGTGTAACTGGAATAATGGCTCAATTAGTAATCCCTCTACCCTGGACACCGGTACCAGTAACTGCCCAGACATTTGCCGTTTTAATGGCGGGGATTCTATTAGGTCGGTGGTGGGGAGGAATCAGTCAGATCATATATCTAGTGGCAGGTTTAATGGGCTTAAATTGGTTTGCTGGACTTAATGGAGGATTAGGGGTGTTTTTAGGTGCTACAGGGGGCTATTTGATTGGATTTGTATTGGTGGCTCTATTTTTGGGCTACTTCTCCGATAAGTACGTGAAGTCCCGAAAATTCAGGCCCATGCTGGGGCTGATGCTATTTGCCAACTTGGTGTTTATCTACATTCCTGGACTCTTGGGACTGGGGCTCTGGATTTACTTGGTTAAGGGTAGCTATCCTGGTATTATCACCCTACTTTCTATGGGGCTTTTACCATTCCTGATGGGGGACTTGATTAAAATAGGTGGAGCTGCAGCTTTAACCAAGATGGTGACCCCCAAATGAGTTTAGGTGAATGAAAAACTAAAGGTAGGATATGGCCCCATCACGATCGGGCCCACCATCTCCTCTGCATCCAAGGTACCAGGGACATGGTTACAGTCAGAATTTTGAAAGAAAACTTGTGGGTTAAAATAACTTGAATTAATTAATTATTTTCTTTTTCAATGATAGTTTTGTTCAACAATAATTAATATTACTTTTAGTTGGGCAAATAAAAATTTCAAGAGATAAGACAGTTCCTCACTTTCACAATTGGGTGTTAGGGGGATTATAGGAAATATGGGCTTATTTTTTACAAATTCTCCAGACATTCATCCATTAAGATCCGGGCATCTTCGTTGTGAGGGTTGATGGCCAATGCTTTTCTAAAAAGTTCTACAGCTTCCTGGAATCGGGAAAGTTCCATGTAGGTGACTCCAAGATTGCTGAGAAAAACATCGTTGTCTTTGTCCAGTTTAAGAGCCTCCTCATAACACTTTATAGCCTCTTCCAGCCTGCCTAACTCCAAGAGAGCATTCCCCTTACGGTTCCAAGTGGATGCATCTGGATTTTCATCTAAACATAGTTCCAAAGCCCGGTCATAGGATTCGATGGCCTCTTCAGTTCTATCCATCTGGGATAAAATATTACCACGAGCATTCCATGCTTCAGGATCACTGGGGTCAAGATCTAAAATCCTATCGTATTGATCCAGAGCTTCATCTAGCCTTCCTAACATCTCCAGGATAATACCTCTCCAGTAAAGTACCAGGAGATTATTAGGATTAATTTTATAGGCTGAATCGTTTGATTTGAGGGCCATTTCAGGTTGGTTAAAGTTTAAAAGTGCAATAGCCCGGTTGTTCCATATGTACTCGTTTTTGGGGTCCAGTTTTAGAGCATCGTCATAGGATTGTACCGCTTCCTGAAATAATCCCAGCCGGGAAAGGTTATCGCCTTTACGGTTTAGAAGGTAAACATCCTGGGGATCAAAACGCAGGGCAGCAGTGTAGCACATCACCGAGTCCTGATACTTCCCCAGGTCAAAAAGTATGTCGGCCCGTTTGGTTATCATGGCTTTTTCATCGATTTTACGGCCTTCCCACTCTTCCCTGGGTAGGCGGCGGAACTTTATCACCTGGAAAAGAGAGTCCTCCTGGGTGTGGTCGGGGTATAATTTCCGGAATTCTGCTTCCAGTTCTGATGCACTATCAAAGCCCTCATCCTGGATAAGATCTTCATTTTTCAGAATGTCACCAAATTTAACGATTTCCACTCCGGTAACTTCTGCCTCAAAAAGTTTTTTACGCTCTTTAGACACCAAATTCCAGTAACAATGCAGCCGGTCCCCTATGTTAAGTGGGGTTTTCCATAATTTGCGAATGGTGGTGGTCTTATCACCAGTTAAAAGTTCCAAATTGCGGCTTCCAAAAAGCAGTATAGGTATTTAGCACCCTCCAGGTAGGTAATTATGAAACATTTTATCAAACCATTTCTTCGCCAAACTCTGCAGTTTTCACATTTAAATTTCTAAAAATAGGTTTTAATCTTTTCGCGATGGTGAAAAGTTCATCCCGGGAGGGATTTGGAGTGTTATGAAGGTTTTTATCTAGGACGGTTCGGTTTCGGAACTGTTGGATGGTGTAAAGATCGCAATCTAAGCTTTGGGCTATCTCATTCATATCTTTCTCATTAAGAAGGCCGGGTACGTAGGTGGTGCGGCATTCCAGATACACTTTGGAATCAGCACACAATTCCATACTGTTTTTAACTTTGGCCCCAATATTTGAACCGATAATTTCATAGTAATCATCAAAGGGGGCCTTAATATCTAGTGCGACATAATCAAGCAGCTTTATAACCTTGGAAAGTCTTACTGGAAATCCGCCATTAGTATCTAGTTTAGTCAAAAGTCCCAGGTTTTTAGAAAATTCCAGGAGTTTCTCAACTTCATCGAACTGCAAAAGGGGCTCTCCACCAGTGATAACCACTGCGTCTATAAAATCTCTCTCTTTAACTATTTGAGCTTCAATTTCCTCTTGGGAAACTTCCTTACCTCCACTGATCATTTCCGGGTTGTGACAGTAGGGACATCGAAGGTTACAGCCACCGGTGAAAATTACCAACGAAACCTTCCCCGGGTACTCCAGTGATGAGATTAAGGTCCCTCCTAACTCCATTTTATCAAATCCTCTGAAATATCACTAGATTTGCTCTAAAATATCTTTTAAAATCTCCAGAAACCTTTGGTCCTGGGCAATGGTTCCCACACTAACCCGGATCCAGTAGTCATCCAATCCACGAAAAGAACTGCAGTTTCTGACTATAACACCCCTTTTCATGAGTTCCTCGGTTATTTGGGCAGAATCCATGCCTGTTCTTCTCACATCCACCAGAAGGTAGTTGGCATAGGATCTGAATACCCGCAGATTTGAAAATTCTTCCAGCCCCTGGTACAGGTACTCTCGACTGTCCACCGAAGCTTTACGGGAATGTTCTAAGTATCCTTTATCCTGGAGTGTGGCCAGTGCGGCAACGTACGATAATTTAGTAAGGCTGAAAACTGGTTTAACCCGGTACATATGCTGTATAATCTCTGGACTGGCCAGAGCATAGCCAATACGCATGCCTGCTAATCCCAGGACCTTGGAGAAGGTACGCAGGATGAGGATGTTTTCATAGTCATTCAAGAGTTCCACATTATCTGTCCCTGAAAACTCAATGTAAGCCTCATCAACCACTACCAGGGCTTCAGTATTATCTAAAACCCTCTGAATATCCTCCTTATCAATCAAACCCCCGGTAGGATTGTTAGGGGTGCACAGGAAGATCAGCCGAGTTTTACTAGTTATGGCTTCCAAAACGGAGTCCACGTCTAACTGGTTATTATCAACATCCCATTGAGCAAAGACCGGTATTGCGCCATGTATTTTTAGGGTAAACTCGTAGTACATGTAGGAAGGGAGGGGGACTATGAATTCATCTCCCGGTTCAGTAAAGGTTTTTCCCAGAACATCCAGGATTTCATCTGCACCATCACCACCCACCAGGACCTGTTCGGGCCTTACTTCAGAGTAAGCTGCTATTTCCCTGATCAGATCACTTAGATCTGACTCCGGGTAGCGATTCATATCGTTGAGAGAATTTTTCACAGCTTCCACAGCCCGGGGGGATGGTCCGATGGGGTTCTCATTAGAACCTAGTTTTATGATTTCTTCCGGCTTTAAATTGTACAGAGTAGCTATTTCATAAATTGACCTACCCGGTACGTAGGGATCCAGTTCCTCTACCGTTTTTTTTATCTTCATAATAATTTCTCCTGATAAAGAGCCAGTTTAGCATATCTTAAAGCATTTTCCCGAATTTTTAGTAGTTCATGGTCTTCCAACTCTTTTACGGCCTTAGCGGGCATCCCAAGTATGAGGCTTCCAGGAGGAAACTTTTTATCCTGCGTTACCAGGGCACCAGCACCCACGATACTGTTTTCACCGATCTGGCTACCATTTAGAAGGGTGGCGTTCATGCCAATTAGGGAGTTATCTCCTATCTTACAGCCATGCAGCACTGCAGCATGACCTACTGATACGTAATCACCCAATTTTAGTGGATAACCAATTGTAGAGTGCAGAACACAGTTGTCCTGAATATTAGAATATTTTCCAATGGTTATGGGTTCTCGGTCTCCTCTTAAAACGGCATTATACCATGCTGAGGAATGTTCGCCCATCTTCACCCGGCCCACCAGATAAACGCCAGGCATTATTTTTACCGTAGGGTGAATTTTTTTCATAATTAGAAATAACTACTTATCTAGGGTTTTCCTGTTAATCACGTCATGTTCCTGGAGGGGTATTACTAGCGTATGGGATGGTATATCCCGGTAGATAATAGCACCGGATCCTACCCGGGCACCCTGACCAATCATGACTCCCGGGTTAAAGCTGGAGTTAATACCTGTTTTAACATCATCAGCGAATATAACTCCTAACTTGCGGCGTCCAGAGTTAATTCTATCCTTTTTCACGGTTAATTTCACTTCACCGTCATCAAATCGCAGATTGGCAATATTAGTGCCTGCAGCCAGGTTACAATGGGCCCCGATCACCGAGTCCCCCACGTAACTAAGATGATTGATATTGGTGTTATCCATCACAATGGAGTTTTTGATTTCCACCCCGTTTCCCACACTTACCCCATTTCCAATGGAGGAATATTTCCTGATGAAAGAGTTAGGTCCAATATCTGCATTTTCCCCAATGAAAACCGGACCCATAATGTAGGAACCCGCACGCACTATACTGCCCTTACCCAGGATAATGGGACCATGTATGGTGGCCCCTTCTTCTATCTCCCCCTGGATTTCAGGTTCTATATTCTCCAGAAAGTGTTCATTGATCTCCAGAAGTTCCCAGGGACGACCAATATCTATCCACCGGTCCTGGAAGGTCAGCCCCAGCACTTCCTCCCCACCATGGATCTGAATTTTAATGGAATCAGTAATCTCGTACTCTCCTCGAGGGGATTTCGAAGTCTTTTTAATGGCTTCAAATATTTTGGGGGTGAAAAGGTATATTCCTGCATTTATCAGGTTGGTCGGGGCTTTGCCAGGGTCTGGTTTTTCTATGATGTCCGTTATCTTATCATTTTGAAGCTCCACCACTCCAAAGGAGGATGGATCATCCACTTCAGTTAAAGTAAGTATGGTGTCACAGTTCGTTCGCTGGTACTTTTCGATGAGACTTTTTATTACCTGGGACTGGACTAAAATGTCACCATTTAAGATAATAACTTCCTCATTCATGCTGGAACCTGCAGTGGCAATGGCATGTGCAGTACCCAACCGTTCTTCCTGGGTCACGTACTCTATTTTCACTCCGAATTTCTCCCCATCCTGGAAGTATTCCTCCACAACCTCCTGGTAGTAGCCCACCACCAGGGTTATATCCTTTACCCCGGCGTCCCGCAGAGCCTCAAGGTTGTACTGTAAAAGAGGTTTACCTCCTACTGGTAACATGGTTTTGGGGCGGGTGAGGGTTAAAGGCCGCATCCGGGTTCCTTCACCTGCTGTGAGTATGATTCCCCTCATTCTGATTCCTCAAATTTTTTTATGACATCTTCAAGAAGTTTTTTAGAGTCCTGGTGGATTTGATGAGCTCTTTTTTCATCCTTACCTTCCAGGGTAATTCTGATAAAAGATTCGGTTCCGGAGGGTCTTACCAAAACCCAGCTATCATCACTAAGAGTCAGCCGGACACCATCTATAGGGTTAACATCCTTTATATCACTGAAGAGGTAAGGCAGTTTTTTTTCCATCTCCTGCATAATGGATTTTTTATCATCATCCTGACAGTTGACGGTAACCCTTCGGGTGGGATAAGTAGGTAAATCATCTAAAAGTTTGGCTAATGGTCCTTTCTCCTGCACCAGTTCGATGACCCGCAGGCCGGAAAGTATTCCATCAGGGCACATACAAAACTCGGGATGAATCCAGGTACCTGATGGTTCCCCTCCAAAATTGGCCCCGACTTCGGATATCCTCTCCGCAACGTGCACATCACCCACCTTAGTTCTTTTCACCTTTCCATCAACTTCCATCAAGCAGCGGTCAATGGCAGCCGAGGCATCCACGGTGGTGACCACCATACCGCCCCGTTGGGCACTGACCAGGGCTAGAAGTTTGTCAAAATCAGCCATCCTCCCCTCATCATCCACAGCTACCATTCGGTCGGCGTCACCATCGTGAGCTATACCCAGATCTGCTCCGATGGCTTTAACTACCCTCATCAACTCTCCCAAATTCTTCTGGGAAGGTTCCGGATTCCTTCCCGGGAAGAAACCATCCGGCTGAGAGTTAAGGGTTACCACCTCACATCCCGCCTGTCTGAGAATAAGAGGAGAAAGATTAGAGGCTGCTCCGCTTCCACAATCCACCACCACTTTTATACCTGGTTTAATTTTCACCAGAGCCAGTATATCAGAGACGTAGTGGGATACGAAGTTACTTATGTCCTGTGATTTACCTAATAAGTCCCAAGAAACCCTATTGAAAGATTCACAGTGCACAATCCTTTCAATGGCCCGTTCCTGGTCCTGGCGGTAGGCCATTCCATTGGGGTTCCAGAGTTTGATGCCATTATACGGGGATGGATTGTGCGAGGCGGTAATCATAACCCCGGCCTGTGCTCCTAAACATTTAGTGGCATAACCCACCACCGGAGTGGGAACCATTCCCAAATCCAGGACGTCTTTACCGCATTGTAAAATCCCTGCCTTCACGACCATGGATATCATGGGGCTGGAGGTGCGGGGATCATGTCCCACCACTATTTTACCCTTCCCAGCGAAGGTACCTACGGCCAGACCCACTTTAAGGGCCAGCTCCAGGTTAATTTTATCACCCAACTTGCCTCGAATACCAGAGGTCCCAAAGAGTTGTGGAATCTCTTCTTCCATTAAATCAAGCTCCAAATTTTGTTGCTCGGTTGGTTAAGTCCATAACTATATTCATAACATCACTTCCCCTGATGCGGCACAGCCCCCCCTTGGCCGCTGCCCGTTCACTGAATTGCTCCACATCATCGACCCTTAACGCAGGCCCTTTAATTATTAGGGGCACTGGATCACCGGTATGGTCCATTATGGATATGGGTGTGGAGTGATCTGCGGTTAAAATGAATATAACATCCTCCAGTTGCATAACCTGGCCGATAACACTGTCCACTCGGGTAAGGAAGTCCACCTTCTCCTTTAGGATGCCATCGTGTCCAGATTCATCGGCTCCATCAATGTTTATCAGAATAAAATCATAATTCCGGGTGGCAGTATCCATAATACACCTGCCAATGCTATTGAGGTCGGTATCTATCCCTCCAGTGGCACCTTCGGCCTCAATAAGGTCCATCCCGGTGATTTTTCCAATACCCAAGATGAGTCCGGTTTCAGCAATACATGCCGCTTTAAGTCCGTATTTTTCATGGAAGGGCTGTACTTCCGGAACAGCTCCTGCTCCACGGGGCAGGATAATATTGGCGGGATTCTCCTTATTTTTCATCCTTTCCAGATTCACAGGATGATCCTTTAGAACTTCATAGGAAGTTTTAACCAGTTCATTTAATATGCGAGCAGTTTTTTGGGCTTCTTCTGAATCATCTAGGGCCACTATTTCTTTAGGAACTTTCCCTTCATGTTTGGGGTCGGCATCTGAGACCTGGTCTGATAATCCCTCCCCCCTTAGAACCAGAACGGCCCGGTGTCCGGTGGACTCCTTGAAGATCACTTCCACTCCCGGTTCTAGGTTAATGCCGTTAATTTTTTGGGCGATAAGAGATGTGCCTTCTCGGATCCTCCCTGCCCGTCGGTCTATAATAATTCCATCTTCATCGGAGGTGGAGAAGTTACAGCGGAAGGCAATATCTCCCGGTCTTACTTCCACTCCCACTCCAGCAGCCTCGAAAGGGCCTCTTCCAGTGTAGACTTGGTAAGGATCGTAACCAAGGATAGAAAGATGTGAAGTGTCACTACCGGGCCTAATACCTGGCTTAATAGGATCCATTATTCCATTAATCCCTATTTTGGCCATTTGGTCCATGTTTGGAGTGTTAGCTACTTCCAAAGGAGTTTTACCTCCTAATTCTTCCAGAGGCCTGTCGGCCATCCCGTCTATAATCATTACAATTGCCTTCATGCTATCACCAAACCTATTAAATTTCCTAAAAGGGCTCCAGCCACAGTGGCCAAAAGATTAACGTGTTCGTTGGTAAGGTAATTCCTCTTCTCCAGCACAGCGCCCAGTACACTGTCGAAAAAGCATCCGAAGGTACCGGCAATAACTGCAATGGCCAGGGCCTTAGTAAGATCTGGATAAACCCCCAGAACGTAAGCAAAAAATCCAATTATTCCCGCCCCTATGATCCCGGCGGTGGTTCCCAGGACTGAAATGCCACCATCGGTCCCTGGGGCAACCTTTTTAAAGGTGGTTATGAGGCGAGGGGTTTGCAGGACTCCTACCTCACTGGCCATGGTGTCTGCGGTGGCCGCAGCGATGCTGCCAATGAAACCCGCAGGGTTACCAAAGGCAGCCATTACAAAGGGTACGATACCATTGGAAACCACGTTTTTAATGGTCCGGGTCCCTTCGTAGACTCCTATCTCTTTCTTATAAGTATGTTGGTACCTGGTCAACAACATCCCCAGGATAAAGAAGACAAAGATTAATAGCAGCCAGTTGAAACCGGCTGTGAAGATGATGATAATCCCCATAATAACCATGAAGACGGAACCGGCCAGGTCCAGGGCGCGGCGGGCATAGATAATCCCGCCGATAGCTATCAGGAGGATGACATATTCAATGTTAATCATGTCTTCCCTATATTATTATTTTTCGTCAATAACACGGGTTTTGATGGTCTCTACCCGTTTAAGGGGGTAGATCTTTTTTGTTTCATGGTAAACACTGGAAGCCAGTTTGCCTTTGATAATATCTTCCACCAGTTCATTCAAGGTTTTATTTAAGGCAGCTTCTTTAACTAATTTTTCCATAGTCTCTCGGATATAGCGTTGCTGGGATGATTTGGCCCTTTTGATGGTTATAGCTAGCATATGCACCTTCAACTTCTTACCATCTTTAGTTTCCAGCTTCATTATAGCGTCGATTCTACTGGTTCCCCTCCGGATCATACTGCGGACGTAATCAGTAGTTACTTGGTGCCCCATAAAGCGGGTATGAGCGGTATCTCCGGCTACATCAGAGATCTGAAATCGTAACTTGACGTACTGCTTACTGAAGTCTCCACTAAGTTCCCTCATGGTAGCTTCCACCTTCCTTTGCAGTAATAGATTAGGATCACGGGCAGGGGTAGTGCCTATCTCAGACTCCCCGAATTCTTTAGGAGTGGTAATTTTGTACCATTGTTTATCTTTCCAGGTATCACGTACTCTTCTTCTTCTTGCTTTAGCCATAATAAATCACCTTTACATGGTATTAAATAAGTGGATAAAAAGAACATTTAAGGAAGTTTCCATCCTTCCTACTTCTAATAATCCTCTAAATATACCTCTATTTTAATCTTTTATAAATCTATCCAAATCCCGGACTACCCGGGTTAAAGTTAAATCGGGAGGCAAAAAAGGAAAACCTCTCCTAGGGTACTAATAGTATATCGAATTAAAAATATAAGGTCTAGATAGACCTTTTATTAACCTAAAAATAATAGAGAACCCGCCCAGGTATTAACCTAAGGTTGGTAGATTATACTATTTAAAATATGTGGTGGGCCCAAATGGGGACTTGTTACGAGAGATGATTTAACAATCTTTTCTATCTTTTTCTATATACTGGCCATAAACTCTTCATGTTTGATGAAATGTTCCAATACTTCTTCAACAGTCCCTTCATCCTCCACCAATTTCAAACCAGCCTGTTTAATACCGTACTTGGCTTTCATACCTGCCTGGGCCACGATGATAACTTCACAGTCACCCAGTTTGCTCAATCCCTCTGCCCACTGGTGTTTTTCCTCGGGATTGATGTGGGTATTGCGGTACTCCACCAGCTCTGGATCATTTCCTTCCCATCGGTATACAAAGAACCCCTGGGCCCTTCCAAAATGATCTACATTTATTTTATCGGTGGATGCAATTGCAATTCGCATAGATTTACCTCCTATTCTTTTACACCTATGAACACGGGCCTTTTATCTGAATCAGGGTCCCAGGGTTCATCGTTATATCCATTATAAATATAGCATTCAAAACCAATATCATAAAGGATGTCCTGGACCTTCAGGGTGGGGAAAACTCCAATCTGGTGTTGGTCAACTTCAAAATCCATCTTACCATCCTCTTTTATTAGAAATACAAAGTTGGCATTGAATACTCCGTCCTGTAGACGGCTCTGGGAAATGCGGGCCAACTGCAGATCACCTTCTACCACTGCGTCCACCAGCATGCGACCTTCCTCCCAGTTTTCCAGGCAAAAACCCAGGTCGAATAGCAGAACCCCACCTACATGTAAGTGCTGGTAGAATCTCTGGAAGGTTTTCTCCAGTTCCTCCAGACTGGTATGATAATTGATAGCCGAAAAGAGGCAGATTATCACGTCAAACTTCAGGCCCAGATCTAGTTTTTTCATGTCGGACTGTATGAAATTTACTCCAGGGAGCTTTTCCCGGGCTAAATCCAGCATTTCTGGGTTAATATCAACTCCCAGAATTTGAAAGTCGTCCTGGAGGAATAGAGCATGGCCCCCTGTTCCGCATGCCACATCCAGAAGTTCGTTACCTCCTGATTTTAGATGATGAGCCACTGCCCTTTTTATAAAATCAGCTTCACCAGGGTAGTCCATCCAGTTGTAGATGAGGTCGTAGTAGCCAGCATACTTCCTGTAAAGCTCCTGTTCGCCCATGTAATACTCCTTAATTTGAGTTTTATTTGAGATAATGATTACAATTAATGGTTAATCTTGTTTATCAACTTCCCACATTCTCGGCAAAACGAAGGACAGTTTTAATACCTTCCTCATCACTGGGAGCTTCCCCCGGGGCATGGGCAAAGACCATATTCCAGTAGGTGCTACCGGGAACGATCATGTCATTTATGAAGTAGAACATCAGAAGTTCCTGGATGGTGGCGGTGTGCCCCCCTCTACGGGCCACGGCGATGGGGCCTCCTACCTTCCAGGAGAGGTATTGGTCACTGGCCATGCTTACCATTCCCATCCTCTGCAAAGTGGCCATTAAATCTCCGCGGGCAGTTCCAAAGTAGACTGGACTGCCAACAATTAATCCATCTGCAGTACGAACTTTTTCTATGATCTCGTTAAGGCCATCATCCAGTTTGCACTTTTTAATCTTGGCACACCTTCCACAGGCCTGACAGGAATCAATTTTCAGTTTCCTAAGGGAAATTATTTCTACTTCCAGACCTTCAGATTCGAGGACCTCGGCGCATTCTTCTAAAACTGCCATAGTATTGCTTTTTTTACGGGGACTGGCACATATCATAATAACTTTGCTCATATAAGTTCCTCCTAAACCCTGTTATAATTTATCTGCCCATTAATACTTAAGCAATTTTTTAGTATAGAGAATATGGATAGTGAATATGGATAGAAAATTTTTTTTGGGTAATAGCTATGTAATATTAGTATACTGTAGTATCCTACCAGTGATTCGTAAGAACCCGAGGAAGAATGAATTTTTTAAAGCATGATGATACAGATAGAAATACTGATAGAAAATTCTTCTTGAAACTTGTTTTGAAGATAATCGTGGCCCTGATCATAATACAAATAGCCCGGGCCATAATAATGGACAGTTTATGGTTTACATTTGGATCTGCAAATAATCTGACTCTTTTCCAGCTATTCAATGGAATAAGCCTCATTATCGTGGGATCAATACTCCTATTATGGATCAAACCATCTTTAAAGGATTTAGGACTTGATTGGCATGATATGAGTTTAAAAAAGAGAATATTCTACCTCTTCGGGAGTTTGTTCCTGATAGTCATGGCTATGACTCCTTACACTCTTACCTTGGATCCTGAAATGCTGATTATTGGCGTGATTTTCGGTATAATAACACCAGCATTTGAGGAAATGCTATTCAGGGGTTATATCTGGGGTAAAATAGAAAAATCAACCTCAAAAATTCATAATTATGATGTTTTAACCTGGTTAACTGTAACTCTCCTTTTCAGCATCTGGCATTTAGGTTATCTGGATGTTTTCCTCATACATCCACGTGGTATTGGTAATATAGTTCCTATTATGGTTTCTAAATTAGCCATAGGTATTGTACTGGGCCTCTTAGTGGGTTATGCCCGTCTAAAAACCGGAAAAACTTACCTCTCCATCATCCTCCATGGGTTATGGAATGTGATGGCACCTTAAATACTTGTAATCAAAGTAACTATGGCTTAATCACAATCCTCTTGGCCAATATGATGGTGTTTTATTTCAAAACATCCTATAAAGAGCTAAAACAGGTAATATCCACTTCTTACTAAATCTTAAAAAAAACATTTGGGGGCGGTCACGTCCCACGGAGTTTGCCCGTATATGATTCATCCTATCGGAAGAGATCACTAAAATAAGCGCCTATATTAAATTATAAAGTCTTTTTTGTGCATGGTTCGGTAGTGCAGCCTTTATTTAGCTTATTGGATTTGCCAAACTCCACTCCCATTTTTTCCAACACGGCCCTGGTATCCACTTTGGTGTTAACGCAACCGTCCCTTAACAGGGGAACACCCTGACAGTGGAATTTGGAGAGTTTGTTCATGGCCAGATTCAAATCCTGATAACATGCTACTCCTAAAACGGCTTTAAATCGGTTTTTTTCTACAATCTTTTTTAAGAAAGTTGAACCGGGAATTATAAACACCTGATACCCCAGCTCTTCTCCTTTATTCTTAAGAACGCCAATCACACAACGATTACAATTCTTACAGACTAGACCTGAAGATTCAAGGGTGGCTTCACATTCAGCGTTCCGGAGACAGTGAGGTAGTACTAAAATTTTATCTTGGGGTCTTATACGTTGGAAAATCTTTTCATTCACTTTATTGCGGACCTCTACTCCGATCTGGTCTACTATCTTATCGTCCACACCGACATTTTCAGCAAACTTCTTGAAAAGCCCATAAAATACGTCAATAGTAAAAATAAGTAATCTAGGGAACATTAGACGATCTTCATTAATTAGTTTTTGGCCCAGAATTAGGGTCATTGATAATAGGACCAGGATCGAGATACCGGCCAGGAAGACGATCTGTCCGAATATCTGATAAAATTCAGCAAAAGACATGTTTTGTTCTTGGAATTTACTCTTATATTAATCTACTTATTAATAAATAGAAATAAACTCATACTAAGCAGATAATTTTACAATCTTTCTCTTTTCCAATTGATTTGATTCCCTTTAATTTCAACCCCATCTGTGATTGCAGTTATTTCAGTCCCGGATAGATCATTACAAGTGCATAAAATGTCTTGTTCGGGGTGGGTGCCGGGTTGAATATTACAATCCAGGCGCACCATTTCTCCACAGCTAACCACCAGTGGTAACCTATTGGAGGTAGGATGGCCATCGGGAAGTACCAGGAGGGGTGTTCCCATATCCCTTAAAAGATAGATCATGGATTTAATCCCCTTCTCCATCTTGGGGCCAGTATCAAATGCAGAAACTGCAATCAGATCTTCTTCTCCCAAAAAAATAGCAATCTCTTCCAGGTCCGGAGTTCCCATGAATATGCTACCATTTCTGGCGAATTTAGCCAGCCCAACCACTCCAGTATTACCGCGTAAAAATAAGACCTCATCATGGGATAAGGGCAGCTCTAGTAACATGATTCAGTTAGACTTCCTCAACATTATCTGACTGACAGGAAGGACAAACTATTCTTCGTCCCATGCCTTTAAACTCATTTTTACAATCTAAACATCGATATTTTTTAGTTTTGAGTTTTTTCATCTTAATATCGGCCATGGGGCCTCCTACGGTACACATCTTATCACCATTCTTCATTATGTGTTCGCTGTTATTTATCATTTTTTATAATTCTTTTAAGATCATTCGATGGATGTGGAGTTACCACAATATTTATTGGATTGCACCTATACATCTAACCAATAAAAAAAATGGTGTAACTTTTCGGATAATAAATGACTAAAACATTTTAAAAAACGGTGAGAATATTGAAAAACCTTATTTTTCCATTTTCAGCTATTGTTGGTCAAGAAAACGTAAAAAAATCCCTTATCCTTAATGCTATTAATCCATCCATCGGGGGTGTCCTTATTAAAGGCGATAAGGGAACTGGTAAGACTACGGCTGTCCGTGCCTTAGCCGACCTTCTCCCGCCTATCAGGGTGGTTAAAGGATGTCCTTTTAACTGCGACCCGGATGATAGGGATTCCCTATGTGATTCCTGCAAATCAGGTGATTATGAGGTGGAAGAGAAAAAGATGCGGGTGGTGGAACTGCCCCTGGGGGCAACTGAAGACCGGGTGGTCGGTTCCATAAACCTTGAAAAAGCTCTTCGAGAGGGAATAAAGGCGCTTGAGCCAGGAATACTGGCTGAAGCAAACCGTAATATTCTTTATGTGGACGAAATCAATCTTCTGGATGATAACCTGGTGGATGTGCTCCTGGATGCTGCCGCATACGGCGTGAACATAGTGGAGCGGGAAGGCATCTCCATGGCCCATCCTTCCAATTTTATTCTGGTAGGGACTATGAACCCCGCCGAGGGAGATCTTAGACTGCAACTATCGGACCGTATCGGCCTCCACATTGCGGTTCAAAGTCTTCTGGATCTGGAAGATAGGGTAGAGATCATGAACCGTCGCGAAGAATTTGAAAAAGAACCCACTGTTTTTCGAGAAGTCTATCAGGAACAACAGGAACATATCCAGGCCAGCATCATCCAGGCTCGTCATATCCTGAATAAAGTAAGGGTGCCCAGGATTATTATGGAATTAATTGCCAGGATATCCCTGGATATGGGGGTAGATGGACACCGAGCAGATATAGCTATTTTGAAGACGGCTAAAACCATAGCAGCTTACCAGGGTCAGGAACAGGTTAACTATATCCATGTGGAAGAAGCTGCCCTTCTAGTGTTGGGTGAACGGGTTCACAAACAATCCTGCGATCAGGAACAGATCCGAAGAAAAGTGGAGGATGCTCAGTCAAAGATGCAGGAAGAAAAAGAAAAGGAACAAGAAGAAAAATCCACCGAAAAAGAGCAAAACACAGGGCAGGGGCAGAGTCAAGGAGCCAATATTTCTTCGGACAAATCAGAAAAGAAAGCTAAGGGAATGCAACTAAAAAGTAACGAAGAAATGGAAGAAAAACTGGAAGGAGAAGAAGAGGGGGTTGATATAAAAAAATTGTTGAAGATGAAGGGTAAGAAGAAGAAACGTCTTTACGGTAGAAGTGTGGATTCAAAGACGGAAAAAGGCCGCTATATTAAAAGTAGTCTTCCCCGTAGAGATTCTCGGGATGTAGCCATAGATGCTACTCTTAGAGCTGCTGCTCTTCACTCTGAAGGTTCCATTGAGGTTAGAAGTGATGATATACGTCATAAGATCCGCAAACACGGGGCCCGAGCCTCCATCTCCGTAGTGGTGGATATAAGTGGTTCAATGGTGAGCGACCGCAAGGCCAACCGGGTAAAGGGTATTCTGGACAGCATTATACAGGACACCAACCGACATCAGGACAAGATCAGTGTGATTGGATTCAAAGGGAAGGAAGCTGAAGTCATCGTTCCCACCACCAAGCGGGCTTCTTCTTTTCAGGAACAGATTGACCAGCTTACGGTGGGAGGAACAACCCCCCTGGCCTCAGGCATGAAAAAAGGCTTAGAAATTCTAAGAAAAGAGAATCAAAAGGGTGAATTCGTACCTTTTATGGTTATATTAACTGATGGTATGCCCAATGTAGGGATTGACCAGGGACCTATTCCTGATGCTTTAAAGATTGCTGAAAAACTTCAGGAAGATGAAATTTTAACCATAGTCATTAACTTTGAACAAACAGCTCGTTACGGTCGAGATATGAATATGGAGCTCGCCATAGCATCTGGAGGCCGTTATTACGATGTGCAGGACATTAAAAATCCTGGTTCCGCCATAAGTAAGATTCTGGACTTTGAAAGAAATAATTTATGGCCCCAAATGTAAGAGTAGTTTAATTTAATATTCTTAACAGTTATTGTCGAATCAAAATGATCTTGACCTATTTATCATTGATAATGAATTTCATCCGGGCTATAGAATGATTTATGGCAGTAACCAGGTCATAACCATCATAATCACCTTTAAAAAGGTATTCCTGGGCCCCTGAATTCAGGGTTTTCAGGGCGATTTCCTCATCAAAGAGGGATGTGAATATGACAACGGGTACTCTTGGTGCCTGTTGATGTATAGATATGAAAGTTTCAAAACCAGAACTATCCGGAAGACCCAGGTCCAGAAGAACTACATCGAATTCATCACTTTCCAAGTTTTTAAGCCCCTCTTGAAGTTTGTAACAATGTTTAAGCACAAAATCAAATTCATGAACCCGTTCCAGCATGGCCTTTATTGACTCAGCATGTTGGGGGTCGTCTTCCACTAAAAGTACACGTTGAGGCCTGTATTTCATAAAATCACCAGTATATTATGAAATGTTAATGGATAATATAAATCTGAGTAATAAGACAGTTTGAACAACTTTAATAACTGAAAAATACATATAATTTTTTATAGTTTATCAATACTCAATTTTTTCTAATCATGTTTGAGTAATATTTCATGAAAGTAACTGTCTATCACGCTGAGCAGTGCGACCCTAAACGCTGCACCACACGTCGCCTGGATAAAAAAGGCCACATAAAAATGGTCACTCATCTCAACCAACTCCCCAAGGGGGCTCTTGTATTAGATCCCTTTGCAACCAAGGCAGTTTCACCTGAAGACAGGGAAATGGTGTTAAAACATGGTATTGTCGGTTTAGATTGTTCATGGAGGAGAATTGATAAATCTTCCCCCATATTTCGTGGTAAAAAGAACCATCGGTCCCTTCCTTTCCTGGTGGCAGCTAATCCCACCAACTATGGTAAGCCCTGCATACTCTCCACAGCTGAGGCATTAGCCGCAACCTTTTATATAGTTGGACTGAAAAATAATGCTATCCAGATAATGTCTTCATTCAAGTGGGGACCTCATTTTCTAGAGCTCAATCAGGAGCTTTTAGAGGCCTATTCCCGGGCCAAATCAAGTAGGGAAGTTGTAAAGATTCAGAATGAATTTATAGGAGGCTAAATTATGGCTAGATTTGAAGAAGCAGAGAACAGATTATTCAAGATCAAAATATGTCTTAAATGTAACGCTCGAAATCCACCTACAGCAAAAACTTGCCGTAAATGCGGATATAAAGGCTTGAGATTCAAGGCTAAAGAACCAAGGGGTTAAAATACCTCCACGGTCTTCAGGGCCTTAAATTATTTTTTTTATGGATTGTCTTGAAGTGATTAACATGATAGTTGAAGAACATATCCAAGATTTACTTAAAAATGGGAAGATACATCTGACATTACTGGATCCTGATGAGCAAACCCCTCAAGAGGCTTTGAAAATAGCTGAAGAAGCGGTGGCAGCAGGAAGTCATGGTATCATGCTGGGAGGTTCCATAACCAACTCCCAAGATCTGGACGCCACAGCCCAGATAATCAGAGAGAACCTGGACACTCCCATTATACTCTTTCCAGGTAACACCACCGGAGTGAGCAAGCATGCTCATGCTATTTTCTTTATGAGTGTTTTAAACTCCACCAATCCCTACTGGATTATTGGTGCCCAGGCCCTTGGTGCACCACTGGTAAAAAAAACTGGTATACAGACCATCCCTATGGGTTACATTGTCGTAGAGCCCGGAGGCACCGCAGGATGGGTGGGAGATGCCAAGGCCATTCCCCGTAACAAACCGGACATTGCCGTAGCTTACGCATTGGCTGCAGAGTTCCTAGGTATGCGATTTTTATACCTGGAAGCTGGTTCCGGAGTTGACAAACATGTACCTGCCGAGATGATTGCTGCCGTTAAAAAGTACACCAACCACACTTTGATTGTAGGTGGGGGAATAAGGACCAGAGAGGATGCTCAACTGGTTGCTTCATATGGTGCTGACATCATTGTTACCGGTACGGTGGTTGAAGAGTCTTCTAATGTAAAAAACAGAGTTAAAACTATTCTTGATGGGATTAACTCTGTTAATCCTTAATTTCTTTAATCTTTTCTTTTTGAGGATGAAAGTATCCGTTGATGGAAAATGTTATGCTCATTGAAAACCAATTTGAATAGGTGAATATTATGTGCGAGGCAAATGGATACGATAGCATATCCCAAAAATTGAAGGATAATCTGGGACTGAAGAAATCTCCGGTAGCAGTAAAATTTATTTTAAGGAAAGAGGATCTTCCTGAAGGAGTGCCTAAGATTTCGGAGAATGTGAGGCACTGTCAGATGGTGCAGAAAGCCAGTCAAGGGGAGAGTTTCTATGCCACTGCCGAAGAACAGATGTGTAAAGGTGGAGCAGCAGCATTAGGGCTTATGGATGCCCCTGAGAAGGTTAAAACTGGTGAGTTTTATTATGGGCTGGGCCGGTTCTCCAGCATTGGTTCTGCCAAAAGCACCATGGAATCCATTCCTAAAATAGATAATATAATGTATGCCCTGGTTTACGCCCCCTTAGAAGAAGCTAATTATGACCCTGACGTGATTGTCATCATCGCCAACCCGGCTCAAGCTATGAAACTATCCCAGGCCCTGGTTTACACCATGGGTGGCCGTGTAGAGGCAGACTTTGCAGGCATACAGTCCATCTGTGCTGATGCAGTAGCGGGACCATTCCTACGTCGAAGACCCAACATAACTCTGGGTTGCAGTGGATCCCGTGGCTATGCCGATATAAAAGAAGATGAGGTTATTGTTGGGTTAACCGGGGAAAATATAGGTTGTGTGGTTAACGCCCTGGAAAACATGGCTTAAATATTCAATTTGTAAAGCCCAGCGTGATCTTTAATATCTCACCTTTCTTTTAAAAAAAAGATCTTAGAATTCCCTTTTTATCCAATTTTTTATTATTTTTTTAGAAGTTCCCGGACCTTCAGGTATTCATCATATCGGTTGATGTTTAATAGCTCTACTTCCTCTTGATGGGGAACTCCATAGAATTCGACACCATCCTGGATCATCTTCCGTAGGATAGGATTAAGATTATCAGCATCCCGGGGTAGGAAGCTCATTAGGATGTTTCGGTGGCAGGCAAAGGGCATGCCTAGACCTTCAGCTGACTCAAGCTGCCCAACTGATCTCCGAGCCAGGATAGATATGGTGTTTTCGGGATGGGATAAACTAAACAGATTATCAACCAAATTTTTTAAAGTTGAGGTCGTAACTGATGGCTGGTCTGCAGCCACACATAAGCAGTAATCGGTTACGGCATTTAAAACACCATTTAGAAGGGTTTGAGATAATTCAACATCCCGGTCAGAGTTGAATATTATCCTGAGTCGCCCATCCTCTATTTCCCCTAGTACAGGTAGTAAATCCTCTTGATAGTGGCCCAGAACCACCAGACATTCCCCCACACCGGCATCCAGAACGTTTTTCACAGTTCTGGTTAGAACCTTTTCGCCATTAATATCCAGGAGAAGTTTATGCCTGTAAGGCACTCCCCTATCTTTTAGATCCTGCCTCATCCTGCGATTTTTCCCGGCAGCAGTTATTATAGCGGAGATGGGATGCAAAAAATCACTCCATTCATGGTAAAAACTGTATTACCTGGGTGTAGATGCGCATACTAGCCCCATTTCCCTGTGTCCACATGATTATCTGAACCGGGAAGTCACTGGTGTTATTTACAAATATGCCGGTGGTAGGATGGCTTTCAATGGCCACAGAATAGAATCCTCCGCTCATACCCCGGGGCAGGGGTAATCCGATTTTCATAACCGCTGATCTCATGGAACGTCCAGGGGGGCATGCGCCATGGCTTACATATCCGCCTTTACCATCTCCCGAGGCATTCTTATCATAAACTCCGTAGAAAGTTATGCCATCTTTTCCACTAGAGGCAGTGTGAGGGGGGATGATGGTACCATTCCATCCACTTACGAACTGTTTACCATTCAAAGCCCGGGTGTTATCATCATATTCCGGATAAGACCCCATAGTATCCACCGCACTACTCACCACTTGCTGACTGGAGGCCCCGTTGTAGACCAGTACCGGAGTCCCACTGGGGTACTGTTCCATGTAGTCCTTCACTTCGGCTCCAAAGTAGGTCACTATCTGGGGCGGAGAGACTGGGTTACGTCCATCGCTGATACGAGATATCTGATAGTCCAGGGTAATGTTGTCTCCCACATCAGACTTGTTATACCATTTTTGGAAATTCTTAAAACTCACATAGTCATGGGGAATGGTGCTGTTACTCATATCCGATACAGAAACTGTTTTAACAGTTTCACCATTCTCACGGATTTCCAATCCGGTTTTGGTTTTCACTCCAATAGTATAAGGTGTAATAAAGCCCCATAAAAAGGTGTCCGGTGGACTGACCACCAATTTATCATCCTGCACAGTTAGATATCCTGGGCCTTCAAATCCCTGGGCTGTTCCCTGGGAAGAAATAGTTTTCCCGGTAATCTCCTGAAAGGGTGTCTCTACGGTACCCGTGGTTAATGCGGTGAGGAATTTCAGATACTTTCCTTCATAAATCAGATCAATTAAATAATCCGGATGGTAAATACTGGAAGTTTTACGTACCCGGTAATCATCCACTACCTTCGTTCCCGCCATTACAGTGTTTCCCAAATCCATAGAAGCTATTTCTTGGGGTTTTTGGGGGGGAAATTGGTCTTCAATCATATTACCCAGAGGATACATGGCTACTGCCAGTATAATTAATATTAAAATGCCTAGCAAAGATTTTTTAAGGTTTACCATCCTTTCACCTTTATAACGATATTAAAGCTCATTATCCATTACCTTTTTTCTAATTTCCATCAAATTTTCCTGTCCGTTCCCACCAAGAAAAACTGTTAAATGATTTTTTAAGGAATTTTTGGTGAACTCCACCACTTCATCATTGTTATCCAGCTCTACAATCTCTCCCGGATAATCCTTTAGAACTTTCCTGGCTTCAGCCACTGTGTTATCCAGTCCCGGAAACAGGGCTATGGTCTGGGGCTGGTGTGTTTCTATTTCTTTTAATATCTCCAAGCGCCACTTCTCGTTTCTTCGGGGAGTGCCGACAATTGCCACCTGAAAATCATCTTCCTGCATTACCGCTTTAGCAGCATCTACATTATCAGTTTTACCTATCACAAGTTTAGAACCGGATATTTCAATTATTTCTGTTCTACCAGCCACTCCCTCGAAACTCCCCAGAGTTTCATCTACCAACTTCCTGTTGATTCCCATCACTTCTGCCACTTTGGCTGCGGCGGCCGCATTCTCCTGGTTAAATTCACCAAAGAGTTTTAGCTTCCTTTCATTATCCTTATGGAAATAATGGACCTTACTGGAACTTTTTCCAAGATCTGCCAGTGGATAATCATCTGCATTGAGTATGGTCTCTTTATCCTTGATGAATTCTCTTAAGGAATTAAGATAGTTTTTCTGGGATTGGTGTATGTCTACATGATCTTTGCCCTGGTTGGTTACCACCACCAGATCCATATCAAAACTGCCCCGGCAGAAATCCAGAGTCATGTCACACACTTCAACTACCAGAACGTCATAATCCTTGTTCTCTGCTTCTAGGATGATTTCTGTGTAGCCCTGGAATCCCCCTCCCGCATTACCTCCCACTAAAACTTTATAGCCTGCTTTCTTTAAGATACTTGTAATCATGAGGCAGGTTGTTGTTTTACCATTAGTTCCGGTAACTCCGATGGTTAGGGTTGATCTATGGTGGGTGTAAACATCTGGTAATAATTTTTCATTCTTTCTAAATGATTCAAAGGTTTTTAAGTTCCATAAACTTGGACTGATAAGTACTGCATCTGCGGATCTTATCTTCTCAAAGTTATGAAAACCCAGATCAATTTCCAGCTGATCATGTGGTTCGATATCTATATCTAGGTCCAGATCTGATCCATAAACATCTATGTCACGATTTAAAAGAGATTTTATAGCAGATCTACCCTCTACTCCTAAACCAAGCACAGCCACCCTCATTGAACCTACCAAAACCTAGTGATGAAATTCAGAATCTCTAAAATATTTCTGGGAACGTATAGAATATAGTTTTGAAATTACAATATTTAACTATAACTAGGCTGTGGTTTCACCGGTTTTAAACCGTTTTATTGGATAATATCCGGCAATATCTGGGATAAATATATGTTTAACAGATTTTTATGGTGTTTTTGTCCCATATACTTCCCGAGAATTTTATCAGTTAGTGGTAGTGAAAATTGGGTAGTGGTAGGTTTGGTTGAATATACAATTCCTAAGTTTAATAAAGCCTGGAAGTTTTTATGTACTTCAGGGATATAATAATTCAAAACATTAAACAAGTAACAGATAAAAACTGCAAATTAATTACCAAACAATGACTAGGATGCTATTATGAAGAACCTTTCACGAGAGATACTAAACCGAATCGAAAAGATAGCTCGCCCAGTGAAGATCATGCATGTGTGCGGGTCCCATGAACATACCATTATGCAGCATGGAATCAGAACTTTACTTCCCCCGGAAGTAGAAGTGGTGGCTGGTCCCGGCTGTCCTGTGTGTTGTGTGCCCTCCCGGGAGGTTGATGAATGTCTGGAACTAGCCCGAAAAGGGGTGACCATAGCCACCTTTGGGGATATGCTAAGGGTCCCGGGGAGTAAAGGATCCCTGGCCGAGGCCAAAGCCGAAGGAGCGGATGTTCGGGTGGTTTATGGGGTTAGAAATGCCGTCGAGATAGCGGAGAAGTTTGATAATGAGGTGGTGTTCATGTCTGCTGGTTTTGAAACCACAGCCCCCACCACTGCCGCTGAACTGGTAGCTGGACCACCAGAAAACTTCTCTATCCTGTCCTGTCACCGCCTAATACCTCCTGCTCTTCAATTTTTGATTGAATCGGGGGAAGTTAATCTAAATGCACTCATCGAACCGGGACATGTTTCCACCATAATAGGCACTGGTCCATACCAAATATTTTCCGAAAAATATGGCATTCCTCAAGTAGTAGCTGGGTTCAACCCTCTGGACGTGCTTATGTCTGTTTACATGATCCTTAAACAGATAAATGATGGAAACGCCCTGGTTCAGAACGAATACCAGAGGGCGGTCAAGGAGGAAGGGAATCTGAAAGCCCAGAAACTTTTAGAAGAAGTTTTCTACATTAAAACTCGGGAATGGAGGGGCTTCCCGGATATACCCCATTCTGTTTATGAAGTTCGGGATGAATTCTCCCAGTATAATGCCCGAAAAAAATTCGATCTTCATGTTGAAGCATCCCATGAAGTTGCCACTGGATGTATATGTGGCCCTATACTCCGGGGAGTGGCCCGTCCTGAAGATTGTCCACTTTTCAAAGATAAATGCACACCTACCAACCCCATAGGGGCGTGTATGGTGAGTAAAGAAGGTACTTGCAATATAGCTTACCGTTATGGTTCTTTTGTATGAGAAGGTGATTTTTTATTTCCATTAAGGCCTTGGCATTAGATGTGGATGGTACCATTACTGACCAGAAGCGTAGACTATGTCCTGGCGCTCTGGAGGCCATTAGAAGAGTTGAAGACCAGGGCCTTCCAGTAATCATCGTCACCGGAAATATACTTTGTTCCACCAAAACCATATCTATTCTCCTGGGAACCACTGGGGGATTGGTAGCAGAAAATGGGGGAGTAATTGAGTATAATGGTACGATATCGGTACTGGGTAATCTAGAAAAGTGTGAAAAGGCTTTCCAGCAGCTCAAGGAAATATATAATGTTAAAAAGGTCGAATATTCATCAGCCCGTGTTTCAGAGATAGCACTGGAACGGAATCTGCCGGTGGATAAGGTAAAAGAAGCTCTGAAAAATTGGGATGTGGAAATATACGACACTCAATTCGCTCTTCATATAACTGATCCATCAGTGAACAAGGGATTATCTCTTGTTAAAGTCGCCGAAAAAATGAAAATTAAACCAGCAGATATAATGGCCATTGGAGATAGTGAGAATGACCTGGAATTTTTAGAAAAAGCTGGTTGGAAGGTAGCTGTAGCTAATTCAGACCCTGAACTCAAAATCAATGCTGACTACGTTACCAAAAAGCCATATGGAGATGGAGTGAAAGAAGCAGTTGGGAGGTTCTTACTGTGATGGAAGAATTAGCTAATGAAGCCCTAAATAAAGCTCAAAAAGTGGTAGATGAAGCTGAAGTCTATTTAGAAAAAGATGAAGGTCTGGATATTGACATACAGAAGGATAGCGTGGGGTTTGCCAAGAAAGTACACTCCCTGGGAATGGGAATAAGGGTTATAGTGGATGGAAGGATGGGTTTTGCCTATACCACTAACCTGGACTTGATAGATGAAACGGTAGAGAGGGCAGCAGACAGTGCCCGGGCCAACCTTCCTGATGAAAACTTCAAATTCGCCCTTCCCAGTAGCTATCCTAAAGTTAAAGACATCTATGATAAACGGGCTGAATACCTGGATGTGGTAGAGGCAGTTGATTTTGGTAAGCTTTTAGTATCCACCTGTTTGGAAGAGGGTTGTCAGCCTACCTCTGGGGGTTATGCGGTAGGGAATAAAGATAGTATCTTAATGAATTCTCACGGAGTAGAGTGTAAAAATTCTTCTACCGTCTTCTCTGCTTTTGTGTCAGTCAATGCCCTGGATGGGGAAAGGGTTTCCACGGCCCACGAGTCCCACTCCTCCTGCCAGATGGAATTGGAGGCAGAAAAAATAGCAAAAAAAGCTTGTAGAGTGGCTCTGGATTCTCGAGGAGGCGGACCAGTGGAAACAGCGAACATGGAGGTGGTGCTGGATCATCAGGCCGCTGCGGGACTGCTTTCCACCTTCACCCAAGCCATTAACGGGGATAACGTTCAACGGGGACGTTCCATTTATGCTAATAAAGATGGAGAAAAAGTGGCCGCCGATGGACTTCATATTTATGATGATGGCACGGTTAAAGGGGGCCTATATTCTTCCCGTGGTGATGGGGAAGGAACACCCAGCCAGAAAACTACAGTAATAAAGGGTGGGATTCTCCGAAACTTCATATATGATATTTACACGGCTCAAAAGGGGAATATACTGAGTACTGGTAATGGGATAAGGGTATCCTTCTCGGATATGCCTTCAGTCAGCCTCAGCAACCTGTTAGTTGAATTTGATAACTACTCGGACATGACTGAAGTCCAGGAGGGCTGTTTAGTTACCGATGTATTGGGAGCGCATACTGCCAATCCCATATCTGGAGATTTCTCTGTGGAGGTAATGAATGCCTTTTTAATTGAGAATGGGGAGATTAAAAGCCCGGTGAGGAAGGCTATGCTCTCTGGTAACATATTTGAAACTATGCAGGACATTAAAGGACTATCCGGAGAAAAAAGACAATTGGGTCCTTTCATCCTCCCCCAGTTGCTATGTTCCAGCCTGCGGGTGGTGGGCTAATCATAGGGAGGATAATATGATATGTGATGCTCTTAAAACCTATTATGGAGTAAGTCGGAATGAAAGAGTATCAAAAACTAAAATTACATCCCAGACCCCTGCCTCAGATTTAGAAACTCTTGAAAATCTATGGAAAGAACATCAGAATGTATTGGGGCTTCTAAAAAATCATAAGACCTCAATGGGTACTGGTTTAAATTTTTCTTTTTTAGATCTTAAAATAAAAATTGCTGGGAGAATATTCACAGAATGCGTGTTGTGCCCTAGAAGATGTGGTGTTAATCGAAGCGTCGAACCAGGAGTTTGCGGTGTAACAGAACCCCATGTAGCTTCGGAATTTATGCACATTGGAGAGGAAGCTCCTCTGGTTCCTAGTCATACCATCTTTTTTGCGGGTTGTAATTTAAAATGTGTTTATTGTCAGAATTATGACCTAAGCCAAAATCCCCAATTAGGGCGGAATTTAAGCCCTAATGATTTAGCTCGCATAATTGACCAGCGTCGAAGGGAGGGCTCCCAAAATGTAAATTTTGTGGGAGGAGATCCCATCCCCAATCTTCATTACATCTTAAAGACCATGAGCTTAACCACTGAGAATATTCCCGTGATTTGGAATAGTAATCTGTACCTCTCCCGGGAGTGCATGAAACTCTTGGAAAGCTTTGCAGACTTGTATCTTACGGATTTTAAATATGGAAATAATGAATGTGCCAGGAGGCTTTCCGGTGTTTCGGATTACATGGGGATAGTGGGAACTAACCATAAGCGGGCCAGACAGGCCGGTGATATGATAATCAGACACCTGGTCCTCCCGGGCCATGTGGAGTGCTGTTCTTTTCCCCTGATGCAATGGATATGCAGAAATTTGGGTGAAGATGTGATCATCAATATCATGGGACAGTATAGGCCACATTTCCGGGCCTGCCGTTATGTGGAGTTATCCAGACCAACCTCTCCACGAGAAGTAGCACAAGTAGTTGATTATGCCAAGGACCTGGGCTTTATAAATATTATAAACTAACATATGGTGTAAAAGGAGTCGTAGTTAGAAGATGAAATGCCGTAACTGTGGTGGAGAAATCAGGCCAGAGGATATTTTCTGTAACCAATGTGGGATGGAATTGTCTGGCCGAAAATATCAATCACGAGGAAGAAAAAGAAGATCATTCCCGGATAGTAGGGATCACAAGCCTCTGCAGAACAAATTTATGCGGGGTGAATATCCGGATGAACGTGAAGATCAATATCATCCGGATGATGATTATTTTTACAAATCGGAAGAAGCATACGATTATGGGGAGTATCCCGGGTATGATGACCATTACCAGGAGTATGAGGAGATAAATGAAGGAGAAAATTCCATATGGGGAACTTTAATTCTCTTCCTGGTCCTGGCCCTGGTGGTTGGATTTGTGGTGGGTCTTTTGATTTTCACTAGCAACGCTCAGAACCTTTTAGCACTGGGAAATTAAACCATTTATAACTGGATTAAAATCATTCTGAATAATTTATTCTGGATAATTATCCTGATATTAGAATCTAAGACTGAATTCTCCTTTAATAACTTTATTTTTAAGTTCTTCCGCCAGTTCACGGGCACGTTTAAGGTCTGATTGGCGGCAAGTCACAGGTATCTCAAGTTCTTCACCTTCACAGTCCATTTTAACCTGGCCGGTTTTCATGTGGAAGATCTGGTAGGGGCAGGCGAAGCTGCACATTCCACACCCGAAGCAACGTTTCAGATTTAAACTGTTATTTTGAAAGGCTCCCGTGGGGCACCTTTCCTCTACCAGGCACTGCTGACAGCGTCGGCAGTCATCCTCATTGTACAGAGGTCTCTCATCAGTGCCTCCCCATACTGTTCCGTAATTAGTTTCACCTAAAACGCTGTGTCTACCCCGGATATCGGCGATGGGTAGTTTAATGTCTTCATTCTTGATGAAGGTTCTTTCTAGTATGGAATCGTCCAGGACCGGTATGGCGGTGGCTACACTGTTGTAGACTTCTGGACCGGCACCGGTAAGATAACCACCCAGATAATGGGAATCCATTTCCCGCATATCGGCAGTAAGCATCATGTTTGGTTTAAGTAGGGTGCTTCTGGTGCCCTGTCCAATAAAAATACCTTCCGAGTTATTGAGAAGTACTTTAGCACCTTTATTTAAGATGTTGAGTTCAGGATCATTCTGTAAGGGGTTCAATTCCCCACAACCAGAGAAAGAAATACCTTTAAGTGGTCCTAACATGTCTACCGCGTTAAATATTGATGAAATTGGTTGCGATGTGGGGTTTACAAAGGCGGTGTAATTTTTGAAGGCAAAACGGGTTCCTAATAATTGAGCAGTTCCAAAATCCTCCAGAGTGGCCGGGGTTCTTAACACATTACCCTCTGATGATTCTACTTCGACTTCTACCTCTTTACCCTTCACCAGGTCCTTGAAAAGGTGTCCGCCCCCATAATTAGGATCATTCAGGCTATGTGCGGTTCCGTAAACAATAAAATCAATAGATCCCAACCATTCATTGGGACATGGCCCTGGAACTCCGGGTATACCATTTAATAGGATGTGACTAGCCTTCTTAAATGCTCCGGGTTCGGCCACGGGTAGATGGAAAATGGCCAGGGTTCCTGACATTATTCCACAGGTACCGGTGGTGATTACATCCACATCATCGGTGCTGAGTTCTTCTCCATCTAAAACCATTCTAGTAACTTCTTCAGCGGTTAAGACTGTGGCTTCTCCACCTTCTATCATGGTCTCTATCTCTTGGATGGTACGTTTCATGAACTTCAGCCCCATATTTTTATTTAGATCTTAACCATCAGGTATTTGGATCTATTAGTCATTAGATAAATTTAACATTAGATAAATCCATTAAGGCTTTTTTGCGATAATCTACTCTTAATGTCATTGTAAACAAATTCCAGAGCTTCATCCATCTTTTCTGGGTGGCGCCCGGCACCCTGGGCCAGTTGTGGTTTACCTCCACCACCGCCACCTAATACACTGGCGGCTCCCTTTATGATCTCGTTGATTTTAATTCCTCGTTCTAGGGCTTTATCTGATACAGCTCCCACTATCTTACCTTCTGGGCTTCCCAGAACCGCAATATCCACATCTTCCTTCTCCACCAGTTCAGTGACGATTTTGATTAGTTCCGCCATTTCGGAGTCGACAGTGTCCCGGATCAGGTTAAGTCCACTGATATTTTCGGCATTTCCTGCCATCCCTTCCTTTTTAAGGGCAGCTACTTGGCCTTGTAAACGTTTTATGTCATTCTTAAAGGCTTTCCACTCGGTGAAGAACCTCTCTGCAGTTTTAGGGAGCTGGTCGGGGGTTACTTTGAACACCGTGGCGCTGTCCCGTAGATATGTTTCACTCTCCTGCAGGGCTTCCACTGCGGCTCGGCCAGCTGAAAACTCTAGACGTTCCACCCCGTCCTGAATACGCTCCGTCCGGTTGATCTTCACCAGACCAATATCTCCTGTACGGATGACATGGGTACCGGCGCATGCCTGTACATCGACCCCTGGAATCTGCACTACCCTTATCCTGGAACCAGGAACCACTCCTCCTTGGTACAGGATAAATCCGTAGGTCTTCTCTGCCTCGGTACGGTCCATCCAATTAATTTCAACCTCTGAGTTTTTCATTACCCACTGGTTGGCCAGAATTTCTATTTCCTGTAATTCCTCGGTCTTTATACGTTTGTAATGTGAAAGGTCGATTCGGGATTTTTTTATTCCTTTTTGAGCTCCAGCCTGCCAGATATGGTCCCCTAATATCTGACGGGCGGCAGCCACTATTAAGTGGGTGGCACTGTGGTTACGGGTGAGGGCCAGACGTCGGTCCCAGTAAATCAAACCAGTAATGGACATACCGGGTTTAGGCTTCAGGGTCGCTAAATCTTTGGGGTTTACCTTATGCAAAACCACTGTGCCAACCTTTTCGGCATGAGATACTTCAATTTTTTGGCCCCTAATTTCTAGGTAGCCAACATCAGAAGGCTGACCTCCTCCCTCGGGGTAGAAGAGCGTCTGATCGAGGATAATACCATTTTCATGGATTCCCAGTATCTGGGCCTGGAACTTCTTATCCAGGGGTTGGTCATAGAATAGAAGTTCAGTATCAGGATAATCCAGTTCTAAGGGGACTTTTTCTTCTGCAGCTTCTTCGGAGTGTTTCTCAGCCACTAAGGTGTAGAAATTGTCGGGTATGGTCATTGGGAAACTTTCCTTAAGAGCCAATTCTTCCACGGTTTCCGGTGGTATCCCATGGGAATCATAAAGTTTGATAAGCATCTCCAGGGGCATATTATCTTTATTCTCTTTTTTAAGGTGCTTTATGCTTTTTTTAACCATCTTCTGCCCCTTAAGGATGGTTTTATGATATCGTTTCTCCTCCAGGTCCATGACCCTTAGCACATGCTCCTGATGATTGCGGATTTCTGGGTAGGTCTGGGATAGGAAGTCCATCTGGATCTCCATAACTTCCCTCAGTGACTCTTTCAGTCCCAGTTCCTTCATGAAACGTATAGTCCGGCGCAGCACCAGTCGCGCTAGGTATCCCTCCTTGACGTTGGATGGTATAACCCCATCGGCCAGCATGAAACCCAAACACCTAGTATGATCAGCGATGATGTAGATGGCCTCCATGGGCCGTGTGGCCAAGGTAAGCTCATGGAGAGATAAATCTAAACGATCAGCCACCCGTTGACGCAGGATCTTAAGGTCGGCGATGTCTTCGATGTCCATCATACCCGCTACTTGTGCATTTTCGGATAGTATTCGTTGGTCAAATTCCACCCCTGCCATTTTTTTAAGCTGATCAATTACTGGACCGAAGGATGCATCATAGGCGGTGGGGGTGCCCTGGGAGATCCAGGCGAATCTTTCCAATCCGTAACCAGTGTCCACAATTTTCAGGGGAATCTCTTCCTTCTCCCCTCCGGGCAGGGTGCGGTACTGTATAAATACCAGGGTGGCCAGTTCCACTCCCCGGACACAGACCTCATAACAGGGGCCGGCGTTACCCCCACCCTCCCACCAGGACTCAATAAAGGTTATTTCCTCAGGATTGATTCCCAGATGGACTATGAAGTCGTGACAGCATTTAACAGTCTCATCTTGCCAGTAAATATTATTTTCAGGAGAATTAAAGGCGTGATGACCCCCCATGGTGAAGCAAGTCATGTGTCGGCCGGTTCGCCCCACATTATCCACATCGTTAAGTCTTATGGATGGTTGGGCAACCACCAGGGGATTGGCGGGAGGTTCTACCAAACCACTGGTTACCCAGGGTTGGAAGTTGTAGATGGAGGCTCCTACCAGAAAAACATCATCTCGCCATCTTTTGGCCAAGACAGGATAACGTCGGATGGGGGTGTGTCCCCTTTCTTTAAAAAAGCGGGTGAAAATATCCTGAATAGAGAAAAGATCATATTTTTGGGCGGTGGCAGGATTACCAATAAATGAGTACTCATCACAAGGGGCATCTCCACATGTGCCTCGGTCTCCAATAGACCAAAAATCGTTACCACAAGTTATACAAGCTTTCTTGGTGTATCCAAGTTCTTCCAACTGTTGGGACATAATAATCATCGATGAAATTTTTAAAAACTATAATTATCCCTGGATTTGATCCATATAAAGTAAGTATTTATGCTTTCTAGGGATGAAATTGAATTTAAAATAAAAAATAAGTAAAAAAGTCAAAGTAGGGATACTTCGACTGTTAGAAGGGGATCTATCCGAATAGAGCGCCGAGACCGGCTGCTGCTTCTTCTTCTTTTTCCTCTTCTTCTTCCTCTTCTTCCTCTTCTTCCTCAGCTTCAGGTTCAGTTGGGGCAGCGGCAGCTACAGGAGCAGCAGCTACGGCAGTTTTTTCCATAGCTTCTTCAATGTCCACATCTTCTAATGCGGCGATTAGGGCTTTAACCCTTGCTTCGTCCACTTCGGAACCGGCTGCTTCTAAAACTTTCTTCACATTATCTTCGTTTATGTCCTGACTTGCAGAGTGTAGTAACATTGCTGCGTATATGTATTCCATGAGATCACCTCAAATTTCTTAAATTTAATTAAAGTTATCCGAAGAGGGCTCCTAGCCCAGCGGCTGCATCCTCTTCTTTTTCTTCTTCCTCTTCTTCTTCTTCTTCCTCTTCTTCTTCCTCTTCTTCCTCATCCTCTTCTTTATCCTCGGGCACTGCTGCCTGGGCAGCCTGGGTACTCATCTTCTCTAGAAGTTCGTCGTCCAGGGCATCACCATCCTTGGCCGATAATTCGGATGCCAGAGCCAGCATCTGGGCATAGGCCTTGGCCAGGATAAGATCAGTAGTTTTGGAAGTTAATATATCTGCGTTCAGAGCCAGATTCATGGACTGTCCGGCAGCTTTAGATATTAACAGAGGCATAGACTCTTCGGTGAACACTACTGCGTTCACAGCTAGGTTTATAGCCTGTGAGTAGACCTTTTGTATGTTTTGGACGGTCTTTTCCAGGTCAATGGTTAGAAGATCAGAGGTATAAACAGTTTCGTCCTCATAAGCGGCCTTGAGGTCAATTCCTACCTCCATGGGATAGATATCCAGCCGGGTTAGCATGCTGGCCACATCCCTGGAGATTTCTTCTCCCTCGGTAACTATGGTTTTATCCTCGGTAATAACTATTTTTCCCTTTTCAATCTTGGCAGGAATTCCTATCTTTTGCAACTCCCCCAGGACTGGTCCAGGCAGGAAGGATGTATCTCCCTTAGGCACTACAATATCGGCAGTGGCTATGCTTCCTGCTCGGGCAGGAGCAGGGGTTTTACTTTCTTCCAGTATCTTGTACAGCTTGAAGGGGTTCATGTCCGTGAAGATCATGGCTGGTTGTCCGGCCATAAAGTCAGACAGTTCCTTTATATTATTTTTCTGGGACTGGTCCAAAGCCAAGTTCATCAAATTTATCCGGGACATCTTAAGCTGAGCATTGCCCCGCAGGTTTTCACGCATTTTCTGCATCTGGGGGGCAGGTATGTCTGCCAGATCAGCTATTCCCACAACGGGATGGCCTTCGATTAGGTTTTGAAGATTTTTTACTTCGTCCTTTTTCCACTGTGCAACGTGTGCCATTTAGATCACCCTCGCAATAGGGCCCATGGTGGTCTTCACGTACATGGCCTTAATCTGGTTACGTCCTTTCTCCAGTTTCTGGTCCAGCACGCCCAGCACAGCTTCAATGTTATCGGCAATTTCTTCATCTCCCATCTCCTGGGAGCCTACTAGAGCCTGCACCACTGGTTGATCCTTTATTCTCACCTTTACGGTGCCTTTCAGTTTCTCCATGAGGGGTTCGGGTTTGGCCGAAGCTGGAACCGGTTTGGGCATTTTCTTCCGGGGGCCTAAAACAGGTCCCAGGAACCTACCGACCAGGGGCATCATATCGGCCTGGGCCACGAAGAAATCGTGACGGTTAGCCATTTTTTTGGCCTCTTTACGGTCTTTACCCATCTCTTCCAACTCGGCTTTATTGATCACCAGATCTGCTCCGGCATTTTTGGCCAGAAGGGCCAATTCACCGTCGGCAATAAAGGCGATCTTCACCGGTTTTCCTCTTCCATTGGGGAGAAACACTTCTTCGTCTATGCGGTTTTCTGGCTTTCTCACGTCTAAATCCTTGATGGTGATTACCACATCAAGGGATTGTGTGAAGTTTCTCGGCTTAGATCCTTCCTTAGCCTTCTTCACCGCTTCTAAGATCTCTTGTTTCATCCAATTCCTCCATGAACTTCTCAGGTGAAAAGTTCAACGTATTCTGATGTGAATTGCCATTTTTTGGTCTATTTTGTTTAAATATCTCATCTAATGAAAATTATGATTCCTGCACCAGTACACTGTCGTAAACCCCTTCATCCACTTCTTTCTGGACTTCACGGGGGTCTTTACCCTCTACGGTGATACCCATGCTCACGCAAGTACCAATGATTTCCTTGGCAGCATTTTTGTAATCCGGTGACAGGAGGGTATCGAATTTCATTCGGGCAATCTTAAGAGCCTGCTCCATCTTGAGGTCGGCCACCTTTTCCAGCCCAGGATCCTGTGATCCTTTCTCGATTTTCAATTCATCCTTGATCAGTGCGGTGGTTGGGGGTGTTCCCACTTCCACTTCGAATTCCTTGGTGGAGGAATCTACAATGATCTTCACTGGCACTTTCATACCATCAAAGTCTGCTGTTTTTTGGTTGATCTGTTCCACCACTTGCATCATGTTGATGCCCAGGGGTCCTAGAGCGGGTCCTAAGGGTGGTCCTGGAGTGGCTTTTCCGCCGTCTATGAGAATTTCTACGGTTTCACTTGCCATTAGTCTGCCTCCTTCTGTATTAATCTTATTTGATCACCTTTAACTGTAACCGGGATGGGAACTGCTGCTTCAATGAGTTCCAGAACTACATCTTCTTTAGATTCATCTATTCTAACTACCTTAGCCTTTTCTCCTTTAAAAGGCCCAGATATGAGTTCTACGATACTTCCCTTTTGGACGGAAGATAGTATTGGTTCGGGATTTAAAAAGTTTTTTATCTCCCCGTAGGGTATTTCACCTTCGATGGAACCCTTCATATGGGGTACCTTGAACGCCGGGTTTTGCATGTCCAGCTTGGTGGTGGACTCCACCAAAATGTATCCCCTGAGACTTTCTGGAACCAGTATGGAACTAACTCCAATCCCGCTATTTTTAACGTTCCTGGCTATTATGCGGGCCACGTTTTTTTCCTGACCCACCAGGGTTCTTATTGCATAGATCAAAATACCACTTACCTACTCACTACCTAATAGTCAGGGTCATCATGCCCCTTTAAAAAGGAGCTGGGCAATTATGCTAATTATAAAACCTACCACGCCGATGATTATGATTCCCAATCCGGTTATCTTGGAAACATTAAGGTACTCTTCACGGTCCGGTTTTTTGGACACGTGTAGTACCCTCTGGCACTGTTTTAAAAAATTGACCACAGACTCTTTGTTCAAATTCATAAAAATACCCACTTCATGCTGATTTTTTATTAGAAGAAAGTATGAAAAATCTAGATAGAACAAAATAAATTATTGTGTGAGGGGTTTATAAACCTTTCCCTATTGTGGGGTAGGGGGGAAAGGGTCGATGGAACCACCTATAGTGGAACCCCTCAACATATTATAATCAGAGGAGGGTTTTAATGCCTTCTTATTAGCTGAGAAAGTTCGATGGGAACTAAAAGAGGTTTATTAAAAAACACCATCGATGAATTCTTCTAGGGACGATTCGGGGGCCTTTTCTTGTTGCCTTTCTCCTACAAATTCTCCTTCACCCGGCACACCAAATATGTGCGGAGATTTAACTCCAGCCACCACTATGGTGGTGCGAATGGTGTTCTGTAAGTCTTCCTGAATCTGAGTACCCCAGATTATGTTGGCATCAGGATCTAGTTCATCGGCCACGATCTGCACTACATTTTCAGCTTCCTGCAGAGTCAGATCTGAGCTTCCAGATATGTTAACTAGAGCTCCTTTGGCATTGGAGATATCCAAGTCCAGTAGAGGACTGTTCAATGCTTCGTGAACTGATTCTATGGCTCGGTCACCGGAGTCAGATTCTCCCATTCCAATCATGGCCATTCCGGATCCCTTCATGATGCTGCGGATGTCAGCAAAGTCCAGACTAACCAATCCCGGTTTGGTTATGAGTTCGGTAATTCCTTTAACTGCTCGGCCTAGAAGTTCATCGGCCACCATGAATGCCTTATTAATAGGTAGATTGGGTGCTACTTCCAGGAGTTTATCATTAGGAATTACGATGACGGTATCAGCGGCGTTCTGTAATTTTTCTAGACCAGTTTCTGCGTTTTCTCTTCGACGAAGACCTTCTGCACTGAAGGGCATGGTGGCCACGGCAATGGTGAGAGCACCAATTTTTTTGGCCAGTTTGGATATAACTGGAGCAGAACCAGTCCCGGTTCCTCCTCCTAAACCACAAGTTACGAAAACCATGTCCGCTCCTTCTAGTCTGTCTTTAATATCCTGTTCACTTTCTTCGGCACTTTCTTCACCAACATCCGGTATGCCTCCGGCACCTAGGCCTCCGCAGGTATCTTTACCTATGAGGATCTTCTGGTCGGCTGATGAATAGAAGAGATCCTGGGCGTCGGTGTTCAGGGAAATGGTTTTAGCTCCTTCGATCCCGATGTCAGTGAGTCGGGAAACGGTGTTGTTTCCAGCGCCCCCTGCACCTATAACTAAAATTTTGGCCCGGCTACGCTTTATGATGTCTTCCAGTTCATGGTCAATACTGGTGTCGTATTCACTACGCTTGGTAATGTCTGATCTATTCCTTCTATTTTCAGATTCTTTTATGGTATTGTTTATAAGAGATTTCAATTCCTACCCCCACTTGTAGAGTTGTTATACTTAATTGTGTTATTGTTTTTACTTATATTTAAAAGCAACGGTTTTTTGACCTATTATTTTCCTTCCAGCAAACAATTTTTAACTCTTATGAGTAGATCATCATCAACTTTAACTCTTATGAGTAGATCATCACCATCAAAAGACCATGAAGTCATTGTGCTCTTAACATGTTCACTATTATGGCACTGAAAACTGAGGATGACAACTTAACCTTCAACACCCCCCAATGATTAGGGTCGGGACATTGCAATTATTTCTCTCACCCGAAGTTCAAAGAAGTTGCTCATGTGGGCAGACTTTAATACCAGGGCAGAATCAACACCCCTAGCCGTCCCCCCAATTGCTATAATCTCTTCATCTGTGGGGATGAGTCCTGCATCAGCTGCCATGATGCTGATCTCAACGCAAACCTTAACTCCTTGGGAAAACATCCTTAATGTTTCGGCTATTATTTCAACCGGCGTCACACCACCAAATTTATTGCTTATTCCTCTCCCGACACCCGAGAGAGCATGGGTACCTACATATACGGGTATTCCTCTTTTTTCAAGTTCGGCCTGATATTGTGGGTTAAGTTCCAATTCATCTTTATCCCTGAATCCAGCATGGTGGGTGATACTAATGATCTTGGAGTTGGGAATGGCATCCGCCAATTTCAAACTACTTTTACCACTAACCGAGGCCACAACCATGGTTTTAATTCCTAATTCCTCGGCTCGTTCTCTTACCAGTTCTATTAATCGATCTGTATTTTCAATACCCGGATTTTCAAAATATTCAATCTTTTTTTCCATAGAACCACCACATATTGGTTAGCTTTATTTAAAGTATAATGAACAGGCTAAAAAGATGGGATAGGATTTTTATAGGAAGATCCACCCAATACTTTACACCTTCATTCATACTTACATATAATAGGGATGTTTACATATAATAAGGATATTTTAATTATCAAAATCATATAAAAACGTGGTGAGAATGATTGCTTGCTTTTAATTTCCTGACCCAAGATCGCAAACCCCAACCCGGCACCGGAATCACAATGATGCTAGATAAGGGTCTAGGCCCCAGTACATTGGATGATCTCCTTAAAATTTCTGGAAAATACATCAATCTTGCCAAATTAGGATGGGGGACCTCAGCTATCCATAATAGAGCTATTATCGTAGAAAAAATTAATTTATACAAATCTTACGGTGTGAAACCTTATCCAGGTGGCACTCTTTTGGAAGTGGCTTACGTCCAGGATAAAATGGATCAGTACTTACTGGAAGCAAAGCAACTAGGATTTGAGGCCATTGAGATATCCGATGGCACAATAGAAATCTTACCTGAAGATAGGGCTGAGATCATAGGTAAAGTTAAGGATTGCGGGTTTAAGACCATAACCGAAGTGGGAAAAAAGGATCCAAAAAAAGATCAGAAGATAGGAATCTCCCGAAAGGTAGAAATGGTTAACGAAGATATAGATGCCGGTGCCGACTGGGTTCTTCTGGAGGCCCGGGAAGGAGGAAAAGGTATCGGTATTTATGATAAGAATGGAAATGTTAAAGAAGATGAAGTACAATTCTTCATGGATAATACCAAACCCGAGATGATAATCTGGGAAGCTCCCCAGAAAAATCAGCAAGTATATTTCATACTGAATATGGGCCCCAACGTGAACCTGGGTAACATAGCCCCAGAAGAGATTACCTCACTGGAAACCATGCGTAGAGGTCTCAGAGGAGATACTTTGGGAAAGGTGAATTTGTAATGATTGAGAAGATAACCATTAAAGGCGGCTACGACAAACAGGGGAATGAAGAACCCCTGAAAGAAGTTATTATAAAAAAAGGAGAAATTTTTGGAGTAGTAGGGCCTACTGGAAGTGGTAAAAGTTCCCTTATTGGGGATATTGAACAACTGGCCCAGAAAGACACCTTCTCCAAGCGGAAGATCCTGGTTAATGATGAAGAACCCAGTTACGAAGACCGAACTAACCCTCGCAAGAAGATGGTTGCCCAACTGTCCCAGAATATGAATTTCCTGGCAGATATGACTGTAGGGGACTTTTTAAGTCTTCATGCCAAATGCCGGGGAGCCAGCAATACCTGCGTGGATAAAGTGGTGAAACTGGCAAACACCCTCACCGGTGAGCCCATAAAAAAAGAACATGAACTCACTATCTTGAGTGGGGGGCAATCAAGAGCGTTAATGGTCGCAGATGTGGCTATAATTAGTAATTCTCCTATAGTCCTCATAGATGAGATTGAAAACGCCGGTATAAGGAAACATGATGCCCTAAAAGTCTTGGCTGGCCATGGGAAAATAGTATTAGTAGTTACCCACGACCCGGTGTTGGCCCTCATGACTGACAAGCGTATTGTAATGAGAAACGGTGGGATGGAGAAGGTGGTTGGTACTTCGTCATCTGAAAAAGAGATTTCAAGTAAATTAAACAAGATTGATGAATTGATGCTCAGTTTAAGGGAAAAGGTCCGAAATGGAGAGGTCATCGAGGACTTCGAAGAAATTGAATTTTAGCAGATTCATAATGTCTTCAATTATTTAAATTCCCTAATTTATTTTTTTCAAGAAAATTATCCAGATCAAGCCATTAATCTTTTAAACGGTTTTTGAAGCTAAATCAATCTAATTTTCTTTCGAAACCAAACTTAGTAGTTCATTGGCTTCCTCAAAATTAGAATCTATTTCAATGGCCTTCTGAAGTAAATTGATTGCCTTTTCATTTTCCTTAATGAAATAAAAGCCTTTAGCTTGTAAATAAAGGGCAAATTTATAGAAGTGGTCTTCCTGTGAATACCTTACCAGAAAAATGTCAAAGGTTTCCACAGATTCTTTATACATCTCTAAAATTAATAAGACGTATCCTTTGTTATACAGAGCCATATTATCAAGGGGATTTAGCTGAATCACCTGTTCAAAACAGTTAAGAGCTTCCTGATAATCTCCCAGCTCCAAAAGAGCCACCCCCTTATTATTCCAGGCCGGGAAGTATTTTTCGTCAATTTCCAGGGCTTTATCCAAAAATTCTATGGATTTTTTGACCTGTCCCTGACCAAGGAATGATAGGGCCTGATCATAATACATTTTCGCTTCTCTTCGGGCCATCTTCTTCATCTCCACTTAAATTATTTTAAAACATCCTTAAAATATCATCTCAAAATTAATATGTTTAAATAAGTAAAAGCTTAATAATGGAAGAAGAGATATTTCTTGTTCTGTTTATAAAATAGATTTAAGACATTGAATATGAACTAAATTCAACTAACAAGTGATCAATATGCGAATGGTAATCGTGGCTGGTACTCCCGGCTCCGGGAAAACAGCTGTGCTCATACATGCCCTACGTAGTCTGAAGGAACAGGGTTTCAAACCTGCAGTGGTCAAAGTGGACTGCCTGTATACTGATGATGGAACGAAATTTGACAGGGTTGGCGTACCCAACTTGGTAGGCCTGTCCATGGACATGTGCCCCGACCACTACGCCATCTACAACCTGGAAGACATGATTAAATGGGCCCAGGATAATGAAGCCGATTTTTTGGTCATTGAAACTGCGGGTCTATGTCATCGTTGTGCTCCTTTCACCAGGAACTCCCTGGGGGTGTGCGTAATCGATGCCACCAGCGGTCCCAACACGCCCTTAAAGGTGGGACCATTCTTATCCACATCTGATATTGCCGTGGTAACCAAGGGAGACATGATTTCTCAGGCAGAAAGGGAAATATTCCGGGAGAGAGTTCTGGAAGTGAATCCTAACTGTAAAATAATTGATGCCAATGGTTTAAGTGGTCAGGGGTGCACCGAACTTGCTGAGGAAATGATGAATTCACAGGAAGTTTCCCTGGAAGATGAAAAATTACGTCATTCTGCCCCCCTGGCAGTGTGCACTTTATGTGTAGGGGAAACCAAGGTAAATAAGAAGTATCATAGGGGTATATTGCGCCGTATAGACGGATTCCAGAGTTACGAGGGAGAATAGGTCACATGGCTAAAAAGATAGATGTAAACCAGAGGGATAAACTGGTTACGCTGTTACCCGGCTACAATTGTGGAATCTGTGGTTATGCCCGCTGTGATGAATTCGCAGCAGCTCTGTTAAGAAAACGATCCCAATTAACAAAATGCCGCTTCATGTACCAAGAACTTTTTGATGAAAACCGTGATAAAGCAGAAAAAATACTTAAAGAAGAAAAGATCTTAGCTCCTGAAACCAAGGTCGTGGGAGTTTTGGATGGCTATGAAGCGGACTTTATATTAAAACCTCTCCCTGAGGAACATTCCTGCCGTGAGGTTCTATATCCCTTCACCAGGGAAGAACTTAAAAAAGGCGACATAATCCGCTACCGGCCGCTTGGTTGTCCAATCACTCATTTTGGCGAAATACTAGATGAAAACCATGGACTCATAACCGTACACCTGGTTGGGCCCTGTCACAGGGTCAACCCCGAAGTTGATTTTCCTTACAAGGAGGTGGGCGTTTGTATGGTGGGTGGTTTCCAAGGTATTATCGAAGGAAAACTTCCCGCCGTGGGAGAAACTGTTCGTTTCCTGCCCTTCCATTGCATGATGCAGAAGGTGCACTCTGGAGTGGTGGTACAGTTGGAAGGACGTAATGCAATTATTGAGGGAATTGATCTCAAAGTTTGGGCGCCTCCCATTAAAGGATGATCATCCGCATATATTATCTGATTTAAGCCATGAAAAAAGCTGTTTCTATTCCTGAATCATATAAGGCTATTCCGATTCATACCAACTACATTAAACCCAACCAGTCTTATGATATAATCATTGACGCTTTGGAAGATGTAGTGGAAGATAATGATTTCTTGGTAATTTCAGAAACACCCATAGCCATCTCCCAGGGAAGAATTGTAGATGAATCAAGATTCAAACCGTCCTTTGCAGCTTATTTACTGGCAGATTGGTGGTCTAAGTATCTGTGGGGCTACATTTTGGGCCCTTTATTCGGTATAAAAAAAAGAACTATCCGTAACCTTAAAAGACTTCCACCGGAGGCCCGATATCATAAAGAGCTGATTCTAAGATTTTACGGGTGGAAACACGCCCTCAAACCTGCCTCAGAGGCAGGAGTAGATCTAAGCAATGCTCCTGGAACATACGTCTCTTTACTCCCGATAAAGCCCCAGAAAGTGGTGGATGATATAAGTTCTGAAATTTACTCTAGAATGGGTAAAAAGGTTACTGTAATGATTATAGACACTGATGCAACTTATAAATTGGCAGGAATTAGTTTTACATCATTACCATGTGCTATAACTCAAATAAAGAGTAATTTAGGTATTTTTGCTTATTTGTTGGGAAGAATTGGAACTATTCAGGGGCCCACTACTCTTGCTGTTTCCAGGTTTATGAACCTAGAACAAGTTATAGAAGTTTCTTTAATAGCTGAGGAGTGTCAAAAAAAGAATGAAATAAACATGGAAACAGTTTATGATATGACCCAAACTTTTAACGAGGACTTTTCCGGGGTAACGGTGGATATGCTTGATTCCGTACCTCACACGCCTGCAGTTATTGTCAGAATGCTCTAAAGCTTCTCTGATACCGTATATTGCTTTTGTTAATTCAACAAAATTTAAATAGTAATATGTCAATATATAGGTGTACTAAAGGAAGGTGTTTTTTAAACCTCAATAGAGAATTTTGCCTTAAATCAATAAAATTGTGTTTCTCCTTAAGAAGGCCAATATTAACCTCAGAAACATGTATATGGACCTATAGATGGCTAAGCAGGTTCTGCCTGTTAAGATTTAGGCGACTCATTAAGGGCTTAAATTTGCGGATTCATATGGTGCTTGGAAGACATAATAGCCCTATATCGCCTTAGGGGGACTTATAAAATGCTCAAGCTCAATGATCTGGTAATCCAAGGAATTTTAAACCATCCTGAAGATGAAGGAGTGACTAAAATGTTAAACGACAACACTGTTCATGAAATTATCATGGGTATCACTGCTGATGAGGAAAACAGCATCCCTATTATTCAGTGTTTATTATCCGGCAAAACCACCGATGAAGAAATTGCAGAAAAAACTGAAATCAGGCTTAACATTGTGCGTAGGATTTTATACAAGTTATACGATGCTGGAGCAGCCAGCTATAAACGTAGTAAAGATCCAGAAACTCAGTGGTACACCTACAACTGGAAATTTGAGGAAGATAAAATCTCAGAAATCATCAACAAAAGATATGAAAACTACTCCCGTGAGATTAATGAATCACTGGAGTATGAAGAAGATAATATGTTCTTCATCTGCGGAAACAATTGCCGCTATAACTTTGAAGAGGCTTCTGAAAATAATTTTATCTGTCCGGAATGTGGATTTAAGTTGGAATTCCAAGATAACTCCAAAATCATCATGGAATTAAAAGAACTCAAGGAAAAAATAAGTTAAAAATTAATCTAGTTTTTTTAAATTAAACTTCTTGAGGGCTTCCATTTGATTTTCCAATTATATGAAAAACTTGACTGCCCAGAAGAAGTAATTAAACACTGCCAAGCAGTTGAAAAACGAGCACTTACTCTGGCCAGAAATTTTTCACCACATGTAGATCTAGAACTTGTAAAAAACGGTGCACTACTACATGATGTAGGCCGATGTCAATCCAACGATATTTCTCATGCCATAGTAGGTGCCCAGATACTAAAAAAAATGGAATTTTCTTCTGATCTAACCCGAATAGTTGAAAGACATATTGGAGCAGGTATACCTCCTCAGGAGGCTCTGGAGTTAGGTCTGCCACCTAAAGACTACACTCCCCAGACCCTGGAGGAGAAGATAGTGGCCCATGCCGATAACCTGGTCCATTATCAGAAAGACGTGGGCCTGAATTTTGTCCTCAGAAAATGGGAAAAACGTTTAGGGCCGGAACATCCTTCTTTAGAACGTCTGACAAGGCTCCATAAGGAAGTGGCTGGGTTTGACTTCCTTTGATCACATTGACTCTTTTTTTGTTAGATCAAAAAACTCATTTAATCCAGTATTCAATTATAACTAAAATACTTCCAGGTGTTATTTTTGGTTAAAAACAGGATCATAATCTTCACAGGCCCTTCTTTAAGTCATGAAGAGGCGGGAAAGATATTAAAAGCCGATTACAGACCTCCTGTGGGCAGGGGTGATGTTGCTAAGGCTATAAATGATCATCCGGTTATAATAGGCATAATTGATGGGGTTTTTCATCAGCAACCAGCAGTTTCCCACCGAGAGATTATGGAAGCCATTGAACAGGGCATCATAGTAGTGGGTGGTGCCAGTATGGGCGCTCTAAGATCAGCAGAGCTGGAAGATATGGGAATGATTGGTGTGGGAAGGGTTTTTAAAGCATATAAAGATGGTTTGGTGGAATCCGATGATGATGTGGCGGTGGTTTTTGAACCATCTACCAACCAACAGCTCTCTGAAGCCCTGATAAGCATGAAGTATAATTTTGATAAAGCTACTCAGGAGGGCATAATTTCCTCTGAAGATTCAGATCATCTCTATCAAGCTGCAAAGGAGATTTACTACCCAAAAAGGACTTATAATTTGGTTTTTAGAAACTCCAATCTGGATGATAAAAAAATGAATAGGTTAAAAAGGTTTTTGGATGATAAAGGCAGGGATATCAAAAAACAAGATGCGAAAGAAGTTTTAAACTACATAAAGAATCATATGAACCTTTAAAAAAATTAAGATTAAAAAAACAAGACCAACATGAGACTTGAAGACAAACTAGACCAATTAAAAGAATACTTCAGGGGTCGTAAGGTAATTATTGCATTTTCAGGTGGTGCAGACAGTACACTTCTGGCTAAAATTGCTCAAGACTATTCTGCAGAGGCTTTGGCGGTCACTGTTAATAATGGAGTAATGCCCAGTGGGTTTAATGGTAATGCCCGGAAAATTGCCCATCAAGTAGGCATTAATCATTTAGTTATTGAAGAAGACCTCATTAAAAATCCAAATTTCGTATCTAATTCTCCACTGCGCTGTTTTTTATGTAAAAAAAACATACATGGTAAAATTGGCGAAATACTAAAGGAGAAAGGTTTTGATTACGTAGCAGACGGCACCAATGTCACTGACCTTTTCGAGGATAGGCCCGGCTTGGAGGCTAACTACCAACAAGACATTAAAATGCCCCTGGTAGAATTGGGAGTGAGTGCCGGGGAAGTCAGAGAATTATTAAAGGACATGAAAATTTCTTATTCACCATCTACAACTTGCCTTGCTACTCGAGTACCATCGGGAAGTTTTTTAACTAATAAGAAACTTCAAAAAATTGATTATGCCGAAAAATTCTTAAAGAATCTATCTGATAAGGAATTTTTAAGGGTTCGTGATGAAGATGGAACTGCAGTTATCGAAATGGACTATACTAATCTTTTAAATAATCAAAGCTTGTCTTTTATTGATTCAGAACTTAAATCAATCGGTTTTAGAAAGGTTACTTTGGATCTGGCTGGTTCCCAACGTCATAAAAATGAAATGGTTTTTTACAAGCCCTGCCGGGATGATAGAAACCGTATAATGTTTGAAACTGAACTACCATACCAACTGGATATAGAAAAGAGTTGTGAAGGATTAAAAAAGTTAGGGAATGTTAAATACTCCCTGGAGATGGGAGTGGCCCTATTAAAACTGGATGAGATTAATGTTACCATTTTTTCTAAGGGAAAAATCGTGGCTCGTGGGATGAAAGACAAGGGGGATGCTGAAGCATTGCTTTTCAGATTAATGCCCCACATCCGACGCAAATTTTAAAGAGTCCGGATAAATTAATCAGGATAATGGGGTAATTTTAAAAAATTAGCTTATGATAAATTAAATCTCTTTGGTTACGTTTTCAGATACTCTACGCCGGCGACTGGTTAACTTTCTGAAAAAACCACGATCATCGTTTCCGTGAAGATTTATTAAATCCCCTTCCACTTCCAATTCCTGCCCATCTGCTATTACACGGTTTATCTCCACAGTTATAAGGGAGGCATCTTCCAGGACATCATTGGCATGGTAGGTGTAATCTATCATCAGCTTCTCGTGAGGGAATACTTCATTAATGGTCCTTTTTATGGTGAGTTCCAGAATTTCAAAAAAAGTTTCCAGCTGGGGAGTTCCCTCCCACCATAAGGTGGCCATCAGGAATTTGACATTAATGGGGTGTATGGAAACATCCGGCCCATTCTTGGCCACGACACGAATTTCTTCCGGGCCTTCTTTTATCTTTAGTATGGGGGACATTTCAATCAGTAATGGCCTTGATCAAATCACTAGCCCTGATCAGACCTACCAAGTCTCCTTCCACGTCAATAACTGGCATCTGTTCAATTTTATTCTGACGCAGCTTATTGGCACATTCCTTCACTGTGGTTTTGGTGGTTACGATGACCGGGTCTAAGGTAGCCACATCTTTAACCTCTTTATCTGAGAATTGGAGATGATTCTTTATGACGTAAAGAACGTTCTTACTATCCCATGACCATTTATCTCCCTCAGTACCTACTGAAGTATTGTGCACAGTCTTTTCAGAGACTATTTCACTCTCATCCAGAAAATCAGTTTCAGTTAGTATTCCCGAGAGCTTCCCATCTTTGTTTAGGGTCAAGAGCACCTTCAGATTGTAATAGCGCATGATCTCGAAGGCCACGGTAAGAGGGGTTCTCTCCCAAGTGGTGGGAATATCCTTTAACATGTAATTTTCAGCCGGGTCCGATAGATCCATCTTCCACAGCGCTTTTTTCACCAGATCAGAGGCTGTAACTAAACCCACCAACTCACCGTTTTCAACTACCGGGACTCTCCGGATGTTGTTTTCAATCATCTTTTGAGCAGCGTCCTTCACATTATCTTCCGGAGTGACAGATATTATCTCACGGGTCATGATCAGGGCGATTTGTTCTTCATCTGGGTTTTGCACTAGATCTGATCGAGTAAGTATACCAACCAGGGTACTGGTTCCTTTTTTTACTACGGGGAGTCCTGAAACCTTCTTTTCCCGCATTATATCCAGGGCATGGGAACGATTTCCTGGCACCTGTATAAAGTGAATTTTCTCGGACATTATTTCCTTTATTTGCATATTTACACCATCTAAATAATAACAAACAAAATTAGATAATTATTCTGTTAATGAACAGTTAGAACGGGACATTTAGCTGATCTAACCACTTTTTCTGTGACGCTGCCCAGTAAAAACCGGTCCAGACCGTGTTTTCCTGAAGTTCCCATAACCACTAAGTCAATGTCTTTCTCTTCTATGGTTTTTAGCACCACATCGGCAGGAGAACCTTCTTTACTGGTAAGGGTTATCTTAATCTCCGGTTCATCCTCCTTGATCATCTCTGATATCCTTTCTAAGGATCTTTTAGCCTCTTCTTTAAGCATTTCCTTTATTCTTACGATAAGATCTTCGGCTGGAAGTCCAACTAGTGAAGATGTTTCTATAACATCAAGAACAATTATTTCGGCACCGCTTTGACTGGCAATCCATATAGCATGTTCTGCAGCTTTTTCGGCGTGTTTAGAACCATCGGTAGGTAGTAAAATTTTGTTGTACATAGTGTCACCTCTGGTATAATATTCTACCATCTGTTATTAGGCCTATTATGTTTTTCGATTGGGTTCGATTTATGAGGGATAGTATCGGGTCACGGGATATCCGTTCCACAATCATTATATCGGCCAGATTACCTTCTTCCAGTGACCCCAGATTAAGACCAACAGCCTTTCCGGCATTCACGGTTGCCATCTTTAAAATCTCCACTGGAGAAAAATATTTCTGAGTAAATCCTCGGGTAACTTTAAGGGCGTATTCCATTTCCCTAAACATATCCGGAGAGTTTATCATCACATTATCGGTACCTAAAAGTAGATTTATTCCCAGATCCCGCATTTCCCTTATGGGTGGAATTCCACTTGATAAGGCTCCGTTGGCCCGGGGACAAGTAGCCACTGATACATTGTTTTCAGTGACCTTTTTTAAATCGGTATTAGTAGCGGAAGTTAGATGAATCAATAATTTGAAACCAGCTTCCAAGGCCCTTTCAATTTCTGTTTTGCCGGTATTTTTCAGTGATTGCAGTTGAACTTCTTCATTTTCAGCGGCATGTATGGCAGGAATTTTGCCCTTTATTAGACATTCCTGGGCGATTTGTGTTGCAACTTCATCTTCCACCTCTCCAAAGCCACTTATACCAATCCCTTGGCTAATTTCCAATATTTTCTGGATGTCGGCATCTAACTGAGACTTCGTTACATGTTGATCCTGGAAGGAGTCCTGTCTTCCCAATATAATGGCCCGGATGGGGATATCCTGCAGAGCTTCCTTTAAAATTTCGACACCTTCCACTCCCCCCTCTCGAAAGTCTACGAAGGTGGTGGTGCCGGTTTGAATCATATCTTTCAGGGAAACTTCCATGAACTTAATAAGATCTTCCCGTGATGTTTCCCTTAAAATACGATGCTTAATTCCGTTTGGTGGCTTAACTATTTCATCCAGAGGCGCCCCGTCCCCCTCATCCCGGGCAACCGAGTCTCCCAAGTGAATGTGGCTGTTTATCAGTGCTGGTGCTACTAAGCATCCTTTAGCATCTATAACTTTTCCCCGGGCCCTACCATCTGAGATCTCAACTATCTCGTTGTCCTGAATGAACAGGTTTCCAACGGTAGGATGGAGATCTTCGCCACAAAGCAGAGTTCCATTCTGGATGGTAATCATATGCTTAACCTAACCTTAAGTATGAAAGATTCAAATTATGAGAATTTAGAATTGATGGATCTGGCTTGTCCCATCTACTAATATGCCCTTTTTCTCCAAATCTTGATTTTGTACCATTTTTTCCCTTTTTTCACCCATTTATAGGTGTACTTGTACTTAATCCGGTACCATTTTTTCCCTTTTTTCACCCATTTGTAGACGTATCTAATGGTGTACTTATATTTGTACTTGGTCGTGGAAGTGGTTTTAACTGAGGTTGTGGCAGGAATCAGATTTTGGGTTAATACTGGTGATGTGGGGGGATTGTTTACGCTTAGAATTCTGCTGGCCTGGGAGCTGCGGTTCTGGTCGTTGGTCACGCTATGATACACCACATAATTTCCGGATTGGGCATAACTATGGTCAGGATTGGATGTAGTGTTAGTCTGGTAAGTGGTGCCATCTCCAAAGTTCCAGAAATAACTGGTTATATTGCCCTCCATATTGTAGGATCCTTCGGTGAAAGTCACCGGCTGTTGGGTGTAGTAAGGGCCGGGGCTGATGGTGAAGGTACATCGTAAGTCTTCTCGGACACGGTTGCTATTATACCAGCTTTCTGCCCCTGTATCATCATAAGCCGTGGTTTGGCTGACAGTGGGGAATGATCCCAACCAGTCTCCCACAAAAGCAGCATAACCTTCCTGATTTTTCCATATTTCAACACCATTATACGTGGTTCTATTGATCAGGGGTTCGTAGTTTTGCTGGTTAGCCTCCAGGAAATTCTGGGCTCCATTAAGGAAGTCGTATATTATTTCCGCCCCATTCCAGGCAGTGGCATAGTAGTTAGCTCCAGCATTGGTAAACATATTTGAAAAATTGTAGATGGTTTCTACTGGATTTGCAACTTCTTTATTTTCTACCCAGCCAGTAGAAAAACAGGCATGGAGTAAGATAACTGGTATACCGGCTTTGAAAGGTGCTACAAACAGGTTACCCGTCCACCCTTCTCTCATTTGGCCACCTACGCCCCAAATAAAATTATTTGAGTCAGTTGGGCTGGATCGGGATCCCACCAGGGAGAAGGGGCCTGTTGCTGGGCCTCCGTCATTGTCATAGTTACCGGACTGATAACCGCCATGACCGGCATAAATGATTGCATCTGCATCATACATGCCTTTGAGAATATTTTTGGTGGTAGCGTTATTCTGGTAAAGTTCCAGAACCTGATAACCTCTTAATTTTAACTCATGGGCTATACTCTGGGTTTCCTGCAGTGCCTGGGGATAATCGGATAAAGAATCGCCAATAATAAGTATATGGGCTTCTGAGGCAGAAATAAAACTTAAAATACAAAAAAAACCAATGGTCATCAGTAAAACCGCTTTTTTAACTTCTATGAACATGGTTTGTACCTTTCTATGCTTTGGTGAACTAAGACTTGGTATTATTTGATATGAAAATGTTTGTTAATTATCTTATTAGTTGTCTCTTAATATTAATGTTGTCTATGAATGTTAATGTTGGCTAACAATTATAAAAATATATTTTTTTTGGTCATGCTGTAGAAAGGTAAAGAGATGAAAAAATAAAAAAAAGATTTGTTGAATTTTTTTAAAAATTTAAAAATGGAAGGGCTTCAAACTTGGTGATACTCACCCAATGACTTAACCCCAATTTTACCATCTTCCACATTTTCTATGGCATTAAGCGCAGCACGGGCTCCAGCCAGGGTGGTTACGTAGGGTATATTCAGTTCAATAGCCATTCTACGAATATAATAGCCATCATCTGCGGACTGCTTACCAGAAGGTGTGTTAATAATCATGGCTACTTCCCGATTTAATATGGCGTCCCGGATGTTTGGTGAGCCCTGACTAACTTTACGCACAGTTTCTATATCTCCCAAAACTGCTGCGGCTTTGGCAGTACCCCTGGTAGCCATAAGATCAAAGCCCAAGTCCTTTGCCTTCTTAACAATATCCTGAATCTTGTTCTTATCCGAATCTCGGACGCTGATGAAGATTTTACCTTTCTGGGGAAGCTCCATTCCTGCTGATAGTAGGGCCTTGTAATAGGCAACTCCAAAGTTTTCATCAATCCCCATACTTTCTCCGGTGGATTTCATCTCCGGACCCAGGACAGAATCCGCCTCAGGAAGCTTTATAAAGGGAAATATGGATTCCTTCACCGAAACATGTTCCACCATGATCTCATCTTCCAGCCCAAAGTCCTGTAATTTATGTCCTACCATTAATTTGGCGGCAATTTTTGCCAGAGGAACCCCAACCGCTTTACTGACGAATGGAACAGTCCGACTAGCCCTAGGATTAGCTTCCAGTATGTATACAGTGGGGTTTTGGTCTTCTCCACTTTTTACTGCGTACTGAATATTCATCAGCCCTACCACCCCTAATTCCAGGGCCAATCTTTGGGTATAATCCTTGATAGTATGTAAAACATCGGTTGAAATACTCTGAGGCGGTATTACACAAGCCGAATCTCCAGAGTGAACTCCAGCTTCTTCGATATGTTCCATAATACCTCCGATAAACACGGTTTCACCGTCACAGAGGGCGTCCACATCGATTTCAATGGCATCTTCCAGGAACTTATCCACCAGTATGGGATGCTCAGGTGAGATTCGAACGGCTTCTTTCATGTATTCCTGGAGTTCCATATCATCATAAACAATTTCCATGGCCCTACCCCCCAGTACATAAGAAGGCCGTACTAAAACGGGGTATCCGATTCTCTGGGCCACATTCTGGGCATCCTCAAATGAATTTGCTATTCCATAATCTGCCTGGGGTATTTCTAGCAGATTAAGAACACGGGTAAAACGCTCCCGATCTTCCACACGGTCTATGCTCTCATGGGGTGTTCCTAAAATCCGGACCCCCTGATTGGCCAGAGGAACTGCCAGGTTAATGCTGGTCTGACCTCCGAACTGCACCACCACTCCGTATGGCTTTTCCTTCTCCACAATGGCCATCACATCTTCCAGAGTAAGTGGCTCAAAATAAAGTTTATCCGAGATGTCGTAGTCGGTACTCACGGTTTCCGGGTTGTTGTTAACAATTATGGTCTCAATGCCTTCCTCTTTCAGGGCCAGAGATGAATGAACGCAACAATAATCAAATTCAATGCCCTGACCAATCCTTATCGGTCCGGCACCAATAATAATAACCTTTTTATTATCAGAAACAGCTACTTCATCTTCAAACTCGTAGGTACTATAATAATAGGGTGTCGCTGCTTCGAATTCTGCCGCACAAGTATCCACCATCTTATAGGATGGGATTAACCTCATTTCCCTTCGCAAACGGCGTATTTCATCCTCCTGAGCTCCTACCATCTGGGACAAGACCCGATCCGAGAATCCCATTCTTTTGGCCTCAGCCATTACAATCGGGTCCTTCAAAGACTCCGGACTTATTTTTACTTCGAAATCTATGATGTTCTGTATTTTGTGGAGGAATAACTTATCGATATTGGTGATCTGGTGGACTTCCTCCAGGTTCATCCCCTGTTTAAGGGCGCTGTACACCTGAAATATGCGTTCATCAGTGGGATTTGCCAAGTCCACCCTGGTGAATGGGACCTCTTCAAATCCGTACCTGCTAATGTCCAGGGAACGGATGGCTTTGTGTAGAGATTCTTCTATGGTTCGACCGATGGACATGACCTCCCCGGTAGATTTCATCTGCACCCCAATCTCCTTACTGATTCCTTTGAATTTATCAAAGGGCCATCTTGGGATTTTAGCCACTACATAATCCAGGGTAGGCTCAAAAGAGGCGGGGGTTTCCTTGGTTATGTCATTTTGTATCTCATCCAGGGTCATGCCAATGGCTATCTTAGCTGAAATCTTGGCGATTGGATATCCGGTGGCTTTAGATGCCAGGGCACTACTGCGGCTCACCCGGGGATTTACTTCAATAACCTTGTACTCTCCAGTCATTGGGTGCACTGCAAACTGTATATTGCAGCCTCCCTGAATTTTAAGGGCTCTGATAATCTTGATAGATGCGTTACGCAATTTCTGGTTGTCCACGTCACTGAGAGTCTGGGAAGGGGCCAATACAATACTTTCTCCAGTGTGAATTCCCATGGGATCAATGTTCTCCATGTTACATACCGTGATGCAGGTATCGTTTTTATCCCGCATAACCTCATATTCAAACTCTTTCCAGCCCATTACTGATTCATCAATTAGTACCTGGTTGATAAAACTCATGTCCAGCCCCCGGCTGGCCACTTCCCTCAGTTCATCCTCATTATGGGCCACTCCTCCCCCGGTACCTCCCAGGGTGAAGGCTGGTCGGACAATAACCGGATAACCTATCTCTTCCACGGCTTTAAATGCATCTTCCAGTGATTTTACTGCTCTGGCCCTGGGAACGGGCTCGTTTAAATCCTTCATGAAGTTATCAAATAAGTCACGGTCCTCCACATTTCGTATGGTTTCCACCGAGGATCCAATGACCTTGATACCCTCCAGAGCTCCGATCTCTTCCAGACCTGTAGCCACGTTGAGGCCAGTCTGACCCCCCATGGTGGGAAGTATTGCATCTGGCTTTTCCTTTTCTATGATTTTGGCCACTATCTCGGGGGTTAGGGGTTCCACATAAACCTTATCCGCCATATCCATGTCCGTCTGGATGGTGGCCGGGTTACTGTTGACCAGAATAGTTTCTATACCCTCTTCCTGTATGGATTTACAGGCTTGAGAACCTGAATAATCAAACTCAGCAGCTTGACCTATTTGAATTGGCCCAGAGCCAATGATAAGCACTTTTTTAATGTCTTCATCCCGTGGCATTTACAATCCTCATTTATAATCTTATTAAAGGTATTTATGGGCTTAAACAACGTGAAATTTAATAACTTTTCAGGGTTTCCACGAAGTGATCGAAGAAGCCATCACTATCGTGTGGTCCGGGGCCCGCTTCCGGATGGTACTGAACACTTTCTATAGGGAGTTCATCATGCTTAATCCCCTCCGGAGTACCATCATTAAGGTTTAACTGGGTTAAGTGGATGGGAGGACCTGACAAAGATTTCGGATCCACGGTGAAACCATGATTCTGGGAAGTAATCGCCACTTTCCCGCTTTCCAGATCCTTCACCGGCTGATTTATACCCCGATGTCCGAACTTCATCTTGTAAATTTTGGCACCAAAGGCTAGGGAGATGATTTGCTGTCCCAGACAGATGCCAAATATGGGCATTTTTTCTTTAAGTACTTTAACGGTGTTTATTGCTTTTTTTACGCGGGTAGGATCTCCAGGGCCACTGGAAACCAGCATGGCTTGGGGCTGATAATCCATGATCTCCTCGGGGCTGGTATGATAAGGTAAAATGGTCACCCCAATCTCCCGTTTTAAAAGAGCATTTACACTGTTGTTTTTTATCCCGCAATCCAAAATTACCACATTGTATGGATAGTCCTGGCCTAAAATGTGGGGTTCATCAACACAAACTTTATTCACCAGGTCGATCTCTTCTATGCCCGGTTGTTTACGTGCCATGTCCAGAAGCTCTCCATCATCAATTTCAGCGGTGGCTAATGCTCCTTTAAGGGTACCAAAACGGCGTAACTTCAGGGTTAATGAGCGAGTATCAACTCCACTAATACCCGGAGTCTCATATTCTTCTAAAAAATCTGATAAACTCTTTTCTGATAGGCTGTGCGAGGGATATGGATTTTCGTCACGCACCACATATCCTTCAGCTTTTATACCATCAGATTGGAACCATTTTGAGGATATGCCATAATTCCCTTGCAGTGGATAGGTTGACATTAATATCTGGCCTTTATAAGATGGATCAGTTAAAGATTCCACATATCCAGTCATTCCAGTTGCGAATACGACTTCTCCTGTTTTAATGGTTTCAAAACCGAATGACTTTCCTTTATAAATGGTACCATCTTCTAGAGCAAGTTTAGCTTCTTTAAGCATTCCATCACCATGTTTATCATCCATTAGTTCTTTATCATAATAATCATTTTTAGTTAATCAAGTCCATAATCTATTGATTTTGCAATTCTTTTGTGCAATCTTTAGTGGGATCATTCATTCAAGGGAATCATTTCCATAACTACTGCATCTTCTCCGTCATCGTAGTATTGGGGTAAGAATTCCTTTTCTTTAAAGCCTATTTTTTGATAAAACTTTCTCGCCGACCGATTTCCAATCCTCACTTCCAGTTTTATCTTTTTTAGATTGTATTTTTTGAAAATATCTAAAGCTGAGTTGACTAGACTGGAACCCACACTTTTGCGGCGATATTTTTTTTCCACAGCCAGAGAGATGATATGACCTTCATCTTCAAATCTGATCCAAAATATAATATATCCCACGATCATATTATCTTGCTGGGCCACTAGAAAACCAGCGCCCAAATTGTATATATCCACCAGAATATGGGACGGGTAAGGATCTTTAAAAGAGGAAAACTCAATTTCCAGAACTTGCTTAACGTCCGGACGCCTGAATTCTCTTATTATCATGACTTTCTCCGTGAGTGATGACATGTGGAGTGATTTTTCCGAATATATAATCCAGCATTACTCTCACGCCAATCGTATAGTGGAGGTGGGAGTGGGACGTTTTAACCCAGTGGCACTGGACCTCCAAAGACGGCTTAAGGTGAATATCATTATGACTGATATTAAACCTTACCATCGGCAGGTAGTCCAGGATGATATTACTCATCCTGATTTAAAAATATATGAGGATGCACAACTCATTTATTCGATTAGACCACCAGAAGAACTCCATCCCTATCTGCAGAAGGTTGCAGAAGCTGTAGGGGCTGATTTGATAATAAAACCTTTTACTACGGACTCTATAAGCACTCATCTTAATATGAAACTTATCAATTACAAAAAAGCAGTTTTCTTTCAGAGGTGTTCACCTTGAAATGGCTTAAATTAACTATAGATGAAACTTTAAAGAATTTGAATACAACCAAGAATGGTTTATCCAATGAGGAGGTCCAGAAGCGTTCTCTGGAGTACGGTAAGAATGAATTAGTTGAAGAAGCAAAGGCAGGGCCCATCAGACTATTTTTGGGCCAATTTATGGATATCTTAATACTCATTCTGATCATAGCCGCAGTGGCAGCTTACTACGTGGGAGACACTCTGGATGCCATAGTCATACTAATTGTAGTGATAATTAACGCCGTGGTAGGATTTATACAGGAATACCGTGCAGAAAAAGCCATGGAAAAATTAAAAGGACTCATATCCAGTGAGGCTGTGGTTATTCGGGATGGAAAAGAGCAGAAAATCAGTGCTGGAGATCTCACCCGAGGAGATGTAGTTCTCTTAGAGGAAGGAGACAATGTTCCAGCTGATATGCGGATCATAGAAAGCTATGACTTGCTGGTGGATGAATCTGCCCTTACTGGAGAATCTTTACCAGTGGAAAAACATACCGAAGCCATCCACGAAGATGGTCATAGCCCGGCCAACATGGTGTTCATGGAGTCTGACATCTCTTCCGGACGTGGTAAGGGTGTAGTGGTTGAAATTGGTATGAACACCGAGATCGGTAAGATCGCGGAGATGATACAGGAAGAAGATGAAGAAACGCCTCTTCAGCAGAAAATAGCACGTCTGGGAAAGATGTTGGGGTTACTGGCTGTGATAGTTTGTAGTTTCGTATTCATCATTACCTACTGGCAGGGCACTCCCCTGGTGGACACCTTCATGACCGCTGTTTCTCTGGCGGTGGCAGCGGTACCTGAAGGATTACCTGCTATATTGACTTTGACCCTCGCTCTTGGTATGCAGAGGATGGCCCGGAGTAATGCCATCGTCAGAAAACTCCTGGCAGTGGAAACTCTGGGTTCCTGTAACGTGATATGCACCGACAAGACCGGGACACTAACCCTGAATCAGATGACTGTGCGGGAAGCTAAAGTTAACGATCCCGAAATGGTTTACACCATCGCGGCCTTGTGTAACAACGCCAGCATTTCCAAGGGAAAAATTATCGGTGATCCTACCGATGCGGCTCTACTTTTATATGCTGAGGATGCAGGATATGATCGCAGAGAACTGGAGGAAAAAAATCCCAGGTTACTGGAGATACCCCTGGACAGTACTCGTAAAAGGATGACCACTATTAATCAGATTGGTGATGATCGCTTCATTCTTATAAAGGGGGCTCCAGAGGTTTTGCTGCAGAAATGCTCCCAGATTGAGGGAGAAAGTGGAGTTTGTTCTATAACCCCCGAGGACACCACTAAAGCCCTGGAAGATCTCAAGCACATGACCGGGAATGCTCTTCGGGTTCTGGGTTTTGCCTACCGGAAGCTGGACCCTTCTGAAGATCTATCTAGTAAGGAAGACCTGGAAAGGGACTTAATCTTCGCCGGACTGGTAGGAATGATGGATCCTCCCCGCCAGGAGGCAAAAGATGCTATTGCCGTGGCCAATAAGGCCGGTATCAAAGTGGTCATGATCACCGGTGACCATAAGGACACTGCCGTGGCCATTGCTAAGGAAATTGGTATAGTGGATGATTCTGATGCGATGGCCCTCACTGGAGCTGAATTAGACCAGCTCAGTGATGAGGAATTCGAAAATCTGGTTGATAAAATACGGGTCTACGCCAGGGTGTTCCCTGAACAGAAAGTACGTATAGTGGAAACTCTCAAGAATACGGGTAATGTTGCCTCCATGACTGGAGATGGAGTTAACGATGCTCCGGCTCTTAAAAGAGCCGCTATAGGAGTTGCTATGGGGAGTGGGACTGATGTGGCCAAGGAATCCGCCGACATGCTTCTTCAGGATGATAACTTCGCTACCATAGTAAAGGCGGTGCGTGAAGGTAGAACCATATTTGATAATATCCGCCGTTTTGTGCGCTTTCAGCTTTCCACCAACATCGGAGCCATACTTACCATCACTTCTTCCTCCATACTAGGCCTTCCCATCCCCTTCAACCCCATACAGGTTTTATGGATAAACATCATAATGGATGGACCACCCGCCCAGTCATTAGGTGTAGAACCTCCTGAAAAAGGAGTAATGGAACGTCCCCCGCTAAAAGAAGAGATCATACCTCGTAAAAATCTTATTAAAATAATCGTCGCCGGGTTGGTGATGACGGTAGGTACTCTGGCTCTGTATTTCTATCTATTGAGCATTGGAACCGAACTTATCAAAGCCATGAGTATGGCCTTCACGGTTTTTGTCATGTATCAGATCTTCAACGTATTCAACTGCCGTGCTACACATGGATTCTCTAATAAATTTCTATTAATTGCCGTTGCATCTTCCTTCCTGTTGCAATTAGCCGTTATATATACTCCATTCCTGCAGGGTGTTTTCGAAACAACCGCCCTTTCTGGTGTAGATTGGATAATAGTATTGCTAATCGCCAGTACAATACTGCTAAGTGATTTCCTGGTTGAGAGGTTTCTGAAATGAGAATAATGGTAATGGCTGGCACTAGTGATGCTACAGCACTCATAAAGAGGTTAAGAGGCCTGAATGATGAGATCTACATCTTGGCCACCACGGTCACCAGTTTTGGTGCTGAAATTGCCAGATCCGCCGGTGCTGATGAGGTGATTAAGAAACCGCTCCCCACTAATGAACTAACTCTGACCATAATAAAATATAACATAAATATCCTGGTAGATTCCACCCATCCCTTTGCAGCGGAGGCAACCCGTAATGCAATCCAGGCCAGTAAAGAAACTGGAATCTCCTACCTTCGTCTGGAGAGGCCACCTACAAAATTACCTGAAACTGCTCTAATCCACCAGGTAACTTCCTTCCCCGAAGCAGCCCAACTTGCAAAAACAATCAGCAATGGCCGTATACTGCATCTGGCAGGAGTATCTACTATACACTACCTCACAGAGGTCATAGATGCTGACCAGATATTGGCGAGGGTTCTTCCCAACCCATATTCTGTAAAAAAATCTTTGGAAACTGGCCTGCCTGGAGAAAACATCATCGCCATGCAGGGCACCTTCACTCCAGAGTTCAATAAGGCCCTGATGATGGAATATGGTGCAAAATTGGTGGTAACTAAAGATAGTGGTGAAGTTGGTGGAACGCCCTCAAAGATTGAGGCTGCTCTGGAGTTGGGAATCCCGGTTATAGTGGTTCTCAGGCCAGAAGTTTCAGAGTTAGATCCAGAGAAAGTATCAATCACCGTGGATGATCTCTTTAAAGAAATAGTTCTACGAATGAGTGGATAGATTAAATAAGGTACAATTAAGTAAAAATAGGAAGTAAATTAATGAAAGTAAGCCTCAGATCGCCCATCATTCATCACGGGTTTCAGAGCTCATAGGGTTCATCATCGGCTTAAAAAATAAAAAATAGAGTATACGGATAAACCTATCCGTACATAACTCCAGCTTCTTTTAGGATTTCTTCGTCTCTTTCCACACCCATTATCTTGTCCACGGCATCGAGGAAGTCGTTCATGTTTATGATGGGTCTCTCTTCCCGTATGGCAAACATACCGGCTTCAGTGCAGATGGCCTTTACATCGGCACCGGATGCTCCATCGGTTAGGGCAGATACCAGATCAAGGTCCACATCTTCTTCCATGGTCATGTTTTTGGTGTGTATTTTGAGAATTTCCCGCCTACCGTCTTCATTGGGTACCGGTACTTCTATGAACCGATCAAAACGGCCAGGTCTAAGTAAGGCAGGATCCAGGATGTCGGGTCGGTTGGTGGCGGCCACGATACCCACATCGCCCCGCGCTTCGAACCCATCCATTTCAGCTAAAAGTTGCATTAGAGTTCTTTGAACCTCTCGATCACCACTAGTTGAACTTTTCAGTCGTTTAGCAGCTATAGCATCGATTTCGTCAATGAATATGATGCTGGGAGATTTTTCCTTGGCTAATTCGAATACTCCTCTCACTAACCGGGCACCTTCTCCGATGTATTTGCGCACAAATTCAGAGGCCACGATCTTTATGAAAGTGGCGTTGGTTTCGTGGGCCACGGCCTTGGCCAGTAGAGTTTTCCCGGTCCCAGGAGGACCATAAAGAAGCACACCTTTAGGAGGTTCAATACCTATTTCCTTGAATAACTCTGGCTTTTTAAGAGGTAATTCTACAGTTTCTTTAATTTCGACTATCTGCTCTTCAAGGCCACCAATCTGGCTGTAGCTCACTTCTGGTTTTTCTTCAACTTCCATACCTGTTACTATGGGGTCTTTCTCGGAAGGTAAAACGCTGACAATGCTGAAGGTCTGCTGATTAAGGGCTACTCTGGCTCCTGGTTCTAAGTCCTTATCATCCATGAAACGTGAATATCCAATGACAAAATGGGGGCCGGTGCTGCTTTTCACCACTACTTTTCCCTCATCTATCACTTCAGTTACAGTGGCTATCACCAGTGGCGGTGACCGGAACCTTTCAATTTCTCCCCGGAGAGATTTCAGTTCACGGTCTAACCTCATCTTTTCGTTTTCAATTAGAACCTTGTCTTTTTCAAGTTTCCTAACCTTCCACATGAGGTTCCTTTTAGTCTTGGCATTTTCCTCTTTGAGGATTTTAATCTCTTTTTTAAGGTCTTCTATCTTCTTTAAAATATTGTGGGATGTTTTTTCCATCTTTAATGTTCACTCCTCATAGATTTATGGAAAAAAATAATTTCTAACACTTTATTATATGATGCTTTCTATGGTCTTTAATAATATTTAAATATTGAGGTGTAGAATTATAAATCTAAGTTTAAATAAAGGGATCGGCATGAGATGTGAGATTTGTGGCAAAAAGATAATTGGACAACCAATAAAGACCAAAATAGAAAGTTCAGTAATGAATACTTGTAAGGAATGTTCCAAGTTTGGTAAAGTCCAAAGAGAACCTCCCCGGCAACAGGGCCAATTTCGAAGAAGTTCTTCAGGCCCCATTAGAAGATTCAGGTCTACTAAACCTTCATATGAGGTTATTGAGGATTATAATAAGGTTATAAGGGAATCCCGAGAAAAAAAAGGCTGGAGTCGCGAAGAACTCGCAGAAAAGATTTATGAAAAGGTATCGGTGATTAATCGTGTTGAATCTGGCCGCATGGTACCGGATATGAAGCTTAGCAGAAAACTAGAAAAAATACTGGGCATCATCATTTTGGAAAAGACTGATGAAACCATAGCTGAAGAAATTAGTTCCAGTAATGTAAGGGGAGCTACTATTGGTGATATCGCTCGTATTAAAAAGAATTAAATAATATGAGAAAATTTAATCTTTTTGGATTGGCTAAAAACATTCTTTAATTAATATCAGGTTCATTTATGCGAATAGTAACCCTTAAAATGGGGCAACTTCTTAAATTTAGAAGCCATAGCCACATATTCAGGGTATTCTTCACTAATGACCATTAAGTGGGCCGGGGGATGTATTTTTCTTATCTGCATGATACTGCGAGTGGTGTCTCCTTCCACCATCACCAAAACAGACTGAGATGATTTAAACTTCAAATTCTGCTTCATTATTCTTTTTGCAGTTTCATCAGCTATTTTTGGTTCAATAATCCTGGGAGCGCCCAAAATTTTTAGTCCGGCGTGTCTTTCTATATCCGCCAGACTGTTTAGAATCTTATCCCTATTATCAGCTCTTATCATGATTAATGACATTTTTTCATCACCTTCTTTTTTTCATGAAAGAGGTTAGAAGTGTACTTCTGAATAATACCAGAACTACTAAAATCAATCCCAGGGCGGTTTGCATGTTCCCTACAATGTTAAGGACCGAAGAACTAAGGGGTAAGTCCCAGGGTGGTGAAGTCCTTTTGTCGGGTAATGCTTTATAGTAAACCCCCACGGCACGGGAATTTTCGCGGATGTTAATATCTTTGGCTTCCACGTAGTTTACTCCCACCAGAAGTCCGTTGTTAATATTGGAGTTAATGTCCTGGGCGATCTTGGCCGCGTTGAAACCATTCTGTTTCACCGAGTACTGCACGATTTCACGGGTGGTTTCACTGATACCTGGAGCGTCTGTTCCATAAATCGAAACACTGATTCCCTCACCGGTAGATGTAATGGTGTTAACCAGGGCGTCGTAGGCGTAGATGGTTTTAAGATCTGTCCCGTCTAGGGGGCAAGTTTTGAAGTCCTCTGCCCCTGAATAGCCGGAGCTCCATCCACAAGTGGGACAGACCTTACTGTATGGTTCATTCATGGGAAAACCAGTCTCGTTAAGATCGGAGGGGGTGAACATGTCCCCGGTGGTAATGGAAGAAGCCAAGTTAACTGCACCACCACCATATTTTTCTCCAGCATCAGTGGAGACCTCCTTGAAAACCTCACCAATAATGTCTGTCGCTGGATAACCATCTCGAATCATTTTACCAATCATAACTGCAGTTTCCTGGCGAACTCTTTCGGCTGTTCCATATTGAGGGTTTCCATGGGTGTTTCTAAGGTGGATAATGGCACCTTTCTCCCCGGGGGGCAGAACAGCTAGTCCTCCTGATGCTGGGGTCACAGTTATGGTACCGTTGTTGTCCACAGTCACCACATAAACATCGAAGGACCCACCCACCGCTGCTCCAATGGTAGGGCCTCCAGTCATAATCCTAATTCCGGAGAAACTATTCGCTGCGCTGGCGGCATCGGCTGCTGTGGCTCCGTTTTCCAGAAGTTCTAATGTCCTTACAATAGCCCCTAAACGTGGGGTTTGATTACCTTCACCTCCGGAAAGGACCGCGAAATTATTCTCCTTGGACATTATGAAGGTGGACTGAAACATGTTTTCAGCGAAGGACATACTACCTGCCGCTGCTCCGTTGGGATCTTGACCGGTGGGGTCGGTGATAATTATCACGTTCATGGTGGCAGCCGATGTATTCACCACCATGATCAGGGTAATTAAAAGGAGCATAATCCGTTTTAACAGGTTATAACTCATGTCTCTTTCACCTCTACCATCGAAAAGTCCTCAATAACGGTTACAGTCAATATACCGGTTTGGTTATCAAGTTTAACATCAGCAGCTTTAATGGGTGTCACGCTGGTACCGGGTATGGTGGATAATAGCGCTGCTTGACGAGCATTTTCAAGGGCTTCTGAAATGGGGACCTTACGTTTATTGGTTATCAGAGTATCTCCTTGAATGTAACTACCGGTTCTAAATCCGACACTAGCGATATTGGCCCTTATAGAATCGGTGGGAACGATGTCATTGCCTTTAATGATAACTCCTGATATGGGTATCCCCTGATCTGTTTCGGTTGAGGAAGCATAAGCCATGTAAGTCATCAGCCGACCTGATAATATGAGCAGGAAGGCCAGAAATAAAATAATTAAAGTGTCTCTTCTTACTTTAATGAACATGATGTTTACCATTAATCTTAATTTTTTCTTCTTTTTAATTCTCAATACAGTTCTTGTATCTTCGTGATAAATAAATGTCTATGTCATCTTTATATTTGATGGCTGCTTCTCCAATACAGACAATAGCATCAACATTACATTCAGTGGCCTTTTTCAGCCCTTCTAAAACCTGATCTGAAGTTGCTCCCAGGGTTCCTTCCCGGAATTCAACTGGTTCAGCATCGGTAGTAATTATTTTCTTTTGAGAGATATATTTTTCCGCTGCTTTACGAGAAAAGAAGGATGCAGGTATTATAAAATCTGCCAAATCCAGTGCTTTTTCTAATATTTCCATGTCCCCAGATTCCTGGGACTCGGAGGAGATAGTGATGACCACGGCCACTTGGGGATAGATCTTTTTAAGTTCATGGAGAACGGTTTCTACACCAGAAGGATTATGAGCATAATCCACAATAAAATCTCTGTTTTGAAATGATTTAACATATTCCAGGCGACCAGGCACGCCTTTAAATGTTTTTAAGCCCTTTTTAATATCTTCCATTGGTATTTTTAAAATTTCAAGTGCTACAACTATGCTCCCCAGGGCATTATAAACATTGTGCAGGCCCATTATCCCCATTTTGATAGAATGTGTTCCATAAGGAGTATGTAACAGGAAACTGTCTGGAGTTATGTTGGTGGCACGATAGTCTGGCTGAGGACGTTCCAGGCCACAAACGCAGCGATAGTAACCAACTCCGGATATGGTCTCCCCCAGCAGTAATTCTTCTCCACACCAGCATTTTTTAGTGGAAATCCGGGCCGGATGATCTTCTACTCCAAATGTGATAACTTTCCCCTGGAAGTCCACCTGTCTTAAGAGTCCCCAAATGGTAGGATCGTCACAGTTAATGACTACCATACCATTCTGAAGTTCTTCCAGAAGTTCGCCCTTTATTCGTGCGTATTTTAAAAAATCTGCCTCCCGATTAAGGTGGTCCGGGTTGATGTTGGTTATGACACCACAGGATGGTTTACATTTTTCAATGGTGAATTTAAGGTCACCGGGAGCTCCTTCAGTACCAGTTTCTACCACTGCAACATCACCTTTTAAACGAGCCTGTAAGGGTGGAATGTAATCTATGTTGCCTTGAAGACTTTTAAAACCATGTTCTGTAGTTTTAAGCCCAGCAACCTGTGCAAGGTGTTTTAGAAGATGGGTGGTAGTGGTTTTGCCATTAGTTCCAGTAACGCATATGACTGGCTTTTCTGGTTTTATCAGCTTAATTAAATCATCAATTTCTATGATCTTACCTGAACTCTTCAACTTTTGGAAGGTATCTGAATCTAGGGGAAGGCTGGGTGGGGGCACCAAGTAGTCAGATCCTATGAAAAATTCCTCCGGATGCCCGGATAGGTGCAGTGGAATGTCATAATCTTCTAAAGTATAAAGGTAATGGCACTCTTCAGGGGATAGAAGATCACTGCCCATAACTAGACAGCCATGATCCATAAGAACTCTGGCTGCAAGGTTCCCAACTATTCCACAAACTCCAATAACTCCAAAAACAGTATCCTGGTTTTTAGATGAGTTTCTAAAGGGTTCTTCACTGGTTTTATCCATATGTTAACAACCTTTAATCCGTAGTCTTTAATTTTTGTATCTAAGCCAGGAACATGTTAATTCAATGCCCGGCGTTGATTTAAGTGATTATATTTTCTTTTAAATTCCACGTTTCTAATCTTTTTATTAAGATCAGTTCCTTTTTTTGTGGCTTGGCCTCTGATAAGTAGATGTTGCTATTTATATGTAGGTTTTTAGTTTATAAAGTGTTTAATATCATTTATAAACATTTATTTGGGAACTTAAATAAAATAAGGGATGATACGGGTGTAATGGAAGGAATTTAAACATTCACTTAAGTGATTATTATCCTACTATTTTAATGCCTTCTTCTTTAAATCTCTCTATAACATGGGAAGCAGGATCCATGCCTTGGGCGCCTATCAATAGAATGGTGTCATGGGAACTGGATAAGTTCAGGGCTTCAAAGAGAGCACTGTGTAATTGGGAATGATGACTGTATTGGATACCTTCCTTTTTCAGTACCTCTATAAATATCTTTTTCTCTTCTTCCTGCACCCAGTTGGCAGGGTCCACCACTTCCTGGCTGCTGGTTAAAATGAGGGCGTAATTAAGACCCTGAAGAGATTCAGCAATTGCCATAGCATTAATCTCATTTATAGCCTCCCCACGGGATCCTCGTATAGAACATACAATGTACAACTTGTGTTTTGATATTTCAGCAGCACTCCTTATGGTGGCTTTAATCCCTTCCGGGTTGTGGGCGAAATCATCTATTATGAGGGGCTTTCGGCTAATGATGGTAAATCTTCTTTTTAGGGCTTGATAGGTCATAACTCCTTTTTTTATAATTTCATTTTCGATATCAATGGCTTTAGAAGCAGCAATAGCTGCCATGGTATTCTGGAGGAAGTGAGGACTCTGGAATGGTAATTCCTCTTTTTTTAAGAGGATGGTTCCATCCAAAAATATTCCTTCATCCTTGAGTTCTACCCTCCCCTCCGTCCCGAAAGTTATAATCTCCGCTTCAGGAGGTGCCAGATCTTTCATCTTCATAAGTAAAGGATCATCCGCATTTAAAACTATGGCTTTCCCATCGAAATTCCGCAAGGCACCTGAAATCTCCCGGTAAGCATCTTCAATGGAATTCACCAGGCCGATATGGTCCATGGACACGTTGGTGAATACCAGAACTTGGGGATGGATAGCCCGAGTCATTAAATAGGCATGATCCGTCATAATCCGGTCTTCCCATCCTTGCACTTCTGACACCTCCAAAACCAGCGCCTCCAGTCTTTTACTTTCGGAGATCTGTTTGGCCACCATGGGGTCAATGAGAGTGTTAAATTCTGAAAGGGAATCGGTATTGGTGTGAGTTCTGAATCCTGCTTGCAAGAGGATATGATGTATCATGTGACTAGTGGTAGACTTTCCATTGGTTCCCGTGATTACCACCCGCAGAGTTTGAGATGCAAAGGTATTTATGGCCCAGCTAAGAGCAAAAGCATTGGCGTATTCAATCTTATCAGTGATGATAAGGCAAATATCAAGTTTATCTGCTACATAAATAGCTTCTTCACGGGGGTCTTGGGTAACTATGCATGCAACGCCTTTATTCGCCGCGATTTCGACACCAGAACTGTCAATCCAGTGTCTGATCACCACATCGCCATTTTTTGCACTTTTTAGAATATTGAAAATCCCGGTGATCTGACGATCCTTTCCTAGAAGTTTTCCCTGAATACAAGATGCTAAATGGGCGGTGGTAAGTTTTTTCATTTAGAATCATCCTTAAATGATATATTGGTAAGTTATAATGGCTACTAAGCAGATAAGGAAGGTAATAATCCAGTAAATAGCTATTATTTTCTTTTCAGAGAGACCTTTATAGTGCAGAGTGTGATGCAGGGGTTCCACAGGAAGTTTAATGATATGGGCGCGATGTAGGAGACTTATCACTACAGATATGATGGGTATGGATAGGGCCAACACTGCGAAGTATATCACGTCACCCAGGAATCCGGCAGTGATGTAACCGGCGCCCAGTGCGAAGGATCCAGTATCCCCCATGAAGATACTGGCCGGGTAACGATTGAAAACCAGGAAACCCAGGGAAATTCCAGCCAACGCTACAAATGGTAAGGCTCCGGATGTATTTCCGTTGTTAAATGAGAATATGGCGCATGATGCTGATGCTATGGCCAGAATACCTGCAGCCAAACCGTCCATGCCATCAATAAGGTTTACCGCATTGATAGAACCTATAACTCCGAAGATAACCACCGGTATTATTAGTATTCCCAACTCAAAACCTAAAACTGAACTGCTAACCGCTCCAGTAACAACCAGGAACAAGGATATTATGATCTGGGCGATTATTTTGTCACGTTCCGTGACTTCACTTTTTATGGGAACTTCCCCAATAATTTCCACCTTTTCCTCCTTCAGGAGGATCTTAAGATCACTTTTAGCTTTTTCAGTGGTTACCCTTGCTTCTTCTTGGTGTTTAAGTGTTAATCGGCCAATTTCAACGGGTTGAGGGCTGATGTTGCGAACCACTTTCTGAATTTCCTTGACCTTTAAACCCAGAAGATCATCTAAAAGACCCACCAGACCGGAGCCCATCATGATTATGACGGTTAAAACCAGGTTTTTCTGGGTGAAATACACGGCTGCGGCTAATAGTATACCCATGAGCATGGCTATTCCCCCCATGGTGGGAGTTCCAGCTTTATGGCGGTGTTCGGTAACTATGGGGCTGTCTGATATATCTGCATCCTGTAATATTTTTCGCACAAGAAAAGTAAAAAACGCCGTGGCCAGGAAAGTTAAAAGGAATAATAGGATCGTTGTTTGTAACTCGTTCAATCTACCACCAATTTTAATATAAACATTAGATATTCAAAATCACACTACTTCTCACAAGATTTAAAAATTTTACTTCAAATTTTGTTCACTTTAAGTATATATGTTAATATTAAAGTTAATATAATGGTTCCCCAATTAATGATGGTAATTTCAGGGATTGGGCAATTTTTAAAACTGATTTTTTTGTTTCACCCCTAATGGTGATTCGCTGATGTTTGGGTGGGCCATGTATTATCCAACCATGGCCCTCAGGGAAGCTTCTATATATGTAACTGTTGCATTTAGAAGAAAAATCACCCACCGGCACTTCCAATGCAAAGTAATCTTTCATATCATTCTGCACCTTTGCCGAGTTCCACTCTCCAGTGGCCATGTCTACCATCTCCTGGAGAGGGTTAATGTTACAGGAAGCGGCCGTCAGGTAACGGGTACCGCTGGGGCGGGTGTTGATTTCTAAAACCATGTTATTTTTCCCGTCAAAGATGAGATCTAAGTCCGCTGAACCTTCTACACCCATTAGTCTGCATATTTTTAGGGCTAATTCACGGATCATATGGTTATTGGTTACATTATCCAGACCATCAATTTCGAGAGGGGCTCTTTTTACCTTGAAAAGAGGGTGTTTGCCGTCTAAGCTCGTTTTTCCCTTGTAAACCGGCACCAATGGGATGTAATTCCCTTTCCAACCCAATACTTCCACCGAAATTTCAATACCATTAATGAAGTCTTCTGCCAGGGCTTTTCCAAATTTCATCAGATATTCCTGCATTTCATGATGATTATTGGCGATTTCAATTCCCACACCACCTTGTCCCTGTTCCTGTTTGAGTACTATTGGAAAATTGAAATGAGATTCTGGTATATCCGAAGGGATAGTCTGGAAATGGGGAGTGGGAATGTTATTTTCTACTAGGAATTTCTTAGTTTTATATTTGTTCTGAGTTATATGGGTGGTTTCTAATGGGGATGTGATGACTGGAATGCCATAATTTTCTTCTAGATCTTTTTTTAGACTTGAAATGGATAATAAAGGGCCATCAACACCTATCAGTGGGACAACACCGTCTACATCTTCTTTAATGGCTACTTTCTTAGGCCCTTCCATTCCACGGGGAACAATGTGTAGGACATCTGCCAAATCTTGGTTAGGAGCATCAGGGTTGGATTCAGTCAATATAGAAGTTATACCTTTCTTTTCGGTGTATAAGGCTACATCCTCAAACAGACGAGCTCCAATAAAAAGTAATTTCATTTAGATCACTAAAATGTCGGATTCCAACTTTAAATAGGTCCAGATATTGTAATAGGATATCTGGAGTAACTGGTATTTAAAGCAAATTCCTGGGCCATATTGGACTAATTTTTTAGATGGAGATTGAGTTAAAATTAAGGCAAAATAATACTTTTTAACATTAATAGAACATTATTTGCACTTTTTTTCACTTCTGCGGTCATTTCTTGACCAAGCTCCATACTTTGGGGTTGTATTCCTAGAAGTGCTATTTTTGCGCCGGTACCATTTTCCAGATAGTTTATCAGGAAAGATATGGGCATGGAGTGGGTGGAAATACTGTATTTAGATATTTCCTCTTTGTGAACCATTCTTACCGATCCTGGTGCTTTCCTCATATCTACTGCGTCCACCAAAAGAATATGAGTTGGATTTTCTTTCTTTATAGCACCAGTGAAGTTCTCTGGAACTATTCCCCCATCTATTGATACAATTTTATGAGATGGCTTGTTTAAATTTCTGACAATGAATGTTCCCAGGGCGTCATCGCCTTTCAGTTCATTTCCAATTCCAAGTATTACTAATTTTTTATATCCCAATAGGAATTCAGTTAATTCTTGCTTCAATGGTATCTAATCCACCCCCCATTACGTATTTAAGATTTAAACTTAAAATCTGATTTTCTAAAACGTCCTGGGTATTGGTAGGTATCAGTAAAGGTGGGTTCAGCATGGGTGTGGGCCCGCAGATTATATCTGGTGTAAGCAGGGTGAAGGTGGTTAGTCTTATTCCATTTACCTCCCCATTGGAATTTATTTTAAGTTTTAAACTCAAATCGACCTGTTCATCAATTTCTTTCATTAAATTTAAACGATTATACACATTCAGGGGTCCCATGACTTCCAGATATTTTACTGACCCCTCCTGGTAACATAAATGCCCGGCATGTAGATTAATGGGTTCTACTCCGTTTAAAATCTCGCAGGGTATTATATGGCCCCCCTCTTTTAAATAGGGCCGGGCATGGTTGAGTACTGGTATTAAATCTTCATCGATTAGGCCGGTGTCCAGCATCTCACATATTATAAGATCTGCTTTTTCTGGAAAATGCATTCGACCGGCATCTCCCACCAGCACCGAAACATTGTTAAAATGAGAAAGTCTATTCAAAGCTGTTCGAGCTGAGAATTCATTTTTTTCCACGGCATAGACATGATCTGCCAGTTCAGCTGCTTTGGCAGCAAGAACACCCGACCCCGTGCCTAGATCGTAGACCATACCCCTGGCTTGATTGGCTATTGCTTCAAAAAAAACTGCTAAACGTTCTGTGTCAGATAACAGATCCTCTTGATATGCGCTAATTTTCATCAATTTAATGTGGCATATTCTATTTAATAAATTCTGATAATAAAATAATTGTAATGAAGATTTAAGGGAGTTATAATGGGGATTGATTTGATTAAAATAAGTTACATATTCTCCCCACTGGATGTACTGGTTAGTTTGACATGTTCGACGCCCTTTAATCTCATTATTTTCTCGGTAAGATCCCGTATGTAATTGACATCTCCTTTAACCACAATAACTTCTAAACAGTACTTCTCGGTCATGTGTACATGCATCACGGCGTTGATGTATTTCCGGAAGTCATGCTGGATGTCGGTGAGGTCTTCCATTACTCCCGTATAGTGATGATCGTAGATTACGGCTAGAATGCCTATTCGGTCACCGTCCATCTCATTCATCCACTGGTAACGGACAATGTAGTCTTTAAGCGCGTCTCTTATACCTTTTGATCTTGATTGGTATCCTCGGTCTTTCAAAACTTCGTCAAATTCGTTTAAAAGTTTCTTGGGTAAGGACATACTTATTCGCATCATGACAATTCCCTCGTATTATTTTATTATAATATTATCCTATTTAAATGTTTCTTATCTTAGCAATATTGTTCATCATAGACAATATGCGTGTCTTGAGGGATACTGGTTTATGATCATTAAAAAAAATTAACACCAGCATTGCTATATTACTGCTAATGATATTGTTACTATTTAAAACTTTGCTCACCTCGAAAACATTGCCATCTGTGAACAATATTGTTACAATAAAAAAACAACTTATCGATGGTTTGTTCAGCCCATATCTATAAAATTGATCTTTTTTTTGAGTTTGTACTAATATCTCCCAGTTAAAATCCTTCAATTGAAAACCGATACTTTTAATCTGATGTTTAGACAACATAATGAATAACAAGAACAAAGTTGTTGGTGATATAAATGAAAGTTAAGGATGCCATGAATCAGGGGGTTATAGCCATAGGTGCCACTACAAGTCCGTTGGAAGCATTTGAAAAGATGTACAAGGAAGGAGTGCGTCGCTTATTCGTAATGGGTGAAGATGATGGTGTTTTGGGGGTGGTGTCCTATTCTGATTTGATTGGGGTTTTGGGGGCCATAAAACCAACCATAAGAAAAGAAGTAGCCCTTAATTTGGAGGACATCATGTCCAAGGACGTAATAACTATCTCTGCTGCTGATGGTATTGAAGACGCAGCTAACCTGATGTTGCGCGCAGACATATCCGGGCTGCTAGTTCTGGAGGATAAAAAACCAGTAGGAGTAATTAGTAAAACAGATATCTGCCGGCTGGTAGCTGCGGAGATCCTGGTTCCCTCCTAAATTAATTTGCGGTAATAATAAAACAAATACTTTTTTTTAAATAATTAAATATTAATTTTTTATTTTTTTAAGTCAAGATAGTTTTGACTTTCGGTCATACGATTTATTGATTTGTTAATGATTAGTTCTTTCTTCAAAATAAAAAATAGTTTTAAGTGCGGCTGCCGGGATTTGAACCCGGGTCGTAGGCTTGGAAGGCCCAAGTCCTAACCAGACTAGACTACAGCCGCAATGCGGCGTCCGGGATTTGAACCCGGGTCGCTAGCGTGGCAGGCTAGAGTCTTAACCAGGCTGGACTAACGCCGCTCGATGCCGAATTTAACAGCATACCATGGTTTTAGGATTATTGTATATAAGTCTTTAGGTTAAGCAGATATTGAAATTAAATCGAGGAGGAAACCTATTCACTTTTCAATATATATCGAGGATTCACCATTCTTGCTTGGTTCTAGAGCGTTCAATATAAATACCAGCTTACCAAAACATTACTGAAATAATTTGAATAGAAAATTATTTATGTGGCAATAGGAAACCATCTTCCGGTGAGAGAATGTTAGAAATTATAATGTTTATAGCAATCCTTGTTATTTCATTACTTATTGTAATCAAAGCTGCTGACCTTTTTGTTGATAATTTAGTTGCGATAGGTGGGGCTTTTGGTATATCCGAAATAATACTAGGTGTTACTGCCTCGGCTATTGGAACGTCTCTTCCAGAATTTGGTTCGGCCATGATAGCTACCCTTACCAACAGCCCCGATTTGGGGGTGGGGGTGGTAATCGGATCCAACATCTGGAACATTGCCGGTATATTAGGAATAACCGCCGCATACGTGGGATTGGTCAGGTCAGATCCTCGCGGTTTAACCAGAGACGGCGCTGTAACCCTCATAACTGCTCTTATACTGGTGGCCTTTATGTTCATGGGGTCTATCAACAAATTTGCGGGCATAATAATGATCGCGGTTTATTGTGTTTATTTATGGATACTGGTAAAGGATCAGAAGAAGGAAAGCAAGAAAAAAGGCAATAATACAGATTCTGAAGTCAAAGAAGAGCTAAAAGATAACAATGAAGAAAAATCCACGGAAAACACAGGGTCCCCTGAAAAATCCTCTGAAAATTTGGAATCCTTTAAGTCACGTAAAATCGATAAGAAAACCGTAGCATGGACCTTGGTGGGGCTGGCTGGTCTGATTGTTGGCTGTAGACTTCTGGTCTACAGTGGAGTTGAATTAGCCACAATCGCTGGTGTGCCTACCATGATAATGGGACTATTCACCCTGGCCATTGGTACCAGCATCCCTGAACTGGTAGTAACACTCTCTTCAGCCATGAAGGGGCTTCATGATCTTTCTATTGGAAATATACTGGGAAGTAACACTTTTAACATCATGATCGGGATTGGTATACCGGCCCTGTTTATGAACATTCCAGTAGAGCCGTTGTCTTTAACCTTTGACGCACCCGTCATGATCTTAGTAACCATTCTGGTGCTTTTACTCATTAAACGGGGAATGAAACTAACCAGAAGAGACGGAATAATTCTCATGGCAACTTATATTGCGTATGCCTACATTAGATTATTTGTGTTAGCTTAAATAGGATGATAATATGGTCTATCAAAAAATATTAGTCACCAGTACTGGTGAATACATTGATCAGATTGCTAAAGAAGCCATGGAACTCATAGCAGATTGGGATGCCGAAGTAATAGGTCTCCATGTGGTGGAAACTTCTTCTCCTTTCCTTACTTCTAGAAAAATAAGGGAAATGATGAGAGAAGAGCTTACGAAGAAAGGAGAAAAAATACTATCGGTCATGGAAGAAAAATTCAGTAGTCCCAACATCAACTTCAGACCCATGATGAAAGAAGGCAAACCGGCCGATGAGATAGTAAAAACAGCCGAAGAAGAAGGTGTGGATTTACTAATTATGGGCACAGGAAAAAGTATGGTTGATAAATACCTTTTAGGCAGTGTTTCTGAAAAGGTGGTGCATACATCTCCCTGTACCATTCTCTTAATCCAAACCAAAAAAAGCTAATTTTAAATTCTTTTAATAATAACAATATTTCTTAATTTCTATAAGGAGGAATTTAGCACGAATTTCAAAAGGATCGGTATTCCTTTAGCAATCATAGCAGGACTTATAGTTTTTTTAATTCCCATGGGAGGCCTAAGTGGTTCGGGCCACGCGGCACTGGCTTTATTAGTCTTTGCAGTCGTAATGTGGGCTACTGAGACAGTCCCTCTACCTGTTACTTCCATGATCATCCTCTTCGCACAGCCAATAATAGGGGTGGAAAGCTTTGAAAACGCTGTGATCGGTTTTGCCAACCCCATCATATTCCTGATGATAGGTGGTTTCATTATCGCTGAGGCTATCCGTAAAAGCGGATTAGCGCAACGTCTCACTTACACCATGCTCAATAAGGTGGGAACAACTTCCAGCAGAGCCCTGTTCGTGAGTGTATTTTCTACCGGCCTCATGTCGGCATGGATCGAGAATGTGGTAGCCTTTGCCATGCTGGTACCAGTCATAAGGGAGATCGTAGCCATTATGGGATGTGCCGGAGCAGAAAAAGGTAAAAGCAATTTTGCCAAGGCCATGATCCTGGGGGCCTCATTCGGTTCCCTGGCTGGCGGTTTTGGTACCGAGATCGGAACAGCCCCTAACTTAATGGCCGCTGCCTACACCAACATTCCCTTCGTTAACTGGATGATGTTTGGATTCCCACTGGCCATCATGCTAATGCTGGTAATCTGGAAACTGTTGGGCCGAGTATTCCGCTCAGAAGTTGAGGGCATACCTGGTGGTAAGGAAGTAGTATCAAATAAACTGGAGTCTTTAGGTCCTATGTCAAAGACTGAGAAAATTACTGGTGTAATACTATTATTTACCATTGTACTCTGGGTTACAACCCAATTCACAGGTCTTAACAGTTACTCTATAGCCCTCATCGGTGCGACTTTGTATTTCATTGTGGGTGTTATAAACTGGCAAGATGCACAGAAAAACATTGACTGGGGACTCATAATATTTTTCGGAGGAGCATTATCACTGGGATATGCTTTACTCAATACAGGTGCGGCTGCCTGGCTGATAGAGAACTTACTATCCCTGATGGGAAGTGATCCCTCCACCATCTTGATTATGGTGGTGCTGATGGTGATAGCTGTGGTAATTACCCAGGTGATGTCTAATATAGCCCTTTCTGCCATTTTAGTGCCTCTATCGGTAACTTTGGCTAATGCCCAGGGTGTTGCAGTGGGTACGTATGCAGTGCCGGTGGCTATTGCTTGTTCACTATCCTTCCTGTTCCCAATGGCCGATCCAACCGTGGCCATGGCTTATGGTAGTGGATATGTTAATATAAAAGAAATCTTCAAAGCAGGATTGCCCCTGGTAATCATAGGACTAATCCTAACTATAGTGGTGATGATTACCATAGCACAACCTTTCCTGGGATAAAGAGTAAAAAATACGAAATTTGACCAATTAATCTTTTTTTTTATTCTTTTCTCAACTTAACGGATGAATATTATTTTTACTATTTCCCAAAAGTATATAATGATATACACGCAAAGTTTAACGTCGATAGAATGGTTGTAATACCTCCCTATATTCAATAAAACAGTAAAAATGAATTTATTCCAGTTGTGGTGTATTTATGTATGTGGTAATAATGGGTGGCGGCAGGGTTGGCTTGCATCTGGCCCATTCTCTGGTGGCTACTGGTCACGATGTAACTCTTATCGAGAACGATGAACATCTATGTGCAACTGCTGCCGGAGAAATAGATGCCCTTATAATCTGTGGCAATGGAACTGACATCAAAACCCTGGAAGAATCCAACATCGAGGATGCCGACGTTTTTGTGGCGGCCACGGGCAACGACGAGGCCAACCTATTATCCAGTATACTGGTTAAGGAGTATAAGATCCCTAAACTCATTGCCCGGGTGAGTAACCCCGACCATGAGGATGCCTTCCATAAAGTGGGCATTGATATCGTAGTCAGTCCGGAACTAACTGCAGCCAGTTATCTGGAAAAATTAATTACTCGTCCTAAAATAGCGGATCTAATTGTTGTGGGGCGTGGAGATGCTGAACTTCTGGATATAAGCATTCAGAATTCTAAAGCTATAGGGAAAAGAGTGGGAGATCTGAGCCCCACCGATGATTACATCATCGCAGCTATCCACCATAATGGTAATATCACCATACCCAATGAAGACACAGTGCTGGCCAAAAACGAGAAAATATCAGTTCTAGTAAAAAAGGATGCGGTTAAGAAGGTGACTTCGCTATTCACTAAATAATAAAGGTGACTTCGCTATTCACTAAATAATAAAGGTGACTTCGCTATTCACTAAAATATTTTTTAGCACCATAATTTCATAATTGCAATTTTTATGTAATTGGTTTTTTTTAATTATTTAACTTAATAAACTCCCCTATCAGCCCCATAAAGCCATCAAGAATAGTATAACTACTCCTAGGAGTCAATGCCTAATATTTTATCCATGTTCCCCATATCTACATTTTCTTCAAATATTTCAGCCAGTCTTTCCATCGAAAATCCCTTGCGGACTTCAAAGTGGTCCGTATCAAAGCCGAGTCTTTCCATACCATTTTGTTCTCGTAAAAAGTCGGTAAAAAACCTCCGAAAGTTCAGATTGTGGAATATGCCATGGAAGTAGGTGCCGGTGGTCATACCTTGCACTGCTCCATCAAATTGGGACTGAGGATGGTTTCCACAACCTTTGATGACCTTCATGAGTGGTTTGGCATCTTTGATGATAGTCACTCCTTCATGGAGCTCATAACCTTTAATTAATTCTCCTTCTATCCCTTTGAAAATTCCGTTTCCCATTAACTGTCCCTGACTCTGGCTTATGATTTTTTTTACACTGCCAAATGATGTTTTAACGCCTAAAAGGTCCAAACCATCTGTTGTGCCTTGTTTAGATTCTTTTAGAGATGGATCCATAATCTTCTCTCCCAGAATCTGATAACCTCCACAAATACCAAATAACGGAACATCACTGGCAATTTGCCTTATTTCATCGCTAAAACCAGCCTCATTCAACGCTATCATATCACTGATAGTGTTACGGGTCCCGGGTATGATGAGAGCATCTAAGCGTCCCAATTCATCTCCCATTTCCACCAACCTTATTCCTATATCCGGCTCATACTCCAGGGGATCCAGGTCGGTGAAGTTGGATATGCGTGGTAGCCTCATCACCCCTACTTTAATTTTGCCTTTATTACGGTATTTATGTTCAGAAAGGGATGCTGAGTCTTCTTCAGGCAGTTTCAGTTGTTCATCATAGGGTAAAACACCCAGAACTGGCACTCCCACAATTTCCTCTATCTGGCGGATTCCGGGTATCAAAATATCTAGGTTGCCTCGAAACTTATTAATTACAATTCCCTTTATCCGACCCCGGTCTTCTGGTGGTAAAAGTTGGAATGTGCCTGCTATGGATGCAAAAACTCCTCCACGATCTATATCTGCCACCAGGATTACATCTGCATCAGCCAAGCGGGCGATGGGCATGTTGGCCATGTCACGGTCCAGCATATTAATTTCAGCTGGAGAACCCGCTCCTTCCATTATGAGAATATCATAGTCTTTTTCTAAGGCATCCAGGGAGGCTTTAATAGCTTTTAAAGCTTCATGACGAAAGTTATTCTGGTAATGATAAAAATTCATATCACCGGCCGGTAATCCATGTACAATAACCTGCGATGTGAAGTCTTCCTTGGGTTTCAGCAGAATGGGGTTCATATGGTGATGTGGTTCCAGACCAGCAGCTTCAGCCTGAAAAACTTGTGCCATAGCTATTTCCCTGTTTTCGGGGGTGGTAAATGAATTCAGGGACATGTTTTGAGATTTGAAAGGAGCTACTCTGAAACCTCTTTTAGATAGTATTCGGCATAGAGCAGCGACGACTACGCTTTTTCCTGCATTGGATGATGTTCCCTGGACCATAAGGCACTTCATATTATCACGAACCTTTACATTGTCTATCAAATCATTGGCATATTTTTAGGCGGTGTTTTCATTTCACTCCCTATACTTTTTATAGGTGATACTACATCCTACTTATACCGAACATTAGAAATTTCAAGGCAAATGTTCTTATATAAGATATCATATACCACTTAGTGTATATTACACTAAAAAAAAGTTTTAATTTTTACTTAATCCAAATTTATGGAGGTTTAAAAAGCCTATGGAAATTCATAACCCGGAAAAAGGTTCTGAAACAGATGAAACCTTAGAATTTAATGGTTACAAAACTTCCGAGGATATTGATGTCCCGGAAAGGATCATTGATCAAATAATCGGCCAGGAAGAAGCCGTGGAAACTGTCAGAAAAGCAGCTAAACAACGCCGTAATGTTCTTTTAATTGGAGAGCCAGGTGTGGGAAAGTCTATGCTGGCAAAGGGAATGGCCGAGCTACTGCCCCCTGAGGAACTGCAGGATATATTGGTATATCCGAACATGGATGATAATCACAATCCCCTCATCGGCGTTATGCCGGCGGGTGAAGGTAAAACTGTGGTTACCAATTATAAATTGAAGGCCAAATCACAGGACGAGCGAAAAAACATGTTCATGATAGCCATTATCAGTTTAATAATGGTTATTGGATTCGTGCTTCAACAGTTCCTGGCGGCTATCATTGCGGCCGGTATTGTTTTCCTGGCTATGCAGCAGATGAAGCCTCGCAGCAACCTGATGGTGCCTAAACTACTGGTAAATAACGATAAAAATAAGATGGCCCCATTTGTGGATGCTACTGGTGCTCACTCCGGAGCTCTTCTTGGTGATGTAAGGCACGATCCCTACCAGTCTGGTGGATTAGGCACTCCTGCCCACGAGCGGGTGGAAGCGGGAATGATCCACAAGGCCAGTAAGGGCGTCCTTTATGTGGACGAAATTGGCAGCATGAAAATGAAAACCCAGCAGGAGCTTCTAACTGCTATGCAGGAGAAGAAGTATTCTATCACTGGTCAAAGCGAGACCAGCAGTGGGGCAATGGTTCGTTCCCAGGCTGTTCCATGTGATTTCGTATTAGTGGCCAGCGGTAACCTCCATGTGTTGGAGGGTATGCACCCGGCCTTAAGATCCAGAATAAGGGGTTACGGGTATGAAGTGTTTATGAAGGACACTATGCCTGACAATCAGGAAAACCGTGACAAACTGGTTCAATTTGTGGCCCAGGAAGTTAAAAAAGATGGTAGAATACCTCATTTTGGTCGAGAAGCTGTTGATGAGATTATAAGGGAAGCTCAACGTCGAGCTGGCAAAAAAGAATCATTAACCCTGAAACTTCGTGATCTGGGGGGCCTGGTTCGAGCCGCTGGTGACATTGCCAAGGGGGAGCACAAGGAGGAAGTGTCCCTGGATCATGTCATAAGTGCTAAAAAACTGGCACGAACCCTGGAACAACAGATCGCCGACCGTTACATTGTCCAGAAAAAACGTTACCGGGTTTTCAGGTCAGAAGGTGGCGAAGTGGGTCGAGTCAACGGTCTGGCTATTATCGGTGACCGTAGCGGGATTATAATGCCCATAGCCGCAGAAGCTGCGCCTGCTCAAAGTAAAGAAGAAGGTAAGATCATTGCCACAGGGAAACTTGGAGAAATCGCGCGAGAAGCTGTTCAAAACGTCAGTGCTCTAATTAAAAAACACACTGGCACAGATATAGCCAGTTACGATATTCACATCCAGTTCCTTCAGTCCTATGAAGGAGTGGAAGGAGATAGCGCCAGTGTTTCGGTGGCCACCGCAGTGGTGTCTGCTCTGGAAAACATCCCCGTTGATCAGTCCGTAGCATTAACCGGATCTTTGAGTGTTAGGGGTGATGTGCTTCCGGTTGGGGGAGTTACCGGGAAGATCGAAGCGGCAGCTGAGGCGGGTATCAAGAAAGTCCTAATACCTAAATCCAACCTGGAAGACGTGTTCATTGAGGAACGCTACCAGAAAGAAATAGAGATAATACCGGTGGAAACTCTGAGCGATGTTTTGGAGCATACACTGGTTGGTAAGGGTAAAAAAAGCCTCATGGAGAAGATGAGGAAGATTGCCGATATAGTTCCGCATGGGATACTGAAGCAACCAGCAACCCATTAAAACCTCTACACTAGTAGAGGTGCACCACCTTTTTTTATTATTTTTAAATTATTTAGGATCATTATAAGTAGTTCACTACCCCAATAGAATTAAGATTTAAGATTTTTGATTATTTTAAGCTGATTTTAAAGTTTGAGTAATTGATGGTCTAATATTGGGATTAATTTGGATAAGGAAGATTAATTATGGATAGTTTATTATTTGAAGAAATGGATTTGTCTCCTAAACTTAAAAAAGCGATTAAAGACCTGGGATTTGAAGAAGCAACTCCCATCCAGTCTTTGGTTATCCCCCCCATTCTGGAGGGTCAGGATGTCATTGGCCAGGCCCAAACCGGTACAGGAAAAACCGCAGCATTTGGTATACCCATATTGGAAATGGTTGACTCTACCGATGACAGTTTACAGGCTGTAATACTTTGTCCCACCCGGGAACTGGCTATTCAAGTGGCTGAAGAACTTAAAAAACTTTCCAAATACAAGAAAACCAAAGTTCTACCAATATATGGTGGACAGCCCATTGAAAGACAGATTAAAGCCCTTAAGAAAGGAGTGCAGATAATTATTGGGACTCCCGGGCGCGTTATGGATCACATGTACCGGCGTACCCTTTCCATGGCCAAAGTTAAGATGATAATACTGGACGAAGCGGATGAAATGCTGGATATGGGCTTCCGGGAAGACATCGAATTCGTCCTGGGTAAAATGCCATCTGAAAGGCAAATGCTTCTTTTTTCAGCCACCATGTCCAAGGCCATATTAGCGCTAACGAAAAAATACCAGAATAATCCTCAATTCTTGAAAGTTGCCCATCAGGAACTTACGGTGCCCCAAATAGAACAAGTATACTTTGAGGTTAGGGAGAAAAATAAGCTGGACCTTCTGTCCCGACTTATAGACTTACACGACCTTCAACTATCTTTAGTATTTTGCAACACCAAAAGACGGGTGGATAAACTTGTAAATCATCTTCAGACCAGAGGATATATGGCTGGTGGATTACATGGGGATATGAGTCAGAATCAACGAGATAGAGTAATGGCCAAATTCCGGAAAGGACAGATAGATGTTCTGGTGGCTACCGACGTAGCCGCGCGAGGTATCGACGTGGATGATGTGGAAGCAGTTTTCAACTACGATGTTCCCAATGATGATGAATACTACGTGCATCGTATTGGTAGAACTGGCAGGGCTGGTAGAACTGGTCAGGCCTTTACCTTTGTCGCTGGAAAGGAGATTTACAAATTAAGGGATATCCAACGATATACTAAGGTCCGTATTAAACAGTTGCAGATTCCATCACTTCAAGAGGTGGAGAAACTTAAGAATTACCGGTTCTTGGAAAATTTAAAACATCTCATCAACAATGAATATCTGGGACAGGAGGTTCAGATGGTAGAAAAGTTGATGGAAGATGATTACAGTTCTCTAGACGTGGCCGCAGCCCTAATGAAAATGTTGTTGGATAAAAGGAGTAATTCACAATCTAAATCAGCACCGGAGTTTGGCGATACAGGTGCTCAACCCGGGAAGGTAAGGTTCTTCATTAATGTGGGGCGTAAACAGAATGTGAAGGCTAAAGATATAGTAAAAGCCGTACATGAAGTATCTGGATTATCATCAACTAGTATCGGTCGTATTGACGTTCTGGACAAGTTTTCATTCTTAGAAATTCCCCTGGAACATGCTCAGGAAATATCTGAAGCTCTGGAAGGAACCAGAATTAAAGGAAAAAGAGTTAATTTGGAACCGGCCAACAAGAAGAAATAATCCAATTAGAGCTGATTTAATTGATGGCTTGCTAAATGGTGTTATCGGGGTTTTTCGCAGGTTAATTAATATAAATTGTTAATAGTTATCCGCTCCTAGGATTATTTTAACTTTTTAATGAATTCGCCACCAATCCCGCCACTGAAACTACGCTAACCTCCGACTTTAGGGTATCGGTACCAATTACCTCATCTGCACCAGCAGCAAAGATTTTTAAGAGAGCATCATCCACCAGCACAGGATGCACACAGCTAACCGTTATACGGGCTGCACCATGCTCTTTTAGCATTTTAATAGCGTTGACTATGGTCCCACCGGTGCTGATGATGTCATCAATTATAACCACGTCCCTTCCCTGTACATTCAGGTTTTTGGTTTTAGTTTCTACTAAATCTGGTGAGATGCGTTTTTTTTCGAGATAGTCGCATTCACAACCTAATATATCAGCAATTTCCATGGCAAAATTGATTGCTCCATGATCCGGTGCCAGGAGTAGTGGTTTATCCATACATCTGTTTAAATATTCCGCAATGGCAGGCATGGCTGACAAGTTGTGAGTTGGCACGTTGAAGAGGTTGCATATGTTTTCTTCATGGAGGTTTATGCAGAATACCTCACACACCCCGGAGAATTCAATTAAATCAGCAATCACCGATGCAGAAACAGCTTCACCGGCATTAAAACTTCTTTCCTGCCTCCCATAACCAAAATAAGGAATAACAACCCTTATATTTTGTACATTCATGCTCTGGAGTGTTTTAAGAATTAAAAAAAGTTCCATGAGGTTTTCATCCTGGGGGTAACCGGTAGACTGCACCACAGTTACGGTGTTTTCCATTTTCCCTTTAATGCGTATATAGCGTTCACCATCTGGAAATTTACGTGTTTCCAGTGGGCAGAGGGGTTCTCCCATCTTTTTTGCAATTTGGGCCGCCAGTTTCTGTGAAGCAGATCCGCCTATGATCAATAAAACCACCTTCTCTTTTTGACTATCATCATACGAGTTCACTAATCTTATAAGTTATTCATGGTCCTTAATTAAAACCACTGAGGTCATCAAGAGATGATAAAACATCATATTTCAACTATTTGTTAACTTTATTAATAAGCTCTCTTTAAACCATAGTAAGTCTTTAAACCAAGAAGATTAAGTTAGTACTAAAATAGAGGTAAAGCTATGCACGAACTTTCCATGGCACAGGCCATCGTGGACACCGTAATGGACGCAGCTGAGAAAAATAACGCTCAAGATGTACTAGAAGTAACTATTGAGATTGGACAACTCACCATGCTCAATTCGGAACAGTTAAAGTTTTTATTGGATGTTATAATTGAAGGTACCCTCCTTGAGAATTCTGAGATACTCATTGAAGAAATTCCAGTGGAGATAAAGTGCCAATCCTGTGATTTTAAGGGAGAAGCAAATACTGAAGGTTCCGATCATTATTTGACCATAGTTGTCTGCCCGGAATGTGGGGGTAGAAACTTGGAAATTACCAAGGGACGTGAATGTAACGTCAAAAATATTAGAATAGAGAAGGTTGATGAGGATGCATAAAATCGCCGATGTGGAGATTCAACACGATATAATGGTGGCCAATCGAAAATTGGCCCGTAGAAATCAGAGAATAATGGATCAAAATGGAGTTTTTTCTGTGGATGTCCTGGGAGCCATAGGATCCGGAAAAACATCCCTGATTGAAACTTTAATTGATCATTTAGAGCATAAAGTTGGAGTTATTGCCGGTGACGTCATTAGTAAGTACGATGCCGGGCGGTTTGAATCACATCATGTGCCGGTAGTGGGCTTAAACACGGGGAAAGAGTGCCATTTGGATGCTCACTTGGTTAAACATGCCCTTGAAGAACTGCCTTTGGAAAATATCGATCTATTATTCATTGAAAATGTCGGAAACCTCATCTGTCCAGTGGATTTTGATCTCGGTTCCCACCTGCGCATGGTGGTCATCAGCGTCAGCGAAGGAGACGATACTGTGGAAAAACATCCCTTAATATTCCAGGATGCTGACCTGGTGGTAATAAATAAAATTGACATAGCCGATGCTGTAGGGGCCAGTGTGGAAAAGATGGTGGATGATGTTAAAAAACTAAACCCTGACGTGCAGGTGATAACCAGCAGTTTAAAAACTGGAAAAGGCTTGGATGAGATACTGGCCGCTATAGAGTCTTACATGTCGTAAAATTATTGTTCTACCTTATGGTTGAATCATTTCAAGCTCAAATCACGTAATATATTGTTCTCTTGAGAGTGGTTTTCTATTAAGATCTTAGAATTAAATAAAATCTAAATATCGAAACGGGTGATGGATTGAAAGTCTGGATTGATATTGTAAATGCCCCCCATGTGAGGTTCTTCAAAAGCATTATAGAGTACCTTGAAAAGGAAGGGGAGGAGGTTTTCATCACCGCACGTAAGTTCGGGGATGTGCACCGTCTTCTGGACCTTTTTGAAATAGAATATACTCTGGTAGGAAAACATGGTGCTACATTGGAGGATAAACTGCTTCGTAGTACCAGTCGTGTTTTTGAACTTTCCAAACTAATCGCCAGAGAAAAACCTGATGTGGCAGTTTCTAAACATTCCATTGAACTTCCCAGGATTTCTTTTGGATTAGGAATCCCCAGTGTGTACGTACTGGATAATGAACATGCGTTGGCTGCTAATAAACTTACTTTACCCCTATGTAATCGCATTGTACTCCCCCAAGCTATTGACGTGTGGAGAGTGTTGGAATGTGGGGCTGATCCCAACAGTTTGATACGTTTCAATGGCACCTGCGAACTAAATCACCTTCAGGATTTCAATTACAATCCCGAAATTTTCCAGGAACTGGATCTTGATCTGGAAAAGGATAAAACAATTCTTATGCGACCTGAACCAGCATTAGCGTCTTATCTCCAGGCTGACTGCCGTAAGTCTGTATTATCTCCAATTGTCGAGGCCCTGGAGGGTCACGCTAATATATTGGTCATTCCCCGTTTCCGGGAGCAGGAAGAAATATTCGAAGAGGATGGTAAGGTTATCATAATAAATCCTCCGGTAGACACCTTTAGTTTGATGAAATCTTGTGATTTGGTAATTGGAGCTGGAGGTACTATGAACCGGGAGGCTGCTCTCCTGGGTACTCCGGTAGTATCCTGTTATCCTGGTAAATTACTGGCGGTGGATAATTATTATATTAAAAAAGGTCTGATGCAGCGTTCTACCGACTTGGATGAAATTGTGGAAATCTCCCGGAAACAGATTTTAGGGGATAAGAAAGAGCTGAAAATAGAAAATGATGACCTATTCCAGATACTTCTGCAGAATATCTACCAGGCCCCTTACATTAATGAAAATTAATTTTTTAAATATAGATTTTTTAAATCTAGAAATATAGATCTAGAAATTAGATAAACTAATTCTATCGTAGTATAATGAAGGTATATTTTTTATTATTTATTTCAATCAAAAAGAGTTATGGGGAGTGGACTGGCCGGGATTTGAACCCGGGGCCTCCGCCATGCCAAGGCGACACTCTACCGACTGAGCTACCAGCCCTTATAGCACATAGGACTTAGTGGTATTTAAACTTAATGTTAATGTCTACTCCGATATCTCCAAAAGCTTTTAAGTAGGTACCTATTAATAACTAGCTCTGAACCATTATAAAAAGGTCAGGCATAAAAAGGCCTTTCTTAACATCAAAGAAAATCTGGATTTTAAACTGTTAATTATCAAATAGAGATATAAAATTTTTTTAAACCTAATTTAAAGTTAATCTTGTTCTTTAAAGGACTAAAATATTGATTTGGAGAATATTAATGGCATTAATCGCTGAAAATCATCTGCAATACATTTTTGAAGTGGCTATAATGCTGCAAATTGGAGTGATATTCCTCCTAAACTTAGCCCCACTCTCACTGAGCCTGGTCATGTTAGGGGCCCTTATTGTGGGCACGGGCTTTACTGCTCTTTTTGGTTTTGATGCGTTGTTTTTATTCTTACCTGGATTTGGTCATTCTGAATTCACGCATCCCTTTGGATCTTTAGCTCTTTTAGCCATAGTAACTGCTCTGGCAGCTATTCAATTGATGAAAGAGACAGGTATCAATATTAAGTCTTTAAGAAATTATGTGTTATTACTTTTAGTTATAATAACAATAGCTGGGGGTTTAATGCACCGTTCTTTTCTAATTTTGTGGATTTTAGGGTTATTGTTAGGATTTTTTTTAATATCCAAATCCTTTCGACAAAAGTCTGTATTCACCCTAAGGAGGATAATAATGGTGGTTGCAGTTGTGATAGCAGGATTCGGGTCCCTGGAGATCCTATCCCGGGTGTTGGATATGAGCATATTAAGCCCTTTGCTTCGTCTGACGCGTATCGAGACCTATGCTTTGCCCAGCGTAAAAATGGTTATAGAAAACGCTACCCTAACTGGTCACCAATTAAGCTCCTGTTACTGGGGAGATACATGTCTGGGGGGGTCCGATGGTTACATGTCTTTACCAATATCCCTAATAACACTTTTTGGTTTACCTTTCCCTTTATTTTTCGGAATCCTGGTTTCCAAGAAGGATATCATTGACTACATGCTACCGGGAATATTTGGGGTGACCTTTGACTTTGGTTATTTGACCCTGTTATTCCTGCTCCTGTGGTGCGCTGGAGTGGTGTTGGCAGGAACTATGATGCTACGAACTTACCGTACCCGGAGAGAAAATGGTGATAAAAATTGTCTCGGACGAGAGGCACTTCTGATCGGTTCTCTATCGGCCTTCATTGCCCAGGCCCTGGTGGGATTGTTTATTATGAATCGTTCTATAAACGGAACCGCCATGCTAACCTTTTTAGTCTTAAGTGCCCTGGTGGTGGGGCATTTAATTTTCATAAAAAATAAATAGAATGAAACTGATAGGAGAAACACATGAAAAAGGCATTATTACTGTTGGGATGTCCCGAATCCCCTTCTCAAACTCCTTTAGCGATATATGCAGCGAATAAACTTGATAAAATGGGTTTTGATGTAACACTGGCAAGCACTCCCTCGGCCATGAAGCTCCTGGAGGTTTCAGATCCTGAAGGATACTACATTAAAAACAAAATTGATTTAGAATCTTGCCTGGACACCATTAAAGAGGGAGACTATCAATTATTAATTGGGTTTGCACATAAAGATGCTGCGGTTTCATATTTTGTTACATTTTATCATATACTTAATACTAAGAGCCTAGCTCTGGTATTCCATCCTGATGCTGAAAAACTGGAAGCCTTTGAAGAAACCATAAAAGATAGTACCGATGCTGAAATAGTATCTGCCCGCGCATACCACAACCCCACGCCCATCAGGGTCCGTTTGGATCGGGCTTTAAAACCACTGGAGGCAATGTGATGTTTTGTCTGGACACCTATCTGCGAGAGTCTGAAGACTATACTATTCATCTTAACCGTGCTGGATTTAAGGACTGTGCCAATTTCATAGAAAAAAATGCTAAAAGGGTGGTCCATGTACCAGCTGGTGCCAAGATAGTAGGAGCCAGGATAATAGGGATTCCACCGGTCCCTATTGGGGTAGATGATGAAAATAAAACCATAATGTTACCCTACACCAAGCCCTGCTATGGAACTGCAGTGGTGGAGATACCAGTACCTGAAGAAGAAATTGAAATACTAGAAACCAAGTCCATATAACCCTTATTGTGGTATTAGTTGTTATTTTTATTTTTAGAATCAATATATAAAGTTTTTTTGATATTGTAGTTTTCTCATGCATTTTATAACTAAAGTGCTCAAAAAATCACCTTTAATTAATTTTTTATAGGATGTTATCTTAAGTATTCATTAAGGAGATATCATGTTAACTACTGTGGTTGGGAGTTATCCGGCAGATCCGCACTCTCCATCGTCCTGGGATCAAAAATTATCCAGTTTTTTTGGTTCTTATGATCCTTATCATCGTGCATTGGAAATAGCAGTTCAAGATCAGGTTAAAGCAGGAGTAAACTTGATCTCGGATGGTCAGGTGCGGGGAAGCATGATCGAACTTTTCGCCCGATCCATCCCGGGAGTAGAATATAAGGAAGGTAGTTCCTGGATAACTGGAAAAATAAATCCGGCCATAAATTCTATCGGTGCATCAGATTTGAAGAAGGCTCTACAAATTGCTAATAGAATTGAACCTAGTTTTAAAAAAGCTACCAACATCTTTACTGGAAATGAATTTTCAAAAGAAGTTTATGGAGCTAAGGGGATCATAACCGGACCCACCACCATGGTTTTGTCTTCCCGAATAGAGGGCTTTTATCGTCTGGAAGATCGATCTCGGGCTATATTGGATATGGCAGTGGCCCTGAAAAAGGAAGCTCTGGATCTGCAAAAGGCAGGAGCAGCCTATATTCAGATAGATGAACCTTTCCTATCCACTGGAATGGCTGATCTGAGCACTGCCTACCAGGCCCTGGAAATACTTGGTAAAGAACTGGAGATACCCCTGGCCATGCATGTGTGCGGTGACTTAACCAACGTATTTTCTGAATTACTTAAATTTCCTGTGGATATTTTAGATTTTGAATTTGCTGGAAATTCTAAAAATATTTCACTCCTGGAAGATGCAGACCTGGGGAGAAAGAAAATAGGATTCGGTTGTATTGATACCAAGACCAAACAAGTAGAAAGCCCCGAAGAAATTCATAATCTAATTATCAAGGGTATACATTCAATTGGAGACAAAAAAATGATAATAGACCCTGATTGTGGTATGAGAATGCTCAATCGGGAGACGGCAAAGCAGAAACTGGAAAATATGACGGAGGCAGTAAAATGGCTATCCTAATAAGAGCTCCCACCATAAAATCGGGTTGGGAGAGCCTGGTTAAGAGAATAATAACTAATGGAGTAGAAATCAATGATGAAAGGGGTTCCTTGACATTGGAACTGTTAAACACCATGGTAAGTGTCCAGAAGCCCCTTGAATTAGAGATACCTGAAGGTTACTTCTGGCGTGGGGAAAAGCTGGAGAAATATGCTGAACAGTTTTTATCGGATGATCAACAGGGGTTCATATACACCTATGGGAACCGACTTCGAAAACACTTTCAGGGTATTGATCAGATACAGGAGGCTATAAATCGTCTAAAAAATTGCAATGAATCACGTAGAGCCATATCCATAACATGGGATCCTCCCACTGACACTCAGAGTGAAGAGGTACCATGTATGATCATTGTGGACTTCAAAATTAGGGATGGGAAACTCCAAACAACAGGATTATGGCGTTCTCACGATATATACGGAGCTTGGTTTCCTAATGCAGTGGGATTAACCCATCTGGCTAGCTACGTTGCTGAAAAGGTGGGGGTGGATGTAGGAACCTTAACCATCCATTCAATCAGTGCCCACATTTACGAAGTTAACTTTGAAGAAGCAAAAATGGTCTAATGGGTATAAAAAGGCCTTAAATAGTGTAAAATTTATTATTTTCTGCGTAAAAAAATAAAAAAACTTAAAAATTAGCTGGGATGAATGAGAATAAGGTGATTATAACTTTCATTTAGAGGTGAACAAATGTTAAGTGTCAATTTGGAAGCTAAAAAAACTGTGGATTTAATGATTGAAAAGGCCGAAGAGCTTAACCTGGCTGTTGATAAATTAGAGAATGGTTCAACCATCATAGATGCAGGGGTAAATGTAACGGGGAGTTTTAAAGCCGGTGAACTGTATACCAAAGTTTGTCTGGGCGGACTGGCCGATGTGGGCATATCCATCCCTGGAGACCTCTCAAAAACACTGGCACTGCCTGCTGTGAAGATTAAAACGGATTTCCCATCTATATCTACTTTGGGATCTCAGAAAGCAGGATGGTCTGTCAGTGTAGGTGACTTCTTCGCCCTGGGATCTGGACCTGCCCGGGCCTTAGCCCTTAAACCAGCTGAAACCTATGAAGAGATAGGATACCAGGATGAAGCCGACCTAGCCATCCTTACCCTGGAAGCAGACACCTTACCTGGCGTGGAGGTAACGGAAGCCATTGCCCAGGATTGTGGTGTGGCACCGGAAAATGTTTACTTACTGGTCGCTCCGACTTCCTCTCTGGTAGGTTCCATACAAATATCCGGCCGAGTGGTGGAGAATGGTACCTACAAAATGTTGGAAGCCCTTCATTTTGATGTGAACAAGGTTAAATACGCAGCAGGTATAGCACCTATCGCTCCCGTTGACACCGATGGCCTGAAAGCCATGGGAAAAACCAATGATGCTGTATTATTCGGGGGAAGAACCTATTACTATCTAGAATCTGAGGAAGGTGACGACATTAAATCGTTGGCTGAGAAACTCCCTTCATCTGCTGCTGATGGCTATGGAAAACCATTTTATGAGGTCTTTAAAGAAGCTAACTTCGACTTCTACCAGATCGATAAGGGCATGTTTGCACCAGCGGAGGTAGTGATAAACGATCTCAGAACTGGTGAAGTATTCCGGGAAGGATACGTTAACCTAGACCTTTTAGAAAAGTCATTTGGATTCTAAATCCAAATTTAACTTTTTTTTATATTTAAAAAATTTATGACTCAACTTTTTTTTTCTTAAGAAATAACGTTTTTTTTTTAAAAAAATAAAAATAGGGATTTTAGGCAACCTGTTTTATGCTGCCTGCCCCATTAATCTGCTGGTTTAATTGAGGATTGCCAAGGTAGTTGATTTCCCCTCCACCATTGATAATTGCGTTTAAGACTCCGCTGACATTCAAAGTTCCTTTACCGGCTCCGTTTATGGTCATGGTGGCGGTTTTACTTTGAAGCTCCCTGGCAAAGTATTCTCCTGCTCCAGATATGGTAACAGTTTGTTCAGTGGTTTTCCCGGCCATGACCACTTTACCGGCTCCAGATATGTTCACGGTCAATTTGCCAAGATCCAAACCACTCATGTTACCTTCACCCGCCCCATTAATAGATAAGGTCAGACTACTGGTTTTAAGTCCCAGGGATTCTAACTTTCCAGCTCCAGATAGAGAGATGCTATTCAGGTCCTTTAGGGTTAAGTGGTACTTCACGGTTTTAGTCGGAGTAGGCGTGTTGGTATCATATCTGATTTCCAATTGGTTGCTGTTCACATTGCTCTGTATATGAGGTATGATATTGTCTTCGGCTTCAATGGTTAAGGATTCCTGGTCACCTTGTTGTATGATTAAAGTACCAATTCCGTCCAAAGACACCTGATTTACTCCACTAACACTTTTTGTCTGGTTGACCACTTTCCCTGATCCAGTACCCTGCATGGAACAACCTGACGCGGCCACCACTACACACAGCAGTATGATGGCTAAAAAATATTTTTTCAAGATAAATACCCCCCTATTAGGTTAATTTAAACTGTTTTCATCTTTATTATATGTTTTTAGAGGTTAATAAAATTTCATACCTCTGCCTATGGATTTGAGTGAGGTACAATCCTTAAGTTAATTCATCCAACAAATGCTTTGGAGCGCCTACCGAAAATGATTAACCATCAAAAGAGACTATGTAAATAAAGTGATAGATATGAAGATTGGAATATGTGACACTACCTTCGCACGCTACGACATGGCCTCTGCAGCTGTGGATGAAATAAAACAGCATGTGGGTAACTTAAAGATTATAAGGCGCACTGTACCTGGTGTTAAGGACTTACCTGTGGCCTGCAAGAAATTAATTGAAGAAGAAGGATGTGAAATGGTCATGGCCCTGGGAATGCCGGGTCCAGAAAAAATGGATAAAACATGTGCCCATGAAGCATCCACCGGACTCATACAGGCCCAGTTAATGACCAATACTCATATATTGGAGGTTTTCGTCCATGAAGATGAGGGTGTGGATGAGAAGGACCTCAAATTCCTGGCCGATAACCGAGCACGAGAACACGCCCAGAATTTAGTTAAAATGATTTTCAAACCAGATAAATTTAAAAGAGAGGCAGGAATGGGTATGAGGGAAGGGCATCCTGATAAGGGGCCCCTTTAGATATTCCTTTAGATATTAATTCTTTTCCATTTTTCTAAATTAATTGTTCTTAAATTTTCTTTCAATGGATTTTTCAGTTATTCATAGCGTAAAGCTTCAGTCGGTGGTAAACGACTGGCACGATAGGCAGGATAGAATCCACCTATTAATCCCACGGTTAATGCCACTCCCAAGGCCCTTAAGAATACTTGGGGGGAGTATACTGGCTGAATAAAGCCTCCCATGCCCATGGCTATTAGAGCCTGGATAGCCACCAGGCCCAAAATAATTCCAACTATTCCTGCTAAAAAGGTTAATACAATTGATTCACCTAAGATCATGGAAAGTATCCTTCGGTCCTTCCAGCCCACTGCTTTCAAAACACCGATCTCACGCGTACGCTCGTATACGGACATTATCATGGTATTTATAACCCCTATTCCTCCAATTACAATGGCCAGGAGTGATATTGCCCAGGATGCAGTGTCGATTGTGTTTAAACCCTGATCAACATTTTGTAAATCTTCCAGGGAAGATATGGTGGTTATATTCTCTCCATACTGGTCTTCAACGCTTTTGGTCACATATTCTACCTTAGCATCCTTTTTGATCTTTACATAGACCATGGTTACCTTACCTGATTTTTCTTCCACTTTTTGCAGGTTCTCAAGGGAGATGAAGGCCCCTCCATCCTGCTGCAAGTCCCCAGTTTCAAAGATCCCCACGATCTTGTATTCTTCTTTTCCAATGGTCATGTTGGTTCCAACGGTTTGATTCAACTTTTCGGCAGCTACTTTGCCTATAATAACTTCTTTTTCATCTTCTGCAGCAAACTGGGTTCCCGAAGTGATTTTCATACCACTCAGAGATAGTTTATCGGGATCGATGCCTATCACCACGAAATAGGGATTTCCTCCCACGGGTTGCACTGCAGTTAACACCCCTACCGCATCTTCTACCCCACTGATATTTTTAATTTTATCAGTATACTTTTCGTCAATTTGAGAAAGAAACATGTCGGACACGTTGGCTTCAACAACTGTGAAATCTGCACCTCCAGCCTTTAGGGTTTCCTCGGTGGATGCTTTAAGTCCATCGGTGATTATCCCCAGGGCCACGATGGTGGCAATGCCTATGGCTATGCCTACCACAGCCAGTAACGTTCTGGTCTTATTACGGAATGGATTTTTGATAATTAAACTTAAAAATGACATTTAAAATCTTTGCCGAATTTTTAATACTTCCAACTTTGATTTGTGAAATTAAATTTGTCACTGTTTAGTCATTATATTATGGATTAGATTCATCAAAAATTTCATACAAAAAATTATATAAGAAACAAAAACATAAAATAAGAGTAATAAGATTATTTATGGAGGAAATTCTATGAAAGAAGACGTTTTTTATGGTAAGGGTATACATCACGCTAAAAGAGATTATCCGGACATCTATGGGGCAGTTGTTGCTCTTAACGAAGCAGCTTATACAGGTAAAGTACTGGAATACCGTACTCAGAAGCTAATAGCCCTGGGTATCACTGCAGCAGCCTCTGATGATCGGGCCATGAGGAAGCAAATGCAAAGTGCCATTAAGGAATTTGGAGTTTCTAAGGACGAAATTGTAGATGTTTTGAGGGTGGTTTTATTAACTTCTGGTAACCCTCCATTCACCAAGGCCATGCGTACCCTTTACGATATTTTAGGGGAATAATTCAATAGAGAATAATGATTCAGGGTAAGGCAAGAACCTTAACCCTTTTCCTATTTTAGGTGATTTTTACTTGGATTAGTACATGTTCTAAATACCACCACAATTTTATATACCATGTTATCCAACTATTTTATGATGAATTTGATTTTCTTCTAATTTTTGCCATCATTTACATGAATGACATTCAGATGTAGAGAAACATTCAGATGTAAAGAATATAATGGCTGGAAGAATATGGAGTACTGTTTAATCCTCTATTTTAGAAGAATGCGGCCATTTCATTATTTAAATTTTTTAGGTAATCAACTTGCAAAAAGATAAATCTATAGATTCTACGAACACCGAAGTGACTGAAGGGGTTTCCTTAATTACTGGCGACCCAAAAAGGGCAATTTTAAAGTTATCCGGCCCCCTGATTGTAGCCATGGTTTTATCATCCATGTACAATCTGGTGGATGCTATCTGGGTTTCTGGATTGGGGGGAGATGCCTTGGCCGCAGTGGGTTTTGTAACTCCACTATTCATGATATTAATCGGCCTATCTAACGGTATAGGAGCCGGGGCCACCTCTGCTATCTCTCGTTGTATTGGGGCTAGTGATCAGGATGGTGTAAACAACACCGCCATGCATGTTATTGTCATTACCATCATTATTTCGATTATCATGACCATCGGCCTGGAGATATTCCTCCGACCCTTATTATTATTCCTGGGAGCTGGAAACACAATAGAACTGGCTGTTAGTTATGGTCAAGTTGTCTTTGCTGGTACCATCCTCACCATCTTCACTGGTGCGGCCTATGGAATTCTGCGTTCTGAAGGGGATACCAAGAGGACTATGCATGCCATGATCATATCCACTGTAGTCAATATAATTCTGGATCCTATCCTGATTTACCCAGCGGGACTGGGTATTGCTGGAGCAGCATGGGCAACATTAATATCCCAGGCTCTGGTTTCAGGAGTCATTTTATATTGGTTTTTAAAAAAGAGAGACACTTACATCAATTTGTCATGGGAAAATTTTACCTCAGACATTAGGGTAGTTAAATCCATTTTAGGGGTTGGATTACCAGCCAGTGTTGAATTTTTAGTAATGTCATCGGTGGTGGCTATCCTAAATGGATTGCTGGTAACTGTGGCTGGTACTGATGCAGTGGCGGTGTATTCTGCCGGGTGGAGAGTGGTAATGATGGCTATCATACCCATCATAGCGGTGGGAACCTCCGTGGTGGCGGTGGCTGGGGTTTCATATGGGGCTAGAAATACTAAAAACCTTTTAATTGCTCATAATTATTCAATAAAGGTTGGACTGGGTGTTGCTTTCCTCACAAGCACTATAACATTCCTTCTAGCAGATTATATTTCCCTTATATTTGCCTATTCGCCACAGACAGCCCATCTAGCACCTATAATCGCTGCTTTCCTTCAGGTGATGTGTGTTTTTTACATATTTGTACCTCCAGGAGTTATGTCCGGCTCTATATTCCAGGGAGTGGGTAAAGGAATAAATTCACTCATATTGACCGTTTTAAGGCAATTTGTATTTGTAGCAGTCTTCGCCTATACCTTAGCCATCCTTTTAGGTTGGGGGCAGCAGGGAGTGTGGTGGGGGATCGTTGCTGGTAATACCACGGGAAGTATAGTGGCCTTTACCTGGGCCCGCCTGTATATAAGAAGACTCCGATGATCCGATTTAGATCTAAGGATTTAGTTGGCAGGATCTAAAAGAAGGAAAAATCAGCCCAAACCTTTTTAAATACCCCTGACCTAATAACAATATTCGCTATTATTGAAGCGAAACTCTTTTTGGGAAATAATCCCGTGGATGTGGCGAAAGCTGAACAAAAGAGGTGTATTACATGTATAAGTATATTAGTAAAGCTTGGAATAACCCTGACGACTCTTACGTCAAAGAACTGATGCAGAAACGAGCTCCCCTGTGGAGAAAGGAAAGTGTTATCCAGAGGATCGACAAACCCACCCGGATTGACCGGGCACGTTCCCTGGGCTACAAGGCCAAAAAAGGCTACGTGGTAGTAAGAACACGGGTACGTCGTGGTGGAAGAAGGAAAACTCGTTTCACCGCAGGTAGAAAACCTAAAAGGATGGGTGTAAAAAAGATCACCCCTAAAAAATCCATCCAGCGCATAGCTGAAGAACGTGTATCTCGTAATTACCCTAATCTGGAAGTTTTGAACTCCTACTGGGTATGGGAAGACGGAAAGTACCAGTTCTACGAAGTCATACTGGTTGATCCCCACCACCCGGTCATTAAAAACGATCCAAAGATTAACTGGATCTGTCAATCAAACAAAAAAGGCCGAGTATTTAGGGGCCTTACCAGTGAAGGGAAGAAAAACAGGGGATTAAAAGGAAGAGGTAAAGGAAAAGAAAAGGTCAGGTAATTCCTGTCCTTATTCCTTAAACCGAAATTCCTTTATCTAGATCAATTTTTAGGGATGAAGGGCCATGATTCATAACATTGCCTATCGAACCCTAGTTTATGGAACTGAAGATGAGGATAGGGTGCGAACGGCACTTTCAAACATCCTCCCCTTTTCTAAACCTGTGAAGGAACTCATAGAAGGTCACTATAAAAATCAAGTTATTATTCTTAAGGGTAAAACTGACAAAAAAAGTGATGTAAAAGCTTTTTTACAGAGTCTGGAGAACATCAAAACTTCAGATAAAAAAAGAATCTTAAGAAGCCTCGAGAATAAAATAGATGATAAAGGTAACTTGTTTTTAAGATTCGACAAACAAAGAGCCTATCTAGGCGAAATGAAGGTGGTGGAGCATGGAGATGCCATCCATCTGAAACTTAAGTTGGCTGCCTATCCCGCCCGTAAAGACCCTGCTTTGAAGATAGCCCGACAAATATTTGGTGAAGAGAATGTTCATTGATCTTCACGTTCATTATTACCCGGGAATTACCAAAGATGCCTGGAAAATGGGTTATCAGGGGTTGGTTCTGGTAAAATCATCTGAAAAGCTATCTTCACATTCCAACGGGCCCAAAGGCCCATCAAAAGATTATAAAAATTCTGATATTAGGGCTAAGATTTCTACTTTTGAAGGTGTTGAGGTTCGGGCTAAAAATCCGGAAGACCTAAAAAGAAAGATTCAAAGGTTTAGGAATAGTACGGATGTCCTTTTGGTACATGGAGGAGATTTAAAAATTAACCGAGCAGCTGTGGAGGATGTTAGGGTTGATGTGTTGGCCCATCCTTATCAGGGAAGGAAAGACAGTGGCTTCAACCATATTCTGGCGAAAAAGGCAGCAGAGAATGGGGTGGCTGTGGAAATTAACATTGGATATTTCCTTCGAAACCGGAATCATCGTCGTCAAAAGATTTTAGCACAATTCAGAGAAATTATGAAATTGAAAGCAAAGTATGATTTTTCTCTGGTCATAACTAGCGGGGCCCGTTCTATTTACGACCTTCGCAGTCCTCGAGATTTGATGGCCCTGTCCTCCTGTTTTGGGATGGATAAAGAAACTGCCTTTTCTTCTTTATCAAATGTTCCAGAGGCCATTATTGAAAAAAATCAATTAAGACACCAAATAATATCATCCGGGGTACGTCTTCTGGAATAGTTAGAGGTATCAATATTTTAGTGGTACCAAATATTGTAAACCCAGTAAAAAGATAAAATTAGTGAATCCATGAAGCTTAAGATACTTCCCACCCATCTTAGAGAGAAGAAAAGATACCTGGCCTTTGAGGCCGTATCTCAGCAACCACTAAAAAGGGAGGATGTGATTTCCATATTATGGGATACATCTCTACATCTTTATGGGGTTTGCGGGACCAGTAAATTTGATTTATGGGTTCTTAAAGTCTGGGACTGTCCTCATTCGGATGATTATATTATTCGGGGCATTATTCGATGTAGAAGAGAATCTTTAGATGAGGTACGGGCCATATTACCAGTTGTAACCCGATTCAATGGGAAAAAGGTGGTTTTTTTCACCATAGGAATTTCGGGTACCATTAACTCTGCAGTAAAAAAGTTTATTAAATTAAAGGAAGTAGATGATTGAATGGATAGTTTTATTCTTACCGAAACCAAATCTTGGTAAGGTTCATTTCTTCATCAAAATATGAGAGGTATAAACCATGCAACCATTACAAGGAGCAGCAGGATACGATAAAGGTATATCTATTTTCAGCCCTGATGGAAGATTATTTCAGGTTGAATATGCCAGAGAAGCTGTTAAAAGAGGTACCACTTCGTTGGGGGTAAAATCAAGTGAGGGAGTAGTACTGGTGGTGGATAAACGACCCACCAGCAAACTGGTTGAACCCCAATCTATAGAAAAAATATTCCAGGTAGATGACCATATTGGAGCCGCCACCTCTGGTCTGGTAGCTGATGCCAGGGCACTAATAGAAAAAGCCCGATTGGAATCACAGATAAACAAGATAACCTACAACGAACCCATCGCCGTGGAGATCCTGGCGAAAAAGATCTGTGACATGAAACAGATGTACACTCAACATGGGGGAGTAAGGCCCTTTGGATCAGCGCTTATCATTGGAGGTGTCAATGATAATGGGTCCCGTCTTTTCGAAACTGACCCCAGTGGTGCTCTTATAGAATATAAAGCCACTGCAATTGGAGCAGGAAGAGCAGTCGCTATGGAAGTATTCGAAAAAAATTATGCCGAAGATATAACGCTCGCCGATGCCATGGAACTGGCCTTAGATGCAATTTACGAAGCAACTGAGGGTAAAACTACCAATGAAAGTGTAGAAATCGCTGTTATTGAGCAAAAAACCCACAGTTACCGTAAACTAAGTGATGATGAGATGTCTGAACATGTAGAAGAACTCCTCATCAGAAAGTCCAAGGAGGACGAGATAGAAGAGGAATAAATTATGGTATCCCTTGAAGATGCGGTTATAGCCCGATTAGAATATTACGGGGAGCGATTTGAAGTTCTGGTAGATCCAGATCTGGCATCTGACTTTAAAAGGGGAAAGCCAATCAATATTGATGAAATACTGGCCGTGGAAGAGGTTTTTAAAGACGCCAAAAAAGGGGATAAAGCTTCCGAAGAAGCTATGATGAAGGCCTTCCAGACTGCAGACCCCCTGGAGGCGGCAGCTACTATTCTTCAGAAAGGAAATGTACAGCTCACCGCCCAGCAAAGAAGGAATATGCAGGAGGAAAAGAGAAGAAGTATAGTGGCCAAAATATCCCGAGAAGCCATAAATCCCCAGACTAAACTTCCCCATCCTGCGAGAAGGATAGAAATAGCCATGGAAGAAGCTAAAATTCATGTTGATCCATTTAAAAGTGTGGATGAACAAGTTAACACGGTTTTAAAGGCCATTCGCACTAAAATTCCAATTAGATTCGAAAAGGTTAGAGTGGTTATCAAGATACCGGGAGAGGCCACGGGGAAAGTCTATGGCGTAATACCAGAATATGGAGAAACCAAAAAAGAAGAATGGCAGCAAGATGGCTCCTGGATTGCAGTGGTGGAGATACCCGGTGGTCTACAGGAGAGTTTCTACCAGAAATTGAGCGAGATTACTCATGGACAAGTGGAAACTAAATTAATGAAATAAACTTCTTTTTTAGGCCTGTTGAAGGAGGCACAAAGTGATATTAGTAGAAGATAAGGATATAGTGGTTCCAGGGGAAGTTCTGGCCGAAGGAGAATACTACGCTGGGCGGGGAACTTTTAAAGATGATTCTAAGGTTTGTTCTGCCCTAGTAGGGCTGGTAGCCATACGTGATGATAAAATTAGTGTTCTGCCCCTGCAAAGCAAGTACATTCCCAAAAGGGGGGATGTGGTCATTGGAAAGATCACCGAAGTAAGGTTTTCCATGTGGAATGTGGATATTAACTCTCCTTATTCAGGGATCCTGCCTGCTTCCGATGTCTTCGGAAGGGAAAAAAGAGATATGAACAAGGCCTTCGCTGTAGGCGACATACTGTTCATGCGGGTAGTTGATGTTGATGAGGTTAAAAAGGTTAAACTGGGCCTTAAAGGACGTGGCCTGGGTAAATTCCGAGGAGGAATATTGGTGGAAATAACTCCCACTAAGGTTCCCCGCCTGATAGGTAAGAAGGGATCTATGATAAACATGATCAAAGACCACACCAAATGTGAAGTAGTGGTGGGTCAGAATGGCCTGGTATGGGTAAAAGGAAAACCAGAAATGGAGAGAGTTGTGGAAAAGGTAATAAAAACCATTGAAGCAGAAGCACACACCTCCGGCTTAACCGACCGGGTTCGGGAAATGTTAAATCAGCTTCTTGGAATTGAGGAAGCGGAAGCAGAGAAAGAAGAGGAAGAAGATTTCAAAGAGGAATTAATTCAATAGGGGTGATACTATTATAACCAATCGCGATTTAGAAGCAAAAAGCTCCGAAAGGCCAGATGGTAGGGCTTTTAATGAGTTAAGGCCATTAAAAATAGAGGCTGGAGTGTTGGAAAGGGCAGATGGATCTGCTTATCTGGAATTTGGCGACAATAAAGTTTTAGCCGCGGTATACGGGCCGCGAGAATTTCACATTCGCCGATTTTTAAAGCCTAACATGGCGGTACTGCGCTGTAGATATAACATGGCTCCTTTTTCAGTGGAAGATAGGAAAAGACCGGGTCCAGACCGCAGGTCACTGGAAATATCTAAACTCACCTCTGAAGCACTTTCTCCGGCAGTATTTCTGGAAAAATTCCCCAGATCATCCATTGATGTATTCATTGAGGTGCTTCAGGCAGAAGGGGGCACTCGTTGCGCAGGTATAACTGCTGCATCCGTGGCTTTGGCTGATGCCGGAATTCCCATGCGGGATATGGTAGTGGCTTGTGCCGCAGGAAAGTCAAACGGCCAGGTAGTTATGGATCTTTCTGAATGGGAAGATAAAGAAGGGGAAGCGGATGTTCCCGTAGCCATTATGCCGCGTACCGGCGAGATCACATTACTGCAGATGGATGGTCAGCTGACCAAAGACGAGTTTGAACAGGCCCTGGATCTGGCTAAAGAAGGCTGTATGAAAATTAGTGAAGAACAGAAAAAGGCCATAAAGAACAGGTATGGTGGTGATTAAGATGCAGCCTGTAGTTCCTGAAATTACTAGAACAAGTGTAACTAACCTCATAAACAAGGGTGAAAGAACTGATGGTCGAGCTCTAGACCAGTACCGGGAAATATCTCTGGAAACAGGGGTGATCAAAAAGGCAGAAGGTTCTGCAAGGGTTAAAATAGGCAACACCCAAATAATGATTGGTATCAAACCCCAAATCGGCGAACCATTCCCTGACACTCCTAACGTAGGAGTTTTCATGACCAACTCTGAACTGTTGCCTATGGCTGCTCCCAACTTCGAACCCGGACCCCCTGATGAGCGTTCCGTAGAACTTTCCAGGGTCACGGACCGTGGTATAAGGGAAGGTAAGATCATTGATCTGGAAAACATGGTCCTTATTCCTGGAAAAAAAGTATGGATGATCTTTATTGACATGCACGTGGTGGACTACGATGGTAACCTCATGGATGCAGCTGCCCTGGGGGCCATGGCTGCTCTAATGGACACCAAAATACCCACCGCAACAGTTCAGGATGATGAAGTGGTAATTGATTATGAAAACATGCAACCATTACCTCTTAAAGATAAAACCGTCATGTGTACTATGGCCAAGATCGGTAAAGAACTGGTTTCAGACCCCTCACTAGAAGAAGAAAGTATCATGGGAGCGCGTATATCCATAGGTATACGCAGTGATGGTACTATTTGCTCCATGCAAAAGGGTGGAGAAAGACCCTTTGAGAAGGAAGAAATTCTTAAGGCCATTGATATGGCTCAAGAAAAAACTAAAGAACTTTTCAAGTACCTTCCGGAGTCTTAAAAAAATGAAATACTATTTAAACAGTTAAATCTAAAATCAAGGTGATATTTATGGCAAGAACCAAGAAAGTCGGTATAACCGGCAGATTCGGTCCTCGTTATGGTAGGAAAGCAAAGAAAACCGTTAGGACCATTGAAGAAAATATGAAGAAGAAGCACATCTGCCCTCAATGTGATCGACCCGCTGTGAAGAGGGTTTCTCGAGGAATCTGGAAGTGCAAAAAGTGCAATACGGTCTTTACTGGTGGAGCCTACATGCCCTCCACACCAGTGGGTAAAACCGCTGCTCGTAACATAAAACGGATAGTTGGAGGATTATAGTTGTATAAATGCTCAAAGTGCGGTACTCTGGTAGATGTAAAGGGATACACAGAATCGAAGTGTCCCAGTTGCCGTTATAGAATACTTTTCAAAGAAATACCTCCGGTTCGAAGGTCTGTTAAGGCCCGATAAATTGGCATGTTAATAACCACCTCCCGGAAACCATCACAACGAACTAGGAGCTTTGGTCGTACCTTGGAAAGGGTTTTACCATCCCGATATCTTAATCGGGGAAAAATGAGCCTACGCGAAGTTTTCTTGAAGGCTAAAGAACTTGGCCTTGATTATGTGATGGTTATTTCGGAGAGAAATGGCAACCCCAGTCGTCTGGAGTTTTTCACGGGCAATGAGGGGCCAGAAGCGTATATTTTAATCAGTACGGACCTTTCTCAACCTTTGGGGAAGATTCAAACCAAAAATTTAACTCTCCGTTGTGACGAACCAGAACTCGAAGACTTTCTGAGTGACTTCCTCAAGATTAGGTTAGCCAACCATGAAAATTCCGATCTAATCTGGGTGAAAAAAACTGAGGCAGGCTCAAGGACGGTCATGGAGTTTTACGATAACCAAGGAAAGTTAGTCCGGCCCAGAATTTATCTAAAAGACTGGAAAGGAGTGGTATGGGAGTGATTCTTCAGGGAGTTGATATACAACTTGAAGTTGAACTAGATACCAAGAAAGAGGCTGAAATACTATATGGAGCCTTGAAACCGGAAATAAAATCTTCAAACTCCTCTCGAACCACGAGTTGGGTGAAAATCAAGGATAAAACCGTCACCCTGGAAGTGCAGGCTAGAGATTCCACCTCATTAAGAGCATCCGTTAACTCTTATTTAAGGTGGATAAATTTATCCTGCCAGTTATTAAAGTTAAACTAATGTGATTGATAATAGGATTAGTTGATAAATAGACTTAAAAACATTAATAGAGCACTAACAAGAAACATTGAGGTGAATAAAATGGAGATACCCCAAAATATTCAGCATCAACTGGCCCAGTTCCAGCAAATGCAGCAACAGGCCCAGGCCATATCCATGCAGAAACAAAACGTTGATTTACAAACCCGCGAGGCAGAAAAGGCTTTGGAAGAATTAAAAAAAGCAGAAGATGATGCGGATGTTTACAAAACTGCTGGTAACCTTCTTATAAAGGTCGAAAAGGTTTCTTTAACCGGGGAACTAGAGGAAAAACTGGAAACACTCCAGCTTAGAGAGAAGACCATTAAGCGTCAGGAAGAGAGGGTCATGAAAAAACTGCAGGAAATGCAGGAATCCATACAGGAAGCCATGCAAACCACCGGGATGCAACCGGGGATGGGTAATTGAGGAAACTTTCTGAAACTGAACTGGATGAACTTTCCACTGTGGCGGCTCAGGCCGCCCAGGATCACATTCTTTCCAAACTATCCAAGAAAGAATTGATTGATATGGATATAAATGTGGAACTTACCTTCAACGATGGTTTGGATGCGGATGTAACAGTGGAACTCTTTTTAGATGAACTATCACATGCTAACCCTGAAAAAATCGCTGATGAAGCAGCTAAACAGGCTCTGTTAGTAATTGATAAGTTTATGGAAGATTAGGATTTTTATTAGGATTTTTTTGTTTTTGAAGATGGTAATGGATTTCATGTAATAAGAATGTCGTCTATTTTAGGAAATAGGTAATACATATTCATGAAAAAGTATTTATAAAGGTTAGATACAACTAATTTTGTCAGACACCATGACAAATCCCGGGAATGTGGTCCCTTTTTGGGCCATATATCCCTTCATATTGATTCAGTGCATCTAAAAAATACTTAAGCTCAAACGTATTAATGATAAGCCTATTAAAAATATTCTATTGAAAATCTAATAACCCTCCTTCTGGAAGTGGGTCCTGGCCATTGGTCCTACTTCCATATTAGGGGTTTTAAAAATAAATAGAAAAAAATAATAGAAAAAAATAGAAATTTTGGTTTTTTTAATTAAAGTATGGGATAATACTTTTTTATTTCGTAATCTGTTACCTGACGATTATACTCTTCACATTCCAATTTTTTAAGGGTTATAAATCTTCGGAACGAATGAGGGCCCAGAGTTTCCTCCACTAAGTCTGACTCTTCAGCATACCTTATGGCCTCTTCTAGACTGGATGGTAGGATGTCTATCCCCTTTTTTATTCTTTCTTCATCATTGAGTTCGTAAAGATTCAGCTCCATTGGATCCGGCAGAGGACATTCCTCCTCTATTCCTTTCAAACCAGCCATGAGCATTACTGCCAACTGCAGGTAGGGATTTCCCGATGGATCTGGGCATCGAACTTCGATTCGTGTTGCATACTCCCGGCCGGGTTGGTACTGTGGAACTCTGATGAGGGCCGAGCGATTGTTTCGTGACCAGGCTACGTAGACCGGAGCTTCGTAACCAGGAACCAGTCTTTTATAGGAATTCACCCACGGAGCTAGAATAGATACCATTTCTTTGGAGTATTTAAGAACTCCACCCAAGTAAGACTTAGCATATTCAGAAAGATGGAACGGATCGTTGGAATCGAAGAAAACATTTTTATCTCCCTTAAAAAGCGACTGATGGGTGTGCATGCCTGATCCGTATTCACCAAAGATGGGTTTAGGCATGAAGGTGGCATATACGCCGTGGTTGCTGGCTATTTCCTTCACCGCCAACCGGTAGGTTACCATGTTATCAGCCATTTTCAGGGCATCATCGTAGCGCATATCTATCTCGTGCTGGGAGACAGCGGCCTCGTGGTGGGAGTATTCCACATTTATGCCCAGATTTTTAAGGGCCAGTACGGTATCTCTACGTAGATCAGAAGCCAAGTCCCGGGGAGTTAGGTCAAAGTAACCCCCATGATCCAGTGGTTCTGGTCTTTCGGGTGATTTGAAGTAGAAATACTCTAGTTCAGGACCTACATAAAAGTGATCAAATCCCATCTTCTCCATACGGGCCAGGGCTCTTTTTAAGACATATCTGGGGTCTCCTTCGTATGGATCACCGCCTGGCTGCAGTACATCACATATCATACGGCCCACAGCCTTTTCTCTGGGCCTCCATGGCAAAATAGAGAAGGTGTTTAGGTCGGGCATGGCTATCATGTCTGACTCTTCTATATCCTGAAAGCCGGTAATGCTGGATCCATCAAAGCCCATGCCCCGTTCTAGGGCGTTTTCAAGTTCATCGTTGGTTATGGCAAAGCTTTTCAGTATACCGTTAAGATCGGTAAACCAAAGTCTGATGAACTCCACATCATTTTCCTGAACAGTTTCCATTATTTCATTCTTACTAATCATCATAACACCATTACTCTAATCTGGTATTCAACTGTATACCTATATGAATATTTGTTATAACTATTCCTATTCTATGGCCTTTACCTTATATAAATATATTAAAGCTCTTAATAAAACTATATAATTAATCTTCTACAAATCTTTATCTGTCTTTTGCCAAAGGATTATTATTGATTAAAATGGATGGTACAATGATTATACCAGTACTGGATTTAAAGGATAAAATAGCAGTTTCAGGTAAATCTGGGAAAAGAGAAACTTACCAAGCGCTTAAAACTATTTTTCATAAATCGGCTGATCCAGTTGAAATTGCCCACAAATTCCGCGATCATGGTTTTAACCACGTATACATTGCTGATTTGGACTCTATTGGGAATTATGGTTCTAATCTGGAATTAGTGGCAGAAATAAATCATTTTCTCCCGGTTATGCTGGACTGTGGAGCTAATGATCTTAATACCGTGACGAAAGCTCTTAACTATGCTCAGAAGGTTATTGTGGGCACTGAAACACTGAAAAACCTCCAGGATCTTAGTCAGATCTTCCAGAAGCTGGATCCAAACAGACTTATTTTAAGTGTGGATGTAAAAGATGGAAAAGTCCTGAGTAAAACCAGTTTCCTGGGATTTGAGGACTTATTTGACTGGATAAACAAATTTCAACCTAGAGAAATAATATTATTGGATATATCCCGTGTAGGAACATTTACCGGTATTAACGAGGAGTTAATCCTGAAGTTCAATAAACTTAAAACCTCTTTGATAGTAGGTGGGGGTCTTAAAGGAGAGGAACTGGCAAGTCTTTATGATTTGGGAGTGAATAAAGTATTAGTTGGTTCTGCCCTCCATAACGGAAAAATAAAACTTGATTCAATCGTTTAAAATATAATTATTAGTATCTATGTTGAAATGAGGTTAAAATGACTAGGTTTTTGCTTATGGGCCCTGTCACCCGGGACACCATCATCAGGCAGGGATACACCTATAAATCTACTGGAGGTCCGGTATACTATCATGCCGGTGTAATGGATGCCCTAGGAGTGGATGCCACCGCATTAGTAACCGTTGGTGAAGAAGATCAGGACCTTCTTGATTCTTTCCCATCATCAATAAATGTCATGGCATCTTTAAGAGAAGAAACTGTTACTTTCGAGAATTACTATCCCTCTCAGGACCCTAACCAAAGAAAGCAAAGAGCAAAATTACCTTGCAATCCCCTTAGAATAGATGATTTGAATGGTTTGGATCTCACCAGTTTCGATGCTTTTCTAGTTTCTCCCCTATCACCAGGGGATATTCCACTTGAAACTCTTGAATATCTTTATCAAACAGAAATACCTATCTACATGGGTATTCAGGGTTATATGAGGTATTTGGAGAATTTTGAAGTAGTTTTAAGGCCCTGGAAATATTATCATAAATTCCTTCCCCTCTTAAAGATCATTTTCATGGATGAGTTAGAGGCAAGAATGGTCCTGGGTATTGGCTACTCTGAACTGGAGATCATCGCCCAAAAACTGGCAGCACATGGTCCAGAAGAGGTAATCATTACTCTTGGAGATAGGGGATCACTAATCTATTCAAGTAGGCTGGGCAAAGTCCATAGAATTCCTGCTGTTCCCCCTCATAAAACAGTGGATCCAACTGGTCTTGGTGATAGTTACATGGCTGCCTATGCAATTAAAAGACTAGATTCATCTGACCCGGAAAGGTGTGGAATTTTCGCATCCCAAATAGCATCTTTAAAACTGGAAGAACAAGGTCCTTTGAAGCTTATCTGACCTTCGGTTAGAATAAGATATTTTTTTAAATATTCAATTTAATCTTCAACCACTAAGTTTATCTAGGTCCTTAATTAGGTCCCTAATATTAGAGGTAGAATAAGGAAAGGTAACAATCCGGCTAACATAAATAAAGCCACTCCAGCTAGGGTATATTTAGTTTTTCTATCCATTATCCCACTACAGATGAGTATAATTCCAATAAAACCCATTAAGGGAGGTATTATATGTGAGTAAATTAATGAACCAGCAATTACAGTTGAATCTGCCATGATATCACCTCATATTCAGTATCATATAATCATTTAAAATATTTAGAATATTTAAATCTATTTCTAAAGCATTTCAATGGATTTAAGACGGGCGTGAACCATAAAAGCTCCCTGGTCAGTTCCGGGGGGCCAACAGGTAACCAGAGTTAATTCTGGGCTGCCCAATGGGAAGTCTATGGGATTATTTTTGTAGTCCCATTTAATATCACCTACGGAAGTCACCTCATAGGTATATGTTTTCTGGGTTAAGTAATCCTTTATTACTACGGGTACACCTATTTCTAATAAGTGGATATTGGCGAAGGGAGCAGAATATAAGGTGTGATGGCCAAGTAATCCTACCGTTCCATTAAAACCGGTATAAGAACTTTCAGGATAATGGTAAACTGAATTATACTCATTCACAGTATCTGAACGAATTTTCCAACTGATTCCCTGGGAAGGAAATGAAATTTCTCCCCATACCCCATCGTCCGTTAGTTGGGAATCAGATACAGCAAAGCTCTCCAGCACCATATCTATCCCCTGCTGATTGGTGTTTATCAGATTTTCTAGAAAATCTTTCTTAGCTACAGGAGGATCAGAAAATATAATGCTGTATATTGCGTTATTTTTTTCCAGCCAAACTTCCCTGATCTGGCTAATATTCTGATCAGATTCCAATTGATAGGTATTCTCATAAACGGAAGTTCCATTTACCATTATCTTTTCCTGTTTTACTAATTTTAATTTATATTCACCAGATTCGGATAGGTTATTGATGAAATTTTTTGGTTTAACCCATCCTTGCGGAGCTACTTCTCTATTTACCCCTAATTTAAATCCAGAATTAAGATCTTCAAAGGTAACCAGTTTAGAATCAGAATGGTTTATTCGCTGCCAATGGGAGGGATAGTCAAAAGAAACTTCTCCATTATTAAAATGGCTTTTTTCAATACCTGCACTCCCAGAAGACAAAGATACCATCAAAATAGCTACACCAAGTAGTATAGCCACTAATTCGACATAATGGTGTTTCAAAAAATCACCGTAACGGGTAGCATCCCATTCTTAATTAAAATCGATTTAAATAAACTAATAAAAATTAAACTACCATCCCAGTATGGTTCTTCGAAGTTCTTTATCTGACTCAGCAATAACTTCGATTTTCTTAACATGAATGCCCCTTTTCGTCAAATAATCTACCAGTACCACCGGAGTGATATTTTCTTCCAAGTCAGCAATCAATGAATTTTTCTCATTGGAGATTACTATGGATCCGAAGTCGGATAATGCCTGTGTAGCCTCTTCTATATCTGGTGTTTTTATCCGGAAGGATCGGGTTTTTTTGGCGATTTGACTTATATCTATTTTCATTCTTTGCAGTACGATGAGCACATGCTTTTCAAGTGCCTCTTCCAGGACTTCAATGTCTATAATGTTTTTATCCTTATTAATCCGCACTGCTTGGCATATCTGGGCCACATCACGGGCGTGGGCAAAGCTGGGTTCCAGACCTTCACCACCGACATTAAGTTTTTCATAGACCTTGCTGAATCGGTTTAGAACATCCTTTTCATAGTCTTCCTGGAGTTGTTCTAGATTTCGACGGAAAACCTCTTTTACTTCCTCCACATCTGGATTTTTAAGGAAGATATGTAGGGGAGCTCGACGGAGGTGGGCTTCATCCATGATGCTGATGTCTAGGTTGGTGGAGAATGCTGGGATAAAGTGGGAATGTACCACTACTGGTATACCCCTCACATAGATCAGGTCTTTGTTGTTTTCCATAGGAACAATAAGACGGTTAAGAATTAGTTCGTGGTCATCTCTCTGCCTTCCCAAGTCGTCAATTAGTAAAATTCCACCATTAGCCTTAATAATAGGAGAAGTTTCATATACTCCTTTATTAGGATTGTAGTTAGTCTCCAGTTTATTTAGACTTAATTCTGCCCCGGTAAGAACGAATGGGGCATATATTTTAACCCATCGAGGATCATCAGGTTGTTCATCACACTTTTTGTGGAAACTGGAGTCATAGATCTGTATTATCCGTCCCCCGAATTCTATAAATTTTGGAATTATCAGTGGCGGTAATAAGTCCGGCATTTTGCTGACCACAAATGTCTTACCGGTACCGGGGGGGCCGTAAACAAAGATACCCTTACCTATAATGCAGGATTCTATGATGGACTCTTTAGCGTAGGCAATACCAACCACATCTTTGAAGGTATTATCCACTACTTCCCCTGGAATCTTGATGGGATAACGTCCCCTCATCTGCACATCCATTATTTCGTAGTAGTCTTCATAGGATACTGGGGCCATACCGATGTAGGGATTATCTTCATTAATACCCCGTGCTTTTTCACGTCCTTTGGGAGTTATGCTGTATTCCACGCTTGAAAATAAAAATCCTCCCCCTATAGTAGCGCAAAGACCACTTTTTTCCAGTTCAGGCAGTATTTTTTCCAGTATATCCCAGTGTAAACCGGTTATTTCATTAATGGTGCTAGTTTTCACGGTTCCAAAACCAGCTACGATCTTTAAAAAGAGATCAGTTACAAAAGATTCGGAAAGCTGTAAGTTTTCTATGGTTTTTGGCTGTTCCAGGGCTTCAAAGATTTTTTCCATTTTATAATCATGATAATAATTCATAAAAACCACCTACAACCTTTTACAGAATTTCTTGAATTAACCCAATATTAGATGCCACGTCAATTTTTAAGTTCTTCATTCTTAAATAATCTTCTTCTTCAGTAGTGAGTCTGGAATTAACCAGTATGGCTGACATCCCCACGTTGAGGGCACCTAAAATATCCTCCGAAAATTTGTTCCCGATCATTAGGGATTTATCAGCCCGACAACCCATTCTTCTCAGGGCCAGGTTAAAAATCTCTGGCTCCGGTTTTTCACATCCCGCTTCCTCAGAGGTGACTACTGCATCGAAAAAATGGTGCAAATCAAGCCTTATAAGTTTTTCCCACTGTTTAATTACCAGGCCGTTAGATATGACGCCCAAGTGATATCCCTGTTTTTTCACATGGATCAGTGTGGACATGGTATCCGGAAAAAGTCTTAAGAGAGCAAATTTTACATTATGATAGGTTATCATTCCCAAAGCAATCAAATAAGGATTTTCCTCCCCAAAAACTCGTTGAGTGAGCACGTTGAAATGCTTGTTGTAGTTGGAACCTTTTTCTTTGATCACAGATCTTAAAAGAGAATAAGCTTCCTCATTAGATAATGGTAGCCCCGCGTCGATCATAGCAGAAAGCGCTGCTTTTCGGGCTAATTTGGCAAAACCAGAGGTATCATATAGTGTATCATCAATATCGAAAAAAACCGCTTTCCCCATATTGTAGCTCCCCGGATCTAAAGTAGCTTCCTAATGTTTATTTATAATTTTTTTATCAGATCATGTTTATAAAATATAAAGAATTAACATTCAATTAAAGAAGGCATCTAAGCTGCTCTGTCTTTCCTGATGCATTATCTCCGAAGCAGAATAGCCAATAGCTTCAATGATCCGGGATATCGCCGGAAGAACCTGATTTTCTATGTAATAGTTGGGATCGTAATCGCTGATATTCACATCTTCCACGGGTTCTGCGCGTTGACTGATGGGAGCCTTCCCTTTCACTACCACGTAGCGCATAATTGAGCCTCTAACAACTTTTCTACCCCTTGAAATGGCCTTTTTCGCGGCCATTACATGAGGCGCGTTTTGCTGGTAGCTATCCGGATTTCTGGTGATTTGAGTGTTTATCACCAAGTCTTCCAGGTCTAAATCACCATTTTTAATAGCTTCGATAACCTCTCGCACTATCTTTTTTGCCTTTTTAGGTGACCCATCTTCTAGGATAGCTCTTAAGACCTTTTCTTGTGTTTTCCTGGCTACTGGTGCCCAGTCTCGGCGCACCAGCTCCAGGCCCTTAACCACGATTTTCCCCTTTTGTATCAGGGCGTATCTTTTTTTGGTTACGAAGAAACCTCTTTCGAAGAATCCTTCGAATTCCAGTTCCATCCCCTCGGGGAGGTCCTGATTCACGGTTTTAAGAAATTTTTCGGCTTCTTCCTTTATAATATCACGCAATAAGCACACCATTAACCATGCCGTCCTGTCCAGGTCGGGAGGTAATTTTTACTTGCCCTAAACTGGTTTCCACCACGGCGCCTTTGGTGATAATGTTACGTCGTACAAAGTGATCGTTGGCGTGGTTTTCTATGACCCCCATAATCTCTGCAACCTGCATTTTGTTATCTTTAGGGTCAACCACATTGATTTTAAGGTCGTTGGTGAGTCTGATTTTTTTCCCACCACCCTTGGTTCGGATGGCTTTTATCTTACGTTCTCCGATCTTGGTCTCAGCAGGGTCACGACCAAATTCTACTTTCCTTTTGTTCCGGCTGCTCTTGGAGCGTCCGCCGGTTAGTTTTCTAACAGATTTTCCTTGCCATATTGCCATTATTTCACCTTTATTAACTTGATTTTTACAAAATATTCTGCCTTTAATTTTTTAAAAAAAGCAGTAAGGAAATAAACAGTATTTCTACAGGGTGGTTATGTTCAGTGACTTATATAATACTTTTCTATTGTTTAACTTATTATGATGGAGAAGGATTTAAATATTTCAAACTCCAACTTCAGCAACAGAGAAAAGATGCTATTTTTTTCTCATCAACTAATTTCAAAGAGTTTAAAGTTAATTTAAAAGAAATTAAATTATTTAAAAATAATTTTAGACTAACTTATCAAATAGAAAGTACTGGTGAAGCCATGAAAATTGGGATGTCACATGGGGCCGGCGGAGAGATAATGCAGGGCCTGATTTCGGATATAATACTCAAAAATATTAGTAACAAGCAAGTTGACGGTGGAGTGGGATTACAGGATCTGGATGATGGTGCAACCATACCTCTGGATGACTATGAAATTGTGGTCAGTACCGATAGTCACACCATCGCGCCATTGTTTTTTCCAGGAGGGGATATAGGACGTATATCCATGGCAGGTACCATTAACGATGTTTCAGTAATGGGGGCCAAACCACTGGCTATTACCAACGCCATGGTGATCAGTGAAGGATTTAGCGGAGAAGAACTGGAGCGTATAATCCAATCCATGGATGAGGTCAGCCGTGAAACTGGGACGGCCATAGTAACTGGAGACACCAAAGTGATGGAGCATGGTCAACTGGACAAAATGATCATCTGCACCACCGGGATTGGAATAGCTCCTCGTGGACAGATCACCAGGGACTCCGGCCTGAATGTGGGGGATAAGATCATCCTCAGCGGTAGTGTGGGGGACCATGGTATAGCCTTAATGTCCTACCGGGAAGGATTTGGCTTTGATACGGATTTAAAATCCGATGTCGCTCCGGTATGGGGGATGGTGGAAGCTGCCCTAGGGGTGGGTGGCATCAGTGCCATGAAGGATCCTACCCGGGGTGGCATAGCCAATGCTTTAAACGAACTAGCCAGCAAATCTGGCGTGGGAATGTATCTTGATGAGGAGAAAATACCTATAAAACGTGAAGTTCACGCTGCCTCAGAGATGCTGGGTATAGATCCATTCGAAGTGGCCAACGAGGGCAAGGTTATAATGGGTGTGAAGCCAGATCAAGCCGATGAAGTACTTGAAGCTGTTCGCAAGCAAAAATATGGTAAAGAAGCTCAAATAATTGGTGAAGTAACACCTACAGGTCCAGTAGTAATGGAAACCCTTTTAGGGGGTAGAAGGATACTGGAAGCACCCATTGCCGATCCAGTTCCCAGAGTATGTTAAAAGCGGTGTTTATATGGAAAATGAGCGACAGAGTCTGTGGGGCATACGATTCCTGGCAATTTTATTCGATGCTTTAATAATAACTCTGTTATTATGGGTTCTCAGTGCCCTGATTAACCCCCTAGTGGCCATAACCAACACCTATATTGTGCTTAACTACTGGTCGATACTGGCCGGAATTGTAATGGTAACTTATTTCACTTATCTGGAAGGAAAATATGGAGTTACTATTGGCAAAAAATTATTGAAAATTAAAGTAGTTCCCTTAGACGGGAAAATGGACTACAGAAAATCTTTTTTAAGGAATATTTCCAAGTTCCTGTGGTTGCCCCTGGCGGTGGATTTGATTGTTGGATTAGTCCTAGGGTCACGGGACAGGTATCTGAGTCGGTTGAGTAAAACCTACGTAACCATATTAACTGATTCCTTATAGATTTTGCTTACGGATTTACTTATTTTTTAAAAAAGGTATTATTTTAAAGAAAAATATGGAATAGATAAATCTATTCCACAATTCTAACTTCTTGAACTGGAGGTTTTCCTAAGGCCCAGCCGATAATTAAAGTTGCGACAACAGCGATTATGGTAATTATAACAGCATAAACTAGTAGGCCGGTAATACCTGATCCTTTCGAGAAAAATTCGTTTATTATGGCTTTAATGGCTTCATTCCAAGCTAAAGCTGCAATCAGACCAAAGGCAGTGGTCATTAAAGTGGCTATGGTTTGCTTCACTTGGCTGCCAACATTACTTACTTGTTCTTGCATTTTTTACCTCCTTTAAACAAAATACAGTAATTATTGTTATATCCTATTAATATAATAAAATTTTTGCTTCAATCGGAGAATAATATTCTATAAATTATAAAAAAGATTCGATAAATTAAACTAAATTAATATTAATCCAATGACTCGATTTTAAGCCTTACCAAAATAACTTATAGAAAAAGAAAAAATTGAATATATATCATTAGGTTTGTGAAATCATGTTTATGGGCGCATCCACCAAAGAGGGCCAAGATATAGCCGTAAAAAGTAGAGAAATTGTTAGATCACTCATTTCTGAGAATATTAAACACCTAAACCCTGGTGAGCAGGCCATTGTGGAGCGTATTGTGCACTCCACTGCTGATCCGGAATATGCAGAACTAACTAAAATTAGTGAAAATTTTGTAAAAGAGAGTTTAGAGGCCATAAAAGCGGGTGAAGATATCTTAACCGATATAAACATGGTCCGGGCAGGTATCACTTCCTATAATGGGGAAGTAAAGTGTTACATTGACCATACCTTAACCTATCAAATCGCCAGGGAAAGGGAAATCACCAGGGCTGCTGCGGCCATGGAAGTGGCCCTCCAGGAAGGATTTCGGGGAATGGTGGTAATTGGAAACTCCCCTACTTCTCTCCTGAAGGTGATTGAACTTCAAGAAAAATATCCGGACCGCATTAAATCAGTGGTAGGTGTTCCGGTAGGATTTGTAGGTGCTGCCGAGTCAAAAAAAGCTCTCCAAAGTACTGCTATTCCCCATCTAATAACTGTGGGGCCAAAAGGTGGCACTCCTGTCGCAGTGGCTGCGGCTAATGCTTTAATAAACTTATCCAAGGGGTGAATAAATTGCGATCAGAGAAACTCTTTAATGAAGCCAAAAAATATCTGCCTGGTGGAGTTGACTCCCCGGTTAGGTCTTATAAACCCTACCCGTTCTTTGCCACTGAGTCCGAAGGGCCACGTATACACGATGTTGATGGTAACACTTATCTGGACTACTGTCTGGCATATGGTCCACTGGTCTTGGGACACGCCAACCCGGTTGTTATGGGTGCCGTTCTAAATCAAATGTCTAAAGGAACCGCCTACGGAGTCCCCACAGAAAAGGAAATAGAACTGGCCCGGGAAGTAGTGGATCGTATGCCCTGTGCGGAAATGGTTCGTTTTGTAAGCACCGGAACCGAGGCCACTATGAGTGCCATACGCCTAGCAAGAGCATGGAGTGGGCGAAAAAAGATAATAAAATTCGAGGGTGCCTATCACGGGGCCCATGATTATACCCTGGTAAAATCTGGATCTGGTGCGGTTGGTTTACCTGATTCTCCGGGTGTTCCTGAAGATACCACCAAAAACACTATACTGGTACCTTTTAATGATGAAGAGGCCCTGGTAACAATTTTTGACCAGATGGGGGATGAAGTTGCAGCCATCATACTGGAGCCGGTTATGGGTAACGTGGGATGTATCGAACCTCAAGATGGATTTTTAAGGTTTTTAAGAGATCTCACCACTCAAAATAGTTCTGCACTTATTTTCGATGAAGTGATAACCGGGTTCCGACTCTCAAGGGGTGGAGCCCAAGAATATTATGGTGTCAAACCCGACCTGGTAACCATGGGTAAAATATTAGGGGGAGGTTTTCCTATGGGTGCCTTGGCTGGTAAGAAAGAATTAATGGAAATGATAGCTCCATCTGGGGGTGTTTATCAGGCAGGAACCTTCAATGGAAATCCTATCTCAGTCACTGCCGGTCTGGCCACCATGGAGCTACTGGATGACCAATTTTATAGTGACTTGAACAACAAAGGGAATCAAATCCGCAGTGGAATCCAGGATATTTTGGACGACAAATCCTTAAATTATCAGGTAGCAGGATTAGTCTCCATGTTCCAGATTTACTTCACAGAAAGGGAGGTTCGGGATTATGCTGATGCCAAAACAGCCGATATTGATAAGTTCTCCCGTTACTTCCATCAGCTTTTGAAGGAGGGAGTCTTTATACCACCTTCTCAATTCGAGTGCTGTTTTTTAAGCACTGCTCACTCGTCTGAGGATATCAACACCACTTTAGAAGCAATTGAGAAATCCATTGCCAGGGCTGAAAATATTTAATTATATTTTTAGCTTCTTAACATCTTTTTTCATTTCAAATAAGGCTAATAATTTGGGAGATTAGCTCTGGATTTGAATGGAAAAGGTATAATATGAATCTGGCCTGTAAGGAATTAATTGGTGATAATAATATTAATTAAGAAATTCTAAACTATTTTTACACGAAGATATATTGCTATAATAATCTATTTCTGGTGAATTATGAGACTGGCTGCTGGAATGGGAGAAAACCGTGCCATCAAAGATGCCCGGGATCAGGTGGATTTCGAGGTGGTCTTAACAGATTCAGAAGATGAACTGGCGGACCTATTACTCACAGGTGAGGCTGATGCAGCGATACGAGGTTCTCTAAATGCATCAGGAATCATGGGCCGATTGCGTGAAAAGTATCCGGAAATGAGTAGAGCTTCTCTTTTGGAGATAAAGGGACATAAATTTCTCCTGGCTCCAGTAGGTATAGATGAAGGGGACACTCGGGAACAAAAATTACAAATTGTTGGTCATGGAGCTGAATTTTTAAAAAAAATGGGATTAAAACCTAAAGTTGGGATTTTATCCGGTGGAAGACCACAAGACAGGGGTAGAAGTCTTAAAATAGATGTTTCACTGGATGAAGCAGAAGAACTAACCCGAATCATAATGGATAAATACCCTGTCAAACATTACTTTATATTAATCGAAGATGCTTTGGCCGACGGTGCTAATCTTATTTTAGCACCCGATGGTATTTGCGGTAATTTGATCTTTCGCAGCCTGGTTTTGGTGGGTTCTGGAAAAAGTTTCGGGGCCGTTACCCTGGGGATTGATGAAATATTCATTGACACTTCCAGATCTCAGAATAAAGAAGGATATACAAGGGCTTTAAAATTAGCAGCTTATTTAGTCAAACTAAGAGATAAAAATAAATAATCACTGGGAGTTAGAAATGGAACCTCTTAAACCAATTTACAGATTATACGAATGGTACATTTCCAGAAATCTGCGTCCCGAAAACATGCCTAAACACGTGGCTATAATAATGGATGGCAATCGAAGGTTTACCAGGGTACAGGGAAATATTGACACCATTGAAGGTCATAAGAAGGGTGTTGATACCCTGGAGAGGGTGCTGGATTGGTGTATTGACTTGGGAATTGAAATCGTTACGGTGTATGCCTTTTCCACCGAAAATTTCAATAGACCTCCCCATGAAGTACAGGGACTGATGCAACTTTTTAAGAAAAATTTTGAAGAAATAACCAGCAACCAGAAGATCCACAAAAATAAGGTACAAGTTAGAGCGGTGGGGAAGCTGGAACTTCTGCCTGAAGATGTAAGGGCGGCTATAAAAAAGGCCGAAGAAAGCACAGCTCTCTATGACCAGCGTCGTTTTAACATTGCCATTGGCTATGATGGTCGTATGGAGATAGTGGATGCTATAAAAAAGATTGTTAATGAAGTGGAAGCCGGCCAACTGGCCGTGGATGACATAGATGAGAACATTGTAAACCGCAACCTTTACACTGCAGGTATGGAAGACCCTAATCTCATCATAAGGACCAGTGGTGAGGAAAGACTAAGTGGATTTCTGTTATGGCAATCATCATATTCTGAACTTTATTTCAGCAATAGTCTCTGGCCGGCACTGCGTAAAGTCGATTTTTTAAGGGCTTTAAGATCATATCAAGAGAGAGAAAGACGTTTTGGAGTGTAAGATGTGATTGATGCGCACTGCCATGTTGATTTTAAGGAGTTTAACAAAACTCGTGAGGAGGTTATGGGTCGTGCTCAGCAGAAATTAAAGGCCATCATAAATTCCGGCGCCAGTTTGGGAGGCAATCGTCGCACTCTACAAATGGCCAGGGATTATCCTGAATTTTTATACCCGTCCCTGGGATTTCATCCTCATTATGCTCCCAAAGCTGATCGATCGGTGATAGAAGAAGTTTTAAAAGAAATTAAGCTAAATTTACATCACGCAGTTGCTCTGGGAGAGACTGGGCTTGATTTTCATGATTTGAAGAGTCAAGAAGATAGAAATAAACAGGAAAAGCTCTTCAGGACTTTCCTGGATATGGCATCCCAGGAGGAGATGCCCCTTATTGTCCATGCCCGTGATGCTGAAAAAAAGGCCTTGGAAATGTCTGAGGGGTATGAGGGGATACCAAAAATAATATTCCATTGCTATGGAGGGGATTTAGAAACCGCCCAGCTGATCATGGATGGGGGGCACCTGATCTCATTGTCCACACTGGTATGTTTTTCAACCCACCATCAGGAACTGGCCCGTGAACTTCCCCTATCTCACCTTTTAACTGAAACAGACAGCCCATATCTCTCTCCATTCAAGGGGCAACGTAACGAACCAGCTTTCGTGGAGGAAACCGTTAAAACCATAGCAAATATGAAGTCCATGGATGTGAAGGACGTGGCGGCCGTAACTGAGAAGAATGCTCGCCAGGTATTCAGGATCTAGAAGCGGTCCTTAAAAAATGAATTATGCCCTTTTTTTAAATTGCCTTTTATTAATCCTACTCACTTTCTTCCTCCCCAAAAACTTCTTTCGCAGCTAAAACTCCATTTATGGCTCGGGGAAAGCCAGCATAAACTGCCATTTGTATTATAACTTCCAATATCTCTTCCTTAGTACAACCCACATTCAATGCACCACGTATGTGGCTTTTTAACTGATTGTCTGCACCTCCCATGGTAGTTATGGCCGAGATGGTCACCAGTTCCCTGATTTTTAAATCCAACCCGGGACGGGTGTAAATATCACCGTAGGGGAATTCGACTACATAGCGGGCCAGATCAGGTGCTATGTCAGTTAGACTGTCCTCTAATGTCTGGAATGATTTGGGATTCATAACTTTAAGATTTTCCATACCTTTCTGGTATCTATTATCGCTCATTTTCTCACCAAAATTATCTCTTCTTGTTTTAGGTAGAATATCTTTTAAAAACTAATATTTTAATACTAACTTTTTAGTATAATCTAAGTGAAGTACAGTGGAGATGTTCATGATGAAAAAATTTACATTTTTTTTGTTGGTAATGGGGCTGGTATTAGTCACCCTACCTGTTTTAGCAGCTCAAACTCCATCGGTGGGAGAGGTAAAGGACACTGCGGATCAAGCACTTCAAAATGCCAGTGAAGCTACCAACCAGACGGCTCAGGAGATACAACAAACCCTGGATCCTATTCAAAGTATATTAAATACCATAAACTCTGTAATTCAGCAAATACAACAGATATTTTACCTGCTTAACTTTGGACAGCAGTAAATCCAAGGATTTAAATGAAGCCTAGAATTATTTTAAACGCAGCCATGACTCTGGACGGCAAAATAGCCACCAAAACGGGTAATTCTGAAATATCTGGTAAAGAAGACCTTTTAAGGGTGCATAGACTTCGGACAGAATGTGATGCCATAATGGTGGGTATTAACACAGTTTTAGCTGATGATCCGCGATTAACTGTCCATAAAATCTCTGCAGACCCCGCTGAGAATCCGGTGCGGGTGGTGGTAGATAGCCAAGCACGCACACCCCTCAAGGCACGAGTTTTATCCGGAGATGCGCCTACCATTATTGCGGTTAGTGAAAAGGCACCCCCGGCTAGATTGGAAAAACTAAGCCAGCATGCAAAAATAATGGTCTGTGGGGATGAAAGAGTGGATCTGGAATGTTTAATGGATAATTTAATGAGTCTAGGGATTGATAGCCTCATGCTGGAGGGGGGTTCTACCCTGAACTATTCTATGCTATCCCATGGTCTGGTAGATGAGGTGAGGGTCTGTCTGGCACCTATGATCGTTGGTGGAAGCCAGGCCAAGACTCTGGTGGATGGGGCGGGGATGGATTATATGTCACAGGCAGTGAAGCTAAAATTGATAAAGTCATACCCCCTGGGTGAAGATTTAATCCTGGAATATAAGGTTATAACCTGATGTAGATTAAAATAAATTGATAATTATTCTATTGTTCCATTTTTAGGTTTTCCGGGGGCTTCCCGATTAAATTATGCCCTTATTCCGAAGAATTCTTTGCGGATTATCTATTAGAACATTGGACAGCATTTTTCTGGGTAAACCTGCCCCCATGGCTATTTTACTGGCCATTTCATAATCTATCAGGTCTCCTGGAGCATGGGTATCGGTGTTAACCACCAGATTGGCTCCGATCTCCAACGCTGTCTGGACCACGTGACCATTACCCAGACTGTGCCCCCGTCTGGCACTTATTTCAAGGGTTATATCGTTTTCACGAGCGATTTCTGCTTCTTCTCTGGTGATAAGTCCCGGGTGTGCCAGAACATCCACATCTGGACAGTTAACTGCACTCCAGTTGGTACCTTCAATTACTGGTTCCACCAGGGTCTCACCATGAACCACGATGATCTCAGCTCCTTTTTCCCGGGCCATACTGGCCAATTTGGGAATTATTTCCGCAGGAGCGTGGGTAATCTCAGCGCCGGGTATGATTTCAATATCCCAGTTGTCACGGATATCCATCACCGCATCTATGACCTTTCCCACACAATCGATGTTGGAAGCGTCAACATGGTCAGTAATGGCCAGTGCCTGGTGGCCTAAAACACTGGCCCGTCTGGCTAATTCTGAGGGTAAGAGCTCTCCATCGCTGAAAATGCTATGAGTATGTAAATCTATTCTTTTTTCTATACGGGGTCCCCCTAGGTTTGTTAGCTTGATAGATTATTTTAGGTGGAAGTACATATTAAATATAGTGATAGAATGCAGTGTTCTGTTTTTGCCCCCGCCCATATAACTGGTTTTTTTGAGATAAAAAAACATAATGAAGCAGTTTTGTCAGGTTCCAGGGGAGCCGGTGTTACTCTAGATGATGGTGTGTTAACCCGGGTTTTGATAAAGGAGGGGGAAGGGAAGCTGCAGATAGTGGTTAATGGCCAAATTCAGAACAATAAGCGATTCATATCCAATATCGCAAGGGATATTCTGGAGAGAATGTATTCACCACTCAATCTGGCAAATTTTGATATTAGTATTGACCATGATCATAAGGTGCCCCTAGGATCAGGGTTTGGAGTTTCCGCAGCCTGTGCTCTGGGAACATCCTTAGGAATATCAAGTTGTCTTAAGTTACCTTTGACTTTTAACCAGGCATGTGAAGTGGCCCATCTGGCGGAGTTGGAATTAGGGAGTGGATTGGGTGATGTCATGGGCGAAGTTCATGGAGGAATAGTTTTAAGGCTTAGAGAGGGTCCTCCAGGGCGGGGTCTGGCGGATCGTATCTTGGGTGGTGAAGAGCTATATGTGATTTCTCGAACCCTGGGGGAGATCGAAACTGCCGATATAATAAACAGCCCCCACCATCAGGAAAGAATTAATCAGGCTGGATCAAATATTCTGGAGTTACTTTTAAAAAATCCCACACCTGCCCAATTCATGCTCCTATCCAGGAGATTTGCCGAGGAAACTCACCTCATGGATGATGAGCTTAGGGAACTAGTGGAAATAATGGATGAGGAGAGTCTGGGTGCATCCATGGCCATGTTAGGCCAAACCGCATTTGCAATATCTTCAGAGCCAGATTCCAGTGTAGAAAAGGTTTTAGTTAGCAGAATCGACAATTTTGGGTGCCGATTTTTGTAAATATATATAAAAATGGGGATAATGATCAAAGGGATAGAAAGTTAGTAGTTTGATCCCCCTTTTCAGTCGATTTTGTCGTCTTCTTCGTATACTTTACCATCCCGGACATAAACAATCCGATCCGCCATTTTTGCCACATAAGGTTCGTGGGTGACCATCACCAGTGTCACATTTTCCTGTTCATGAAGATCACGCAGTAACTTTAATATTATATCTCCGGTCTTGGAGTCCAGAGACCCGGTGGGTTCATCAGCCAGTATAATGGACGGATGGTTCACCAGTGCTCGGGCAATGGCTACTCTCTGCCTTTCCCCGCCAGAAAGTTTGTTAGGTGTTTGACGAATCTTGTCCTCTAATCCCACTGCCTTTAAGAGCTCCAGGGCTCTTTCTTGCATTTGTTTGGAGTTCAGATTGTTCTCGAACATGGGGATCTCCACATTTTCCAGGACATTCAGGTTGGGAATGAGGTTGTGCATCTGGAATACGAAACCGATCTCTTGGGATCTGAACTGGCTCAGGTCCTTGGTTTTCATGAGATCAATACCCGCCACTTTAATGGTTCCTTCATCAGCCACATCCAATGCTCCAATCATGTTGAGGAGTGTTGATTTTCCAGAACCGGAAGGGCCCATTATGGATACAAACTCTCCTTTTTTTATTTTAAGATCCAAGCCATTTAGAGCGGCTATTTTTCCTTCATCATATCTCTTTTTCAGATCCTTGATCTCAATTATATGCTCATTCATAGCGCAACGCCTCGGTTGGAGGGAGCTGGGAAGCCCGGTAGGCGGGATAAATTCCGCCCAGCACACCCACCAGGATGGCCACTAAAAATCCCCTTAAAAACACGTCTAAAGAGTATGCAGGGCTTATTTCTCCACCCAAAAAACTTAATCCGGCTACTGCTGCAAGTATGCCCAGGACAGTGCCCACCACAGCTGCTATAAGGGTTAGAACAATTGACTCACCCATAATCATGCCCAGTATTCTTCTACTTCTCCATCCCACTGCTTTTAGAACTCCTATTTCTCTGGTACGTTCATAAACTGACATTATCATGGTGTTGATTACTCCTACTCCTCCGATGAAGATGGCCAGTAGTGAAATGGCCCAGGTTGCAGAGTCAATGATGCTGAGCCCCTCATTGATTCTATCGGTAAGGGCGCTAGCCGAGGTGGCAGATAATTCGTTGGGGTAGGTGTTTTCGATAGTTTGACTTAGCTCAGTGAGGTTGGTATCATCCTGGGCCTGTATGTATATGGTTGAAACCTCTCCCGGACTGTTTGTTATATCCTGTAAGGTATCCAGGGAGGTGAATGCTGTTCCATCGTACATTATATTCCCGGTTTCAAATATGCCGGTGATGGTGAAGTCTTCTCCGAATAGGTTGATGGTATCTCCCACTTTTTTATCAAGGGAATCTGCAGCGGTTTTCCCAATTATAATCTCATTACTGCCCGGGGAGAATAGACTTCCATTTACACCTTCAATGTCCACGACACTGAGCTTATCCAGTTCAATACCATTAACGGAAAAAGATCCAAAACCGCCCTCCACGCTGGTGTTAATGATGGGAGTTTTCCTCAAAACACCGGCCACATTTTTAACGCCACTGATATTTGCCAATTCACCTACTCGGGATTCGTCTATGGTGCCCGACATGAAATTTGAATTAGCTTCGGTTACTGTCAGATCAGATCCTCCTGCGTTTAAGGTCTCCGATGTGGCTGCTTTCAGGCCACCGGTTACCAGGCCCAGGGCCACAATGGTGGCGATGCCCACGGCGATGCCCACAATTGCCAGTGCACTCCGGGTTTTATTTCTAAATGGATTTTTGAGAATTAATGAAAAGTAAGACATGTCCTTTAGTATTCATTGAACATGGTAAAATGATTATGCCCAAATTTCATCTACATAAAATTCTAAATCGTTCACAAGAGAGAAACATCCTCTATTACGTATTTAATCCCCTCTTCATCCAGTTTACGGCTGATGCTGCGGGTCATCTTACCCACGGCAAATACCAGGACTTTAAGTCCTCTCCTGGACGCTGCCACCGCTGCTTGTGGTGTTGCAAATTCGAAATCAGGCCTGATCCCGACTTTATCCACCACAGCCCGGGACACGGTTCCCATGATCCCCACCCGGTCAAAATCCTTTTCTGATCTTCCATAAATATCGCGCACTTTTTCCAGATCAGTCTTCTTAGAACCGCCCTGATTTATGGGGGGGAGTTTTACTATTACTACTGACCCCGGCTCCAGTTCTATGGTTCCACCTAGACTGCTTAAGGCCACATCTTCACCCTTACGTGCATCTTGAAGTACTTCGGCGTGGGCTGGTGATTTTTCCTTTCCCGCATATAATGTTCCACTTTCCATCTTCAGCCACACCCTTTCCCCGGCCTGGAGATCCTCCCGTGCCAGTGCCGGCCACACAGATTTGTAGGTGTTCATGGTGTCCAGGACCTGATCGGCATATTTACGAAGATTCAGCGCCTCTTTTTTAACCTTTTCAATACCCCTTTTAGTGATTTTGTAGCGGGAGTGTCCTCGACCAGTTTCCACCAGACCGTCATCAGCCAGGTTTTTAATATTTTCTGAAACCGCCTGAATGGTTATGCCTAGTTTATCGGCTATGTCCTTCTGGCGTAGATGGGGATCTCCCCTGGCTATCTCAGCCAGTATTTGAAAACGAGTTATTTCTCCTCTTTTTTTGAAAACTTTCATCACTATCACCAAGTGATTTTCACCACAATTTTGACTAAAGGGATGCTAAGCTTTGATTTAATGAATTACTAACTATTTAACTAAAGCAAACCATTAAGAGTTTGATTAAAGATTTTAAGGAAGTTTTCCTTATTTTTGGTGGGAATATAAGCTCCGCAGGCCACAGAATGTCCGCCTCCAGTTCCACCTACCCTGTTAGCCACTCCCTTAATCAGGTTGCCAAAGTGAATCCCGTCATAGGCTAAAAGCCTTGAACAACGTAGGGAAACTTTTAAACCTTCCTTTTCATCCCCTATCTCAGTAAAGGCTATCATGGGTTTTTTCCAATCTCCGTAGCTTAACAGCATACCAGCTAAGGTTCCAATGACGTTGCTTTTTATTCCGTTGCCATTGAAGTATTGCAGGTTTTGCAGAGATTTAATACGGTTTTCTTCCTGGGCCCAATCCATTTGACGGGCCAAATAACTTCGATGTTCCTTGGCCAAGTGTTCCATGTCCTTTAAAGCCATTTTACGGTTACCCTTAAGTACTTTAAACGCTATATCTGCTCGTTCATGTCGACTGCAAGCGTTAACGGCCGTTGAAAATTCACCGGCATCACGAAGTGGTGAATACCTTTCTTCTTTTAAAAATTCGTAGCAATCACCAGAGACCAGGCGTGGAACATATTTAGCATATTTACGGGGAACTTCCAGGGTTAACATCCTCACTAACTCTGAAAATAGTCGCATTTTTTCATCCTGCGTTAAATCTGAGAGGGTACGTGGATTCCTGCCATCTTTACTTGGTATTCTAAGTTTTTTTAGTAGAAAAAGACATTCATTCCGATTATTGGTTATGGGGAGTTTAACATCTCCAAAATAAGATAAAGCGACGTATATGGGCCTAGTCTGCCTACCATAAATGGACAGGTCATTAAATGATTTAACCAGACCCATCAGTTCACTATCTTCCAGTATCGGCTGGTTTAATCCTTCTAATTTTCCAGTTAAACTGTTCTGCATATCCCCTACCGCACTTAAAACTGCAATCCAGCTCAAGTCCTGGAAACTGAACTTTTTAGCCAGAAGATAGGACATACCCCCTCCTGAAACATGGTATGACCCGTCCATACCAAAATAATTGGGATTTATTTCTATAAACTCTCCCTTCCACCCCGACCCCATTTTTCTTAATGGTGGGTGGTGGTCAAGTATTAAAATTTTGTCGTTGGATGTGGCAAAATGGTCCAGACTCTGTCCAGAACCAAGATCAGATAATATGGTCAGTTCATTCTCTGCTTTCTTTTCTGGAATCATATCCAGACTGATGAATTCTATTTCATGATCTATTTCCAGTCGGTCTAGGGTGGATGAGAGAATTGCGCCAGCAGATATACCATCACAATCAATGTGAGTTAATATCTTGATGTCTTCAGAATTCTCCACCAATTCACGGGCCTTTTGCATGGGCCGGTCAAGGGGCTTAAGAATGCTTTCCGGAGGGAATTTTTTATTCATGAATTTGAAAAGTTTGGTTTGTAAATAATCACCTTTAATTAGCTTTATATCATGATCTGGACGATTTGATGAGGTTACTAATCTTTAAAATAGTTTCTCGTTTGGAAAATTTTTTATCCACCACTACTCTTCCGGAGTTTTCCCACCAGGACTTGGGATAAGATTTTCCTTTTTCAGTATAGGGGTTCAATCCCAGCTTCTCTGCGGCCTGCTTGATTTCACGAAGTTTGGGTGTTGAAACTGCATTTTTGGCGGGAATTTTTCTTCCTTCTTTCTGGGATTTTTTAGAATCCAGATAAGCCGGCCAAATCATGGTTTTATCTTTATCTGCCATAGTTCATCTCTTCCATCATTTTATCTAACATAGCCGGGACTGTGTATTTGGAGGGTGCAATGTAGGGTAAATCATACTCCTGGATTGCATAGCCAGTTATGGGGCCAATGGAAATAATCATGATTTTTTTAGATTTTAAATGATTAATAAGTTCTTTTTTCTTTTCATCAGCAATTTCAAAGAGATTATGGACTGTTAATGGGCTAGTAAAGGTTATAGCATCTACTTCATCATTGAGTATGGCGCTTATTAAACCCTGGACTGGTTTTGGATCTTGAGGGACTGTGGATTGGTAGGCTTCAGCCAGTAAAACCTGGGCTCCCATTTTTCTCAAACCCTCTGGCAAGATATCTCGTGCAGAAAATGTGCGTGGGATGCCTATGATTTTTCCTTCCAGATTTAACGGAGCCATAATCTTCAATAGACCTTCTGCTGTATAATCTTCCGGCACTAGTTCTGCTATTAATCCATATTCCTCTAAAACTCTTTGGGTACGCGGTCCAATAACAGCGATCCTGCAATCTGGATTTAATTCAGATTTAAAATCAGGACAGTAATTGAACAGTGATTCCAGTGATGCCGGGAAGTGAATATGATCCAATCCAGTTCTGGGGCATGCTGGCACAGGTCCATTAATGATTCGGTTCTGGTCATAACCAACTCCAGTGTGGGTGCCAAAAGAGCAGTACCACCTTCCCGGGTGATAATATCCGCCGCTGCCTGCGCCCGTTCTAGAGGCCTAGTGATGGCAATCACCTTACCTTCCAATCGTTTCATATAAATCCCAGTTTATGATTTTAAATTTATTATGTCATTATAAACATCTACCACCGGTCCAATTATTACCAGAGCGGGTGGTTTAATGTCTTGTTGAGTAATATTTCTTAGTGTTCCCGTCACTATCCTCTGGCCAGGCATGGTTCCCTTTTCAATGATGCACACTGGAGTTTCAGGACTTTTATACTTCATGATCTCCTGAACATTTACTTCCAATTTGCCAATACCCATGAGTATGATTATAGTATCAGCATTAAAATCCCATTTAACCTGATTTTCTGTTTTAGTCGGATCTTCATGGCCAGTCACCACTGTAAATGATGTAGCCACGCCACGATGAGTTACTGGCAAACCAACCGTGCCAGGAACACCAATGGCGGATGTTACTCCCGGAACGATTTCCACTTCTATCCCCTTTTCTAGAAGGGCTAACATTTCCTCCCCACCCCTTCCAAATACGAATGGATCTCCTCCCTTGAGACGCACCACTGTGTCATGTTTCTGACCTTCATCAATCAGTATCTGGTTTATCTCATCTTGGGTTTTATAATGGGTCCCGGCCTTTTTACCCACGTAAATAAGTTCCGCACCTGCTGCTTCTTTAAGTATTTCCTTGTTGGCCAGCCGGTCATAGATCACTACGTCAGCTTCTTTGAGCAACTTAACAGCTTTAATTGTTACCAATTCCGGGTCTCCAGGACCTGCACCTACTAAATAGACTACCATCAATTCACCTTGTAAAATAAATTTCATAGACCACTTATAGGCCTAAATCTTCTTATTCGTCACCTTTTAGTTTAATAATTAACCAGGCCCTTGAAGAATTTTAATCCATCATCTGATCCTAGAATAGACTCCGAAGCCCGCTCAGGATGGGGCATAACTGCACAGACTCTTCCTTCCAGGTCACATACTCCAGTTATGGCTTCTATAGACCCATTTGGATTCTTTCCCACGAAGCTCAGAACCACCTGATCTTGGTCCTTAAGATCCTCAATTTGGGGGTTATAATAACGCCCCTCAGCATGAGCTATTGGCATTTTTATTGTTTCTCCTTTCTTATAGAGGCTTGTGAAAGGTGTTCTGGTAGTTTTGACTTCCATCTCTTCCCACTGGCAGATGAACTGGGCTTTCTCATTGAGGGTGAAAACACCAGGAACCAAACCCACTTCGGCCAGGATCTGAGCACCATTACAGATACCCAGTACGGGTTTATCTTCTTTAACTGCCTCTTTTATTCCATCAATAACTGGGGTGATGGCGGCGATGGCTCCGGCCCGGAGGTAATCTCCATAGGAAAATCCGCCCGGTATCACAAGGGCATCGAATTTCGATAGGTCCCTCTGACTCCACCAGATATATTCACCTTCGCATCCCACCAGTTCCAGGGCATGGAAAACGTCTCGGTCGCAGTTAGAACCTGGGAAACGGATTATTCCCACCTTCATGCTTACCCATCTCCAGGTTTTATGTTAATCTGATAATCGTGGATAATAGGATTGCAGAGAAGTCGTTGACACATCTGGTCTACTTCTTCTCGGGCTTCTTCCGGATTATTTGCTTCCAATGAGAACTTAATAATCTCCAGGGTTTTGGTGTCCTCTACCGGGTATTCTAAAAGGGCCAGAGCCCTCTGGATGGTAGATGCCTCCGGATTCAGCATGCCCTTCTTCAGACCTATCGTTACTTCGGCACGGTACTTCATTTAATCACAGTCCTTTTTAACACAGTCCTTTCCTGTATAAGACCCATGGGAGTCCATGGGGTCATGTTTTATTACTTATTGACATATAATTTGAATTATTTTAAAATCTGAGATCCCATTTTTCAAGATCAGCTTCATCCAGAATTATTTCCGCTACACGTTTATAGGCTTGTATAACTCCGGATTCTCCTTTGCGAAAGAGGTCCTTGTCTAAGACGTCACAAGTTTCACTGTCCCAGAAGCGACAAGTATCTGGGCTGATTTCATCCCCCAAAACGATATTTCCTGCGTTATCACGGCCGTATTCAATTTTAAAGTCTGGAAAGGTGATTCCTTTGCTTTCCAGAAAATTCTTGAGTATTTTATTTATTTGCAGGGTTATTTTGCGAATGTAATCCAGGTCTTCCTGGGTTACGATACCCAGGGCGATGGCTATATCATCGTTTAACATGGGGTCATGATATTCGTCATTTTTGAAGTCCATCTGGATCAGGGGAGGATCAAATTTCTCTCCCTCCGAGAATGGAAAACGGCGCACTAAACTTCCTGCTGCAATATTACGGGTTATAACCTCCAGGGGTATCATTTCCAATTTTTTACAGAGCATGTAACCCGGTTCAGGAAGATCCAGATACTGAGTTTCCACTCCTCCATCAGCTAATAATTGAAAGAACTTAGTGGATATAATGGAATTGTAATATCCCTTCTTACCTATGGTGTCTTTTTTTTGGCCATCGCCAGCGGTAATATCATCCCTGAATTTAACCATAACCTGATCGGGATGGTTGGTTTCGTAAACATCCTTGGCCTTGCCCTGATATAAGAGCTTTCCCACTTCAAGCTTCATGTTTAACTCCATTTTCATTTGTATCCAAGGTTTAATATACCTTTGAAACTACAATTATTTTATTGTGATTTTCTAAGATTAATTATATTCTAAGTTTAATTATATACCAATTATATACCTAGATCAAGTTTAACTAAAAACCGCTTTTTGGTGAAATACATGTGTGGAATAGTAGGATGCATACTTAAGGACAAAAAAGCAGCACCAATACTCTTAGAGTGCGTAAGGCGTTTAGAGTACCGGGGCTATGATTCAGTGGGTATAGCCACCTCTTCATCATCAATCCATATCAAGAAAGACAGTGGAAAAATTGATGAAGTTCATGAAAGATTGCATCTGGATGAACTGCCGGGTAAGGTCGGAATTGCTCATGTCCGCTGGGCCACTCATGGCCTCCCAACCCGTGAAAATGCCCATCCACATACTGATTGTGATAATAAAATAGTCCTGGTGCATAACGGCATCATTGAGAACTATCAGGAACTAAAGGACCAGCTGCAGGAGGAAGGTCATGATTTCTATTCTGACACCGACACCGAGGTGATAGCCCACCTGGTAGAAAAACAAATGAATGAGGGAAAGGATTTTGAGGAAGCGGTTCGTTTAGCAACCCAGAATATTACTGGTTCCTATGCCCTGGCCATCATTCACGCTGATTATCCGGATACCATCATCGGAGTTCGTAAGGAAAGTCCCCTTATTTTAGGGGTTGGAGATGGTGACTATTTCCTGGCTTCGGATGTACCAGCCATACTGCAAGAAACCAATCGTGTCATTTATCTGGATGACGATGACATATTCATTATCAAAAGTGATGGCATCACAATCAAGGATGCTGAGGGCAATATAAAGGAAAATAAAGTAGATATTATTAATTGGGGCCCGGAAATGGCTCAGAAAGGCGGTTTTGATCATTTCATGATTAAAGAAATTCATGAACAGCCAGAGGCGGTCCGTAACACCCTATCTGAACTTGAGGAAATAGAAAAGACCGTCGAAAACTTTTCCAAATTTAACCGAGTATGTTTTGTGGCCTGTGGAACTTCCTATCACGCAGCTATGGTGGGTAAATACCTATTTGAGGAGTTAGTAGGTCTTCCAGTGGATCTGGCGTTGGCTTCCGAGTTCGAATTCTCTGCTGGAGCTTTAAGGCATGATACCCTGGTTATATTCATAACTCAGTCCGGCGAAACCGCAGACACCATGAAAGCTTTGGAATTAGCTAAAGAAAAGTCCGAAACCCTGGCAATTGTGAACGTGATGGGGAGTAGGGCTACCAGGGATGCCGATCATGTAATTTACACTCGAGCAGGTCCTGAAATAGGAGTAGCTGCCACTAAAACTTACGTTAGCCAACTAACTTGCATATATATTCTGGCCGCTTGTATGGCTAAAAATAGTGGACTTCTGAAGGAACTAAAGAAAGTGCCGGATTATATGAGGGACGTTCTAAAACAGGAAGATTTTATAAAAGAAATTTCGCCCCAGTATAAGGATTCTCAGGATTTCTTCTTCATTGGTAGAGGTTTTTCATATCCCACTGCCATGGAAGGCGCCCTTAAATTAAAGGAGATCACCTACATACACGGGGAGGGATACGCTGCCGGTGAACTCAAACATGGACCATTAGCCTTGATAAGTGAAGAGGTGCCAGTAGTGGCGGTAGTACCTCCAGGGAAAAGTCACGACCGGACTATGGGTAATGTGAAAGAGGTTAAAGCACGTGGAGCCCGAGTAATAGGTTTAGGATCAGAGAAGGACATCATTTTACGTTCTGAATCCCATGATATGATGGGGTTAGACGATAATATCAGTGAATTAATTTCTCCCTTGATTTATGCAATTCCCCTGCAATTACTGGCTTACCATATAAGCGTAGAGAGAGGTATAAATCCTGATCAACCGAAAAATTTGGCTAAATGCGTTACAGTAGTGTGATAGGTATATTAATGAAATTTTAAGTATCTTATGGAAGATCTGGCTAATTTCATATATTCTGGATCTATTTTACACTAATTGCAGTAGAAATTGCCAGGGTGCATTATATTTTAAAGATGAAGAAAAATATAGTTTGAATATAAAAGGATTATCAGTCCCAGATTAAAATCTTTAACTTAAAATCTTTAAAATAGGGAGAAATATAGTCAATTTCTGAGGTTGGTGGAATGAAACCCCAAAAATATGGTAAAGTGTTTATAGTTCTCATGATAGCCCTCCTGGCCTATGGATTTGCATCAGGAGTACATGCACTGGGAATAGGAGAGGATGTAGGGGATAATCTCATTAGCTCCGATCTGAGCCTATCTGGGGATCAGAAAATCAGCGAAATCAGCGATCCTTCTTTCAATCCAACTAATCTCAACCGTAGGGCGGTTATTAACGTTACCAATGCCACTCCAAAAAATATAACTACAAATCAGACTCAGTAAGTTCCAAAAGTTATGAAATAGGAATAATATTCTAATGACTCTGATCTATAGTCCATATATCTTTATTCAGGTGATTTAATGCAGGACAGGAATACCATTGGACCAAAAATCCGACAATTAAGAAAAAGGCGAGAAATGACCGTAAAACAACTGGCAGAAGCCAGTCAGTGCAATGAAGAACTGATAAAAAACCTGGAAGATGGTGCACTGGTCCCATCTCTAACTCCTCTTTTACGGATTGCCAAGGCTTTAGGGGTACGTCTGGGGACCTTTATGGATGATCATCCTCAAAATGGTCCGTTTAAATTAGAAGCCGATAAACACGAAAATCTGATTAGATTTTCTGGTAAGGATGCCACATCGGACCAAAGTGCTCTTGACTTTTATTCCCTGGCCTATGGGAAAGGAGATAGGAATATGGAACCGTTTATAATTGATGTCCATCCCCTGCAGGCCGATGAATATAAACTTTCCTCCCATGAGGGTGAGGAGTTTATTTATGTACTCAGAGGTAGTATTGAGATTTTTTACGGGCAACAGAAATTCCTGCTCGATGAGGGAGATAGCATATATTATGATTCAATAGTTCCCCATGATTTACACGCTCATCTGGAAGATGCCAAGATTTTAGCGGTGGTTTACGCACCCCTATGAATTTACTTAAGTGATTTTACATGTTAGATATTATAGTAACTCCCCGATTTGGAGATACAGATGGACTAAGGCATATTAATAATATAGCCCTTGCAGAATGGTTTGAACTGGCCAGGAATCCTCTTTACCGTCTTTTCACTCCGGACCTGGATCTTCGCTATGAAAAATGGAAGTTGATCATGGTCCGCACTGAATTTGACTTCCTGGGTCAGATGTACTACGGTAGTGATGTTCATATAAAGACTTACATCAGCAAAATCGGAAACTCTTCCTTTGTAACCGCCCATGAGGCCTGGCAAAATGGCCATTTAAGGGCTCAGGGGAGGGCAGTTATAGTTCATTTTGATTTTGTGGAACAAAAAAGTAAATCCATCCCAGATTCTATCCGAGAAAGTCTCATGGAACATCTGGTGGCAGAAGAAACAGAATGAAATAGGTGGTATAATGCTTTTCACTGAAGATACCCTAGGATATTTCCTGGAAAAAGGGGTTAAAGAACACCCTGACAGAGATTTTATGGTCTATCCCGACCGAGCCCTGCGACTGAGTTATAAAGAATTTGATGACCGGGTGAACCTCCTGGCCAAAGGCCTATTGTCTATTGGGATTAAAAAGGGTGATCATGTGGGTATTTGGGCCCTTAACGTACCAGACTGGCTTACTTTCATGTTTGCCACGGCTAAGATTGGGGTGGTTCTGGTAACCGTTAACACCGCCTACCGCAGTCACGAACTGGCCTATGTGATGGAACAGTCTGATATGAAAGCCCTAGCCATAATAGACGGATTCAGGGATATTGATTATGTTCAAACAGTTTATGAACTGGTTCCTGAGCTAAAAACCCAGGAAAGAGGGGAATTGAACAGCGAAAAGTTCCCTTATCTAAAAAGCATCATTTATATAGGTCCTGAGAAACACCGGGGAATGTATAACACTCCTGAGTTACTGTTACTTGGAAAACACACTCCTGATGATGATTTCTTACGTATAAAGGAGAGTTTAAATGGTGATGAAGTGATTAACATGCAATACACCTCCGGAACCACCGGATTCCCTAAGGGGGTAATGCTCTCACACATTAACATCCTTAACAATGGTTATTACATCGGCGAACGACAGAAATTCACAGGGGAGGACAGATTATGCATTACTGTTCCTTTATTCCACTGTTTCGGTATTGTACTGGCCATTATGGCCTCATTAACCCATGGATCCACCAATGTGATGGTGGAAGTTTTTGATCCATTGTTGGTGCTGGCTGCAGTCCAAAAAGAAAAGTGTACAGCCCTTTATGGGGTTCCAACTATGTTCATAGCCGAGTACAGCCATCCAATGTTTGATATGTTTGACCTTTCCAGTCTGCGTACTGGTATTATGGCTGGTTCCACACCACCCATCGAAGCCATGAAAAAGGTAGTCAAAGACATGCACATGACAGAGATAACCAGTGTATACGGTCTCACCGAGGGTTCACCAGGGTTCACCCAGACCAGTACCGATGACCCTCTAGAGAAACGTGTGGAAACGGTGGGCAAGAATCTCCCAGAATGTGAGGTTAAGATTGTGGATCCCGAGACTGGGGAAACCCTGGGACCCGGTCAAACTGGTGAAATATGTTGTAAGGGTTACAATATTATGAAAGGCTATTATAAAATGCCTGAAAAGACAAGAGAAGTAATTGACAAAGATGGATGGCTTCATAGTGGGGATTTGGCCACTGTAGATGAAGAAGGCTACTATTCCATTGTGGGTCGTATCAAAGACATGATAATCCGTGGTGGAGAGAATATCTATCCACGTGAGATAGAGGAATTCCTGTACACCATGCCGGGCATTCTCGATGTACAGGTAGTGGGCATTCCTGATGATAAATACGGAGAACTTGTCGGTGCTTTTATAATCCTGGCTGAAGGAACAGATTTATCAGAGGAAGATGTCCGAGACTTCGCGCTAACAAAAATAGCCCGTTATAAAGTACCTAAACACGTCTTTTTTGTGGATGAATTCCCTTTAACTGCCAGTGGCAAGATTCAGAAGTTTAAACTCAGAGAACAGGCTGTAGAATCATTGGAAAAAAGTAAGGCCCAGGAAGAAGATATTAACTAAATGGATTAATTTAACTAAATGGATTTCTTAAAACTTAGGATTATGAAGAATTCTTTCTTGTAAGATGTATTAAATGGGTTTATCTGGAAACCCACTTCATATTTTTTTTGATGAGAACATGATTATTCTGCGGAAAAAAAACAGGATTGTGGAACTATTCCCCATAGGAAGTTCTAAAGGTGCTTTAAACCAGCGACGCAAACCATTGTTTTACGGATATCTGAAACTTCGACGGGTTAACCATCAGTTGAAGATCCACCGTTTCGTAGTCCAGAAAGATAAAGAAATGATTTTACCTCCTTCTGAGGCAGTTAAGATTCTTAGAAAACAAAACGTTTTTCTGGTGGGGGATGACCCTGAAATTGAGGAGCTGATGGTATCTTTACATGTTAAGTACCGGAAGACCAGTATATGCCGACACTGCACCTTCACCGGTAATATAACCTTACTGGAACGTGAAAGGTCCTATCGTTACCATCACGATAACATCTGTCGTTTATGTGCTGAAGAAGAGATAAAAAGGGAGCTAATAAATCATTCCTTTGATCTAAAGATGTTTCCAACTTTCCGTAGAATGCTCAACCGCACTGGGGATCTGGAAAAGGTCCTTAAAATGTTTGATCCCCGTTTCAATCCGTTAGAGGAGCGTAAACTCACACTTTATGACCGAGTTGCCGGGGGTGGGGATGGTAAAAATAAGAAAGTGAGTATGGATGAGTTGGATCTTCCCCCCAATTTTAAGTCTATTTTAAAAAAACAGGGTACCCACCTCCTCCCGGTTCAGATTATCGCTGTTAATGCCGGACTTCTGGATGGGGAAAACTTGCTGGTGGTTTCTGCCACCGCCAGTGGAAAAACACTTATCGGTGAGATGGCAGGCATACCGCGGGCTATGAAGGGGGGAAAATTTCTTTACTTGTCACCCCTGGTGGCTTTGGCCAATCAGAAGTATCGAGACTTCCAGAAGAGATATGGAAATCTGGGCCTTAAAGTATCCCTAAGGGTGGGTATGAGCCGCATAAAGGCCCGTGAAGAACTATCACTACCGGAAGGTAAAGTTGAAAATTCTGATATCATAGTGGGAACCTACGAGGGCCTGGACTTTATCCTGAGGGCTGGTCGGGCATCTGAGCTGGGCAATCTCCGAACGGTGGTGGTTGATGAAATCCACATGCTGGGAGATGAGGATCGTGGCCCCCGACTTAAGGGACTGATACAGAGGCTTCACTTTCTATTCCCGAATCTTCAGATAATAGGTCTATCAGCCACGGTGGGTAACAACCGGGAAATTGCAGATAAATTCAAAATGAAATTGGTGGAATACTCAAAAAGGCCAGTTCCCCTGGAAAGACACCTAATATTCGCCCGCACCGAGGAGGATAAGAACCATTGGATGACTCAACTGACTCGACTGGAATTTCAGAACCGATCCAAGAAGGGGTTTCACGGCCAAAGCATAATATTCACCAACTCACGAAGAAAAACTCATTCCATAGCAGATTATTTGGTTAAAAGAGGGATTAAAGCCGCTGCTTATCATGCTGGTCTGTCTTATTCAAAAAAAAATAGAATAGAAAAAGAATTTGGAGATCAGAAGATATCCGCTGTGGTTACCACAGCTGCACTGGCCGCCGGGGTAGATTTTCCCGCCTCTCAAGTCATATTCGAAAGTCTCAATATGGGTAGGGAAATGCTCACTCCCAACGAATTTTCCCAGATGATGGGTCGTGCCGGCCGTCCCAGCTACCATGACCAGGGAAAGGTTTACCTAATACCGGAGGTTGGAAGAAAATATGGGGAGGAAACCGAGGAAAACATGGCGATAAACCTCTTAGATAGTGATGTGGAATCTATTTACGTCCAGTACAATGAAGATGGATTGGTTGAACAGGTCCTGGCGGATGTCTGTGCCAGGGGACTTTCTAGAATATCTGAAATCTCTAAAGGATATGAAAATGATGAAATTCCCCTGGAATTGGATTCGGTCTGGGATATTCTCCTGGACCAAAAACTCATAAAAGAAAAAAAGGACCAAGTATTGCCCACGGCATATGGTAGGGCGGTTTCCATGTCGTTTCTGAACTACCATGATGCTCTTCACATCAAAAAGAGGTTTAAAAGAACTAAGCCATTGGAAATCGCCCTGAAGTTAGAACCATTCGAGAGTGCATACCTTTCCAGCAGATTGACCAACAAACTGGGCAGGGCCCTTAAGATAAACATGTCTTCTCGGTTGTTCGCTGATTCTACCCTTGATATAATATCTTCTGGAGATACCCTGGCTAAACTGGAGCCAAACTTCCGGGAGCGTCTGTTGAATATGCAGATGGAATTCTTTTCTTGCCAGTGTGATGAAAGACCGTTCTGCGGTTGTTTTCAACGGGAGTTGTCCTACAAAATCGTCAGGCGGCGTTTAAACCGGGAAGACCCGGCGGATATAAGTCGTAAACTTTTGCGTAACTTTGAGATACATGCTTATGCCGGAGACATCTTCAGCTGGCTGGACAGCCTCATCCGGATGTTGGAAACCATAGAAAGAATATCATTGGCTTTTGACAACAGAAATGTGGCTAAAGAGTGTAGAAAGCTAATCAGAAGAATTGAAAATTAATATGGTGAAAATCACTGTTATGTGAATTTTTTATTAAATACCGTTTCTTGCAGACGTTTTTTATGAATAATTTTTTTTTAAAATGAAATCCATTCATTTAAGGGAATTTCATATTCCGAATTATTAGTTAAGGTTAATATGCACTCCTTCCTTACTAAAAAACCATATTAAAAATAAAAATTTACATTGAATATGGTTAAAATTTATTAAGGTTAGATTCATATTAAAAGATGATAAAATGATACAGGATGCCAAAATACTGGTAATTGGTGCAGGTAATGCTGGAAGACCTGCAGCTCAACTTTTAAACTATGTGGGGAATGAAATTAGATTATTAGACCAAAAAAGGTACTCTGAACTTCCTCAAAAAGCAAAAAATCAGTTAAAAAACCTTGAATCCAGTGGAATCACACTGGAACTTGGAGAAGATCCGGATGAGAGCATTAAATGGGCCGAGGCAGTTTTCATCTCACCAAACATTCCGGAAGGTGCTGAAGTTCGAGATTTAATCTGCCAGGAGCAGAAGAATAGGGATTTGAATGAAATTTCCACTGGTGATATTGGCCGGATCCTAAATTCCTTAGTCATGATGCCTATTGTAGGTGTGGCTGGAACTGATGGGAAAACCACCACCACCAACATGATTTATCATAGCTTAAAACAGTTCTATAAACCGCTTCTTTTCTCATCACTACAGAATTCCCTGGTTATTGAAGGTCTAATCCGATTGATAGTATCTGAAAATAAAACTGACTTCGATGTGGCCGTTTTGGAACTTCCTCATGGCACTATCCGGATGACCGAGGGACTGGAAATAGCGGTAGGGGTGGTTACCAACCTGACCCCGGATCATATGGAAGAATTTGATTCCTATTTGGATTACATTCAAAGAAATTTATCCATAAAAGATCTACTACAAGAGAACGGAATTCTGGTGGTGAATGGGGATGACCCCATCCTCAGCCAGGCCGATCTGGATAATTATGAAACCATATATTATGGTCTTAACCAGCCAAAAACTATTGAGTATAATGATGAAGTCTACACGAACACTGGAGAAACTAAACTACAAGTGGTAGCTGATAAGATCACCGATAAGGGTATGTTTGGATCAGAATTCAGGGTAAAGGTTTTCAATATTCCCACCCTGATCTGTGAAAACTGTAATAAACTTAATTGTGATTGTGGGGACTTTAAAAGCAAATATACGGATTATCAAACTACTAAAGTTAAGATAAGTCTTCCCAGTATCTTTAATATAGAAAATTCCCTGGCCACCTTAGCTACGATTCTGGTCTGGGGATATGATCTGGAGACCGCAAGGGACTGTGTAGAAAGCTTCACCAATTTAAAGGGACGTTTTGAGAAAATTGGCACCATCAATAATGTTGATGTATATATGGATGCTGCTCATAATCCTGATAGTATTGAAATGCTTTTAAGTAGCTTAAAGGTTGATGGTAGGCTTATAATTACCCTGGATAATCCAGACACCTTAACTATACGTAATAAATTTAGAATTGGAGAAATTTTAGGTAAATATGCTGATATTTTAATGGTCAGTGCTAAAAATGAAACCACCAAGATAGTTGATACAAAGGCTGCTGAAGAAGTCCTCAGCGGGGCTAAACTCCAAAAACAGCACATGACCCTGGATGTGGAGGATGCCATGGAACAAGCAATAAAAATTGCAGTTGAAGGTGATTTAATAGTTCATATGGGTCCAGGAGTAGTTAATGAATATAAAAATGTTAAAAATGATATTTTAAAGGCATTGTCTTTAAAATAATAGATATATGGCAATTTATTTTACGATGTTCAAATAGGGGACTTATAAAAAAATAAATTCAAGAGATTAATACATGACAATCTCTTGTACTCCGAATACACTACCGGTTTCTCCATCCACTTTAATGTAGGCTACCACAGTTCCCACTGAATGTTGTCCTTCTTTGGTTATTACTACGGGAACGTAATATATGCCTCCTTTTAAAGAGGGTGTGCCTGCTTTAGTATTGGAGAATTGATCAGGATTGGAAGCCATGTAATCTGATGCGATAGATTGGGCCTTTGCTGCGGATATCTTGGCTGCCGTGGACTGATTAGTTTGCAGTTGCTGCGAATTATCCGTGGTAGTGGTGGTGTTGTTGGTTACATTTAGAGTGGCATTCTCGGCGGGCTGGCTTATCAAGAGGTAAGCAACAGCTCCCACTAGGAATATGACCACTACTACCAGTACCAGAATAATGCCTTTATAGTTCATAGCATATCATCTCCTACTTGATTAATTTCTATATTTTTTATTAAATATAATAGTTATAAAAAATATGGTACGACAGTTGAATTAAAATATTATTAAAGAGGTGTGGTGAAATTAAATAATTGGCGGAGAGAGAGGGATTCGAACCCTCGAGAGTATTACCTCTACACGCTTTCCAAGCGTGCGCCATAGGCCACTAGGCGACCTCTCCCCT
>DAHVOW010000029.1 GCA_027318585.1 Methanobacteriaceae archaeon | reverse complement strand
CTATAATTAAAAAAATAGGGGTAAATCCGGTTAGAACCGGATTTTAATGGTTTTACAATATGTCGATGCTGATGCCTTCGTCCTTTTCCTGTTTGGGTATTTCGATCTTCAATACCCCATTTTCGAATTTGGCCGTGGCTTCATCGGGAATAACCTTTTTGGGCAGGCGTACGGTTCTTTTAATGTAACCGCTTTTACGGTCCTTAACGGTTACGAAGCTGCCACTCATATTGTGTTCCATGTCGAATTTGGCCTTAACCTTCAACTTGGTTTCGGTAAGTTTTAGTGAAATATCCTCTTTCTTTATCCCCGGCAGTATCAGGTTAATGATGATGCTTTCATCAGTTTCCAGTATGTCCTTTCCCGGGAGGAATTTGTAGTCTACCAGTGACTTTTCAATGTCGAAGCGGACTTTATCCACGGTGCGGGCCGTGTCATCCAGCATCTCTTTAACTATTTCCTTCATTTCCTTACTGTCTTTCATTTTTTTTCACCTCATATTTTGAGTCAGCTTACACTCTCTACCACAGGGGATATAAAATTTTCGATAAATACCAAGAAAAAAAGGCCCTTGACGGTAAGAAAATGGAAAGATGCCCATAAATTAAAATTATTAAAGCCATTTGGTTCCCAGGAACCATCCCAGGGCCCCGCCCACCGAACCTATTAACCCGTCCACCATGAGGCCGATGATCATGGCCAGAACTCCCATTTCCATCATGGAAGACCCGGGTCCGTAGCCAGCTATAAGGGTCATGAGGAACATGAATGCCATGAACACCACACCTGCCAGAACAGCACAACTAGCACCCTGCACCGCACCCTTTAACAGGTCGCCATGGCTACGGTAACCTACTGCCAGGCTGGCCAACAGAAATCCCAGATATGATCCTGGACTACCGGCCACTAGCCCCAGTGAGATACTGAGTATGAGGACCAGTATGGTGCCAAAAATAAGTTCCTGATACCTGTACATTTAATCACTCATTGATGGGTTCTAGATGAACTTTCTTAAGATGGTGATGGTGAAGCCGATGGCCAGGGCGGCCCCTACCAGGAATATGATGCTGCCGATGGTTGAAAAGCCAATACCTGGCATGGGCATCCCCTTATCACTCTGCATAATCAGTGAGGAGCCAATGATGAGGGAGGAGATGATGAGGGCCAGGGCCACCCGGTTGGTGATCCGCTCCAGGTGCAGGCCGAACTCCTCCAGTTCCTTGTGCTCGATTTCCATCTTGATCCGCCCATCCTCGGCCCGCATCAGGATACGGTTTATAGTCTGGGGCAGGTCCTTCAGGAGGTGTTCAGTTTCAAAAAGATATCGCACCTGATAATTCCGCCAGCGCAGGGGATTTAAACGTTTTTTCAGGAGTTTACGGATCATGGGCTCGGCCACTTCGATACCGTTGAAGTTGGGATCCAGTTTACGTCCCAGATCCTCGGCCATGCTCAGCACTCGGCCCAGCAGTATGAAATCCCGGGGCAGTTTCAGCTGATGTTCGAATACCACATCGGGCATGCTGAACTCGGTGATCATACCCCCCACATCCTTGATCTCGGCCCCATAGTACTGGTCCAGGAGGTCCATCAGGGTGTACTTGAAATGCTCCAGATCAGAGTCCTCATCGATCATCCGCATATAAACCATCTGGTTGATGATGCCCTTAACATCGTATTTGGCGGTGTAGATGAACAGTTCCGCCAGGTCATCCCGGAACTCCCGTTCCAGGTTCCCGGTCATACCAAAGTCCACGAAGCACAGCCGGTTACCAGGCAGTACGAATATGTTACCGGGGTGAGGATCGGCGTGGAAGAATCCATGCATGAAAATCTGTTTAAAGTAGCATTCCGTTCCCACCACCGCAATTTCCTGGCCACTGATCTCTTCATCGGATTCTAAAAGTTCACTGATCTTGGTACCGTGTATGAACTCCATGGTCAGGACTTTACTGGTGGAGTAATCTCGGTACACTTCCGGGGCGCAGACCTGTTTATCCTTCTCAAACAGGGTGCGGAATCGTTCAATGTTACGGGCTTCCTGGGAAAAATCAAGCTCCCTGCGTATGGTTCTTTCAAATTCGTCCACAATTGCCGGGAAATTGTAATATTTAACCTTACTGATCCTGGTATCGGCCTGCTGGGCCAGGTAGCGCATGATGGCTACGTCCTGTTTAATAAGTTCAATGATTCCCTTCTTCTGGACCTTCACCGCCACTTCAGTTCCGTCCTGCAGTCGGGCCCGGTGGACCTGGGCTATGGATGCTGAGGCGATGGATTCTTCCTCAAATTCCTGGAACAAGTCCTCCAGGGGTGATCCTAACTCCTCCTCCACCACCTCCCGGATATCGGTGAAGGGCACTGGTGGCACATCATCCTGCAGTTTGGATAATTCATCGGCGATCTCCATACCCACCAGATCCGGTCGGGTGCTCAAGACCTGTCCCAGTTTAATGTAGGTGGTACCTAACTCCTCCAGGGCAGCACGGAAACGAGCAGGTGCAGTGCTATCCATTTCCTTCCCCAGATCTCCTCCCAGCAAAAATTCGGGTGATAACTTTCTTTTGAAGCCCAACTGGATCAGGGTGTTTCCGAAGCGGTACTTGCCCAGAACGCCCATTATTCCTCTTACTCGTTTAAGATCTGGCTTTGAGTTGCCGAAGGGTGGTACACTCATAGGTTAAGATTATGTACCCCTTTCTTATATTACTTTTTAAGGTTGCATCAAAAAATTTAAAATAGGGAGATCAAGCTATGGGCAGCATCAACCGGGATTACAGTAAATACTTCTACCTAACCGCAATTATCCTGATTATAGTGGCTTTTTTCGTGGCCAATGTGGAGATAAATCCTCAGATGGCCAATATATCTGCTATATTCATCATAGCCCTATCCTTACCCTGCTACGCAGCCATGATTCTGTGGCTGGGTTGGAAGAAGGGCCTGGTAACCATACTGGTCTTCAGCATCTACGCCCTGGTCATTGAAACCCTGGCCATCATCACCGGATTTCCCTACAGCCCCTTTGAATACACTGGCCTTATCGGGGCTAAAGTCTTCGGATACACTCCCTTCACCGTCCCCTTTGCCTATGTCCCCCTATTTTTAGGATGCATATACCTGGCCGGTAATTTAACCTGGTTAAAAGATGGGGAAAACAGGATAAGATCCATTAGGTCCTCTAAACTCCTCTTCGTAGCTGCCACTGCGATACTGGTATTGGCTGCTGATCTGGTCCTGGACCCGGCAGCAGTGGCCCTCAACTTCTGGAAATATCTGTGGCCCGGATTCTTTTATGGAGTACCCTTCCTGAACTTCCTGGGATGGATTCTGACTGGAGCCCTGGCATCGGGCCTGGCCCTCCTGATACTGGGTGCCTCCCTGGAAAAAAACCAACCCACTGCCCTGGTATCCAGTCTGTTCCTGATACTGTGCTTCTGGTCAGCTGTTGATTTCTATCTGGGCCTCCTGGTCCCGGGAATTATCGGTGTAATTTTCATAATCTACATACTCCAAACAACCCAGAAACGGGTAGGGAACTTCTCCACTTAATTTTACCAGATTAGGGACCAGAAATAGGCATCCAGGATTATTATAAAGCTGAACAAGCCAATGAGGTTGTAGGTGGCCAGTCGAGTGGCTACTTCCCGGTGGGTGGTGCTCTTCTTCCAGGACCATAACCCGATCCCCGCTGGTAAAAGAGAAATCAGGGCCACCACCAAAAAATCAGGCACGGTATACACTTCTTTTAAGGCGGTTGACAGGAACAGGATTGTGGATAGTACACCGAACACTCCGGCTAACATGAATCCGACCTTACGGCCATGTTTAACGACGTAGGTGTTTTTATGCCCCTTAAGGTCAGTTTCCAAGTCCGGGATCTCCACGCTCATTATGAACACCACCTGGTAGCACATGGCCGGCAGGGTGAATAATATGATTTGCATATTCAGGAAACCGGCCAGGGATAGGAAACCAAGACAGGGAATTAGAAAGCCGCTGACCACCATGGCCAATTCACCCCAGCCACGATAGGATAACTGGAGGGGAGGAGCGGAGTAGTACCAGGCCAAAAAAATCCCTATGAGGCTTAAAAGTAGAAACAGGGGCATTTGATAGCGGATGGTAAACAACACGGCCAGTACTACTGAAACAGTTAAGAGGGCCAGGGCGATCTTTCGGGCCGTAGATCGTAAGTGGGGATGCTTTACCAGGATGCCACTTCCCCCGGTGAACAGGGTGGGCTCTCCATATTTATCCACTTCCACGTCGAAGTAATCGTTGCTGTAGGATACCGATAGATGGGCTGGCAGCACCACCAGGTAACCAAGAAGAAATCTCTCCAGGGAAAATGGGATATTTATAAGTACAGCTAGTAAGGCTCCTGCTGTGAAGAAGAAAAATCCTGCCCCCAGAAAGTGGAAGCGTCCCAGTTTGAGTAGGTTAATATAATCTTGCCGGTTCAAGGTCTTTCAACTCCCTAAGAGGAGAGAAATATCTTAATTAAACATATCTATTTCTAAATGGTTCTCAACATAAAAAATCATCTGATATTACCAGATTAAGGCTAAGTTATTATATGTGGCCCCTGGAAGTTAAACTTTAATACCATATCGTAGAATATTATTTTATTGTCAATTGAAATCAGGATTTATTTAATTGTTGAATATCAGAACAGCTTCTTTGGTGATGAAAATGAAGGTTATAATTGTAGGAGCCGGCTTCGGGGGATTATCAGCAGCAGCCTTATTGGCTAAAGATGGCTATCAAGTAAAGGTTATAGAAAAAAATGAAGGACCTGGTGGCCGGGCCAGTGTCTACAGTGACCAGGGATTCCACTTTGACATGGGTCCATCCTGGTACCTGATGCCCGATGTATACGAACACTTTTACGCTAACTTCGATAAAAAACCAGAAGATTTCTTCGAATTGGACAGACTGGACCCATCCTACAAGATATATTTCTCCCAGGATGAGGTGGTGGATGTCGAATCCGAACTGGAGAAAAATTATGCCCTGTTTGATACTTTTGAAGAAAATGGTGGCGAAAAACTGAAGGAGTATCTGGCTTCTGCCGAGAAGATGTACGAATTATCGGTTAAAGAACTTTTATACAAGGATTATCGTACCATCCTGGACTTTTTAAATGGAAAAATGCTCATGAGCGGTATTCGCCTCAACATCCTGGAAAATCTGGAACACTTCGTGGACCGGAAATTCGAAAGTGACGAGGCCCGTAAAATAGTACAGTACAGCATAGGATTCCTGGGAAGCTCACCCAAACGAACCCCATCATTATATCATATCATGTCCCACATCGACCTCACCATGGGGGTGTTTTATCCCCAGGGAGGTATGAGAAGGGTGGCCAATTCCATCTATGAACTGGCACAGTCCCTGGGAGCCGAATTCATCTTCAACGAACCAGTGGAGCAGATCATGGTAGAGAACGGTGTGGCCACTGGAGTGAAGACCAGTAACGGGACCTATGAGGCTGATCTGGTCTTGGTCAACGCCGACTATCCCTTCACCGAGATAGAGCTGCTGGATGATAAATACCAGACCTATCCCGCTACTTATTGGGAGAAGAAGGTTTTAGCCCCATCTTCCATGGTGGCCTACGTGGGTATCGACCGGGAGATGGAGAATCTGGTGCACCACAACCTCGTCCTGGACAAGGATTGGGCCGAAGGATTCGACACCCTATTCGACCCAGAAAAAGCGGCATGGCCTGAAAACCCATCCTACTACGTTAACATACCCTCCAAAACTGATCGCAGCGCCGCCCCACCAGGCATGGACACCCTGTTTCTACTGATACCATTGGCCCCGGGATTGGAGGACACCGAGGAACATCGAGAGAAACTGTACAACTACATCCTGGATGACCTGGAGGCCAAGACCGGAGAGAACATCCGAGACCACATTGTGGTGGAACGGATTTTCGCCCTCAATGACTTCAAGGACCGATACAATGCCTATAAGGGCACCGCACTGGGATTATCCCACACCATGCGACAGACTGCTCTTTTCCGCCCTGCACACAAGAGTAAGAAGGTCAAAAACCTGTACTACACTGGACAATACACTCATCCCGGCATAGGGGTACCAATGACCTTTATATCCTCCGAAATTGTAGCTAAAGAAATAAATGAAGAGTATGGTATATGATAATGACTAATAGCACGATCTACTCTCTATTTAAAAAAGGTAGTAAAACCTACTTTTATAGCACATTATTTTTCCCCAAAAAGGTCAAGGAAGAAGTCTTCATACTCTACAGCTTCCTACGTAAGGCTGATGATTACGTGGATGCCATACCACAGGATGCAGAGGGATTCTATTCCTTCCAAGAACGTTACAAAGAGGCCCGGAAGGGCCATCATACCGGTGATGTGGTGGTGGACTCCTTCGCCCAACTATCCCGGGACAAGAATTTCGATGAAAAATGGACCCAGGCCTTCCTGAAATCCATGGAGATGGATATCACCAAAACCCAGTACCAGGACCTGGATGAGCTTTTAACCTATCTTTACGGCTCATCCGAGGTGGTGGGGCTCTTCATGGCCAAAATAATGGGATTATCCCCTGATTCCTACCCTGCCGCACGGTATCTGGGACGGGCCATGCAGTACATCAACTTCATACGGGACATCAACGAGGACCTGGATCTGGGAAGGGTGTACTTCCCACAAGAAGATCTGGAAAGATACGGACTGGGCAGTCTCCAACCAGAAGAAGCCCGCAAAAACCCGGAGGGTTTTCGTAGCTTTGTAAATAAACAACTGGACACCTACCTTGATTGGCAGGCTAAAGCCGAGGCCGGCTTCAAATACATACCCTACCGTTACCTGATACCAGTAAAAACCGCCTCCGACCTCTACAAATGGACAGGCACCCAGATCAGGAAGGATCCCCAGGTGGTCTTCCAGCGTAAAGTCAAACCCTCCCTACCTAAGATCGTTACCAACGTCTTCACCAACTCCCTACGGTTAGGATTCAACTAAAAAAAATCAGCCAAGTACTGGGGGCATGTTTTATGGACCTTTTTTCCTTCAGCATAAAAGTTTCACGACCCCGGTTCTGGATCTACACCGGCGGCACCTACGTGGTGGGATACGCCCTGGGATTTACTCTTTTAGGAGATTTCTTCCGGCCGGAGTACTACCTCTACCTTTTCTACTTCTTCTTCCCAGCCAACATATTCATCTACGGGGTTAATGATTACTGGGACGAGGAAACAGACTTACTGAACCCTAAAAAGGATGAAAAGGAACTAAGACTACAAAAAAGAGACCGGAAAAAACTTCTTAATTTGATATTTCTGGTCACCGGGTTCTCCTTCCTGCTCTTGTTCTTCCAGGATAACACCGAAAGGATACTCTTCGGGATCTTCCTGTTTTTATCCTACTTCTACAGTGCCCAGCCACTTCGCTTCAAGGAAAAACCATTCTTGGACTTCATGTCTAATTACCTGTATATCATGCCCGGTATCTTCGCCTACTACCTGGCTGCCGGTTCCCTACCTCCCTTGATTTTCATGCTGGGGGCCTTCTTCCACATCTCCGCCATGCACATCTTCTCAGCCATACCAGATTTGAAATACGATGCGGATGCCGGTATAAATACCACTCCAGTCTTCATAGGGGAAAAGGCATCTCTAAGTATCTGCCTTATTTTCTGGACCCTGCTATCGGTTATGGTGGTTTATCTCGCTGGATTTTATCCATTAAGCTTTCTGGTCTTTCTATATCCACTATTCCCCTTACTGTTACTCTTAAAAAAGGATCTTGAAATTGATAAGCTGTACTGGTATCTTCCCTACGTTAATACGGGTCTGGGGGGATTACTATTTACTTCTCTAGTAATATACAAACTCTTTTTTGTGTAAATAGGGTTTTTAACTTTTTTATGGTTGTTTCAAAGCTTCATACTCTACTGGCACTTACATTATTTATGTTTTTCCTCTTAACTCGCGATAGTAACTGATAACTTATATGATAGCCTACAATGATCGGGAATGGTTTTAATGAAAGAAACCACGATCTTGATGGCGGTGGAGGATGCCCTCGAAGCCCAGAAACTAGACCATATACTGGATTCTAAAGGATTCCAGGTCATTGATATTTCTAATTTAAATGATGATTCTTTAAATACAGTTCCTGATTCTAACCCTGATCTTATCATCATGGATGTTGTTTTTAAAAATGAAAGTCCTTTCTGGGGTGCTGTTGAACAATTAAAATCCAAAAATACTATTCCTCTTATCTTTTTAAGTCCTGGTAACACCGACCTGTATCTGAGTAAAAACGATTTACTCAACACCTACGGCTACCTGATAAAGCCGGTGAATCCCCAGGAACTCGTCCACACCCTGGAGATGGCCCTTTACAAGCACCGTATGGAAAAAGCTCTCCGGGAGAGTGAGGAGCGGTATCGGTTGCTGGTGGAGAATGCCGATGACCCCATAGCCGCGGTGAACTCCCAAGGAGAATTTTTGATGGCCAATACCAGTGCTAACCGATTTTTCGGGCTTAACCCTGATGGACTGGTGGGTAAGAAGATGTGGGACATATTCCCCCTGGAGCATGCTAACCGCCAGATGAAAAGCATACGTAAGGTGATCAAAACTAATCAGGGTATTACTCTGGAGGAGGAAACCGTAATTCAGGGAGAGAAGAGATGGTTCAGCACCAATCTCCAACCCATGACCACTCCTGGAAAGTTAAAAGTGGTGCAGCTAATAGCCCGGGATATCACTGAAAACAAGAAAACCGAAAGTTATCTTCTAGAACGGAGGAACTTTCTGACTGGCGTCCTGGATGATATGCAGACTTTCGTGGCCGTATTGGAGCCCGATGGTCGGGTGGTGTTTGTTAACAACACCCCCCTATCCCTCATTAACACCACCCTGGAGGAGGTGCAGGGGGCCATGTTCCAGGACCTGCAATGGTGGTCCCTCACCCCCCAGCTCCGGGAACGTATACAGCAGGACATTGAACTGTGTGCCGGTGGAGAAATCATCAATGAAGAACTAGAGATCCACACCAAAAAAGGTCCCCTATGGATCGAGTACAGCATGCACCCCATCTACGACCAGGAGGGCGGCCTGCAGTATCTGGTCCCCGAGGGTAGGGATATCAGTTCCCAAAAACAGATAGAAGAGAATTTACTGTCCGAAAAATCGAAATTAAGAACCATAACCGAGAATGCTCCCTTTGGATTGGTGCTCATTGATGCCCAGGGCGACTACCTCTACGTGAATCCTAAATTTGAGGAAATATCTGGTTACACCCTGGAAGATGTGCCTAATGGAAAGGAATGGTTTAAGAAAGCTTACCCTGATACTGAAATTAGAAATGAGGTAATTTCAACCTGGATTGAAGATTTTAATGGATCGAAACCCGGAGATAAAGCTTCAAGGATTTTCCCTGTCACCAGCAACAATGGAGAGGTGAAGATCATCTACTTCATACCCATTCACCTGGATAATGGGGAGTACCTCATGACCATGGAAGATATCACCAAACAGATGCAAGTGGAAAGGGCCTTGAAGGGTAGTGAAGAGAAGTTCCGTACCCTGGCCCAAACTGCCATGGATGCCATAATCATAACCGATGAAGATGGGGCCATTGTATTCTCAAACCGCAGTCTGGAACGGATCTTCGATTACAGTCAAGAGGATATCCTGGGCCAACCAGTGGATATCCTCATCCCGGAAAGATACCAGGCTGAATTCGCTGGACATATGGAACTCCCCGAATCAAAACCCAATAATGGTTCTGGAAAGGTTTTCGAATCCTATGGCCTGCGTAAAGATGGGAGTGAATTTCCCCTGGAGATGTCTCTTAACTCCTGGCAGCTGGAGGGAAAGTGTTTCACCACCGCTATCTTACGGGACATAACCCGCCGGAAGCTCAATGAATTCAAGATGAAGATGAGAGAAGAGATCTTCCAGTTGATGGCCCGGAATATTGAGGAGGTGTTCTGGATGATCGACCCCTTGAATGGCCAGCTACTGTACATGAGCCCCTCTTATCAGAAGATATGGGGCTCCTCCATTAGTGAACTCTACCAGAATCCCCGGTCCTGGATTGAATCCATACATTCCCAGGACCAGGAGAAGTTCATACATCATATTTATGGATCCCTGGAGATCAACGACCTGACCCGCACCAAATCTATGGAATGCCGTTTGAAACGTCCTGATGGGGGCATAAGATGGATTAGAATACGTTCCTTCCCAGTTATTAATGAGAATAAGCAGATATATCGCCGGGTGGGTCTGGCTAAGGATATAACCTACCAGAGAACCGGTGCAGATTAAGTAAATATATCATTTTCTCATAACCAACATCTGGTCCCCACCCCTGCGGAACTGGTAGTCCACCTTCACCAGTTCCAGTTCGGCCACCTCTGACAATCTCTCCCAGACTGGTTTTAAAAATTCTGATTTTCGCTTCTTATGCTTCACCAGGGGGTATATCCGTACTTCCTCCCCTGCCACCCGGAACATCTCCTCCAGGACCCGTAGATGGAAGTCCAGATCCAGACGATGGTCGTAGATAAAAAGCAGATGGGAGCAAAGAACTATATCAAACTGGTCATCATCAAAGGGCAGCCGGGTCAGATCACCCTGGATGTAGCGATGCCTATTCTGGGAGTAGTCCTGGTAGAACTCCTGGCAGCTACCATAGCGATGCTTCTGCAGATGTTCCAGATCCCGAAAGTAGGTCCAATCAAACTCTTTTTTGATGGGTTCCAGGGATTTAATCAGGGCCTCAAGATGTTCCTGACACAATGATCTAAGAATCTGGGGGTCCTGGTCATAGAGCCGGTCCACGGCCCTTACATCACCGCCCTGATTGGCCAGGTAGGCAGCAAAGGAGCTGGCTCCAGCGGCACAGTCCAGGAAACTTTGGTTTTTCAGTTCCCACTCTTCCAGATGGAACATCTTTTGGTACTCCTCCCAGCTGCGCCCAGTGAAGATGGGCCCCACGATTTTTGTCATCTAATCTTCCATGTACTTTATAAAATTTATATGATACCCGGACCACATGAATTGGTAGGAGGAGCTGATACTATGGATGCCCTAGATGGTACTGCAGATTTTTCACTGGTATGTCCGGAGTGTGGGGTGGGCAATCCTCCCCAATCCAGTAACTGCTTAGTCTGTGACCGGGACCTGGAGAAGACCGTGGCCTTCCTGGAGGATGATTCCTTCGACCTGGAGGTGACCTTGGACTGTCTTATAGAGTACCGTAAAAACTTCTGGGGCACCAACCGCACCGGTAAGATCAACCACTACCCGCTGGATAAGATGCAGAATCTGGAGTTTGGTGGTGAAATATCCCGGTTTAAATTTGACTATGAAGGAGAGAGAAAGGTCATAGCCTTCAGAAAAGAGAATCTGGAGATATTGAAAGCCCTGCTTACGGATTTAATGGATTAAATTATCTTTTTGTTTAGGAGTTTATGGTTTTTTATAATCTTAACTTTATAGTTACCGCAAAGTATATAAGATAGTGTGTACTTATAGCATATTGTACTTAGTTTGGTTTCAACACCTGAAAAATACTCTTTTTCGTTGAAACCAGAAAACAAACGCTTCCAGAGATATACAATAGGCCATTTTTCCCTCCTATACACCCCCCCGTCTCTGGAAGCACTCTTATTACTAAAAAAACCGCCAGATGATCAGAAAATTAATAATTCTGCTTGGGAAGTTACCAGAAATTTACTCCCCAGAGATGATGCCTCATCCTTCTTCTTTTTTAATTCTTATTTTCCACTCCAGGATCATGGCCCAGGCCTCCTCCACCTGGGGACTCTCCACACCAGCGGCCAGTTCAATGAATCGCTCCATACACGTTATGGCTTCCGGGTAACATTCCAGAAAACCCAGTGAGGATCCCTTACCAGCCCAGGCTTCTACGTTATGGGGGTTAATATCCAGGGCCCGGTCAAAGGACTCCAGGGCTTCCTGGTATTTTTTTAAGGCCAAAAGTGCGGTCCCCCGATTGTTCCAGGCTTCGTCCTGATCCTCATCCAACTTCACCGCCTCTTGGAAGGCACTAAGAGCCTCTTCGATCCGGTTCTGGGAAGCGAGGGACACGCCCAGATTGTTCCAGGCTTGGCTATTGCCGGGATCCATGGTAAGTGCCAATTCGAAGGACTCCTCTGATTCTTCCAGGAGTCCCAGTCGAGACAGGGCCACTCCCCGGTTATCCCAGATAAAGGAGTTATCGGGATCCATCTCCAGGGCTCGGTCATAGGATAAAACCGCTTCCGAATAAAATCCATCCTTCATCAACTGGTTACCCCTGCGAAACCAGAACAGGGGCTTATCTTGATCTTCGGTGTGGTGGGGATTGATGTTTAACAACCTCTAAAAATTTTAATCTATCTACAGTGTTTATATTAATGGTAATCATTGATATAGAGTTGTAGAAAGTTTTTTAGGATTACTATGGATCTGTTATCAATTCTTTTACTGGCGGTGGGCCTGGCCATGGATGCCTTCAGCGTCTCCATCACCCGGGGCCTGAGTATGCGCTGTGATATAAAACATGCCCTGACCATTGCCCTATTCTTTGGAGGATTCCAGGCACTCATGCCGGTCCTGGGCTGGGCTTCCGGCCGGCAACTGGCTAGCTTCATGAGCCAGTGGGCTCCCTGGGTGGCCTTCATCCTACTGTTTCTAATTGGAGCCAAGATGATCTACGAGAGTTTCCAGCACCCAGATGAAGAGGAGGTCTGTGAAATATTATCCCTCCGGGAACTGCTGTTTCTCTCGGTGGCCACCAGTATCGATGCCTTTGCAGTAGGTGTTACCTTTGCCTTTTTAAACATCTCCCTCCTGCAACCTATCATCATCATCGGGGTGGTGACCTTCCTTCTCTCCCTGGTGGGGGTTTACATCGGAAAACAGGTGGGCCACCTCTTCGAGAGCAAGATGGAGATTGTCGGAGGGGTCATATTAATAGCCATCGGTTTCAAGATCCTCTTGGAAAACCTGTTATAACAAGATCCCCTGGAAAACTGGTTTTAGTTATAAAAAATTTATCACCCTAAATTTACTCATTTTTTTATAATATCCATCCCTCCTATAAAGGAGCAGAGTATTATCTAGGGACTAAACCATCATATGTCAATACTTTATAGTTATTGGTTAGAAAACAGATGGAGGGTTATACAAATTTATATAGGATGGGAAATAAAATTCTATATAATATTAATATCTATTTCAAAATAGACCACCAGTTAAACATCACAACCAGAAAGAGACTCATTTGGCATCTGGTTAATAAAGATTGAACCCATATTTAAAAGGGATGGGATGTGATAGTATAGAAAACACTCTAATATCTACTATTTACTCCTTGGAGCCAGTGATGGCATGCATAACTCGGTTTTCACCCAAAAAACTTGTTTTATTACGTGAAGAGGATGCTCCGGAGAAGAAGATGGAAGCGGAGCGTATGCTCAACGAAACTGTAGGCCGAGTTATGGATATCGAGACCCAGTTAACCAGCATCTATGAAGTGGTGAAGATAGCCCAGGACACCGCTGAGATAATTGAAGCAGAAAATGCCCAGGGAAGAAGGGTGGTAGTTAATATCTCAGGTGGCCGCAAACCTCAGGCTTTGGGAGCCTTATTTGGCTGTTACGCCCGCCATAAAATGGTGGAGCGGATCGTGTACGTCACCGAGGAAGATGGGGAAGTGGTGGATCTGCCCATCCTAAACTTCGGCATCTCCAAGACCAAGCTCATGGTCCTGGAGGAACTAAAAAAAGGAGACACCTCGGTGAAGAACCTGGCTCTGAAAATCGGGATCAGCCGGGGCATGACCTATAACCACATCCGGGAGCTGAGGGAAATGGGATTTATCGACCCCCACCAGCTGGAAATAACCTCCGCCGGGGAACTGGCAATCATCTGAACCTAAAATAACTAAAAACTTTTTTCTAACTTATTTATTACTCTGGTGTGTCTACAAATGAAGGATAGTCACTATTTGACTAGGATCCTGGAAAGAATCGATGGCCAGGGTTACAAGGCCTACCAGGACCTTCGGGGTAGCTACCAGTTTAAAAATTTCATCCTCTACGTGGAACACGTGCAGCGGGATCCCTACGCCAGTCCCTCCCTGTTACGGGTGGAGTTAGAAGACCACCAGTACCCCCACCACCTGTTCAAAAACCAGGTGAGGAAGGTAGCCCTGGAAGATTATCTGGCTCGGTCATTCCAGAAAGCCATCTACTCCCACCCTCCCCCAAGAATGGGAACCGGCCGTAGTGGTGATTTCAAAATTGACTCCGGGGGCCAGGAGATACTGGAGCGTAGCTGTGTAAATATTAGTCCCCGGAAACTGGAAGCACGATTTACAGTGGGACTGCCGGCCCGGGGTCGGAGAATAATGGGAAAAGAATCAAAACAGCTCCTGGTGAATATTCTGCCGTTATTGGTGAATGAATCCTGTTTTTACACTAACGACCCTGCAGTGGAGTCCCACCTGAACCTCAGTGAGGATGCCCACGTCATCCGTGAAGAGCTTAATGAACTGGGGCTGGTGGCCTTCCTTGCCGATGGCTCCATACTCCCCCGTCGCAGCGGGGTTTGTTCCCAACCCCTTAAAAAAGCAATACCCCTTAAATCGCCACCATCAATGCAGGTATCTGTTTCCACTCCTCATCATGGGGTGGTGACTGGGATGGGCCTCCCGGAGGGGGTTACCCTCATTGTAGGTGGGGGCTATCATGGTAAATCCACCCTACTGCAGGCGGTGGAGGCCGGGATCTACAACCACCTGCCTGGTGACGGCCGGGAACTGGTGGTTTCCAGGGAATCTGCAGTTAAAATTCGAGCTGAAGATGGTCGCAGCATCCAGAAAACTGATATAAGTTCATTCATCCATGAACCACCCTTCATGGAGAGCACCCAGGAATTTTCCACCCCCAATGCCTCGGGCTCCACCAGTCAAGCCGCCAATATCGTTGAGGCCCTGGAAGTAGGATCCAAGCTTCTACTCTTCGATGAGGATACATCTGCAACTAATTTCATGATCCGAGATGAAAGAATGCAGGCCCTGGTGAAAAACCATCAGGAACCCATCACCCCCTTCATAGACCGGGTCACAGAATTGTATGAATCAATGGGGGTGTCCACGGTCATGGTCATGGGTGGCTCCGGAGACTACTTCGAAGTGGCCGACACTGTAATTATGATGGACCGTTACCAGCCCCACAACCGCACCAGGGAGGCCCGGATGGTGGCTCAGGAGATTCCTAACCGCCGGTCCCGGGAGGTGCCCCATCACTTCACCTACCATCAACGCACACCCCTCAAAAACAGTATAAATCCCTATCAGGGCCGGAGGATGAAACTCTCCAGCCGGGGAAAGGACACCATACTCCTGGGCAGTGACACCATCGACCTTTCCCAGGTAAAACAGGTGGTGGACCCCAGTCAGACCCGGGCTATGGCATACGCACTGTACCATGCCCAGCAATATATGGATGGCCAGCACACCATCCAGGAGATTCTGTCCCGAGTGGAAGCTGATCTGGAAAAGGAAGGATTGGATGTATTAAGCCCCCCGGGACGTAAAAATTCCCCGGATCTGGCCCGGTTCCGTCCCTACGAATTGGCAGCTGCTTTGAACCGTCTGCGCAGTTTAGATATAAAATAAAAAATTATTTTTTAAGATTAAAACTAGACACTGTCCAGGTCCGGTAGGTAGGGTTTGATGTCCAGTACTGGCGACCCGTCCAGGGCTTCCAATCCCCGCACCGTTAAAATTGGACCCTCAAGTTTAACCAGATCCACCAGGGTCAGGCCAATGGGGTTGGGACGGGGTGGGGCCCGGGTGGAGAAAATTCCCCTCTTCTGGGTACGGCCATGGGGAACCACCTTCAGGAGAGGCTCCTCGGCCTGGTCAAACCAGTAGAGAATGAACAGTTGATGGTGTTTTTCCAATCCCTCCAGGGCCTCCTCAAATTCGGGTTGGATTATGATCTGTGATAAGTCCTCCCGATTCCGGCCCTGATGGGGAGCTTCACCCCGATTATTATAGGGTGATTTAACGGTTCCTATGATGGTTAGTTCCAGTTTCCGATGTGGTTTATCCATGTCTTCACCTATACTATTAAATAGGGTTTTTAGAACTTAAAGACTTCTAAAAAAAGTTTCCAAACCTATCTGCTGGGTAGGTGATAGTGTGCAAAATGATTTAAGACTAAATTACAGATTATTATATGTAATTGTAAAGGTGATCATATGGCTATAGCCCTAAAATGGTACCCACCCTCCTGGGTACAGATAAAAAACAGAGATCAGACCATCTATCTGGACCCCTCCTACTTAATAAAATATTTTAAGGACCATCCCACGGCCAGGGAGTATTCCACCGGGCCGGATGATATGGATGGACTTCCCGATGACCTGGAAAAGGCCGATATCATCCTGATAACTCATCATCATAAGGACCATGTGAAGAAGGTAACTGTGGACCGGATCAGTGGCCCCGAAACCCTGATCCTCGCCCCGGAGAAGGTAAAAGATGTACTGGGAAACCAGATAAAGGTGGTGGCACCGGGTGATGAACTGGAACTGAACCAGGTAAAGATCACCGTCCTACCGGCTTATAACACTCCGGAGGGCAGCTCCACCCGGAAGTTCCATAAACCCGGAGATGGGGTGGGTTACCTTTTAGAAATAGAAGGCCAACGCATTTACCACGCCGGAGACACGGATTTCATTCCAGAAATGAAAGAACTGGGCACTGTTGATGTGGCTTTTCTACCCATTGGTGGAACCTACACCATGAATGTTGAGGAAGCCGCTCAGGCCACTTTAAAGATCCAGCCCTCCTTAGTAGTCCCCATCCACCACCTGGAAGTTGACCCCCATGATCTGGCAGTAGAACTCCGGGGTGAAGGTATAAAGGTTAGAATCCTGAAAATTGGTGAACTCTTAATGGTGGGGGAGTAGTCTAGTAATGGATTGGACTTAAAATCAATATAATTTTTTAACAACCTTTGTGGTTGTAATGTATTTAGGAACTCCAAATATTCATGGTATTCGGATCTTAGTTCACTGCAGTTTTTCATCATCCCTGATCTCCAGGAGGGCTCCTACCGCCAGTTTTCTTTTCCTTTTATCACTGCTTTTAACGGCCTTCAGTAGTGCAGGTATTGAGAACTCGTCCAGTTCCACCAGGGAATC
>DAHVOW010000028.1 GCA_027318585.1 Methanobacteriaceae archaeon | reverse complement strand
CACGATAATGTATGTTAACAACTGTAAAAGGAGGTGAAAAAGTGCAAAAAAACATACAAAAAAAGCTTACATTCCTATCGATCACCCTAGTATTAGCATTGGCAGCCATGGGGGCTGTTTCAGCAGCTGATAATGTTTCAGAAAACATGAGTGTGACCAGTGTGGAACGAGCAGATGTTTCCATCGTAACTAACACTACAAATTCCAGTCCCACCACGGCAGATCCACAGATCTGGAATGGAGGAGTTCCAGTTTCCCGGGGTGGACAACCAGCGGGATATAACTGGGGAACCATCCAGAACGCTATAAACGCGGCGCTGCCTGGTGACACCATCATGCTGGAAAATGGAGTAACCTTATCTGGTGTTGGTAACACCCAGATTTCCATATCCAAAAACTTGATCTTCGATGTTTTAGGAGGTGGAACCGCTACCCTTGACGGTGGAGGAACTAGATATGCCTTTGATATTCTATCTGGTACTACTGTGACTTTCAACGACATCATCTTCCAGAACTTCTACTATCCGGGTGAAGGAGCAATTTCTGTAATCGGAACTTTGAACCTGAATAACTGTATTTTCTGGAATAACATTGCCAATGATGGTGCAGCAATCTACAACAGTGGAAACTTAAACATCAACAACTGCCAGTTCTACAGCAACCGTGCCACTAATCGTGGTTCCGGTATATTCACCACTGGTACGGGTACTGTAACCATCGCCAACAGTATCATCCGAGATCATGTAAATGGTGATGGAATAGGCATTTATGTTAATAGCGGAAATCCTACCATCACTGGTAACGATATCTACGGTAACTATTGGAGAGGTATCTACATTAACGGTGGAAATGCCCTTATAACCAACAACAACATTCATAACAACGGTCATGCCACCCGTCAAGGGGATGGTATCTGGGTAAATAATGGTAATCCAGTAATAACTGGTAATAACATCCGAAACAATGCCGAAGACGGTATCCATGTCAGTGGTTGTTCAGGAGGCTCCAGTAACCCATTACAGATCCATTACAACAGTATAGTTGATAATGGGGAATGGGGATTACACGTCATGAACGACGTATACGTCAGCGCCACCTACAACTGGTGGGGAACCAATAATCCAGTCTACACCCGCCAAAGCAGTGATCCTTCCTACCCGCGTGATATATTTGAACAACGGAACGGTGGACAACGTGTCACCTGGAATCCTTACCTCTATCTCCGAATCAGCCCAAGTCCGGCTACCATTTACAATGGAGATACTTCTACAGTAACCGCCGATCTCACCAGGGATAACAACAACAACTTAGCACCAGGCACAGTCCCAAATGGGACTCCAGTTACTTTCGCATTAACTAACGGTCCTTACGGAAGCTTAACTGCTCCTTTAACCAGAACTACGACTAACGGTGTAGCCACCATAGTATTCACTGCTAATGATCCTACCGCTCCACACACCCAAACTGTACGGGGTACTGTTGATCATCAACAAGTGACCTGTAACATTAACGTTCAGGCTAGATCCGCTGATTTAGGTATAATCAAGACCGATAATCCGGATCCAGTAGTTGCTGGTAACCAGTTGACTTACACCATCACAGTCAGAAACAATGGACCCGCTGCCATACCACCAACAAGTACCTTCACAGTGATCGACACCTTACCCGCCGGTTTCACGGCTACAAGTTATACAGCTAGTGCTGGTAGTTATACTAGTGCTACCGGTGCATGGACGGGTGTTACTTTGGCTTCTGGTCAGAGTATAACCTTAACCATTGTGGGAACGGTCAGCCCATCGGCTACTGGTACCTTGACCAACACGGTAACAGTAACTGTACCTGCAGGATTCACTGATCCGTACCTAGCTAATAACACTGCGAGTTCTACGACTACTGTGAATCGGGTTGCTGATTTGGGTGTTACTAAGTCTGATAATCCGGATCCAGTGGTGGCTGGTAATCAGTTAACCTACGTGATTACGGTGACTAATGGTGGTCCTTCCACTATCCTGTCCAGTGATACGTTCACGGTTTCTGACACGTTACCGGCTGGTTTCACAGCTACTAGTTACACCGCTAGTGCTGGTAGTTATACTAGTGCTACTGGTGCTTGGACCGGTGTGACTCTGGCTTCAGGTCAGAGTGTGACCCTTACCATCGTGGGTACAGTTAACCCATCGGCTACTGGTAGTTTAACCAACACTGCTACAGTGACTCCGCCTGCGGGTGTGACTGATCCTAACCCTAACAACAATCAGGCTACTGCTACGACTACTGTGAATAGGGTGGCAGATTTAGCAATTTCTAAATCTGACAATCCGGATCCAGTGGTGGCTGGTAATCAGTTAACCTACACGGTTACGGTGACTAATGGTGGTCCTTCCACTATATTACCCGGTGACACGTTCACAGTTACGGATTTATTGCCAGTTAACTTTGTAGCCATGAGTTGGAGTTATCCTGGTAATTATGTTCCGGGTATTGGTACCTGGAATGGTGTGACTTTGGCCAGTGGTCAGAGTGTGACCCTGACTATTGTGGGAACCATAATTCCAGATGCTACGGGTACACTGTCTAACACCGCTACGGTGACTCCGCCTGCGGGTGTGACTGATCCTAACCCCAACAACAACGTAGCCACATCGACCACTACCGTGAACCGGGTGGCGGCTATGACCGTTACTAAAACCGCTGATCAGGCTAACTACAACGTGGGTGACACTGTTACCTACAATCTGGTAGTGACCAACACTGGTCCCAGTTCCGCCAACAATGTGGTGGTAACTGATACTGTACCGGCTGGTTTAACCTTCGTCAGCGCTACCAATGGTGGAACTGAAAGCGGAGGCGTGGTAACCTGGACTGTGCCTTACTTAGCGGTGAATGGACAGTTCACTCCTTCCTTCACAGCCACTGTGAATCAAGGAACCCAGGGCCAGAACATACCTAACACGGCCTCGGCCTACAACACCGAGAACCCCACCCCAGTGACATCCCAACCAGTGACTATACACGTTAACAATGCTGTGCTGACTGTGGATAAGAATCCGGACCGCAACCCCGCCAACTACAATGTGGGTGAAGAAGTGGTCTACACCATAACTGTCCGGAACACCGGACCTGACGCAGCCACGGGTGTGGTCTTAACCGACACCATCCCGGCTGGTTTGACCTTCGTAAGTGCAACCAACGGCGGAACTGAAAGCGGTGGTATAGTTACCTGGAACATCGGCAACCTGGGCTTAAATGAGGTCTTCACGGCCTTAGTAACCGCCCGAGTTAACGCCGGAACCCAGGGTCAGACTTTAACCAACACCCTTTCAGGAGTTAACACCCAGAACCCTACGGCAATCACTGATACCTCGGACATCTACGTCAACAACGCGCCACTCTCCATCACCAAGACCACGGATAAAACTCGCCCTAATGTGGGTGAAACCGTGACCTACACTATCAACGTGTTAACTGGTGTGGAGACGGACCCCGCCACGGGTGTGGTGGTAACCGACACTCTACCAGCCGGCCTGACCTTCGTCAGCGCCACGGGCGGTGGAGTTTGGGATGCTAACACCCGGACAGTAACCTGGAACGTGGGCAACCTGGCCAGTGGTGACCAGTTCACCGCCACCGTAACCGCTACGGTTACTGGTGAAGCTGCGGCTAAAACCCTGGTGAACACGGCCACCGTGGATTCTGCTCAACTGGACGACCAGGTGTCTGCCCAGGCCAGTATCTACGTGCCATCGGCTGACTTAGTCCTGACTAAGACGGTGGATAAGACCCAACCTACCGTGAAGGATACCGTGATCTTCACCTTAATTGTGAATAATAACGGACCCGACACCGCCGTAGATGTGACTGTTAACGATAAGTTACCGGCTGGTCTCTCCTACGTGTCCCACGTTGCTAACTACGGGACCTACGACCCGGCTACGGGTCTATGGACCATCAGTAGTTTACCTAACGGTGCATCTGGGATCCTGGCCATCACTGCCGTGGTGGAAGAGTCCGGAAGGATCGTTAACCAGGCCAACGTCACCGCCCTAACCTGGGACCCTAACCTGGAAGGAAACGCTGCTAGTGCAGCTTTAGATGTCCAGGCCAAACCGGTACCAGTTAATGGTAAAACCGTAGCCATGCAGAAAACCGGAGCACCATTCGTTGGTTTACTATTGGCATTCTTCATGCTACTAGTGGGAATGGTACTACCAAAAAGGAAATAAAAAACCCAAATTTGGGGATCTCCACGGGAGATCCCATTTCTTCTATTTTTTTCTTTTAAATTTATCCAATTTTATAGATTTCACCACTATATGGTGTATTAAGAATTTGTCATACCCTAGGAAACTATTTATAATTTGTTGACACCATATGATATTGTCGAGGTGGAACAATTTTATTGAGTTAATAATTTTGATCCCCTAACGATTATTCAAGCATGTAACAACTGTACAAGGAGGTGAAAAATAGTGGAAAAAAACATGCCAAAAAAATTAACTTTCCTGGTCTTTACCATAGTATTAGCACTGGTTGCCATGGGTGCCGTTGCCGCTGCAGATCAGCCTGATCTTCAAATTGCAAACGACACCAGTTCCCCAGTGGGAAATGATGTGTACAACACCGATGCCACCAGTCAGACCTTCACCCAGAACGTGGTGAACTACGATCCAGCGATTTATGATTTAACCTTACAAAACGATGGAGACGCCACGGATAACATTGTGGTGCAGGGAACTGCTTCCAGCAGTGGTTGGACTGTTCAGTACTTTGATAACCTGAACAATGATATTACCTCTCAGGTCACTGGTCTGGGTTGGGCGGTATCACTAGCTCCAGGAGCTAGTCAGAACTTCCGGGCGCTAGTCTCGGCCGGACCTAATGTAGCTATCGGGGCCACCAATGATCTTCTGGTCACCGCCACCTCCGGGAACGATAACACTAAACAGGACGTGGTCAAAGCCACCACCACCTACACCGCTGGTTTACACGATTCCAACATCGGTGGTATTGCACTGAATGGGAATGATGATTCATATACCAGTGCTTTGGCCCTGCCATTCACCTTCAATTTCTACGGAACCGACTACAACAACATCTACATTAACAACAATGGATACGTGTTTTTCAGTTACCCCTCTTCTTGGTGGAGTCTGAATATCCCAGCAGGTAGCGCTTTTATTTCCGCATTTGTGGGTGACGTGGACACTGAACCTGCGGCCAGTGGTAAAGTACACTACGATGCCAACAGCCAAAGAGCAGTCATTACCTGGGACCGAGTAGGCTACTTCTATCATAACACAAACCTACTAAACACCTTCCAGGTCATACTTACCAGTGATGGACAAATAGGCTATTCCTATGGAGACCTGCAGTGGGGAACCCCCATATTTGCATTCAACCGGGGTGATGTTGCTGGTACATACGTACTACAATACCCATCAAATGTGGATTACCAGACCTACTGGTTCAACAACATGGGCCAACCAGCAAACCCTGTACTGGGCATTACCAAAACTGCGGACCGCAACCCAGCCAACTACAACGTAGGTGAGGATGTGGTCTTCACCATATACACCCAGAATACCGGAACTAGTACCGCTACGGGCGTGGTGGTAACTGACACCATCCCTGCCGGATTTAGCATCGTTAATGCCGCCGGTGGAACCGTATCCGGTAACTCCATCACCTGGAACATTGGTAACCTAATAGCCGGAGCTGATAACACCATCCTGCTAACTCTAAGAGTTCTGGATGGCTATCAGGGCCAGACCCTGACCAACTCCGTCAGTGCCGGTTGCTACCAAACCGGAATTGTCACCAACACCTCCAGTATCTACGTCAACAACGCGCCACTGTCCATCACCAAGATCACTGATAAAGCCCAGCCCAACGTGGGTGAAACTGTAACCTACACCATCAACGTAACTACCGGTGTGGAAACAGACACCGCCACCGGAGTGGTGGTAACCGACACCCTACCCGCCGGCCTGACTTTTGTCAACGCCAGTAATGGTGGAGTGTGGGATGCTAACACCCGGACTGTAACCTGGAACGTGGGCAACCTGGCCAGTGGTAATCAGTTCATTGCCACCGTAACCGCCGAGGTTACCAGTGAAGCGGCAGCCAAGACCCTGGTTAACACCGCCACGGTGGACAGTAACCAGATAATGAACCCTCTATCCACCACCGCCAGTATCTACGTCCCATCTGCGGACCTAGTGCTGACTAAGACTGTGGATAATGCCAAACCTACCGTGAAGGACACCGTGATTTACACCCTGATTGTGAACAACCAGGGACCCGACACTTCAGTGAACGTGACCGTCTTTGACAAGTTACCCGGTGGTTTGACCTACGTGTCTCACACCGCCAACTACGGAACCTACGACCTGGAAACTGGTTTATGGAAAATTGGAAATCTGCCTAGCGGTGCATCTGCAGTTCTGACCATCACTTCTGTGGTGGACAAATCAGGACAGATCATCAACGAGGCCGATGTCTCCTCCGAAACCTGGGACCCTACCCTGGGTGATAACATTGCCGATGCGGTGATGGATGTCCAGGCCCAGCCAGTACAGGCTAAAACCGTGGCTATGCAGAAAACCGGAGCACCATTCGTGGGTATACTCCTGGCATTCTTCATGCTACTGGCCGGTATGGTACTACCAAAAAGGAAATAAAAAACCCAAATTTGAGGATCTCCATGGGGAGATCCCATTACTCTATTTTTTTGATAATAAGCTTTACATCAGATTAGATGGTATTTTACTAGTAATCATTCATCTGACAGGTTGGGGCTGAAAAGTCACCTTCCATAATTCCATTTGGATGCGAATCTGAGATTACTTGGGGGGTAACTTCTGGCTTTTATACCCGAAGACTCTCAAATTCGATGGTGACTTCCCCCCCTTTGGATGAAATCATCCACGTGAATTCTTTCTAATAGATGATTAATGGGAATAAGCAGGATAAAAGAGTTCATCAGGCTTTTTTTCACAAGGAATCACCGTCCTTGCAGTTTCTAAAAACTAGATGGATATTATTAATATTCCCTTTAAAAAATAGAGACACAAATAAAGGCCTAACTAAGACTGTTGCACTTATTTTAGAAATCAATTCTATGAGTCCCCCCGCACTCAATAGTTGAGTATAATTTATCTTTTATTAGACAATAAATATTTCTATTTAAATTTTCAGGATATAATGGTCCAAATATGTATTGTGGAGTTAAGAATGATTTATTAGGTAAAAATAAATACTTAATATCTTTTGATGAATGTTTACATAGTATTCGTATTGAAAGTTTTAATAATCTGCTAAAGTTAGTCAAATTTGAATTAGAAATGGATGTTTTTATATAGATATGGTTGTAACTATTTGTGAATGATTGATCGAATTAAGGATTATTTAGAAAGAGAAATTTATTTTCGTTCGATTTTTATCTTTAAAGGAGATTTAACACCTTTCTTACGGATGCCCCACCATATCAAGATTATTAGGATAAGGAAGATGAGCCATACAGGAATTACAATTAGGGTGTCATTAGTTTGTAAAGTTTGATTTTGGTCAAATCTTCCATAATTAATGGTAGTATTGGCCTTATATACTCCAAAATCTTCCCATCCAGGATTCCAACTGGTCATCAGGTAATATTGGTCCTCTGGATAAACTACTCCTTCCATTTTTAAATTATCATCAGTGAACCAGCCATCTAACATCACGTTTCCAGTCATGTTGGCATATACAGTCCCATTATTCTTTACTAAGTAACTGAAAGAACCCGGTATGAAACTTAAAAGTACATTGGGGACCTCCTTTTTTTCTAATACTAAAGAATCGATGATTTCACCAGGAAGACCTACATTTATTGAGACTGCAATTTGTGGTACTTGTTGAACTTGTAAATTTGCTAATTTAGTATTTGACGTGTTTTGTTCGGTTGGGGGGTAACCCGAAATTAGTAATGCACCAGCTGCGTCATTATAATTTAAGTTAGAGGGTATTTTAACCGTGAAGCTTATGGTTTTTTTCTCTCCAGGGGATAGTGTGAAGTTTGATGGGTTTATTGCTATCCAAGTAGCAATTCCTTCATCAGAGAACAGTATATGAATGTTATCCTTTTGTATTCTTTTAGGCTGAATTTTAATGTCAAGTTGTTCTTTTCCAATATTCTCCACTACCAAACTACCTTGATATGTTTGTGGAGTTTGCATATTGATTTGAAATCCTCCTGGTGAGGCTAAAAGTCCTGCAGCAAAACTAGCTCCGGTAAGGGATATTGTTAAAATTAGAATTATCATTAAAATGCTAATTTTTCTAAATATTCTATTGGACATTGTGTTACACCATTACGTATAGTATAAGATGAGAAAAGTATGCAAGATGATCTATTTAACCTTATTTAAAAAAAAGAAGAAAAATATTATAGAAAAAATTTAATTAGTCGTTATGGTCCAGTGTGTTGACTTATAGTGTAGGTAATGGTAGTGCTATATGCTCCGGGGTCTGTTCCAATTGGGGCATTTACTGTTAATGCAACTGGAACTGAGGTATAACCGTTTTTTGGAGCTTTATTCACATTAGTTATTAATGCTTGGCTAGTTGTGGATAAAACACCAGAATTTCCTCCAGTTGCTACCCAGGCAAAGTTACCTAATACTAATGGATCTGATCCAGTTGGTGTGCTCAGTGCTGATGCAATAATGGAAATGTCAGTTTTAACATTAGAACGTGATTGAACATTGAAATTTTGGGTAGATCCCACACCATCGGCATTCAGAGTATATGTTAGGGCATTGTTATCGACAGTAATAGCAATAGTAGGGTTTACTGTTACGCTTACACTTTGAGTAGCGGTTGTAGCGGCGAATGCAGGAGTTGCCGCACATAAAATCATAAATGCAACTGCAAGCATTCCAACTTTTTTGTTAATCATAATATTTCACCTGTTTTAGTATGGGCCATATTGTTGGCAATGAACAATATTGGTTAATACAGAATTGTAATTCATGACATATAAAGGTTTCGTTAAAACATCTATACCTCCGCATATTATGTAATAAGACAAATTGATCCCCTAACACAAATAGTTTTTCAGATTTGAGCCCAAATAATATGCCAACTATTCGGTAGGACTTTATATCCTTTTAAAAAAATTCTGAGTCCATCTGCCGCCATTACCTATGCTATTATTCGCGATATAATGATTTATTAGAAATAATTGTTTCGTTCACTGTTAAAATAAATATTAATTCAATTAATCAAACCGCAGTATAATAAATAGTCACTGTGTAAGTTCCGGGATCTGTACCAGTAGGAATAGTCAGATAATAATTAACAGGAACTGTATCGCTTATAATAATGCCATCCCAAGATTTAACTAATACATCACTTGTAGTAAATGAGCTTTTAGATAAAGCACTATTTTTAAAGCCATCATACTTGAAATTACTTAAATTAATAGTATTAGAAGAATTTGTGGTGCTAATGAAATTACCGCTTGCTCTTACATACAGATCAGTAGAACCAAAAGAAAGAATTGAAACGGAAGTTACACTTGGAAAACTCATTTCAACATTATCGGGGTATAATGTTCCTAAATTTAAGGAGTTAGGAGATGCAGAAAAACTAAAAATTATAATTGACATTGGTTGGACCTTCCCATTTCCCGAAATATTCTTTGAACTAAGATTATTGCTATCATTAAGTGGAATGGAATCATCTGCAAAGACATGGACCATACTTATAATGATTAAAATTATAAAAACGCTTGAAAAAATTATTTTGAAATTGTTCATATAACCCATTCCAATATGATTTGACTGCCTTCAGATATTATAAAGAATCTTATTAAAATTTATTCCGTTGCATCATGCTCTATACTGTGGAGCATAATAACGGTGAAGTTCCCATCAGGTGAAAACAGTTGATAAAGGCCTGAAGAACAATCCCTTTTTCCCTGGCCAGATAGTTCCCCATGGTGAAAAGGCCATAAAAGAGTCCAATTCCAAGTATTATAAGGCCTGGAATGCTGAAGTAGTACGGGGGCCGGTTGAACTCCATATCCCGTAGCAACCGAACCAGAACCACCAGTGCGTGGCTCACCAAGTTCTTCTTTTGCGGGTGTTCTTCTCCTTACCGAGCACTGATATCCACTTCCTGGATTCGCAGTCCGGCCTGGGAGGCATCATTAGCTTTTCACTCTCGATGCTATGGTCCATACTGCGGAACTTAAAAGCCGGGAAGCTGTTCTTGTGGAAGGCCCGGAACCCTAATAATTATCGGTGATCTCCATCTTACCCCCTAACTTGGTGGCTATATCTATACACTCTGGCCCACCTCCGGTAGCCCGGAGTACGTGCTGACGGGTGGATAGGACCACTACTTATGGTGGTCTCTTCGTTGTAGGCGGGTATGACGGCGACTATTTTAATGGATGTTCCTTCCCTTACCAAAATGTTAGTACTGACTATTTCTGGTAATAGTTTACCGGAGGAGGTATATAAAAATGGCACCTTCCCGGTTAAGGCCCCTTTAGGGTGAAATAGCGTTGTTTGACCTTAACAATATTTTTAACCCCTGGGCGGGCAAAGGGTTAATATTCGGACTGAATTATACCTTTAGTATATTAATGGACGGAATACACATGGACGGACAGCAATTCAAAGAAAAAACCATCACCCTGGGTGATAAGAGCCTGAACCTATCATCGAGTAAGGAGCACGCCCTGGTGGTTTTGATCTACTCATGGCCCTGGTAGTGGCTGAGGTACTCACCGCCTACATCAAAAAGGAATGGGGCCTCATCGTAACACCGTGATCCTCTTTGCTTTACTCATCCACTCCGCCCTGGAAGAGTCCACCCTATTTTCTAATCTTTTAAGATCCCTAATCGCCGTGCCCATCATCCGTATCATCGGATTGTCCATGCCTATCATACAACTACAACCCTACTACTGGTTCCCCATCGTAGCGGTGCCCCTCTTTGCAGCATCTATCGTGATCATGCGCAGCCAGAAACTGAGCCTGAGGGATGTGGGGCTGGTTAAGGATGGACTGCCCTTGCAGTTGGTGATCGGACTTTTTAGGCGTCATTGAGTACGCTATCCTGAAGCCTGATCCCAGTCTTTACTCCTTTCACTGCCATAGTAGCCTTCCTGGTCTTACTTATATCCACGAGACTGGCCGAGGAGCTGCTCTTCCGGGGGATCATACAGGCCAATGCCGAGAAGGTGTTCCGACCGGCCTTTGCACTGGTCTCACCGCCCTAGTGTTTACTACAATGCACATCGGCTGGCAGTCCTTCCCGGATCTGGTCTTCGTGTTCAGTGTGGCCATCCTCTACGGGGTTATCTTCTACAAGACCCGGAGCATTGTGGGCATCACCCTGAACCACGGCTTGTCCAACACGGTTCTCTTCATCATCATGCCCTTCTACAACCTGCTACTGTATCTGCCCTTTAGTTAGGGTTGGATCTAAGTTCGAGGTTGGATGTAAAAAATAAGGATTTGACCGAATATTTTACAATTTTGATCTTAACTATGGCCATCTGCACAGGCTGAGTCCAGGCTGGCTTCTTTTAGATTTCCTTCGGACCAATCATACACGGCATCAATCACATTCCCTGATGCTCCTACATAAATATTAATTCCAGCCTTTTGAAGCATCTGGATAGCTTTAGGTCCTAAATTACCGCATAAAAGTGTTTGTGCTCCTGAAGTACTGATAAACTCACCCGGAGTAACATGTCCACCCCTATGCTTTCCTTTAATCTCCAAGACCTGGACGCCCTGGATTTTATCATCTTCATAATTGACTAACACGAAGTAAGGAGTTTTTCCTAAGTGTTGAGATACTGTTCCTTTTAAACCGTTCCCATCTATACTGGGAACACAAATTATTTCCATTTCAAATTCCTCCCTAGTCGGATCCACATAACGGAGTGCCGCATTCCGGGCATTTAGTGTTTCGGCAGGGCACTGCACGAGTCTTAGGTGCTTCGTATCCGCACTGTTGGCACTTACAAACTCGTGGTGTTCCTACTCCACGACCACCGGCCCTAAATGGTCTTTGATTAACTAAATCTACATTTAGGGGTGTTTTTGGATCTTCTTCCAGGAATATCTCTTCTGATCCACAGTCGGGGCATTTTTCATATTCTTGGGATGATTTCCATTGGAAATCACAGACACTGCATACGTAACTTTTTTTGTCGGTCATGTCATCATTCTCCTTTAGTTATGAATATATATTCATAACTATTATTTATAGATGTTTTTTTTTAAGAAGTTTTTAATATGAAAAATCTGCTTAAAGATAAAATAAAACATTGAATTTCTAATAGTTCTTTGAAGGATCATTTAATATCACAAAAACAATCACAAAGATAGCTAAAGCTATTAATAATAGTTTATACACCTTATCACCACGTATCTTTATTTTACTAAAAAAAATTACTAGATGTTAAAATAATGATTAACCACTGGTTAACATCTTGTTCTTCTCTTTTATAGTGAGTTCTCCCACTATCTGGGAGGGATGTCCTGTTTTAAGGAATTTACCACCCCTCATAATAGAGGCCCGGTCACAAACATCCAGTACAAAGTCCATATCATGAGATATGATCATAAAAGTTTGATTAAGCTCTTCACGCGCCCTTTTGATGGAATCCGTAACCTGTACCCGGGTAATAGGGTCCATAGTTCCCGTCGGCTCATCCAATATAACAATATTCGGTTCTTTGATGAGAACCTGAGCCAGCGCCACTCGATGACGCTCTCCACCACTTAACTGGTCATGGTACTTGTACAGAATACTTTCCGCATAATTCTCATGAAATCCAACCGCATTTAACACGTACAATGATTTCATCCTGGCAAATTCTGCAGGTAGTTCCAGGCTAATGGCTTCAGTTAAGTTTTCCAGGACATTACGATGGGGATAGAGACTATACTCCTGATGAAGAATGCCCAGATAAGGTTTGATCCTTCCCCGACCAAACACGCCCTTCTCAGTCATATCAATCCACTGATCTCCCAGTTTTATTTTTATCTGACCACAACTGGGATCAGTTAATCCATAAAGAATGCGAGATAGAGTGGTTTTACCGGCTCCAGAAAGACCCACCACACCAAATATCTCGCCTTCACTGACGGTTATGTTTATACCATCAACTGCCTTCACCACACCCCGATCAATGGAATAATAATGTTTTTTAACATCATACATCTCAATGATGGGTCCACCGGTTTCAAATTCATCACTTCTGTTAGGTTTAGGCACGTGTTCCATAAAACTCCTGACCACCGTATCAGGATAGCCCTCTTCAATTATTTCGCCATTATCCAGCCATATAACCTTATCTGAAAGGTTTTTCATCACTTCGGGCCAGTGGGATGTGATTATCATGCTCAAACCCTGCTCCTTCACTCCGGCAATAAGTGTTTGATGTACTTGTTCGGCAGTTTTAGGATCCAGGGTACCGGTGGGCTCATCTGCCAGGAAGATCATGGGTTCCTTAGCTAATTGCCGGGCCAGAACCACTCTTTGTTTTTCCCCACCACTTAAGTCACGAGCGATGTGGGTGATACGATGAGTCATCCTAGCTAATTCCAGTAATTGAATGGCCAGGTAGGTGCTGTCTTCTTCATCATGCCCATCAATAGATTTTAAAACATTATCGATGACGGTTTCATCTTCATACAAGGCAAAGGTTCTCTGTAACATTATGGAAATACGGCGACGGATTGCCGCAAATAAACGTCGGTCAGCACTCCAGAAATCCACTTCCATCCTCTCAAATTCGCCTCCACAATCACAGATGTCCTGCCGGGATGGTGGTTCAACTCTAAAACAATGGGGACACAATGAGATATTATAGATAATTTGGCCTTCATATGGCCGGTAATCTTCCATTCCCCGGAGCATATTAATCAATACAGATTTTCCGGAACCACTTCTTCCCAGAATCCCTAGTATTGCACCTTCTTCCACATTGATGTTCACATTTTTCAGGACTTTTACTCCATTAAATGTTTTGGACACGTTTCTTATCTCAATAAAAGACATTACACCACCATCTTAGATTCTAAAAACTTTTTTTAAGGGCTTATTCACGACCTATCCATTCCAATTTTTTATCCAGATCCACAGAGGGGTGTTTCACATTTCGGACATTTGGTGTTACTGCAAGGCACCATACGAGTTTTCACTGATTCGTAGCCGCAGTTGGGACATTTACAACTCTTTGGCGGGCTGGCTCCTATGCCCTTTCCACCATATCTCCGCTTCAATAATTCTCCTTCTTCCGTTAATTGGATATTAGAGGATGCACAGTCGGGGCATTTTTCATAATTTCTATGGGGATTTCCCCATTCAAATCCGCAATCATAACATTCATAATTGATTAAACGGCCCACACCGACTATGATTAAAGAATTACCATTAATAAGGGCATCAGCTATTTTTTTCCTGGCAGAGCTTAACATGCGGTGAAATGTAGATTGTGAAACCCCCATAATTTCTGCCGATCTTTTCTGCTGTATATTATGATAATCCCTCAACCGAATTGCTTCAAATTCATCTATTAAAATCTTAACCGGCTCTAAATCATCTGAAAATTTTTTCTCTGGTATAAAGCAACGTATTGGTGGGTTCTCGGAAATATTCCTAAATCTACGGGGCCTTGGCATGTTATGAATATATATTCAAAATTATTATTTAAATGTTGTGCTGATCTTTAAAAAAAAATATTCGAAAAAAAACATTTACGGGGCGGATAGGCGGGTGCTGGGCTAAGGATATTAAAAATCCCAAATGGTTTGGAAAAAACCATCAAATTTAAACCATTAGGGGGGACTTTGACACGAATACTTAAGATATGAACATTTTCATTGGTTAAGATGCCTTTAACGAAGTTCTATTTAAAGCTGCAGCTGTAATATGCTTTGAATAGTGGAGCATAAAAATGTTACAGTCCCTTTTTCTTTTTCAGCATCCCTGATAAATTTTATCAAGGTTTTCTTAGGTTGTTCGTTTTCAGGCCCTTCAGCAAGATTTTTATTTATTTTAATCCAGAAATCCACTTTAGCACCTTCTTTTGACAGGCCTTTGGGCCAGGTTTCGTCTATTAAAATTCTGAAGCCATCTTCTTTTTGGGGAGGTTCATTTATTCCTTTTAGTCTTAACATAACCTTCTCACACCGGCACTAATTAACATGATAAAACATGATATTTAATTTAACATTATTAATCATGTTATATAAAATTAACGATAAAAAAATAATATTTTTGCCACCAGTGTTGGGCAGTCCTTCCGGGACTACTTGTTTTAGGATAACCATCCTCTACGGGGTTATATTCAACAATACCCGGAGCATCGTGGGGATGACACTGAACCACGGCTTGTCCAACACGGTGCTCTTCATAGTCATGCCCTTCTACAACCTGCTACTGAATCTACCCTTTATTTAGGCTGATTCATAAGTAAAGCTTCCACTTTCTTCTTTAAAAATAACAAAATCTTCCAGGGGTTGGTTTTTGAAGGCCCTTTGGTAGTTACCATAGGTGTCTTTGTTATAGTGTGGAAGAAATAATATTTTAAATTAAGAGATGTAGAAACTCTTCTGGACCCTTTTCACGTAGGTTGGATTGTTAACCGGGTAGTAAATGTAATCCCCTACCAGGACCATCCTTCCATTTTCGTTCACGATCCGGTAAGAGCCCTGCCAGTCGTTTATGCCACCTGGTACCATATATGAAGATCCCGGTAGGGGGTGGTTACATCAGGTAGTTTGTAGAGTAAAAACTCCATCTTCTTCTCCCTGGTGGTGGCATCGGTGAAGGATATTGGTATCTCCACTTTTTCTTTATCCTGCAGGGTTATGTTCCCTTCATGGATGGTATTGTTATCCACCCGGACCAGTAAGCGGTAGCTGGTGGTGGCGTACTCGTGGTTGACGATTCCCCCGGTCACGGTGGCATTTTCTCCCACGGTGAGGTTGGTGGGGTAGTTGCTGGCCTTGCCATCTGGTCCTAACAGGTAGAACTCGGTGAACTTCTCCCCTTGTTTGGGCTGCAGGATGACGAAGGCCACGGTGCTGATGGCCAGTAAGATGGAGATGATCAGGACGATGGTGAGGATCTTCTCGGTACGTGATTATAGGCCGAAGGATCTTTTAGCTTTACTGAAGGACTATCCAAATGCTACTGCAAATTTTTCCTTATCCGGTAGGGATCGTCTTCTAAGGTAGGCGATGAGACACATAACCAGGGTGAACCCTACTAAACAGATGAGAATCGGATCCAGACGGATACCCCCTGGAGTGTAATTCAAAGCCAGGCCTATTAGGGAAGTGAATGCTATGGACAGACCAAAGGATAAAGCCACCCTCTCGATGGAGTCCAGATCACCCCGGCGGGGGAATAAAGCAGCAATCAGAGAATATCCTGGTAAGAAAAGGACTAAAAAAACCCCTAAGACGATTCTCACTGGAGTTTCATTCAAAACCGGTATGAGTACGAAGGCCGCAGTTAACAGGGTGAATATTACCACAAGTATAAGGTCCAGGGGACGGGTACTCCGGATCCACTTGGGGGTTATAGGTCGAGGTTTATCTTCATAGACATGGGGAACCTTTTTACCTTTTTGTCTTTCAATCCAGGGAAGAACTAGGCCTTTGGTTTCGGTTGGTGTTTGTTCAGGAGGTTCTTCAACGAGTTCGGGAGATTCCTTAAGAGATTCTTTGGGGATGGCTTTATATTCTGTTTCAATGGTTTTAAGGGTGGATTCCGGTGCTTTTTTCTCTTCTGGAGGATCTGCATGGTCCGGGATGATAATCTCCACGTCTTCATAAGGTTCTTCTGTTGGTAGCTCCTCTTCTTCATGGAGCACCATCTTCTTGAGATCCACTATTTCAGGGACGATTTCCTCTATATCCTCTTTATGGGGTTCATCAACTGGGAAGGGTTCCTCCTCGGTGAAGGCCTGGTCTTCTTCTAAGATTTCCCTAAGAACCACCACTTCCGGGATGATGGTCTCCAGGTCCTCATCCTGGGGTTCCTCCTCCAGGTGTTCGGGTATGATCACCGGTTCCTCTTCATAGAAGGGCTCTGCTTCCCTTTCCTCCAAGTCCTTAATAGTCTCCTGGTCATGTTCAAGGAAGATATCCTCATCCTCGGGTGGTTCAGGTTCATCCTCTGAGGCGAATTTGCGGCGGAAGCCAGCCACCAACAACACCACCAAGGTGGCTATGATTAAAAGGTAGAATAATGGTAGAGACAGGAAGACTAACATATCCAGAGCCCATAACAAAAATGAAACTGCGAATATTAAAAGACCCAGGAGTATGGTGGCCACTAGCCGGCTGATTAATCTCAAACTACCCGGGGCGGGGTAGAACAACACCACCAGGGAGTAGGATAAGAGGAAAAGCAGGGCCAGGTAAGAGATGATGGAAGAGTAACTCTGGTTGTTAACCGGGTTAAGGATCAAAAAAGCCAGAGAACCGGCAGTTAAAATAAGGACGATCAAGAGATCCCAATAGATGAAGCCACTCTTATGAGGCAGTCCATCCCTCCACATGGGATGGGAGACTTCTGGCTGCGGTTCTTCTTCATCAAAACCATTCTGGAGAAGCTCATCCCGGAGGGGCTTCACATCCTCCCGGACTTCCATAGGAGTCTCGGGAACCCTAACTGGTGGCTCTTCAGGGAATTCTTCTTGGGACTGGGCTTTATAGATCCCGCTGATAGCTGGTTCACCACTGAATGGTTCCGGTTTCTGGGACTCCAATTCCGCTTCATGGTTTACCAGTTCACGAACCCTTTCGGCCCTTTCAATGGCCTCAAAGAGGGTTATCTGTCCCTGGTCTTTTATCTTCTTATTTTCGGATCTGGTACGGAGGTAATTGGCCAGGGCCACCAGTATACTCAGAATCAACAGGAAGCTGGGCAGGTAATCCATCAAGCTGTATAATTCAAAAAGAACCACGATAAAGAAAATACTAATTAAAAGGGCCAGGCTAAGAACGAAACCATACACCAGCCGGGAGATTATACTCATCTCCGGCTTGAGATATGAGATCAGGGAAAACCCGGGTAACAGTAACAGTAATAGATATGATAACAGGAATAAGGGAATACCAGCCAAGAGGGGGACCCAAAGAAATGCCAACCCTACCAGACCTAACACCAGGACCACCAGGATGTCCTTCTGGGATGTATCCATAATCAATTTTTAGGCTCTAACTGATATATAAAGATAGAGTCTAAAAGAAGTAAATTGTATACTTAAAGGAGGTAACTTAAGGGAGACTATCCCTCTAAAAAGGCACCCCACTTGGATGATAATCCACGTTTGATCCACCGGCTATGCTATGTTCCCACTACCCCCATAGTCTGACCAGTAGTTTCCTACTGCTCTAGTCCCACGTGTTGGTTCCGTTGTCGTAGGCATTCACCGAGTAAAAAGTTCTCAAAAAAGGATTCTATAATTAAAAAAAAGAAAAAGTAGGGTCTTTTTTAGGTTAAGACCCATCTGGACGCTGTTTTCCAGGTTCCTACGTAGTGCCAGCCTTTTTTCCACTTGGTTTTGGTTTTGTACTTGTAGTAGTATCTCCATTTGCCGTTTTTACGGTACCATTTTTTATAGCGCACCTTGTAGCTGTACTTGTACCATCCGTATTTACGGACCTTGGCCCAGTACTTGTAGTACTGCAGGGCGTAGATGGTGTAGAACTGGGTTCCGATGAGGCTAGGGTTGCCGGTGGCGTCAATTCCCATGAACCTTAAGGTCCGGGAAGTGGCCAGGTAGATGGGACCGGTGTAGACGGTGCTGTCCTTGGTGGGAGTAGCTCCACCCAGGGTGTAGTAGATGGTGGATGGTTCACTGGCGGCCAGGACCACATTCACCGGTGCCCAGTAGCTTCCCGTCCCGGGACTGGTGTATACGACGGGTGACGGGTCAGCCAGGGTGGTGAACTCGGAGCTGGTCTGGGTAGTTAATCCTTTTCCAGCTAAGT
>DAHVOW010000027.1 GCA_027318585.1 Methanobacteriaceae archaeon | reverse complement strand
GGTTGGCGTTGTGCTTGCTGCGCCAAACCAGTCTTACCTGGCTGCGTACTCAACAAGTGATTTCTTTTCAGCCATTTTAGGGCACCTCCACATAATTTAACCATAAGTTAATTTTTAACTATGGGTTAAAAATTAAATTGGAGTTAAGATCATATAAATTTTTCCATCTAATTTATAAACTAATTTTTAAGTAAGGCTCACCGATATTATATTAACCATTCATTAGGTGAGTTACCATGTCTGCCACTTCCAGAAGGGAACGGGAAAAACAAAAGCGTCGTAACGATATTATTAAGGCTGCAGAGAAGGTTTTCTTTGCCAAGGGCTATGACCGGGTAACTATGGATGAAATTGCCCAGGAAGCAGAAGTAAACAAAGCCCTTCTCTATTACTATTTTAAAAATAAAGAAGGACTATTTTTTGCAGTGAACCTCTACGGAGTAAGAATATTGCACAATATGTATATTAAATGTTCAAATCTAAATATTAATGGTTATGATAAGGTAAAAGCCATGATCCAGGCACTTTATGGTTTTTCCAAGGAACACCCCGACTACTTCCGCATATACTGCTACACTGGAACGGAAAGGTTTCAGTTGAGCGATAATGAGGATGCAGTAGAACTTGTTGATTTGAGGACTGGAATGTGGAGACTGATGGTGGAAGCGATCATCACTGGCATCCGGGACGGTACCATTCGCAAGGATCTGGATCCGGTGGAGATATCCATTTATCTTAATACCCTGGCTATCAATGCACTGAATCTTGAATTCACTTCTCAAATGGTTCTGGAAGCCAGAAAAATTTCTCGGGATAAATTTTTAGAAGATCTGTCACTCTTTCTGGAACCGGCACTCCGACCCTGAGATGAAAAATAAGTTATTTAAAAAAAATAGGTTGAGGGTTGGGATACCCTAAGATCATTTAGAACACTTTTTCGGAACGTATTTTGTCTTTTTGGCCTTTATTTTTTTGAGGTTTTTCTCTACTACGGCAACTTTCCACTGGAGCTGTTTGGTTTTAAACTGGAAGGTTCTTATTTTCCGGTTGGCTGATGCAGTGGGGTTCTTCTCGTAGTTGGTGATGGTGGTGTTCAGTCTCGTGGCTTGTTTTTCAAACTGCGTTAATGCCCGAAGTAGTCCTTTGGCCCGGGTGTTTTTGTAAGTTGTTTTCAGGCCTTGAATCTTGGCTACCAGGTCAGTGAGCTGACTCTCCATGGTATCCAATTTAGCCTGCTGCTGGGATGTTAATACTACTGTATTGCTAGTTCCAGCAGCAAATATGGGTGCTGTGCTTGCTAACATGGTAAGCACACATACTACTGCTAATAGTTCTTTTCTCATTTATACCGCCTCCTGGTCCATAGTTTTAAAAGATAGGTGAAACTAGGGACCGCACACCTAGTACATCTGGATCGTATATAAGATTTATGATTTAAATCCGTAAATAAAACTCAATTTTTGTCTGGTTTTTAATTTAAAGCTCTATTTAACGGAATCATCAGGGCTTATTCCGGGGTGCTCCTATTCGTCAATTTATTCGCTGACTAGGGGGGATTTATAATGAGATATATCAGAATAAAGTCTTCGGATGGTTCATTATCAACTTAATTTAAAGTTAATTTAACTGTAAAAGATTTAAAAGTGGAATTTGATTAAAATAATTTAAGATAAGAGTTTAAAAGCGAAAATATTTTATATTTACTTGATTTTTAGAAAAATTCATGCTAAGGACTTGTTTTGTAATTTTAAAAAAAGGATGAGTTTCCGTACCGAACCTTTATATACTGCCCCCCACAATTAGGTAATATATTACCTAAATAAGTAATATATTACCAATGAGGTCGATGAAAATGAACACTAAACTAATATATGCAAATTCTCTATTGATAGCCCTCTTATCGGCTGTTGCCACGTTATCCGGGCTTTTATGGAAGGGATTCTATTCTAAAGAAACGATTTCCATGGGGGCCCAGGCCATGGGTCAGGATCTGGTCACGCTACTGGTGGCTCTACCTCTACTCTTACTATCATTATATCTAATTCATAAAAAGTCCCTCAGAGGCCAGATGATATGGATGGGGAGCATATTCTACTTTTTATATACTTATGCTTCCTTATCATTTTTGGCTAACTACAACCAGTTCTTCCTGGTATACGTGGCACTTTTCAGTCTGTCTCTATACACCTTCATCTACGGACTTATGTCCCTGGACGCCAAAACCTTAAAAAACAGCATGAAACCTGGAAAAACCACTACGGTGGCCGCGATCTTCACCATATTCATGGCGGTTATGTTGGCCTTCCTGTGGCTGAACATCATCATCGGATCTTTGCTATCCGGATCAGTCCCGACCATACTGGAGAAATACACCACCCTGGTAGTTCAGGCCCTGGATCTGGGTGTTCTGGTTCCAGTTGCCATTATAACCGGTACTCTCCTTCTAAAGGGGCGGGCCTGGGGATATGTGCTAATGTCTATTTTGATCGTTAAAATATCCCTCCTGGGGACGGCCATCCTATCCATGATATTTTTCATGGCCCAGAATGGGGTGGAAATCGTGTTAGGCCAGGCCGTATTCTTTGTGCTAACCACGGTGGGGGGAATTATAATTGCTGGATTGTACTATAATAAAATAGATAGCACAGTGACAGACTCCGGTCCATCACAGAAAATGGCAATGGTGAGCGGGAAATAATGAAAGAAGGAGAACAGATCAAGCAGGAATATGTCGGAGAACGTTTAGAAATGGAAAAATATATCCTAGTGGCTTTATTTCTGGTGCAGCAGCGCTGGGGGTACATCATCAGTAAAGACCTGGCTAGTGACCACATCACCACCAAACAGTGGTTGATGATGATTGTTCTGGCCAACGCCTTCCAGAGTCCTCCCTCCATGCAAGAGGTGGCCGATGCCATGAGTACAACTCATCAGAACGTAAAACAACTTGCTATTCGCCTGGAAGCCCGGGGATTTCTCAATATAGAACGTGACCCGACCAATAAACGTATCCTGCGTTTAAAGGTCACTCCTGAATGTTCTCAGTTTTGGGATAAGAGAACCCCGGATGACATAAAATCAATAAAATCCCTATTCCAGGGACTGAACGATGGCGAGATAAAGGATTTATTTGAAATTATGGCTAAACTGGAGAACAGCTCCGGAAAATTATACCAAGAAGCCAAAAAAATAAGGAATTGATGATCATGAAGGTATTAATAGTATACGGGACCAGATACGGCACTGCCACTGAAATATCAGAAGAAATAGCCCGTGTAATGGAAAGTGAGGAAATTGAAGTGGATGTTAAGGATGCCCGGAGTTTGAAGCACTTCGACATCTCCCCCTATCAACTGGTAGTGGTAGGAAGCGGAATAAAGATGGGAAAATGGACCAAAAAATCCCTTAACTTCCTGAAAGAAAACAAAGAAGCACTGGCCAGTAGGGATGTTGCCATTTTTGTCACCTGTGGGGCAGCCAATGAGGAGAAAAACCGAGCTGAAGGACAGGAAAAATACCTGGACCAAGTGGCAGCCACGAACCTGGTAAATGAACCAGTAACTACCGGCCTTTTTGGGAGCAAATATGACCCCGATGCAAAGCACGGTTTAATGTACAATTTCACCATGAAGTTCATTAAAAAAGACCTGGAAAAACATGGAATCGACACCAGCAAACCCATTGATTACCGAAACTGGGACGAGATTAGGGCCTGGGCCCGGGGACTAGCAGAAAGTTTAAAGAATGAATAGGTGGTGAATTGTGGGGTCTTACTCTCCCTAATTTTTTTTAAAATGTATATAAAATCTTATATCCCTTCCATGGTAACTGGCTTAAGGTTCATATCTGCTCCTCTATTCTTTCACACATTTATCAATGGACAATTTACACTCTCTATTTTGATAGCACTCTTTGCTGGAGGAACTGATATTTTGGATGGCTACCTGGCCCGAAAGATTAATGCAACCTCCAATATTGGTGCCTATCTGGATGTCCTTGCTGATTTTGTCCTGGTGATTTTCTCATTTACAGCCTTTATAATTCAAGGTTGGTACCCTTACTGGGTGCTGGGAATTATTATTCTAATATTTGCCATATTTATAGCAACTTCCAGTATTAAAAAACCAGTTTACGATCCGGTAGGTAAATATTTGGGTTCATATCTCACCGGGATGATTGTTATATCTGTTTTATTCACAGAAGACTTTGTAAGACAAATACTGCTGATTGTGCTGGTTTTGATGGTTATTACCTCAATGATAAGCCGTATTATCTTCCTTTCAAGATCAGACCATATAAAATGATGTTGCCCTATTCCTCCTAGAATTAAAGATAAGTCATTCAGCTCCATGTCATACTTATATATTAATAAATAATAAATTATTAAATAAGTACGATTAGGTGGGTTATAAGTATGAATAAAAATAACGTCGACAAATATTCCAAAACCATTTACACCAGAACAGATTATCTTAGAAAGGCTTTAGGCTTATCTATAATACTATCTTTTTCTCTGGTGAGTATCTGGATTGGTTTTTCAACAGCCAGTGGTGGAAACGTCTACTGGGGCCTGGGCACCGTGGGGTTCGGAACATTCTTTGCCATGCTGGTCGGCACATTCTTAATCACCGATAACTGGGAATTGGCGGATGGAGAATTTAGGAAGGCCCTGACCATCTCCATTATCTCTGTTTACTTCTTCAGTCTGGCCTTCGCCAACCAGATACAGGCTGAAACTGTGCTGAGCACTACGAAAGCCACAGTCTCGGTGATACCTGCTAACATAGTTAGTGGCCTTTTTAACAACTTCTGGGCGGTGGTTCTTTTAATTATAGGTTTCTACTTCACCGACAAGGTGGTTAGCAGTAAAAAATAGATATTGACTATGATTTAAGACTTCCACCCCCCAATTCGCAATGCATTTAATATCACCGCCAGACTAAGGCCCATGTCCCCTATCCCCACAGCCATCCACAGAGTAACCAGTCCAAAAACTGCAAAGACTGCAAAGGAGCTTTTTATTAATATAGAAAGGACCACATTCTGCCGCACCACTCCCATGGTCTTCCGGCTGAGTTTCACCAGATATTCAATTTTATACAGATCATCATCTAAAAGGGCGATATCGGCACTTTCCAGGGCCACATCTGACCCGGCACCCCCCATGGCTATTCCAATATTTGCCCGGGCCAGAGCTGGAGCATCGTTGACTCCATCTCCCACCATGGCCACATTTCCATAGCGAGAGACAATTTCCTCAATTTTATCTACCTTATCTTCAGGCAACAGGCTGTGATGATACTCATCCAGCCCTAACTGGGAAGCCACTACCTGGGCTGTATTTTCATGATCTCCAGTTAGCATAACCGTCTTGATGCGGTTATCCTTTAAAAATTTTACCGCGTGACTGGAACAGTCACGGACACGGTCCATCAATCCTAGAATACCCATTATTTCCTCTTGATTGCCCACCAGGACCATAGTTTTACCTTCCTCTTCTAGTACATCTATTTTATCTGTGGGCAGGTTTAAACCTTGAAATAGGCTTTTTTTGCCGATATAAAAATTTTTGTTATGTATTATGCCTTCTAAACCATTACCCGTCAATGATCTAAAATTATGGACTTTATAAAGCTCTAAATTACTTTCCTGTGCTTTCTGGACTATTGCCCGGGCGATGGGGTGCTTGGAATGGACTTCCAAAGATGCTGCGATTTTCATAAGATCCGGAGCATGATTACCGTTCACTGGTTCAATATCCGTAACTTCTAGCTGCCCTTCGGTGAGGGTTCCAGTCTTATCAAAGACCACCGTTTGGATGGCACCCATTTCTTCCACATACTCTCTACCTTTGATGAGAACACCCTTCCGGGTGGCAGATGTGATCCCGGATACCATGGACACTGGAGTGGATATGGCCAATGCGCAGGGACAGGAAACCACCAGGAGGACCAGGGCACGATAAAACCACTCAGTAAAGGCCATTCCCAGAACTAAAGGTGGTACCGTGGCCACAATCACCGCCAGGAGTATTACGGTAGGGGTGTAGTAAGTGGCGAAGCGATCAATGAATTTTTCCGTCTGGGACTTCCGGTTCTTGGATTCCTTCACCATTTCTATAATCCGATAGAGAATAGTTTCGGTATCCCTTCTAGTAACCCGGATCTCAAGGTAACCTTCCAGGTTAATGGTACCCGCAAAGACTTCATCGCCCACCCTTTTGGTGATGGGGATGCTTTCGCCGGTAATGGAAGCCTGGTTAACGGCGGATATGCCTTTAATCACCACTCCGTCCAGGGGTATCTTATCTCCGGGACGTGCCACCACCTTTTCATCCACCTGGACACTGTGCACGTGAACCTCCACTTCTTTTTCCTCCCTTAGGACGTGAGCCGTTTGGGGACTCAGTTTTAAAAGGGATGCTATGGAATTTTGTGCCCTCTGACCAGCGTATTCTTCCAGGAACTCGGCCAGGTAGAACAGGAAAAACACAGCGGCTCCTTCCTGGCCATGACCTATCAGAAATGCTCCTACTGCGGCAATGGTGATGAGGAGGTTCATATTAAACCGGAACTTCAATAAACCTTCCAGGGCCTCTTTAACGATTTCATAACCTGATACCACCACCACTGCTAAAAAGATGATCTCCGCCGGGAAACTCAGTTCAAGTAAGTTTTCCAGGCAAATACCCAGGATGAAGAGAATGGCTGATATGGAAATGATTAAAAGAGGTTTGTGCTTCCAGGATTCTCCTTTATCTTCAAAAAGGTCACCTTCACAGCAAATGCAACTGTTTTGGGCTTCACCGGAGCACTCATTCCTGGGCATGTTCCACACCCATCTTTAAAAGCTGGACAACATGCTGGTCGGAAAGGGAGTAATAGGCCATTTTACCATCCCGGCGAAACTTAACCATGTTATGGTTTCGTAGAAGTCTTAACTGATGGGAGATGGCTGATTCACTAAGATTCAGTATGCTGGCCAGATCACAGACGCACAACTCCTCCCTGGAGAGTGCGAAGAGCATCTTCACCCGGGTCAGGTCGCCTAACATCTTAAAATCGTTTGATAGGTGGCTGAAAACCTCATCTCCAAGCATTTCATCCTCTACTTTGCGGACCGTCTCTTCATGGATGCAGCGTTCTTCACAGACATCATACCTTTTCATGTGAATAAATGCTCATATGTGCATATATAGTTTTTGAATTCATCCTATACTTTTAAGAAAGTGGAAGTTAACATAGAATAGATCACATCAGCCGGGATAGTCTAGTCAGGTAAGGCGTAGGATTCGAAATCCTATGAGCGGCGCTCACCCTGGGTTCAAATCCCAGTCCCGGCGCTAATTTTTCAGTGCTTAATAGATTTTAACTGGTTAATGGTTTCTGGATAAATCTAAATATTAAACATCTGTTTTTGTTACCATAGCCCTGGCAAAAGCCGGGATCTGGTTTTTGTAGTGTACTCTGTATATCCCTCTAATTCTGCCTGGAGGGTTTTATCTTCCAGATAGGTGCGGACCACCAGGAGTAATATGATAAGGAGGCTGTAAACCAGGGTCAAAGCTGATCCGAATATCAGGGGCATGGCCAGGTGCCATAAGACTCCAGAAAGGTAGCCAGGGTGTCTTACTATGGCGTATGGGCCGGAACTGATAACTCTCTGGTTGCGTTCTTTTTGTATCCGGACGGTGGGTTCGAAGAAGGGGTTCTGAACCATGGCCCACACAATTAGAACATCGGAGATGATGAACAGAATTACACCTATTACCAGATATTCCAGACCAAGATAGAACCACTGGATATGTCCAAAGTCCCAACCAGCCACAAAAAACTGGCCATAAACGCCCAAAAAGGTGTAAATTATGAGTATATATTTATCCCAGTGTTTACTGTCCCTCCGAAAGGCAGAGCCACCGCGATGATGAATTAAATCCGGGTTGAACCGGTAGAGGATGATGAAACTAAAGATGTAGTAGGTGAATGTCAGGGCGAAGAACAGCCAGGCACGGGGAATGTCCAGTTGGTCCGCGGCGGCGAAAAAGATTATGGCCTGGGCTAGTAGGCTAAAAAAAAGTCTAGTAAGGTATCTTGTGGAATTCACATAACTACTCATAGCCCATTTCCTATATAAATTACTTTCCGATTCTCAAGAACCGGGAGTTAACCGCCACGATGATGGTGCTGACCGACATCAGAACCGCCCCCATGGCGGGAGTCAACAGGATACCATAGGCATACAGCACTCCTGCCGCCAGGGGGATGGCTAATATGTTGTAACCAGCACCCCAGGCCAGATTCTCCACCATCTTCCGGTAGGTGGAGCGGGCTAACCTTATAATGTACACCGTATCCAGGGGGTTGTTACGTACCAGGATGATATCCGCAGTTTCGATGGCCACATCGGTACCCGCCCCGATGGCTATTCCCACATCGGCCTGGGCCAGAGCAGGGGCATCATTAATTCCGTCCCCAGTCATGGCCACTACCAATCCTTCTTCCTGTATCTTTCTGATCTTCTCCGCCTTCTCCCCGGGAAGTACCTCTGCGAAGTACTGGTCCAGGCTCAACTCCTCAGCCACCCACTCTGCCACTTCCCTTCGATCTCCAGTGATCATGATGGTCTTGATGCCCATCTCCTTCAAGGCCGAAATTGCTTGCCGGGACTCGGGTCGGATGAGGTCCGACATTAACAGGGCAGCCTCCACCCGACCGTCTAGAACCACGAAGACGGCGGTCTTTTTCATATGGGGGGCCAGCTTTTCCTGGTCAAAGGATAATCCCATCTCCTGCAAATACCCGGGACTGACCACTTCGACTTTATGGCCATTTATATAGCCCTCCACACCTTTACCAGGGAGGGCCTTGAATTCTTCCACAGATAGGTAATTTCTAGCGGCAGCTGCCACTCCTCTGGCAATGGGGTGTTCAGAGTAGGACTCCAGGGAGGCGGCGTATTTTAAGATTTCATCAGAATCATTATCTTGGAAAGGAATAACTTTGCTCACTCCGAACTTTCCCTGGGTTAAGGTCCCGGTCTTGTCAAAGACCACTGCATCCAGATTCCGGGCCTTTTCAAAGGCAGTGCGGTTTCGGATGAGAAGACCATTACTGGCGGACAGGGCCGTGGAAACAGCTATAACCAGGGGTATGGCCAGGCCCAGTGCATGGGGGCAGGTGGTAACCATAACTGTCACCGCTCTTTCCAGAGAAAAGGCTAAATTTTGGCCAATAAACAGTAACCAGGTTATTAAGGTTATGAACCCTCCGCTTAAGGCGATTATGGTAAGCCACATGGCGAAACGGTCAGCCAGGTTCTGGGTACGGGATTTGGTGCTCTGGGCCTCCTCCACCAGACTTATCACCTGGGACAGGAAGGAGTCCTTACCGGTCTTCTCGATCTCCACCTGGATGGTGCCATCCCCATTAATTGATCCACCAATAACCTTCCCCCCCCAATCTTTGTAAACCGGTTCCGACTCTCCAGTGAGCATGGACTCATCAATACTGGTCTGGCCCTTAATAATCTTACCATCCACTGGCACTTTCTCTCCGGGCTTCACCAGCACCAGATCACCCGGTTTAAGATGTTCCAGTGGCATTTCCATGGTCTCTCCATCAGGCATGATGTGATGGGCAGTGCTGGGCAGGAGTTTCACCAGTTCCTCCAGGGCCCGCGAGGCCCCCAGGACTGATCTCATCTCCAACCAGTGGCCCAGGAGCATGATATCAATCAGGGTGGCCAGTTCCCAGAAGAAGAGCTCTCCTTCAAGTCCGAACACCACGGCGCTGCTGTAAAGGTAGGCGGTGGTGATGGCCACTGCCACCAGAGTCATCATACCGGGAGTTAGTGATTTCAACTCCTGGTAAATACCCTTAAAGAAGGGATAACCTCCATAAAAATAGACCGCCGAGGATAGGACGAAAAGGAGGTAAGTATCGCCGGGGAACATCAGAATATCATGTAACCCGAAGATATGTTGGATGTGGGGTGATAAAATAACAATGGGAATGGTTAATACCAGACAAATCAAGAAACGGCTTTTATAATCGGCGATCATCTGATGATGATCATGTCCGTCATGCTTTTTTCCTCTTCCCTGTTCCATCTCATGAGCTTGGTGGGAATGATCCATTATTAGAACCCCCTTTTGATAATAATGGTTTTTTATGGTTGAAATTTATAGAATTAAATTCCTCCTAGTATATTATGTCTTTTCACCTATAACTAGAAGAGTGCTATAAAGGTGTCTTCCTCTTTTACGGGGTGATCTGCTGTTTTTTAGATAAAACTCTATCAACTAGTTACCACAGAAAAGATCAACAGAAAGATACATGGAGGTCGAACTATGATAGTTGAAATTAAAAAAGTCCCCGATTACCAAGTGGCCTTTATCCTAGGGAAGGGGAGTTTCGAAAAGATTCCCGAAACACTGGGAAAGGTAGTGGGATGGCTGATGACTAAAAAAGTCGAGATTCAGATGCCCATCTATGGCATATACTACAACAGCCCCCTGGATACCCCAGAAGAAGAATTGAGCTGGGAAGTGGGAGCTGCCTTCCGGGGGGAGTTAGAAGGGGCAGATGATATTCAGATCAAGAAGGTCCCGGAACATGAAGCGGTTTCCACCATATTTAAGGGCCCATACAGTGAAGCTCATACAGTCTATGCTGATCTATTCCAGCACGCCCTGAAAAACGGCTACCAGATAGCAGGTCCTCCTATGGAAAGTTATCTTAACGACCCTAATTTGGTTGGAGAGTCAGAACTTCTCACTGAAGTGCAGTTCCCGGTGCTGAAGCAGTAAACTCCTTTTTCTTATTTTTTTAGTCTGAACTATTTTTTTTAAGTCTTAACCTTCCGCACGGCACACAAAATTTATATATTGTGTTTAGTAATATGTCAAGAATTAGATTGAAAATTAAACAATGATCGAATTCACCCGGATCCAGTAATAAATTTGATAAGTTCATGTATTATCGAAATATTAGGGGGATTTCCTAACGCGGCAGATGAACAGGTTAAGCAAGCGTGAGATTAAAACCATCATGCACTACAATGGTGGGGTGTGCCTCTATCTGGGAATCGCGATGTTAATCCCACTTATTGTGTCTTTTATTTATCAGGAATACCAGTATTTAACTCCTTTTCTTTTTTCTGCTGCTGTATCTATGGTATTTGGTGTGGTTTGTCTTAAAATCTTTAAGAGAGAAACTACCATCTCTTTAAAGGTGGCCATGGTATTTTCCACCATAATCTGGTTGTTGGTATGTGCCTTGAGTGCTCTTCCCTATTATCTGTCAGGGGAGCTTTCCTATCTCAACGCCTATTTTGAGGCCATGTCCGGGTTCACCACTACTGGTTTTAGTATGTACCCTAATCTGGACGCTATTTCCTATACCATGAATTTTTGGAGGGCTTTCACTCAGTGGCTGGGGGGCCTGGGAATCATATTCCTGGTTCTGGCTCTTTTAAGATCCACAGGGGCCGATGTCATGCGCCTATACTTGGCTGAAGGCCGAGATGAACGATTACGGCCTAGCATACGCCATACCACCCGGATTATAATCTATATCTACGGATTTTTTACTATCCTCTCCATAGTTCTTTTCAAAGTGGCTGGTATGGACATTTTCGACTCTATATTCCATGCCTTCTCAGCTCTATCCACCGGTGGTTTTGGTATGCACAACACCAGCCTTCTATTCTACCATAACCTATGGATCGAGCTAGCAGCCATGATCGTGATGATGATCGGGGCAACCAACTTTGCCTTACACTACACGGTTTTGAAGGGCAACTGGAAGGAATACTTCAAAGATATCGAGACTAAAGTGGCTTATTCCCTCATAATAATAGCAACCATTCTGGTAACGGCGATGCTCTATAAAAACCATGTTTATGGGGCTGATTTGCTATTAAACCTGAGATACGCTCTTTTCCAGGTGGTGTCGGCGGTGACCACCACTGGATTGCAAACTGCATTTTATCCAGATCTGATAACTAAATGGATTGGCCTGGGCATATTCCTAATAACTCTGTTAATGGTCATCGGTGCAGGCTCCTGCTCTACAGGTGGAGGTATTAAGTGGCTACGTTTCGGTATACTTATGAAAGGCATGGTGTGGCAGGTTAAATCATTTATATTTCCCGGAAAGGCGGTGATGTCCAAGAAAATCCATCATGTGACTGAACTGGGATTGACTGATGATGTTATCAGAGTGGCAGGGGCCTTTGTATTCACCTACTTCTTGATATTCGTAGCCAGTATTATCATCGTACTTTTCTATTACAACGATTTCTCTCAAGTAATATTTGAAGTGGCGTCGGCTTTAAGTAATGTGGGCCTTTCCAGTGGGCTGATGACTCCCCAATCTCCAGCTTTAGTAAAGTTAGTCTTCATATTTGACTTCTGGATAGGAAGACTTGAGATCTGGCCGGTACTTCTTTTGATCTCCATCACCATCCAGAACCTGATCAATGGGAGGTAAATTTTTTACTCTGAGTAAAGATATCATACTTTGAGGAATAATCATGAAAGTAGAAGAGAAGAGGATTGGAGAGGCAAAAGTGGCATATATACCTTATCGGGGTAGTTACGACCAGATTCCAGTGCTCATGCAGAAAGTAGGCCAGTGGGTGGCGGAACGTGGTCTGGAGATGACTGGTCTGGTGTACGGGACCTATTACAACACCCCTGAAGAAGTTGCTGAGGAGGATCTGCAGTATGAGATTGGGTTTTCATTTGCCGGTGAAGGTTATCAGGATGCTAACGTGGGAGTAAAAGAAATACCCGCCCACACTGTACTGGCCGCTATGCATCAGGGTCCATACACCGAGGTAGGGCCGGTCATTCATGCCGTGGTGGACTATGCAGTTAGCAATGGTTTTGACATCGTTGGTCCCATCACTGAAGTCTATCTCAATGACCCCAACACCACCTCTGAGGATGAGCTCTTAACTGAGGTTCATCTGCCAGTTATAAAGAAATAAAAATTTTTTTATTCATCTTTACTGCTCCAGTTTCCTAAAAAGGGCTGTTATATCCTTTTCTTTGCTAGGACTATAGATAGATTTGGGTGTAAATTTGGCATAAAGATTTAATAATGTTTATTAATAGATACATATAACAATCTAGAGTTCAGGATAACACATTAAAATTTTAACATTTTCCTTACTTCACCTGCGCTTTATTAATGGAGAAAAAAAATGCGTCAAAAATTAAATTCATTCAAAGAATATATTCCATTAGTCCGTGGAAACTCTGAAGGAAAGAATGTGGGACTTTTAGTGGATGGTCCTAACATGCTCCGGAAAGAGTTCGGCTTTAACCTGGACACGGTCCGGGAAATAATAGAAGAATACGGTAGTATTAGGGTCGGAAAGGTGTTTTTAAATCAATATGCCTCGGACAAACTTATAGAAGCGGTGGTAAATCAGGGATTTTCTCCGATTGTAGTGGCCGGTGAAACCGATGTCCATCTGGCAGTGGAGGCATTTGAGCTTATACACAATCCTAATATAGACATCATAGCTATTATGACCCGTGACGTGGATTTTTTCCCGCTAATAAGTATTGCCAAGGAGAACGGGAAAAAAACAATTGTTATCGGTGCAGAACCAGGATTCAGCGTGGCTTTACAAAAATCAGCCGACAATGCCATCGTTCTCTCACATAGAAGTTCTCCTACCCCTCATTAGTTAATTTTATGGCTATATACTCGTTATTTTTATATTAGCCCATGCTTTTTTCTAAAGCTTAGGATACTTAATAAGGTGATCATCATGAAGAATTCGCATAATACCACCTCCCATTTAGCATCGGATTTTGATGTGGAAGTGGTAGTAACCATCCCCTATTATCAATCATTCCATGATGAAACGGTTAATTTAATAAATGCCATGGATTTTAATCCTAAAACATGGTTAGACACGGGATGTGGTACTGGTGCCATGATCAACCGTGCCATAAAAGATTTCCCAGAAACTAAGTTCATCTTATGTGATCCATCAGTGGAGATGTTGGAACTAGCCCAAGAGAAGCTGAAAAGTTATCCATTTGGAGATCTACTATTTCTAAAACCATTACCCACTCAGGATTTTCCTCCGGGACTGTGTGCCAGCCCGGATGTGATCACCGCCATACAATCCCACCACTATTTAACTCCCGATCAGAGAAAAAAGGCTACAAAAGGATGTTATGAACTTTTAAGGGATGATGGGGTATATATTACCTTCGAAAATATCCGTCCTGCCACCCGGGAAGGTACTAAAATTGGGATGAAATACTGGAAGAACTTCCAGATAAAAAGTGGCCAGGACCCTAAAGCGGCTGAGCTTCACTTAGACCGGTTTGACCGCGAATTCTTCCCCATAACTGTAGAAGAACATCTTCATCTGCTTAGAGAAACTGGATTTCGAGTTGTTGAGCTTTTCTGGTATTCATACCTGCAGGCTGGCTTTTATGCCATCAAATAGATGGGTATATTCATGATCATAGTTAAGGGGGTTACTGGGCATATTGTGAAGTTTGGATCATCAGGCTTATATTAATCCGGGTCAAAATAACATCAAATGAAGACCCGCCACCAGATTTTTTTTAAAAACGCCCAGAACATGCAGGATCTATCTCCGGGTTGTATCAACCTGGTGATGACTTCTCCTCCATATCCCATGATCGAAATGTGGGACGAAATGTTTTCTGGATTAAATAATGAAATAGAGCATTCATTAAAACATGGTGATGCTGGTCAGGCTTGGCTTTTAATGAACCAGGAACTTGATAAAGTGTGGGTGGAGCTGGATCGGGTTTTAGCTCCTAGCGGGATAGTGTGCATCAACATGGGGGATGCTACCCGAAAGATTGAAGACCGTTTTCAGTTGTATGCCAACCATTCCTATGTGATTCAAAGTTTCCATAGGATGGGTTATGATGTCCTGCCTCCTATAATATGGAGGAAAACTTCAAACAAGCCCACCAAGTTCATGGGATCAGGTATGCTACCTCCCAATGCCTACGTCACGTTAGAACACGAATATATACTCATATTCCGTAAAGACGGGCCCAGGAAAGTATCCCGGAAAGATATGCAGAAAAGGAAGGAGAGTTCCTATTTTTGGGAGGAACGCAACCAGTGGTTTTCCGATGTGTGGAATGATCTGCCAGGAACTATCCAGGACCTTCCCAGTGCCAGGCTGAGAAACAGAACCGCAGCATATCCTTTTCAACTTGCCTACCGTCTAATTAACATGTATTCTGTCCAGGGAGACTGGGTGCTTGATCCTTTCTTGGGCACTGGCACCACTACCCAGGCTGCTGCATGTTCGGCCAGAAATTCTCTAGGATACGAACTTGAACCCAATTTCAGGGAGCTAATAGATGAGAGGATCCGGGAAGTTCCCACCTTTTCAGAAAAAGTGATAAATCAACGTCTAGCTTCTCACCAGGATTTTCTAAAAAAACAAAAAAAAGAGGGTAAATCCTGGAAATATCATTCTTTAAATTATGAATTTGGAGTTATCACCCGTAACGAAGAATTTATTCACTTTCCCCTGGCCAGAAATGTAAAAATAGTCGGTGAAGATAGATATGAAGTGTACTACGGTGACTAGTGATGGAAATAAATCTGGAACTCAAGGCCTTCCTTCTGACAATAATCCCTGATTTCTTCTTCCACTTCCTCCCAGTAGGGTGATTGACCAAAATATATGTCCTGATACAAGTCTGCCAGTTCAGGATGTTCTATTTTTATCCATCTTTTCACAGGTCCCCATACACTACCGGCCACATTCAGGTTCTCGAACATGAAGTAATCAACAAAGCTTCTGGTTTTGTGGATGATCGCCTTCCAATCTGTTAAAAACGGAAATATTGGACTTATAAAAAGATAATTTCTAATCCCTTTTTGGTGAACTGTTTTAAGTGCATTTAATCGTTTTTCAACCGGATTTGCCCGTCTTTCCACCTGTCTGCGCAGGTTCTCATCCAGGGTGGAGAAAGAAAAACCAATTTCACGCTGAGGGAACTGTTTTATGAGATCCATATCCCGCAATACCAGATCTGATTTGGTTAAGATATTTAAATACGGTTCCAATGGCAGTAAATTGCCCAATATTCTGCGCGTAAGTTTGCATTGTCTTTCCTGGGGCAGGTAAGGGTCCGTAACCGATGATAGGAAGATCCGTTTTCCTTGGTAACTACCTCTTTTAGGGACCAGATCACCAGCGTTGATTTTAATATCCAGAAACTCCCCCCAGTCTTCCCGGTGGCCGGTGAAACGTTTCATAAAACGGGCATAACAGTATAGGCATGCGTGACTACAGCCCACGTAAGGATTTATTACATAGTCTGCCACAGGTATCTGGGTCTTGGATAATATGGATCGAGCTTCTATCTCTGCGATTTTAATAGCGGATTCCACCTGGACCCGGGGGTTTTAAAAAATTGTAGAATATATTGCCATGTCCGGGGATAATGTAATCTGAAGTTTTAATTAGTTTATCCAGGCTCTCCGTGGCCATCTGTGGAGATATGAAGTCTTCATTGTAATCCCAGTGTTTTTTTGCCACGTAATATCCTGATGATACCACTGCATCACCGGCTACTGCAACTTTAAGCTCCCCAATCCCCATCACTCTTCCTTTACCCTCCATATTCACTGTATATCTCATTTTTTCAGTCTGGAGTAGTAATGAGGCATGATCAAAGGTATGGCCGGGAGTATAAATTACGTGAACCCCATCAGCAATGGTTGCTCCGTCTTTAACTCCTTTACATTCGATACTTCCTTTACGGGCCAGGTGGATGTTACTCAGAACTTCTGCATCGGGAAATAGCTCCAAATTACCATAATGGTCCTGGTGGCCGTGGGTTATAAAAACCAGGTCTATATCCTCTGGTTTTATATTGAACCTTTTCAGGGCCAGGGTAAGGTCCTCAAGGTTTTTTTTCCGGTTCTGTTTACTTCCGTCGATTTCATAGTCAAAACCAGTATCAACCAGGATATTACAGTCAGATTCAATGTAGGTCACAGTGGATCCGCCTCCCACACCGGAAAGTAGTTTTAGGGCTATAAGGTTTCCTTGGGGTTTTTCAAAGGAATCCAGAAGTAAACTTCCAGATTTAATGATCTTAATGGACTTAACAGGCATATTATATGCTCCTATAGTTACTGTGGGTGTTCTTTGATGATTTTCTGGAAACTGTGGGCAATGTAGTCTACTTGCTCTGTGCTGAAGCCGTAAACACTGCACTTGAACCACTGAGTTTGCCCTCGTTTAATACCGACTATGTTGCGCTTTTTAAGTTCCTCGTACAAGAAAAATCCTTTTCGCTGATGATTTTCGGCTATTCTATGAAATATGGGGGTTTCGAAACGCACCAGGTCATGTTTGGTGGGTTTGATTCCTATCTGGTTTATTCCACCCATCTCTTCCATCATAGCCACAAATTTCCTGGTTTTTTTGACTTCTTCATCCCAATTCCCCACCCTTTCGATTACATGAGGTAGGGAGGCCATTAGGGTGGTTAGGGGCGCGCCACGGCTGGTGCATCCCAGCATCTCCACTTCTTTAACTGGATGGCTCGAGGACCTTTGTAGCACCTTATCAACCCATTCTTCCTTTATACCCAGAACCCCAATGGGTCCGGAGGCGGCCATGCTCTTATGTCCACTACCTACTACAAAATCGGCTTTGAGCTTTTTAGCATCTATGGGCATGCGTCCCATGGAATAAGCACAGTTCAGTAAAAGAGGAATTCCATATTGCCTGGCAATCTTTCCCACAGCCCGGGAGTCAGTCAGGTTACCGTAATCCCCATCTACATGGGTCAGAAGAAGTAGGCTGGGTTCTTCCCCCCTATCCTGAAGTTCATCTAAAACCTCTCGGTAACCTTCCGGCTGCACTTCGTACTCCGGATGGCCACTGCTGGGCACTTCCACTATATTAAGTTGGTTGCGCTCTGCTGCCAGGTGGGTGGTGTAATGTGCATTCCCATCCACCAGAATGGTATCCCCGGGCTGGCAGATGGCATGCATGACGGCATATTTCCCTTCCCGGGCCCCATGAACAGTTCTAACTGCGTCCACATTCAAAAATCGGGCCATATCATCCAGAAAACCAGCCACCGAGGGTTTTTTAACCTCATCCAGCCGACCGGCACAGTAATCACAGACACTGTAGCCATCGGAAAACTCATATAAAGCTTTCCTGGCTTCTAATGGTAAAAAACCCCCTCTTTGGAGGGGGTTTAAGTTTAAGTTATCTCTTTCCAGAGTTCTGTTGAGAGCGTAATCCTGACATTCCATGATAACACCTAAAAAAACATAGTCCCAAGACATAATATCAGAAGGGCTGGACTTAAATATTACGGGGGAGGGCTGCTATTTTTTATAAGATTAGTTGAAAGTTCTAAAAAAACACGTTTAATGCTATTGAATGAAAATAAGGTAATATGGGGATTATTTATTTTAAATCCCCATAGCCAGGTTGGTTTTGACGATTGATTTTTGAGCGTCCTCCTCCATCTCCAGCATGGCACGGATACAATCCACGTTCTCCGGTACCACGTCTGATTCCTGATGAATGGCCTGCATGTAGAAGAGTTCCCCATCGTTTATATTTATAGACTCCTTCCACACTGCAATTTCGAAAAGATCGCTGCGTGGCCTTCCCATATCCCGGGCAAACTCCATGACTTCGGCAGTGGATCCTGCTCCTTTATTGGCTTCAAAGAGCATAACTCGGGGGGTGGATTCTAAAAGGTCAATTACATCGTCCACGGCGGGGACAGAGTCCAGTTCCACCATGAGGTTGTGCTGGTGCATGAGGGTGGTGGGTACCAGGAGGGCCATGGTGGTTATATTCAAGTCGTACATAACCGTCTGAACGTCCGGACCGTGGTGACTGGGTACTGTGGGCGGGTTAGGTACAATAGCGTTGATTGGGCCTTTTTTCACCTGTCCAGGGTCTGCTCCCCTCCTAACCATGACGGCTCGCACTTTTTTAATGCCACAGAGGTCATCGATGGGTTTCAAGGTCCGGCACAGTCCGGTGGTGTTGCAGGAAACAACCCGGACATAATCTGCTCCCCAGGCGTCCTGGAAGTTGGCGAAGGAATTGAAGGAATGTCCAATGGCATCCTGTTTCTCTCCACCCTGGAAGATGCCCTTGATCCCTTTCTCTTTGTAAATTTCCATGTTCTTGGCGCCAATACCCTCGGGAGTACAGTCCACCATGAGATCAACCCTATCATAAAGATCATCGATAGTCCCGGTCACTTTAATTCCTGCTTCTTCAAACTGCCCCTCCCTTTCTGGAGCGCTGATGTAAAGGGGGTAACCTTTTTTAATCGCCATCTGGGCTTCGAAGTCAGGGGTTCTCTTGGTTACTCCTGCGATCTTCATATCATCCTGGCAGGCAACAGCATCTGTCACCCTTTTACCTATGGTTCCGTATCCGTTTATACCGATTGATTTCATAATTTCCACATCCGCCTTACTTTTCCAAGTATTTCTGGAAGTTTAGAAAGATTTAGGGTTGTAGTTTAGAAAATAAAACTTCCAGAAAGCCTATTTAACATAAAAACTCTTTATGAATCTTTATGTTCCCAAGTTATAATAAATTTTTTGATTATTACCGATAGGCGTGGTAATGGTTCATCCTATCGACTGCAGATATTTAAAAAAAGAAATAAAATAGCCCCTAGAGGTCATGGGGCTTATACGAGATTAATGGAATTTATTTATTCCATCTGCTCTAATTTTTCGGGTAAATATGTGTCTACTACATATTCTAATCCATACTTCGAGAAAGACTGCTGTTCTGCTTTTTTCCCGATCTTGAGCATCTTCTTAATCTCCATCTGCCAGGCCTCATCTCTGTATCGGGGGTCTTTGGAAAGTTCTTTCAACCTTAAAACGTCTATATCTTTGAGG
>DAHVOW010000026.1 GCA_027318585.1 Methanobacteriaceae archaeon | reverse complement strand
CACAACATCACCAACACCACGGTCTACCTCTACGACCCCAACCTAGGCGACCTAGAAATAAGTAGAGAAAAATTCAACACACTCTACACCGGAATAGCCCTGATAATCAACGGACAAGCACCAGTTAATGCTACCCTACTCACCGATGACGAGATGCGCAACATCAACGCCATGGCGTGCTGGGTAAAGGTTAAACATGAATTTTGGGTGCCAGGGTATTGGTATCCGACTGTGAAATGGATAAATAGAAACTTTTCTTATCCAACCCTAAAAATAAGTTGGGTACCTGGCTACCTATGGAAAGGATGGCTGCCCATACCTGCCCATTACGAAGCAAAAATCGTCTGGAAAAGAGTAACTATCACCATTCCCACTATAGTATGGAAGTATCATCGTGGATACAAAGCGACTTATTACACGACTAGATATATTCACGAGGATGGTGATCAATTGAATGATAAAAAGATAATAACATCAGTGCTAAGCGTATATGGTATGGCCATGAGTATCAAAACTATGGAAGCGGGTATTGGAATGATAGGTGCAACAGATGGCCTTGGAACTCCTGCAGGGGTTTTTGTATTTGGAATGGGGGCTACTGGGTTTTCACTTGCATGTAATGAATTTGTAAATTCTCTTGATGATCCCTGGATAATAAACACACACGATCGTACTATGGGACTTGCTACTTCCTAAGCCAGATCATTAAGAGATTTAATATTTATTATGGGATTACATTTGATTCATATAAGATAATGGAGGCTAATCAATGAAAGAAGAGTTTTTGTGGCCAATCTTAAATGTGATATTCATCATTTGTGCATTTTTATTCTTTTTAAGTGGAGGATCAATGTCATTTTTAGTTTTAGGCCTTATTTTCCTCCCAGTTACATTAATAGAGGTATATCGAATTAAAAAACTTAGTTTCCAAACCTTATTAATAAGTTTATTTGGCATGGTAATAATCCAATTTACAATAATAATGTATATCTATTTAAATGATTTTTCATATTTAAAAAATTCAACAGATTATATTGCCTTTTATGGCCTTTTAATAGGATTTATCTGCCTTATATTCTTCTTTGCATATCTATATCGCCAAGGTGACCTATTAAACAAAAATTAACCAACTGAATATCAATGATTCATAACAAATCTCCATAGAAAGCTATCCTACCAATGACAAGGCAATAAATACAAAAATAAAAAATAATACATATAATGATAGGTGTAATAAATGAAAAGACAACATCCAATCATTTCCATAATACTAGGAATACTCATAATTGCCCTTTTAATATATTTTTTACCAAATAACATTCCATTATCATACATCTTAGCAATATCTGTACTAATTTTGGGCGGATTCATCGCCACCTACCTATCCCGAACTAACAAGGCCATATTTGGACTATATACAGGTTTGATATATGATATAGGTTATTTACCCACAATTTTAATCTATAAAAATTTTTTAACTACCTATTTTGCATTATATATGGTTTTAATACCAATCTTCGGACTAGTAGGAGGATTCATCGCCAAGAAATTAAGAATACGCTTAGATAACCAATCATCATAATCTGATAGTCCGGTATATAGAGGAAAACGCTTCAAAATCATCACCAACACCACCGTCTACCTCTACGACCCCAACCAACCTGGAAATATAGTTGAGAAAGCTTAATATCAGTCATCCTCTTATAAATAATACCGAGAGATATAAAGGTTATATGGGTGTTTTAATGAGGGTTCTGGACTTATTAAAGGAACATGAACAGGAAATAAAAGGAAGATACAGTGTTAGTAAAATAGGGGTTTTTGGTTCATTTGCTAGAGGTGAGGAGAAGGAATCTATTGATGTTGATGTTCTAGTGGAATTTGAAGAGCCCACCTACGATAATTTCATTGAATTGATATTTTTCCTGGAGGAATTACTGGATAGAAAGGTTGATCTGGTAACCACAGGAGGTTTAAGTCCTTATATGAAGCCTGCTGTAGAAAAAGAGGTGTTGTGGTGTGAATAGAGATGAAGTATTCCTGCACCATGTCCTGGATGAGATAATCTTTTTAGAAAACCAAACCCAGTCGTTAAAATTTGAGGATCTTCTATCTGATCCAGTTTTGCAGAGGGCGGTTTTAAGGAGTTTGGAGATTATAGGTAAACCCCTAATTCAACTGATCGACATTTCAACACCCCGTCCATCCTAAAGGCCATAATAACCACGCTATCCTTATCAAGGATGATATACGGACCATCACTCCCTGGTTTTAACAAACTATAATAATAACTTAAACAAATTTTATCGTAAGTTATTTATATCAGGAATTATTCTAAGTAATTTAAGGGAATTTTTTCGAATTCTTTTTATAGTTAAGGAGGATAAAGATGTTTACCATACAGGGAGGTAAGTTATGAAGAAAAGAGTAGGGACCATATTATTAGCCATGTTTATAGTGCTGGTCTTGGGTGTTAATGGTGTTTCGGTAGTGAATGTTACACCGGACCAGGTAGTCAATGCTTCTGAAAATGTTAATTCTTATATAAACACCAACCACACCCTTCCCAGTAACACCAGTGTAGGGGGCAACCAGGTGGACATGCCCCAATATTTGAAGCTTTCCACCGGGGCGGTGTTGAATATTAATGCCGGATCCAGTGCATCAATCCCCATAGAAAGTTACAGTCCGGCTCCTTCACCTTCAGAGACCATTACCCCCACCACTATGGATAAAACAGGCTATTTGGAGCTGGCAAGTCGGGTCCAGAGTTTCATGGACACCAATGGACGGGTCCCTAATTACGCCACCACCAGTGCCGGGAATATTCGTTATGAATCCCTAATCTACATGTACTCCGGAATACTGAACTCCTACCGGATTAATAATGTTTTACCAGATTATATCACGGTTAATCCCTGGTCCACCGTGTTAAATTCGGATGTCATCGGCAGCACCAGTTACGGTTACGTGGAAAAGAAGGTTTACGGGAACCAGAGTTCGCCTCAGACCATTGCCCTTATAATTGGGGTGCATCCCCAGGAAAATGGGATACACAGTGCTATTTTTAATGCCATGACCAGTAAGTCCCTGGATCTGACTAAAAGATACGTTCTTTATCAGGTTACGGTGACCCAGGACGCCGATGATTACAGTAAGAGCCGGATGAATGGGCAGCTCTTAGCCCAGGCATTCATAGTCCCGGATATCGCCAGTGAAAACCCATTCCTGGTCCTGGATACTCATGAAAACCATGGTGCGGATAGTGGATACAGTTACTACCGGTTCTTATATTTAATCTCCAATAACGATGACACCACCAACTACGCCAACCAGATAATAAGCCAGATACCATCTTTAGCCATTTACACCCCTCCCAACCCGACCAGTACCCAGTACGTCACCGTGCCCATTGCCAATCAGGGGTTAAACACCATACTCTATGAAACTTACTTCTATGACTCGGTTTCCCAGAAAACATCCGATGCAGATGCCCTTATTGAGGCTGTAGATGGCCTTATTGACCCCAGTATCACTCCCATAAATATCAGCATAACTGGAGACCAGGACACTGGTTGGTACCTTACCTTAACCAACAACTACCCCGACCTGTTCACTATCTACTACACCACCGATGGATCTGATCCGGAAACCAGCACCACCAGAACCGAATACACCACTCCCCTACTATTCACGCTCAACACCCTGCTTAAGATCTCCATGGTTGATATTAACGGTAACTGGTATCCCATTTTCAATGATACCATTACCCCGGACCATGAAGCGCCTCTGGTAACTGTTGTCACGGCAGGAGGAACCTATTATGCCCCTCAGAATGTGGTTTTAGCAGCAACCGATGACCAGGACCCAAATCCCATCATATACTACACCACTGATGGGTCGAATCCCCGAACCAGCAGCACCCGTAAGCAGTACACCGCACCCATTAATGTTAGCTCCTCTTTGACATTGAATTTCTACGCCCTGGATGGATCCGGACAGGAATCAGCAGTTTCCACCCAACAGTACCGTATTTACAAGACGGTTAGTTACAGTTACACCGTGGATGTGGCTTACAAGAAGGGATGGTACAAGTACTGGTACAAGGTATCCTACAAGAAATGGTACAAATCCTGGTACAAGTACCGGGGTAAGTGGAGATACAAATGGAAATACAAATGGGCTCAAAAATCCAAATATAAATGGAAATATGGCTGGATTTACCGAAAAGAAACACGTTGGGGTACTAAAAACGTGTTAACCTAACCCCTTTTTTTTATTTTTTAATATTTCTTTTTATAAGTTTATTCCCCACTGACCAGCCCCTCCAGCCTCTTCAGGGCCTGGTAACGGTCCTTCTTATCCAATCGGGCCTGATCTAAGGCATCCTGGAGGGTACTGATGGAGTGGTCGTAGACTTCCCGGTCCACCGGGTAGGGGAAGCCGTCCTTACCCCCGTGGGTGAAGCTGTACTTGACCGGATCCTCCCAGCTGGGCCGGGACCCGTAGACCAGGTCGGATATCAGGGCCAGGGCCCGGATCTTCTTGGGACCCATACCCTTCAGGCTCAGCAGCTCCTGGTAGTTGGAGGGCTGTATCTCCCAGGCCCGTTTAAGAACCTCCAGGTCCCGGTCCGTTAAATCCGTGTCCAGGACCGGGTGATGGGCGGGGAGATCCAGCTCCGGGTAGAAGTCGTTTAAACTGCTCTGGGAGGCCTCCCATCTGGGCCTCCTCTGGAAGTACTTCTTCAGATGTTCCGGGTTGTCCTGGACCAAGTCCACACTGATCTTTCGGGTCTTTTCACTCTCCGGGGCGGTCAAATCCAGGGCCTCCTTTTCAGGCTGGTCACAGCAGATGCCCTGGTGGGGGCTTACCAGGAAGTCCTCCACCTGGCTGGAGAGCCAGTGGTAGCGCCGGGCATAGCGGATTTCCTGGTTCATGCCCTGCTGCACCACCGCCCATTCCCCATCCTCGGTTAAGAAGAACACGTGGTGGTAGAGTTGGTAGCCGTCCTGGATGCAGCTGTTATCGATCTTGGCCACCATCCGGCTGTGGTGGACCAGGTCCTCCAGGGAGGAGGTGGACAATGAAAACAAATCTCCTGCTCCCTGGATCTCCGCCGGAGTCTCCCGGGAGGCCCGGCCCTTACCACCCGCCACCAGGATCCCGTGCTCCTCCGGGTCCAGGGAGGATTTCAGGGCCCCGCAGGTAGTGGTGGTGGTGCCGGAGCTGTGCCAGTCAAAACCCAAAACACAGGAGAATGCCTGGAACCAATAGGGGTCGGATATTCGTCTTAAGAATTCGGAAGCTCCGTACTCGAAGATCACCGCCTCGGTGATACCCCCAGCTAGTTTCACCATCCTTTTAAAGAGCCACCGTGGGGCCCGACCCCCGTGAAGGGGCAGGTGGGCAGTTCCAATTTTACCAGGCATGTACAATAATTGGACTTTAGAAAAGTAATGGATTTGGTGAGAGCACCAGAGAAGTAATCATTAAAAAAAAGGAACTATTTTCTCGAGGGACCATACTTCTGGATTAGTTCATCCAGTTCCTCGGTTATACCCAGGTTACGGTCGTGCTTGAAGTTCTTCTTAATGTTATCCCGGTAGGTGTCCAGTCTTTCCAGGAAATTAAGCACATCCTCCTTTTCCAGGTCCTCGTGGAACTCCCCGTAGCCCAAGCGGTCCAGGTAGATGGCGTTTAGGATCTGTTCAAACTGTTTTTTGACCGGCACGCTCAGCACCGGTTTTTTAAGATACAGGGCCTCACTGATGAGGGTGAATCCCCCATTGGTGATGATCGCCCGGCAGGTGGCCAGGTCCTGGAAGAACTCATCATCGTTGAAGGACTTGAAGGTCAGATTACCGTCCTGTTCATCCTTGTGGAAGCCGTAGATAATGAACTCCTCATCCAGTTTTTTTAAGAGTTTCAAAAGCTCCAGGTTGGATTCGCTGGTCTGGTAGACCAGGATGTGCCAGCCATCCTCACCTTCCAAGTTCATGATCTCCTCCCGGAGTACGGGTGGGAATAATTTGGCCTTCTTGGGATTTTTTAAGGGGGGATAGAAGTAGGTGTTGATGAGGTAGCGGCTGGGCATGTTAATGAAGGATCGGACCACTCCCTCGGCTGCTAAACGTTCGGTGCGGTACCGGGAGGATACCTCGATCTCGGCCTGGGTTATAATGTGCATGTTGTCCAGGCTTATGAGGGGCAGGCGCTGGATCTTGGCCAGGAGGTTGGCGTAGATCTCAAAGTCCGATATAATAAGGTGGGGCTTCACGGACTTGGCCACACTGTACATCAAGCGCAGACTGTTTCTAAGGTCACTGGGCAGGCCCTTCATACCCTTGATGAAGGTCTTGGTGTTTCTAACCCGATTGTCCTCGTAGACGGTGTTGAAGCCCCCGATCTGGTACACATTATCGTACCTCTCCGCCAGGTACTGGTAAGCCCGGTCTGAGGAGAAAATGTACACCTCATGGTCCGGAATTAGGTGCTGCAGGATCACATCGGTACGGATGGCATGTCCCATCCCCTCCCCACAGACCGAATAGAGTATCCTGGTCTTTTCTGAGTGTCCGAAGGTGTAGTTCAATTTTTCGGCGGTTATTTTCCGACCGGTGAACTGGTAGAGGGTGCTTTTGGCATACTTATAGGCCACCCTCTTCATGCCCTCCTCCTCCACCCGGCGGGTGGATACCAGAAGCCTGGGACGCCTCAGGACCTTGAAGGAGGATATCTCTGCCACTCGTTCAATGTAGTCGGTGTCCTCCCCGAAGTCCAGGTCCTCATCAAAGCCCTCCACCTCCTCATGGAGTTTCTTCAGAGTTAATATCCCATAACAACCAGCGCCGTGGGGTTTTAAGGATTCCACCCGGCGCATGAAGAAGTTGGCAAAGTCATGGGCCATCTTATCCAGGCGACTGTCACTTAAGGGGGAGATCTGGGTGATGGCGATGCCCAGCTTTTCAATGGTGAACTCCTCCAGTGAAGATCGAAGGTAACCCTCAGTTAAACATACATCAGAATCCAGAAATAACAGATAATCTCCCTGGGCAGCCGTAGCTCCACGGTTACGACCCACTCCCGGCATTCCCCCCTCCACTATCCGGCACCCTGCCTCCCGGGCGATCTCCCGGGTGCGGTCCTCGGATCCGGCATCGGCGATGATAACCTCATAGTCAGCAAAGTCCTGGGCCGCTATGCTCTTCAAGAGCAGGGGGAGGTATTCCTCCTCGTTGTAGGTGGGTATGATGATGGACAGCTTCATTTACAACACATATCTTTTTTTATTTATCCGAAGTAGGTGGCGAAGTCCCAGGTCATGAAAAAGCCCTCAGCCTTGCCGGATAAGGATGCGAATAAACTTTCCAGGAACATTTTATCACTCTGATCAGTCTTTATCCTTACTATGGTCCGGTTTTCACCCTCTTGGATGGATATAACGTCATAGCCAGAAAGATCCAGTGTAGATTGGGGGTGGATGATGGTCAGTTCATGGTAGTCCGGGTTACTGCCTGCCACCTCCACCGCCACCCCTGATACGATGAGCAGTATTACCACCAGGGCGGGGATTAAAAGCTGGCGGAACTGGAAGGGACTTTTTATGGCGTACATTCCCAGGGTTCCCCCCAGGCCCATAACTCCGGGTTGGGAGAACAATCCCCCGTCCAGCATGGCCACCAGGGCCAGGGTCATGCAGAAGGCCATTACGAGTCGGTGAATGGCCAGGCGATTATCCAGAGAGAACAAACCCAGGAGGTAGGCCGCCGGGAGGGTGAAGATTACCAGATACGCCCCCGGGGTGACCTGCTGGATGAGTGATCCCCCGGTGTGGATGTCGCCAGGAACATTAAAACCCACCCAATCGATGAGATAACCCAGAACCGACTTGAAAACGTGACTGTGGGTGGGACTGGTGCTGGTGGGGCTGGGATTCAGGGAGACGAAAATGGTGAGGAGGGAGACCCCGTAGCTGGATCTTAGCCAGACCTCCAGGAGGATGCCCACCAGGTAGGTTAACAGGACCACTATGATGAACCACTTAAGGTATTTACGGCCCTCCGGACTGTAAGTGTAAAGTTTGGTGTAGAAGGTGTCTAAAAAGCCCCTCCGGGATCTTAAGAGGGAGTTGAAGAGGATTAAACTTCCCATAATCACCAAGAGGAGCACTGCTTTCCCCTCCGAGGACCCGGAGAGTAAGGGCCAGGTGATGGTCGTCATCGCGCTGTCCAGGAAGTCAGTGACGTATACCAGGACTCCCAGGAGGATGAGGAAGGTTCCAATAAGGTCCAGAAGATCTATTTTTTTCAAACAAATACACCAGATTATTTTCTACTCTATTAGGTGGAAGGGGTGATTTTAGCGGGAGAGGGCTAACATTCGCTCCACGGCCTTCCGGGCCTGGTCAGCTATTTCCGGGTCCACCGTTACTTGGAATTCCCCATTAAGAAGGGAGTTTTTCACTTTCTCCAGGGTGTGGAGCTTCATGTTCTCGCAGATGGCCTCGGATAGGAGGGGGATGATGGTTTTATCAGGATTTTCCCGTAAAAGACGGGTTACCATGTCCACTTCGGTGCCGATGAGGAATATTTTCCGGGGGGAGGAGGCCACGTAGTTTACCATACCCCCGGTGCTCAGGACCTGGTTCGCTATCTCCTGCAGCTCCGGGTTACATTCGGGGTGGACCAGCACCTCTGCTTCAGGGTACTTCTTTTTCATGACCATGATATCGGTGGGCTGGAACATCTTATGCACATAACAGTGGCCACCTTCTGGTATGGGAATTATTTCTTTATCCACCTTCTGGGCTACGTAGGAGGCCAGGTTCATGTCCGGGCCGAAGAGTATTCTCTCCTGGGGGAGGCTTTCCACCACCGGCACGGCATTGGCCGAAGTACACAGGATATCGGCCTCGGCCTTGGCCTCAGCCATGGTGTTCACATACAACACCACCGCAGCATCAGGGTAGCGCCGCTTATACTCCCGGACCTCCTTGGCAGGGAGCATATGGGCCATAGGGCATTCTGCTGAAACGTCGGGAAGGAGTATTTTTTTATCCGGGTTTAGGATGAATGCAGTTTCAGCCATGAAGTCCACGCCACAGAATATAACCAGATCCGCGTCTTTTATCTGGCTGGACTTAAGACACAGCTCCAGGGAGTCCCCCAGAAAATCAGCGATCTCCTGTATCTCTGGGGTTTGATAGTTATGAGCCAGTATTATGGCGTTCTTCTCATTTTTAAGTTCCAGAATTTCCTTTTGTAGCTGGTTCAACTTAAACCTCTCCTAAGTAAGATTAGTGGGAATTTAAAGGGTTATATGAAGAAAATTTTATGTTTTTGATACATATGTCTTTTTTTTAAAATGTAAACATCAGACTATTCATTTGAATTCTATTCTATCTCCGCACCCTGCAATGCCTGTTCACAGTGACAATCACTATTTTGGGGTGTTTTGTGGATGGATTCTATGAGTAAATCCGTTAACTCTTTCTTCTTCCCATCCATGATCTGGAACACCTCGTCAATGGTAACCTTGTCCTGAATAGAAGCTGCATAGTTGGATATCATACACACCGAGGCGTAGCACATGGAAAGCTCACGGGCCAGAACCGCTTCGGGGAGTCCCGTCATACCCACCACGGTTCCTCCCAGCTGGCGGAACATCCTGATCTCCGCCGGGGTTTCGAAGCGGGGGCCCTCCACACAGACGTAAACACCTCCATCCACTGCTTCTCCTGATTCCAGGATCACCTTTCTCAGTTGGGGGCAGTAGGGCTGGGTAAAGTCCACATGGACGGTGCGCTGGTCATAAAAGGTCACTGGTCGGTGGTGGGTGAAGTCCAGAAAGTCATCCGGGACCAGGAAGGTGCCCGGTTCTAGTTTCTCATCCAGGGATCCCACGGCATTGGTAGCCAGTATCCGCTTCACTCCCAGCTGTTTCAGGGCGCAGAGGTTGGCCCGGTAGTTTATGCGGTGGGGGGGGTTATCATGGCCCGCATGGTGCCGGGGCATGAAGAACAGCTCCGAATCGTCCAGCACCAAACGGGTGATCTGGGGTGATTCACCATAGGGAGTGTTGATGATCATGGTCTCCCGTTCTTCACCCTGCTCCACCAGCCGGTATACTCCGGTACCTCCTATAACTGCCAGCATATTCCTGTTCCTGTTAATTTATCCCTTGGCCACTCCTAATGGCACCATTTTAGCTACCAGACGGGATATGCCAGTTTCATGGACGGTCTTCACCACTTCATCCACATCTTTATAGGCTCCGGGAGCCTCTTCGGCCACGATAGGCATGCTGGTGGCTTTGATGTATATACCCCGATCCGCCAGGACCTTTTTAACCTCTTCTCCACGGTAAGTGCGCTTTGCACCAGCCCGGCTCATCTTTCGGCCGGCTCCATGAGCCGTGGAGCCGAATGTCTCCTCCATGGCGGTTTCGGTACCGTGCAGAACGTATGAGGCGGTTCCCATGGTCCCGGGTAGGAGTACGGGCTGGCCCACCTCCCGGTAACATGCAGGTATTTCCTTCCGGCCCGGCCCGAAGGCCCGGGTGGCTCCTTTACGGTGCACGTAGACCTCGGTGTCACGACCCTTGATGTTATGGACCTCTCGTTTGGCTATGTTGTGGGCCACATCATAAACAATCCCCATACCCAGGTCTTCACTGTCCCGGTGGAATACCTGTTCAAAGCTTTCCCGCACCCAGTGCAGGATCATCTGCCGGTTGGTCCAGGCGTAGTTGGCAGCGGCGGCCATGGCCTGGAAATAGTCCTGGGCCTCATCGGAGTCCACCGGAGCACAGGCCAGTTGCCGGTCCGGCAGGTTGATCTGGTAGCGCTTGGCCGCCCGGTCCATGCTGCGCAGGTAGTCACTGCACACCTGATGGCCGCAGCCCCGGCTTCCAGAGTGGATTAAAACCGTTACCTGGTCTTTTTCCAGTCCAAAAACCTTAGCCACCTCGGGGTCGAATATTTCATCCACCCGCTGCACTTCCAGGAAGTGGTTACCGGAACCCAGGGATCCTAACTGAGGTATACCCCGCTTTTTAGCCTTATCACTCACCTTGGAGGCATCGGCAGCCTCCATACAACCTTCTTCTTCCAGAAATTCCAGATCAGATTCCCATCCATAGCCATTTTCAACAGCCCATCGAGCCCCGTTACCCAGAACTTCGTCAATTTCCCCCTCTTTTAGCCTTATCTGGCCTTTACTACCTACACCAGAGGGAACGTTCTTAAATAAGGTATCCACCACTTCTTTAATCCGGGGCTGTATCTCGCTGGAGGTGAGGTTGGTTCTTAACATCCGCACTCCACAATTAATATCGAAGCCAACCCCACCCGGACTTATAACGCCGGTGCGGGCGCTGAAAGCACCTACGCCTCCGATACTGAATCCGTATCCGAAATGTATGTCCGGTAAACCTATGGAAAACTTCTGAATACCTGGTAGCGATGCCACGTTGGCTACCTGGTCCATCGCCCCTTTCTCCAAGTTTTCTATGCCATCTTGGTCCAGGTATATCCTTCCTGGAACTCGCATTCCTTTCTGGTAGCTGGTGGGAATCTCCCATACATTGTCCCTGATTTTCTCTAAATTCTCCGGGGTGACCATAAAACAACTCATCTCCTTTTTTTTAGTTTTAATTTTTTTCGCTTAAATTTGGTTATTATCAGATTTTAAAAAAAGAACAGGCAATCTAAATCCCTTGAATGTTAGTTTTTTTTATAAGTTACTTATCTTTATTGCCTCTTAAACTAATAAACTTTATATGAGTATATTAAAGGTGGCCTTCCAGGGATTTGAGGCATTTGAATGGACACCATACCTCATTAACTTATTTTTAAGCCCTGGAAGACATTATGATCGGATTATAAGGGTTGGTTAATTATTCACACATCCACTATGACCTGTATCCGGTAGCCATCATCCTTCTCGATCTCCATGAGATGGTAGGTGACGGCCTTAACTTCATCCCGACTCTCGTGTTGGGACTGTTCAAACTCCTCTCCCCATACCACGGCATCTAACTGGTAGCCTTTAATATCATCTCCAGATATATCTACCTGGAAGCAGGAGAAAACCAGGTACTCCGCGTCGTGGAGGAAGATCAGTTCGTTGAGCCAGTCAAAAAGGAGGGCTTTTTTATCTTCGGACTTTAAACTTATGGTCTTTTTTATGGACGGTTTTAAGACTGATGTATCCGTTATAACCTCGAATAGTGCTAATCCAGCATTTTCAAAGGCCTGGTTAAGTGTATCTCCATAAGCCCGGTAGCCTATATCCGCGGTGACATCAAAAAATTCGAAGGGCATCTCCCGGGGATTTTCCTGCACTTTTAAAACTCCTTAAATCCATGGTCCAAGTTTGGACTTCTTTTTAGTCTAGCCCTACCGGGAGTTATATATTTTGGTGGAACTGGTTATCTTGTTGGGCCCGGTTATCCCAGTTGGTTTCCCTAGGATGATCTCGATCAGGGTAAGGGCCGTCACTATTACTTCTCACGCGCTCTCTAGCTCTTTCTTTAAATGATCTAAGAACCTCTTTTTAAATAGAGGAGGTATAAAAATGCAAAGAATCCATAAAAATAATTCAATACCCGATTTAAGGAAAAAAGCCAGTTATGAAGATGAATTTGACATGAGACTTCTGGATCCGCGCTACTTCGCCCTGGTAACTGGTGTGATAGTGATGCTAATTATGTTCAGCATCATGCTAGTGGCCGCCGCTCCGAACTCCAACTTTCCGGCGAGTATGTAAGGAACACTCCGCTATTTTTACCTTTATATCTTTAACTCAGGGTGTCCTTCCTATTTCTTCTGGGGCAAAACAGAGAATTCTTCCGTAGCAAACCGGAGAATCACCCGCCTCGAATTTCCTTTAACTCCCTTACCCGTGAATTGAGTGTCTATTATCCGTAGAAGTTCTAACTTTTTAAGGGCCCGATCGAAGGAAGCGTAGCTGGTCTTTTCATCCTTTTTCAGGGACTGGTACAGCGAACCAGCTGTGTTCTCTTCATCCTGGGAATCCACAATCAACCTTAAAAGATCCAGTTCCAGGGGTGAGAGAGCCTCCAGGGTGCTTTCCAGACTACTAGCACCGGTGCTTTTAACCGCCCCCTCCACATGCTTTATCTGGATGGTCTTAGAAGCATCCGCCTCGGCCAGATCCCCACTGCTAGACAGAATATCTATCCCCAGGCGCATATCCCCGGTGGAGTAGGCCAGATCGGATATTCGCTCTAAAACCTCCTGGGAGACCACATCCGGATAGAAGCCCACCTTCACCCTCTCCTGCAGTATGTCCTTCACCTGTGGTGAGGTGTAAGGATTGAATATCACCTCTTTAGGTATAAAAATCGAGGAAACATTCTTATCCAGCATGAACCGGAATTCTATATCGGATATAATGGCGAAAAGTCCAGTTCGAGCCCCTTTAAACACTTCATGGGCCCTTAATATATCATAAAAAACCTGGTTAGCATTCTTACTATAGAAAAGGTGGTTAACATCATCCAGGGCCACTATAAGAGCTTTTTCTTCCTGGATGAGCTTTCTCATAATTTCGCCGTAGATACGGGAGAATGGAATCCCGGTTTCCGGCGGCCGGTGGCCCATCAGGTGCTCGTAAATATCAGAGAAAATGTTAAAACGGGTGGTGCTGATCTGGCAGTTCACATAGACACAGTAAATCTTATCCGAGGATTCCTCCACCATCTGGAATATCTTCCGCAGAGCCGTGGTTTTACCTGTGGCCGGTGCCCCCAGGATCACGGCGTTCTTGGGTTTACCCCCACGTAGAGCGGGTCTAAGACACATGGCCAAAGCTTCCATCTGTGAATCCCTATATAGAAGACGATCGGGAATATAATCCGGATTAAATGCCTCTATATCCCTAAAGAGAGTTTCTTCGCCCATGAGAATGTCTTTAATGGTCATTTTGAGAATACCTGGTTGTTAAACTTATATTTCAATTTATAACATTATTATGGTCTAGTGCTTAATATAATCCTATATTCCCCCTGATAAATTATGCTAAGACCCACCTTAACCTTTATCTATCAGGAAATGGGGGTTAATTGGTACAGATTTGGGTATAAATCTGGAAAAATTACTTTTATAATGCTCTTTTTATAATATTTTGTCCAAAGCAAATTTTTCTATAAATTCAGATTCAGGACAGATTTAGGATATGAATAGATTTCATATTTTTTAATAAATCAAACGAAATTTGGAATTTCATGATAATTGTATAAGGAGATTAATTCAATGGTTTATGAGTCTTTAGTACCCTCCCTATCGGTTTTGGTAGGTTACTTATTCACCTATGCCCTCTACAAGGGGAGATTAATAAGAAAAACACTGCACGTCAATCTCTGGAACTTCATAATAGGGATTGCCTTTTTAGTTTCCGGAGGAGGAGGATTCTTACTTTTAATATTCATGGAACTGGGAATCATCCTCCCCTCGAGCCCCCAACTTTTATACTGGCACGTGGAACTGGGGATCACCCTGGTGGTGGTTACCCTATTCCACTTCCACTGCTACTGGAAATCTGCACTGGAGATGGTCTTTCTAAAAAATAGGAGGCCAAAAAATGAGACAAAAATTTAAACAAACACTAAAATCTATATCTCGGAATAAAAAGGTTTTAGGATCCCTGGCCTCGGTCCCCCTCATTGCCTCAGCCACCATGTCTGATTCCTGTGCCGGGGGATGTCCCTACGGATTAAGCAACGACCCCTTCCCGGGCCAGTGCGGACGCTACATTGACTCCAGTGGAGATGGTATATGCGACCTTTCCCAAGTCCTAACATCCAGCAGCGCCTCATCCAGCGCCTCCACTTCCGACACCGATTCGGGATCTAGTTCGGCTAGTTCAGATTCGGTTAATTCCAATCAGTTAGACTCTGGAAACTCCAATGGTTCTGATAACGCCAGCGCAGTCACAGAAACCGGTTCTTCCGGGTCAGATGGTGCCTCCCTGGGTGTGGATGATTATAACTACCACGTGTTACCCATCAGCTTCCTGTTACTAGCGGGTTACATGTTCACCTATTTCCTCTTCCAGAAGGGTATTTTACAGTCCAAAACCCATAAAAGACTCTGGAATCTGCTGGTAACGGTGGGGTATGCTGGGGTGGGTGTCACCGGGATACTGTTAACCCTGATGATTAACCTGGGAATAAAGGCTTACACTCAGGGTATAACCTTCTGGCACGCTGAAACCGCGGTCTTGATGGTTATCGGTACTCTAATACATTTGCATATCTACCGAAAACCATTCCAGAGGATGTTTAAGGTTCTTTTCCGGTGGGAATCCTATTCAAATAAGAAGAAATCACAGATTCCTCAAAAATCTAAATAGGAGGATTTAATCCCGAACAAGGTAATGAATATCCATAAAATTTAGATCTAGCAACATAAAACGGCAGTTGTAATATTTGTTTATGAATAGTTTGGAATTAGCCTAGTTCGATAGGTTTATTTTAGGATAGGCACATAATACCAGAAGACTTAAGGCAAAAAATTTGCCCAAACTTAGTTTTGTGATATTCATGAAAAAGTTACTCTGGTGGATAATAGCCGGTACCAAGGGCGGTGTTAACCGGGCGAGGATCATAGAATCCATCCATCAGAGGCCATACAACGCCCACCAACTGTCCGAGAAGTTAGATCTGGACTACAAGACGGTGCGTCATCATATAAAGGTCTTGGAACAGAACCGGATAATTTCATCTTCTGGCGAAAAATATGGGACCATGTACTTTCTTTCCCCCCAGATGGAAGAAAGCTACGATATTTTTGAGGACATATGGGGTCAAATGAAAGAGTAATTAGGTGATGGGGAATGGGAGAAATAGAAACAATAGGAAATAGGACAGGACCGGGTCCAAAAGGAGAATTAGATAATATATTGTCATTTAATGATCCCGGCATGGCCACCATAGCGGCCTTTGTGGGATTAGTCAACATAGCCCTGCTCCTGGTGATGCTGGGGATCTACCTGTCCAGCTACCGCCGACTCCGATCCCGATTCACCCTGGGCCTGATATTCTTTACCCTCCTCCTGTTACTTCAAAACGCGCTTTTCATGCTGTTTCTCATAATTGGAGAAGGTTTCCGTGGCCCGGGTATGGGTTACCCAGTTCTGAGTCTGAACATCATCCAGTTAGGGGCCCTGATCATTCTATTAAGAATAACCTGGGATTAAAAAAAAAGAGAGGATATGGCCTTTAGAACTAAAAAAGGGTTACCTATTCTACGTACTGCTTCACATTCTCCCGTACAATGGCCGAGGCACCGTATTCTTTAACGGCCTGCAACATTTCCGGGAACTTATTTTTAGGTATCAGAACATTCACCTGGGAGAAGCTGGTGCCCGGCACCACGGTGGGTTCATCCGAACAGAATCCCTGGGACAATAACAGTTCCTTCACTTCCCCTATTTTCTCTGTGGAAACGTTGAACTTCACATCAAAGTACTTCCGGGCCTTGGTGGCGCCGTATAGCTGTTCATATATCATCTGGGCCTTCTGCAGTTTAGTACCGGTGCAACTGGGACCGGCGTACAGGCCGGCGCTGGATTCCATGATGGTGTCCAGGATCTTCAAACCCGCCTTGCGGAGGCTGCTGCCGGTCTGAGTGTTATCCACTATCAGATCCGCCCCCTTGGCGATGTACACTTCGGTGGCCCCGTCGGAGTTTATGATCTGCACCAGGTCATTCTCTCCATCCCACAATCCCCTCACCTGCACCAGGGGAGTTTTATCCCCAAATACTTCTTGGTATCCCTCATTTTCCATGAAGTACTGTTTGGTGAGGTTAGGATATTCGGTGAAACACAATATGGGTGTTTTTCGTGCCTGGTTGGCCTGGAAGAATTGGGTGAGTGACTCGTAGGGTGCTTCATTAGGCACCGCCACAATGAGCCGGGTCTGGCCGTAATTCAGATCACCCAACTTGGTGGTCAGATCCTCAGGGAGGTTGACTGATTCTTCCCGCACCCAGTCTTCACCCACTATGGCAATGTCCAGGATCCCCCGGTTAAGTTCCACCGGAGCACTCTGGGGTCGTGATAGAAATCCCTTAATCTCCGGGTCGTTCAGGATCTGTATCTCATTTTCTTCCTTACCGGGCTCGTAGCCCTTGACCTCATAACCAGCATCCACGAATAATTGGTAAGTATTACCTCGGTTAACGTTGTTCAGACTCCCCTTGGGGAGTCCCAGCACTATTTTGTTGTCCATGATCTTGCACCTCAAGAATTATCTTTATATAACCATCCACGGTTTAAAACTTTATCACATTAAAAGAATTCAATACCAGTACTCCTTTATCCTGGAAACCGGGATGTCTTTAACTCCTTTCATGGTTTCTCCACCGGATATGTTCAGGATACACACGTCTTCATGTTTTGCCACCCATTCCACCAGTTTCTTGGCATATTGGAGCTTCAACTTTTTTATCTGATCCGCCTCCGCCACTTCCCCACCCAGATCTGGTCGTGAGTAGCGGGTGGTTTTAGTTCCAAAATCCATGCCCGCCAGTACCATCATCTTAACTCCCAGTTCCACTGCCAAAAAAACAGCCCGGTCCCCGTCGGTGAATCCTCCCCAGTTATGGACCCGGCCCACCGGCTGGGACTGGGTGGTGCCCATAACTCTATCCAGGTGGGGCACATGTTTTTCCAGTTTTTCCGGGTTATCACCATGGGCATGGACCACCAGCACCGCCCCCTCCCTATTGGCCTGGTACAGGTTCTCCATTTTACCGTCCAGGTCGGTTACCACCACATCCGGGATCAGATCCTCCTCCAGAAGAGCGGTGGTGGCTCCATCAGCAGCGATGATGGTGAATTCATCCAGTTTTATCTCTTGATGTTGTTCTAACTCCTGGAGTTGGTGTAGGTTCCTTTTAAGGGACGGTCCCGCACCGAATATCAGAGCCTTCTCCTTCACCGGGAGATCCCATGGAGATAATCTGTCTTGAAGTTTTAACAGCTGGTTTAAAAGTTGTGCTGATTTTTCATCATCATCCTGGCTGAATCCAAAGTCTTTTAAGATTTTTTGATAGCAGGACATCCATTGGGAGAGGTTCATATGAAGAGATTATATGTCCTAGGAATATAAATGAAATTACTTATGATAATCTAGAACTTGGAGGATTTCAAGATGGATGAAACTTTGCTAATGATACCAGGACCCACCCGGGTAGCGCCCCGGGTGCTTAAAGCCATGTCCGAGAACATTGTAAACCACCGAAGCGCCATATTCGGCCAGATACTTAAGGACACCTCCCAGATGATGTCCGATGTTTTCCGAACCACCAATAAGTCCTACCTCCTAACCGGGTCAGGCACCGCCGCCATGGAGGCGGCCATGGTGAACATCCTAAAGAAGGGTGATAAGGTTCTGAACGTGGTGGGTGGTAAGTTTGGCCAGCGCTTCATGCAGATTGTAGAGGCCCATGGAGGAACTTCTCTACCCCTGGAAGTGGAGTGGGGCCAGGCCGTGAACCCTGATGAAGTGGGATTTCTCTTAGAAGAGCATGAGGATATTAAAGCAGTTACCGTGGTGCACAACGAGACTTCCACCGGAGTGGTGAACCCCATTAAAGAGTTGGGTAAGATCCTGAGGGACCATGACACCCTCTACGTGGTGGATACCGTGTCCTCCCTGGCGGGTGATGATGTAGAAGTGGATGACTATGGAATCGACATCTGCGTTACCGGTTCCCAGAAGTGTATGGCCGCACCACCGGGAATGGCCTCCATAACTCTCTCTAATGATGCCTGGGATGTGGTTAACCGCACCGATTCTGCCAGTTACTACCTTAACCTTAAAAAGTATAAAAAAAGTGGCGACGCCGACCCACCAGAAACTCCTTACACCCCCTCGGTGTCACTGATATATGCCATGCACGAGGCACTGAAGATCATCATGGATGAGGGCCTTAAAAACCGGATCAACCGGCATAAATTAGCGGCTAAGGCCACCCGTAATGGGGTTAAAGCCCTGGGCCTGGAACTTTTCCCTGAAGAGGAGGTTTCATCCACCACCGTCACTGCGGTGCGGATGCCCGAGGGAGTTACCGATGGAGAGTTCAGGGGTACCATGCGTAACAAGTACCGGGTGGAACTGGCCGGGGGTCAGGACCATCTCAAGGGTAACATCTTCCGTATCGGCCACATGGGAAACATCACCCACCGAGAACTCATAACCACCTTCTCGGCCATGGAGATGACCCTGCGGGAGTTGGGCTTTGACATCCAGATGGGTGAAGGGGTGGCTGCCGTGGCAGACACCTACCTGCCCGAGGACGTCTAAGTCCTCATATTTTTTTATTTTTAACTTAAAAAGGAATATTTAAATCTCTTTTTATACTTCCTTCATCATGGCGGCGATGGTTTTGAGTATGATGGGACCATCCATCCTTAACTGCCTTAGGATGTAGGAGGGCCGCAGGTAGAACTGTCGGAAGGCCTTCTTTTGCATATTCTTCAGTTCATCCCGGGAGCAGTCCACGGTTTCCAGTACCGGGGTAAGCAGGGTGTACTTGGACCAGTCCTTGACCTTGATCAGGTTATTCTCCACCGCCTCCCGGTAGAATTTGGTGCCCGGGTAGGGTGTGGCCAGTGAGAACAGAGCATAGGATGGATTCAGTTCCCGTACCAATTTGATGGTTCTTCCAATGCTGTCCCGGGTGTCACCGGGCATGCCCAGAACCACAGAGGCAATGGTGCGGATGTCGTGTTTTCGGGAGAGGGCGAATGCCTGGCGTATCTTGTCCACGGTGAGCTGCTTGTTCACCCGGTCCAGCTGCTGCTGGTCCGCAGATTCCACCCCTAAAAACATGGTTATGCAGCCGGTGTCACTCATCTTCTGGAGCATCCTGCTGGAGAGAGTGTCCGCCCGGGCGGTGCATCCCCAGTAAACATCCAGGTCCCTCCTTTTTATTTCATCACACACCTCCTCCACCCGGCTGGGTTTCAGGGTGAAGGTATCATCCATGAAAGCGATCATACCCGCGCCATGGTCTTCGGTTAGGTGTTCCATCTCATCCACCACGTTCTGGGCGGATCGCATTCTTAAACGACGTCCATGCAGAGCCGCCGAGGCACAGAAGGAACACTGCATGGGGCATCCCCGTCCGGAGATCATGGTGGCGGTGTTCAGTTTCATATTCAGTATCTTGTAATGGTCCATGGGCAGGAGGTGACGGGCCGGGAAGGGCATCTGGTCCAGATCCTTAACTACCGGACGTGGCGGAGTTACCACATCCTGGTAAGCTATTCCGGGGACCTTTTTTAGGTCCCTTCCACTTTCCAGGGCCTCGACCAGGTCCAGCATGGTATATTCTCCCTCACCGATGACCACCACGTCCACGTAGTCCTTTTTTAGTAATTCGGCGTGGTTGAAAGAGGGATGATAGCCACCCATAACTATGGTGGCATCAGGACAGGCCCTCCGGGCCAGTTTAGCACTTTCAAGACCCTGGTCTATAGTGGGGGTTAGGGCCGTGATGGCAATAACCTGGGGATCGGCCTTCTTAATCCGGGCCTCCAGGCCTTCCCAGTCCAGCTCCAGGGCAGCACCATCCAGGATCTCCACCTCAAAACCACCGTTCTCAAGAACTGCCGCTATATAAGCTATTCCCAGTGGCGGAGCCACCAGGCCGATGAATTTATATTTGGAAGAAGTATAGGGAGGATTTATTAGCAGTACTTTCATTTTACACCTCGGGTAAAGGAATTCCTTCATCTGGGTCGACTACAATCTCTATAAGGTAAGGTTTCTTCAACCTTAAAGCTTTTTGCACCAGGATGGATAACTGATCCGGATCCTTTATCTTCTGCCCCTTGATGCCATAACTGGCGGCCAGGGCTACAAAGTCCGGATTTTCCAGACCCACCTGGTAGGGGCCATCGTAGTAGAGCTCCTGCCACTGTTTTATTATCCCCAGGCCCTGATTGTTGATGAGGGTTATGAGTATGGGCAGTTGCAGTTGACTGATAACCGCCAGTTCCTGGAGGGTCATCTGGAATCCCCCATCCCCCACTACCAGTACCACATTCTTTTCTGGTCGGCCCAGGCTAACCCCCACTGCGGCAGGTAAACCATAGCCCATGGGGCCGAAGCCACCGGAGAAGATTAGGCCCGATGGTTCACCAACCACCCCCAGCAGGTTAACCCAGGTGGTGTGGCTACCGGCATCATTAACCACCATTGCCCCTGTTGAGGACTCTAAAATATCATTTATAGCTCTCTGGGGTTTCAGGGGAATATCATCGTAATCGGTAGGGACGGCATGGTAGGATCTGTATCCTCGAAGCTCATCTAACCATTTTTGGGTATTTTTAAGTTTTAAATGAGATATTTTCCCCAAAAATTCTCCTGCATCGGCTTTTATATTAATTTTTCCCTTTAAAACTGCTTCATCCAGATTAACATGAATTATGGTGGCCTCACCCAGACCCTTAAGGGTGCGTTCGGATAGGCGACAACCCACCGCCAGCACCAGATCCGTCCGGGCCCCGGCCTGGTTGGCAGCCTCGGTCCCCCGCATCCCAATAAGTCCCAGGGACAGGTGATGATCCTCGGGGAGCACCCCCCTGGCGGGGTAGGTGGTGGCCACCGGGATCTTATGATCCTGTGCAAATTCCTGCAGTTTCTCCACGGCCCCGGACCAGAGCACCCCGGCCCCGGCCAGAATTAATGGTTTTTGTGCTGTTTTAAGGAGTTGGGAAGCTTCATCCCACCCTGGACTGGATGTTTCATCCCTTCGGTTACTGATGGTGGGGGCATATTCGGTCTCCAGGATAGATTGGCCAACGGTCCCCGATAACACGTCCCGGGGAATGTTTAAATGGATGGGTCCTGTTTTACCGTTTTTAAAAAGATGAAATGCCTCTTTCAACTTTAATATGGACTCTTCCGGGGTCTTAATATCGTAACTGGCCAGGGTGATGGGCTGGAATACCTGGACTTGGGGAACGTCCTGGAAGGTGTTTTGACCCTTAAATTCGGTGGAAACATCTCCAGTAATGACTAAAAGGGGTACTGAGTCTTTATAAGCTGTGGCCACCCCCATAACCAGGTTCAGGGCGCCAGGTCCAGCTGCAGCCAGGCAGAGCCCAACCCAATTTTGCCGGTGCGGTCTGTAAACTACGCACAGCCTGGATAAACAAGACAACCACCAATGGTATGACCGATGAATGGGTTAAGCCCAGGGCTAGGCCGGCCAATGCG
>DAHVOW010000025.1 GCA_027318585.1 Methanobacteriaceae archaeon | reverse complement strand
AATTTATCATTGATTTTTCTATTATTTTCGTTGATATTCCTAATGTCCAAGACTCTAAAACCATTAATTACATAAATGTTCTTAGTTACTTGATCTAGAATCATATCATTAGGCTTGGCTCCCAACTGATAATACTCAAACTTTTCATCATACTGCCTCATAAAATCCCCTTCAGCATCTAATTTCAATTTCTAACCCCTTTACGCCATTTTAAGATTTTATCACGATATGATTCTAGCAACGATTGGTTTTCATAAATTTCTTTTTGGTTAATAGCCTCCTCCATTAATTCGGCAGCGATGATCAAACTTTTCATTCTATTTGGGGTCTGGAATGATTGTGCTACTAAAGCTTCTGCTTCCATAGCTAATTCTTCACCTGGATTTTCTGCTGTCCATAAATCCCGTCTATAAGCATACTTTTGACCTAATTTAAGATGGGTTGTTTGAGCTTTCCACAATAGTTCTGAGGCTTTTTTCAAATTATCTTTTTCACGGGCAGCTATGAATGATTCGTAAAGGATAATGAAAAATTCTAATTCATGTAACTTGCAAGTAACCTGGGTGCTTAATCGGCTGATTTTTAAGATCTCGACAGCATCTTCGAATTTTCCTTGGTTTGCAAGATTATGAGCATCTTTGGTCAGAGAAAAGGGGTCTTTGGTCCATAGGCTAAGGGTTTTCTGGTAATTTTTTTTCTCAACCGGGTCATCAGTGTTGGCATTTGCTTCTTTTAATAGAATTATAGCCTCCTCTAGATCTCCATCTTTGAACTTCTCTTGTGATGCAGCTTTTAATGCTCGGGATGGATTTTCTGATTTCCATAAAAGGAGCCTTTCAAAGTATTTATTAAACAGATCCTGGTCTTGATTTAAAATATTCTCCATAATGGGGGTTGCTTCTCCTAACTGTCCATCTTGGGCCAGTTTAAGGGTTTTTTCTATTTTTAACTTCAATTCTTCTTCTTCTGGCTCGTTATATGCGGAGTAAATAAGAGATAAATCATTATCCATTTCTGAGGACAATAGTTGCTTTTGTGAGGGTTTTTTCCATTTTACAATGTCATCTAACATTTCTTCAGCATCTCGATAACGGTATTTCGGGTTAACATTAAGTGCTCTTTCCAAAATTTCGTCTAATTTTTTATCAACATGTTTGTTTAATTCACTAGCGGGGATTAATGCGCGTTGGTAGCATATTCCTGTTTTTACTTCATCTACAGATTTAATTTCATAGGGATATTTTTTGGTAAGTAGTAAGTAAAAAATCATTCCCACAGCCCACATATCACCGGCACAACTGTCTTCACCAGAACGTGCTTCCGGGGCTTTGAAAATAATGGTCCCTTCTGTTTTTATATTAATATCATTGGGGTCTAGTTCGGTTGCCAACCCAAAATCGGCGATTTTAACTTCCCGACCTGTTTCCGTAATGTTTAACATTATATTTTGAGGTTTTAGATCTCGATGAATAATTGGCGGTTCTCGAATATGCGCCTGTTTTAACCCAGCACAAACTTGCTTTATTAAGTCAACAGCCAGATCAATCGGCACGGTTTGATTTTGATATGCGTGAAACAAGCCTTCTAGGGTGCCACCTGCTATGTATTCCATGGTGAAGAAGGTGTATTCCTTTCCTCCATACTCAAAAATATCTACTTCAAAAATTCTGATTATATTTTTATGATGAAGCTCTGACAAAGCATAAACTTCATGAAATTTTTTAACTGGCTTTGTAATCACCTTTAATGCCTGATAATGTTCTTTAGGGAATAATAAATGACGAACACGATAGACTTCCCCATATTTCCCTCCGCCTAAATAACGTTCCACTACTAATTTTCTATCAATTTTATCATTTTCTTTTAGTAATGGCATCAAAAACCTCCTTTGCAGATTATATCTCTTTAAACACTATTTTATCTTTTTTAAGCAGTCCCCTTACTTTATCCCCTTTAACAATGTTCCCTCTTAATATTTCATCAACTAAAGGATCATCTACTAATTCTCTGTAAGTTTTTATTAGATATCTGGCACCATAATCAGGGTCGTAACCTTTCTTTGCGATTAAAGATAGGATTTTAGGTTCTAATTCCATCTGAATTTGACTTTCCTTCAATACTCTTTCTCTGAATTGTGCGTCTATTACTTGTACAATTTCTTCAACCTGTTCTATCCCCAAATGGTTGAAAGGAATGATCTCGTCGATGCGGTTTAGGAATTCTAGTCGGAAATAATTCTGAAGCATGCGGATAGTATTTTTAGGAATTGAAAACTCACTATCGGGAACACCATAGGCCACGCCGGAACTATCCTCAGTAATTTGGATATTAGAGGTTAAAATGAAAATAGCGTGTCTGGCATCTATCGTCCGGCTGTGGGAGTCTGTGATTCGGCCCTCATCAAAGACCTGTAGAAATAGATCGAATACTTGGGGATGGGCCTTCTCTATCTCATCTAGTAGGACAATGGAGTAAGGTTTGGTTCTCAAAGCGTTAGTTAAGTAACCTCCTTCTTCATAGCCTATCATGCCCGGGGGTGAGCCTATGAGTTTTGATATAGATTGTGAATCCATGAACTCGGACATATCCAGTCTAATGATGGATTTTTCAGAATAAAACATAAAGTCTGCTATAGACTTGGCCAATTCGGTTTTTCCCACTCCGGTGGGTCCTAAAAAGAAGAAAACGCCTAAGGGTCTTTGAGGGTCATGGATACCCATTCGAGCTCTTTTAATTATTCTAGAAACCTTTTTAATTGCTTCATCTTGGCCGATAACTCTTTTTTTGAGTTCATTTTCCATATTGATTAATTTTTCTTTTTCATCATCATCGGCCCTTATTGGGATCTGGGTCCAGTCCCTAATAACGTTTATTACATCGTCTATTGTGATTTCAACCTCATTATGCATATACATACTAAGATCGGGGATAGTTTTACTAGAACATGCTTCGTCAATGATATCTAAAGCCTTATCTGGTAATCTGCGATCAGTTATGTATCTTACTGATAGCTCCACTGCGGTTTGAATGGTGTTATCTGATATTTTTACATTGTGATATTCTTCATAGCGCGTGCGCAGTCCTTGTATGATATTTATGGTTTGGTCGATGGTGGGTTCATCTATCATTATCGGCTGGAATCTGCGTTCCATGGCCGAATCTTTTTCAAAATATTTTCGGTATTCTGCTATGGTAGTAGCGCCTATGATGGTGATGTCTCCCTCTGCCAGTGCCGGTTTGAGAATGTCTGAGGCATCAATGCTTCCTTCTGCCTTACCTGCCCCCACTACATTATGAATTTCATCAATGAATACTATCACATCTTTTTTTTCCCTCATCTCTGCTATCATCTGGTTGATTCTGTTTTCAAAGTCTCCACGGAATTTGGTACCAGCAACTAAGGATCCCATATTCATTTCCACGATTTTCATGTGACGTAAAGATGGTGGCACGTTCTCTTCAGATATTCTCTGGGCCAATCCCCGTACTAGAGCAGTTTTACCAACTCCCGGGTCACCGACTATGATGGGGTTGCTTTTTTTCTTCTTTTTAAGTGTTCTAATGAGTTTTAAAAGCTCCCCATCCCTACTTATTACTGGTTCCAGATTCCCTTCCCTAGCTTGTTGGGTCAAATCGGTTCCAAAATTACCTAGAATGGTGTAAACTCCTAAATTCGTATCAAAGTTTCGGTTTGATTCGATTTTTGAGTTTATTATTTTTTCTTCCACTTGGTTTGCTTTGACCCCATAACTATTGAGAACTTTAGCTATTTTGGGGCCTGGATTGGACATTATCGTGGCTAGAAGATGTAGACAATTTAATTGGTTAGATCCTTCGTTGGTGGCTATTTCCTCAGCTTTTTTAAAATAAGTTTTACAATCTGCGCTTCGGTGGACAATACGTCCTTCTGGTAAAAATTTTCCTTCACCAATTTGGTTACGCACTTGTAAGCATAAATCCAGGGGGTTTAAATCAAAATTAGCAAATATTTTCTCTACAGTATGTTTTTCATCATAAATGCTATTAAGACTGTCCTTAGAAAGATTAACACTGACAGTAGAGGCGGTTGTAACCTTATCTAAACTACAAATCCCGTTAAAAATGTGTTCTTTCTCTATATATTGCTGTTTAGTTTTTAAAGATTCTGTCACAGCTAATTGCCAGGCGAAATGCGTAGCAATTGATAGTTCCATCACTTTTTAACCCCCTTATTATCTGCAATTTATTATATATTTCAATTATAAACATTTATTGGTTGAAATTATTCAATAAATTCACTATTAGTATTACAAAGACAACATTATCTTACCTCAAGCTCTGGCATTTGTTCATTTATTAGAATTAATACAAAGTTAGCTTCTGGGGGTGCTAATCCGAGAATTGAACTCTGTTCGACAACATTTTTTGTTTCAAAGGCACAGCACAATTTCAGGATATTTGGGTCATTGTAAGCATTTCCAATATCTATCAGTGCTTGCAAAATAGAAAACTCGACTAAAGCAGGGTAAAAGCCTTTTGCAGAATCTTTCATCCTTATTTCCCTTTTTAAGGCCAATATTAACGGATTTAAAGCAGATTTATTAGATAATTTTCTTAAAGTCTGGGCGGTCAAGTATCGAACTATATGATCGTTATCTTCCAAACAATTGATGAGTGGATCCAGAGCAACATCATCCATAATATTTCCCAGGCTATTCACTGTCGTCTCCCTTACCGATGCTTCTTCATCATTCAACATGAAAATCAACAGATCAGTTGTTTTTTGTTTTCATTAATCCCCTATAACCCATATAACTTACCGATTCTCTTCTGAATTCTTTTAAAGGGTTATTTGTCATGGTTTTTAGTTGAGAGTAGATCTTCCCCGATTCTTGACATTTTAGATAGCTAATGGCCTCCTGGCGAAGTTCAGGATCATTGGTACGATAAACAAATTTAATTAGTCCATCTAAATCTGATTTCTCTGTCAACAGCTTAATTTCCACATTTTTGTTAGTAAACATTTTTTACACCTAATATGAAGATGGGAGTAAATTTTATATAAAAAAATAATAATTTATAGTTGTTAAATTCAAAAAACCTCTTTTATTTTTAAAGTAAACAATTAAAAAATAATCAATTTTTTTTATCAACCATTTAAACTAGTTTGAAGTGGTTAATTCAGAATTTTAACAGTTATATATGATAGGTCTTGCAAGAGAGGCTATTGTTATTATGAAAAAAAATTAGCTTCAGAAAAAGGTTCATTATTTTTTTAGAAATAGTTAATGTATTTTATTATCATTTTTAATCTAAAAATCGAACCATATCATCTAAATCATCTACTGTTTCCAATTTTTTCTCTAAATCCAGCTCTAAGTATGCTTTGGGGCCATAACCATAACTAGAAGATACTATCATCTGTTTTTTACCAATTTTTTTCACACCTCTCACTGGAGTATGACCTACAATATATATTTTGCATCCAACAGCCTCTAAAAATGAGTCCACATCTTGGAGATTGTAATCACCATACCTGCTCCATAACATTTCAGAAAGAATGGGATTGCCCACATAACCGTCATTTAGAATATTTTCAAGGTCATGTGAGGATTTGATATATCTCGAAGGGCCTGAATGGCTAATAAATGCTCCGTTTGCTGTTTTAATGGATATGGGGAGTTTTTTAAAAAATTTTTTGTATTGCTGGAGTTTTAGATAACAATTTTCATCATATTTATTAAGAATTAGTTGTTCGAATTCTTCTTTTTGATTATGCCCCCCTTTTACTACATTGATATTGGCTACATGAGCTAATTCATGGTTCCCAAGGGTTACATGAAAGTTAGGAACATGTTCAAAGCTCCATTTCACGGATTCCAAAATCTCCACGGATTTATCTTTATCACCAAATCCATGTATATAATCTCCGGTTAGGATTAGGTGGTTATCTTTATTCTTGAAATCGTTCCATATTTCCATATATTTATGATAATCTTCGAGATTTCCATGTATATCTGTTATTATCATAGCTTTACCCTTTGCTGGAAGTTTAACTAGTTTTTCTTTATAATATTTCATGTCTAATACTAATTCATTAGATACTTAAAAAAAAATTAAAGTGTTTGGTTGAAAGATATTATAAAATTTTTATAATAAAAGGTATAAATTCAACAATATGACACCCTTCGACCTTGATGATGAGCTTTTTATGTATTACCCTGAAAATGAAAATTTTCTGGAAGATTTGGGTGAGAGAATTACTGCAATTAGTCATATCACCCGGTTAAGAATTCTTAAGGTAATAAAAGATTCTAAAAGACAGACGGATCCTGAGATCATGGATATTGTTGGAATTTCAAGATCCTTAGAGGATCGGGAAGGAATAAGTCTCACCGGGCCCGGGATCAGTAATGCAGTTAAGCGATTAGAGGATGCCGGAATTCTCAAATCAAGTTCAGAAAGGAGTGATCGGCATATGAGGGGCCCTAATTATGTTACTATCTATGAAATAGATGAAGCAGGTTTAAACATGCTGGCTGCAGATATTAATGCCTTTGCATCCACTTTTGCTAGGCTGGCAACTGATAATGAAAACAGCACCTTATCTCAGGAGGATTTGTCAAATATTGCGGTATTAAAGGTCATTGGGGGTCCTGATAATGGTCGAGTTTTTGGCTTAAAAAAAGATAATGTGAGAATTGGTCGTAGGGGAAATTTGAGGCCGGATAATAATGAATATGATGATGATTTAGTCTTATCTAATGAATACTCAGCCGTCAGCAGGGTTGAGAAACCGCATTTAACCATTGCCCGGAAAGGAGGCAAATGGTATGCATGGGATGATGCGAGTACTGTGGGTAGCTTCTTGAATACTGATGAAATGGTTAAATCACGCAAATATCTATTGAAAAATAATGATCTCATCCGGCTTTCATTAGGATCCAAAGGGGTGGAATTAGTTTTTATTGAGTAATACCATTCATGGATTGGCTATTTAGGGATCTACTCCAATGTTTTATTTAATTATTCAATTTCACTTTCATCCTTTTTTTTATACTCTTGGTTATTATCATAATAAAGGCTATTAATTGTTTATTTCTCTGAATTTAATAATCCCCAATGGCACCTCCCATTCCTGAAAGGAAGGTTCCAACGAAGATGGCGGCACCAAAGCTTATTAATAAACTTACTAAATTTACATTACCCATAATATTCCATTGCATGTAAGCTCTCCAACTTACGGCTATGGTGGAGGATACCATCCCCATCAAAAGGCTTATTATTATGGAAGCACCAATTTGCATCTCCATATCTTCACCAGTGGAACGTTTTGATGAGTATGATATTATAAAACCGGCTATTATAAATCCTATTAGCTGATATCCACTATGTGGCATCAAATAATCAACAACTATAAAGATGGCGCCCCCTATTCCCCCAAAACTTAGGACCACCATAATCAAGTCATCCATACCATCTGCCATTTAAATTCCCCCTTTTGCTGATTTTTGGTAGAAGGTGGTTTTAATTTTTGAATTACAATTTGGACAATCAATTTTTAGACCAAATTTTTTATAATTTCAAGAACCGCCGCATCTTCATCCAGGTTTACTTCTTCTTCAGTGCAATACCACAATTTTGCATTCGATTCTCCATACATCTTATCTCAGAAACTTAAACATTACCATAAATTCGATAGGAGTAGTTGAGTAATAAAAAAATCAAAATCTTTACTTTAATAATTCAACTTAATGCTTTTTTTTTATTTTTTTGAATTACCCCAGTGATTAGTTTTATGATTCACTGGAAATTTTCAGGAATTTATCCCATTTAACCCTTTAATATGTTTAAGTCTTTGAGAATTATTTCAAAAAAACATTGGAGGAATTGATCATGGGAAAATTTTTGAAGGGAACGGCCATAATATTATGTTTTTTCATGATATGGGGCTATTTGAATCCCTTAACGGTAACTGCAGGGGGTTCTGATGAAGAATATAAAAATACGACTAACAGTTATTATTTGGTGGGCCTCAATGATTTTCAAGATCCTAAAATGAATGACACCGCAGGAGCTTATGATGTGGACAAATTGGGGGCATTATTGAACAAAGAAAACTTTTCCAGATCAGCTTCAGTAAATAAAAGTAACTTAGATGCTTCTAAATCTGAAATAATCTCTGAAGGTGATAAAATTAAGGATAAAGGCCCTCATGATTTATTTTTACTTTATATGCATAGTCATGGGTATAAATCTGATTCCTGGGGAAAGGCGGATTTTTATTTTTCTCCCTATGATGCTAATGGGATTTTAGAATCCTACGTATCGGGTTATGATATAATATCCCTTCTTCGTAAGATAGATGCTAATAAAAAAGTAGTCATAGTGGAATCCTGTCATTCTGGTGCCTTAATCGATGATTTGATGAAAAATCCTTCTCAGGATAATTCTCTCTTGGGGTATGTGGTTACTGGTATCAATTATCTTTCTGGTAAGGAAGAAACAGATTCTAATAAAAAATATGTGGTTTTAACTTCTTGTACTGCTGATGAGTTAAGCTACTTTAAAACAAATTATGGCGGTATTTTCACCGATTACCTGTTGGAGGCTTGTGAGAAAAAAGAATGCGACTTAGATAATGATGGATGGATATCTGTTGAGGAAGCCTTTCACTATGCTCAGGATAAGACTATTAAATATCAAAGATCCCGAAAGATTAAACAGACTCCCCAAATGTATGATGGAAATCCACGAGAGGAAGTAGAATTAGTTAAACTATAATCATAATCTAGTTAGGAGGTTGTGTGTGTTGAGTGAAACTGATTTTATAAAGGTGTTAGGAGATAGAAATCATATTAAAAGACTTCGCTCTGCTTTAGATTTGGGTGAGACAAGATAAGAAATATTCCGATGCTTGTGAAGTGCTTGAATGATGAAGATGAGCTGTGCGTATGATGGCAGTTGATGCTTTGGAAATGATGGGGGATGAAAGATCTATATACCTGCTTTAATTGATTCGTTGCAGGATACCAATCGTTTTGTCGGGCTAAACTGTCAGGGTATTGGGTGATTGGGGTGATGAATGGGTGGTTTATCCACTAATCTCGCTGAATGGCCCTTTAGGTGGAAATGAATTCTTAGCCCTAGCTAAACTTGATAGTAAGGGTTATTTATCTCCTAATGAACAATCAGTCTTTAAGGAGTTAAAAAAACTATCATCGTATATGAATTTTTATCTAATTTATTCAATTTTGAAACTATCAATAATGGCATGGAATTCATTCATATTTTTATCCGTATTCTGTATGGCTGATTGTCTGGTAATTTCATAATAAAGTCCAGGTTCTCTTTCTATAAAAATTTTAATAATATTTTTATTGCTGCTACGGTTTTCATACTGTATCTCATATGAATTTCTACCATCGGCTTTTTTTTCTTCTTTGAATATGATATCATAATCAAAGGTCCTGCAGAATGACTCTTCCTCCTTTAAAACAGCATCAATATCCATCATATTAATCGTCCGGTAATCTTGGAGTGATATTCCAATCACGATGTCATTTTCAATATCTTTAACAGCCACCAAGACAGGATCCATACCATTTATTGCTTCCCAACTTAATGGATAGTTGAATCTAATGCCTTTTCCTTTAAAAATGGATTTATTTGACATATCATTCATTATTCCCAAAGAAATAAATAAAATTTTTTCTAATTTGTAAAATATATTTAATTTAATTAGAAACAATCTATGAATCCATATTGCTTAGGGGAATCATCGAACTCAAATATTTGATAAAACCAGATTTCTAAAAATCAAACCCTAATATTACTGATAAAACCAAATTGAAAAAAAATCTTTAAAAAAAATAGTGGCGGGATTTAATAGAAAAAAATCCCTTACTTATCGAATACTCAAAATTAGGAACTCTGCACAACTACTCCATTCACGGAGTTAGAAGTTGCGTAGTAGGTCCTGGCGTAACCGTTGGCTTTGTAGTCGTAGTTCGTCCATTCGCCGTTACTGTATACTTGTACCGATCGGTGTCGGCTGGATTGGCTGGTGGCGTACTGGATGATCCGGGCTTTGGATCCGGATGAGGTTAGTTTCTTGTACAGCGCGGCACTGTTATCCCAGCAATCTCCAGTTCCTCTACCACCGCTACTTCTATACACGGTTCGGAAGGATTTAGCGTAACTTCTTTTGTTAGATGATACACTGCTGGTACTGGTTCCTTGACTTTCACTGTAGGCCTGAACCTGGGCCAGGTACTGGTCCCATTTTTCCATGGCCTTCTTGGTCTCGTCTCCGACTACTCCGTCGATCTGTATTCCAGCTTCTTCCTGGAAGATCCGCACTGCTTTATCAGTGTCGTTACCGAAGTTTCCATCCACGGATCCATTGTAGTATCCGTAGTCGTACAACCACTGCTGAACCTCCTTGACCTGGTCACCAGTGGCTCCCAGTTTCAGTTCCGGTGGGGTACCGTTGTTTTTCAGGATCTCCTGGGTGCTGGCACCGAAGGGTTTCTGTTCCTGGAGTAAGTTTTTCACTTGATTGCTTTCTGCCCCGGTTATACCCGGGTTGATTATTTCATTTGCGTTGTTTTGATTATTGTTTTGATTATTCTGGTCCTCTACAGCGCCCGCCAGGGGGATGGCTGTCAGGACAAAGGACAATGCCAGTAGCATTGTAACTAGGGGCTTTCGCTTAATTATACCGCCTCCGTGTCCCAAAATCATTAATTGACCTGGGACTTGACTTACCTCTTTCACTTGATCTTCCCTTATAAAGGCTTCGGTTCAAATCCCCGAAAGGGAAGTAACTAGAACCCCTTTTATCAAAATAAGTCGTATCTGGTCCTTTATTAATAGGTATAACTGGATACTCTCTATCTGTGTCCAATTTGACTCAAAAAGCACCCATCAATTCCTGATTTATAAAATTGACTAAAATAAGAGGACATTCTAAGGGGTGGTCCAGGATCGTGTACAATATCCGGGGAATATCTGCCCTTAAAGGCAATCAGGGGAAAATTAAGCCATTTTTTTGAGAATCCAATATCTTTTAGGTCTTTGAAGTAGTTAGGAATCCTACACATCCTTTTCTCGTTTTTTCTAAGTGTCTGGTCAGATATATTGATCCGGGGTTTTATATCGGTAATGATCCTCGGGGGTGGTCTTGTAATATAAAATCCAATAATTCATATTAACTCTTTAATTCTAAATCCGCATCCTGAAATCGGTACCTAAAATTTTCGGTAATACCTAAAACACCGAATGATTTATATAGCAGCTTAACTATCTAATTATTAAGTATAAGTTGAAGAAAGGGTTTAATACAAACCATGATTATCATCCTACCCGGATGGGCTTAAACCATGCCGATATCTGGGGTGGTTAATGATGGCCAACATTTTAATACCAATCTGTACCGGCAGAAAATATTTCATTGTCACTTCTCCGTGTTTGAGACCAGGATGGGGGCGAAACGGAATGATACTCCCTGATTCGCAGCTGTAAGTTGGGAACCAAGACCCAACTTATCCCCCTACTATTCCTGAGTACAAAAGGATGTGAATACTAATTTTATAAGATCTAAGGCTTTAAATAGGCCTGATAATAGTGAGGAATTTTTAATGCAAAATCTTTTATGAGGGGGGTTCCAATATATGAGAGGTTTTATGTTTCTAGTAAAAATTGTGTGATACCATGACCTGTAATATATTAGTTGGTGGTAGCTGGGGAGATGAAGGCAAAGGAAAATGCATCACCTACCTGTGCTATAAAGACCAACCTGACATCATCGCCCGGGCCGGTGTAGGCCCTAACGCCGGGCATTCCGTGGAATTTCATGGAGATAAGTATGGCCTGCGAATGATACCCTCTGGCTTCGTATACACCGGAGCCCGACTCTTAATCGGTGCCGGGGTATTGGTGGACCCGGAGGTGTTCCACCATGAACTGGACTACCTGAACAAGTACCAGGTGAAGGGACGCACCTTCGCTGACATACGGTGCAGCATCATTGAGCCCCAGCATAAGGACCAGGACCAGGCCAACGAGTACCTGGCCAAGAAGATCGGCAGCACCGGCACAGGCTGCGGACCCGGAAACCGGGACCGGGTTATGCGGGTGGCTAAACAGGCCCGGGACTGGGAGAGTATGGAAGGCTTCACCGCCGACGTACCCTTGGAGGTTAACACCGCCCTGGACGAGGGCCGGGATGTATTCATAGAAGGAAGCCAGGGCTTTGGTTTATCCCTGTACTACGGTACCTATCCCTTCGTCACCAGCAAGGACACCACCGCCTCCACCGCCGCTGCGGATATCGGGGTGGGACCCACCCGTATCGACGAGGTCATTGTGGTCTTCAAATCCTACACCACCCGGGTGGGAGAGGGACCCTTCCCCACCGAGATGGGGCAGGATGAAGCCGAAAAACGAGGACTGGAAGAATACGGAACCGTAACCGGCCGAAGACGCCGGGTGGGTGAGTTCGACATGGACTTCGCCCGGGAAAGCTGCATGATAAACGGGGCCACCCAGATTGCCCTGACCTGCGTGGACCGGATCTTCCCGGCCTGTGAACGGGTAAAGGATTATGCTCAAGTTTCTGGTGAGGTTAAACGCTTCGTGGAGGATATCCAGGACGCCACGGGTGTCCCGGTGACCATCATCGGCACTGGACCGGACATGGAGGACACCATCGACCTCCGGGATGAACTCCTGTAGAGGTTAAATATGCTGGAGATCACCGTGGAGGCCATTAAGGGCCGGTGCCCGGTCTACAGTAAGGGTGACCGGATGGTCTTTGATGGACCGGAGATCATCTTAGAGGACACTGATGCCCTGTGCACCCATGCCCTCTCAACCATCCTCCATTACACCACCGTCCTGGACGAGCACTGGATTCCCCTGGAATTGGGATTAACCCGGGAGGGGGATGAGAAACATGCTTATATGCAGTGTGCGGATCCAGGACAGCCCTACACCGAGGGAGGCACGGTTATCTTCTGCTGCCGAAAAGTAGACGGAGGCGATTGAAATTAAGATATTCATTTTATCCAGTGGAAACTACGGAAGCCGGGTGGTTAACCATCTGGCGGACCAGGGCCTGGCCCAGAGTATGGTGGCCCTGGAGGAGATCCCCGAGGATCTCCCGGAATTTATTGATGATGTGGAGGAGTACCTACCAAGCCACCTGCCAGAGTCGGATCTGGTGCTGGCGGTGGGACTCAGCGGTGATATAAACCTTCTGGTGCCACTCATCGCTAAAAAGACCGGTGCTAAATCGGTGATCATACCCATCCATGACCCGGCCCAGCTACCCCCCGGACTTCTCCGGGAGGTGGAAGAATCCGCCCCGGAGATCAGAATGGTCTTTCCCCGACCCTTCTGCACCCTACTACCAGTGGGTGATGAATTTATAGATGAATTCGTCCAGAAATTTGGTAAACCCGAGGTGGAGGTACAGGGAGATAGTTACATTAAGAAGATCACCGTGAAAAGGGGAGCGCCCTGCGGCTGCACCGACTACATCGCCCAGGAACTGGAGGGCTTCCCATTGGAGGAAGCGGAACTGGAGGCCGGTAACAAGTTCCACAACTACCCCTGCCTGGCCAGTATGAAGGACGACCACATATCCGGAGATACCCTGATGCACATCGCCGGCTACCAGGCCAAGGAGGCCATTAAAAGGTCCCTGGGATACGCATCTAAATCGGCAATGGTAGACCCCGATGACTGTGAGGGAGATGAATGTGAACACGCCTGCCTGGAGCACTGCCCCCAAGTCCGGAGTGGAATAGCCACCATCATCCTGGATGATGATGGTAAAGCCGTCATTGACCCGGCCAGTTGTGGCCTGTGCGAGATCTGTATCCAGGAATGTCCTTACGGGGCTATAGAAATAATGGAAGGACCCCTCAAGTGGTAGATATTATGATTAGAGGAAGACCGGTAAGTGGTAGATAGTTATGATCAACAGCAAGACCGTCAAGGACCGGCACCTTATCCGGGACCGTAAAAAGAAGGGACGAGTGGTGTTCATAGGCGCCGGACCCGGCGACCCAGAACTGTTAACCCGGAAGGCCTACCGGATCATTAAAGAGGCCGATGTCCTCATCTACGCCGGCAGCCTGGTTAACCCGGAGGTCTTGGCTGAGCATAAAAAAGATGCCGAGATCTTCAACAGCGCCCATATGAACCTGGATGAGATTGTGGAGGTCATGGAAAAGGCCACCTCCCAGGGACTCCTAGTGGCCCGGGTGCACACCGGTGACCCCTCCATCTATGGGGCCCTGGCTGAGCAGATACAGGCCCTCCGTAACCGGAATATTCATTATGAGATTATACCTGGAGTTTCATCTCTTTTCGCTGCGGCGGCAGCAGTGGAGGCGGAGCTAACCCGGCCTGAGGTTTCACAAACGGTGATTATCACCCGACCAGCCGGACGCACTCCTAAACCGGAACGTGAGAGTATCAAGTACCTGGCCGAGCACCAGGCCACCATGTGCATCTTCCTGGGGGTGAGCATGATTGAGAAGGTGGTTCTAGAGCTCCGGGAGCATTATCCCCTGGAGACTCCGGTGGCGGTGGTTAAACGGGCCAGCTGGCCAGACCAGGAAGTGGTGCGGGGAACCTTACAGAATATTGTCCAACGGGTAGAGGAGGCCGGTATCCAGAAGACGGCCCTGATCCTGGTGGGAGAGGCCCTCTCCGATGATGAAGTGGTGCCCAGTAAACTGTACCAGGCTGGATTCAGCCACGAGTACCGGGATGACTGAATATATACTTTTACTGGATTTTAGGCAGTAACAAATCTTTTTTTTCTAATTTTTCTTTGAATGTAGTGTGCCATCACAACCTTTATAAACCATGATGACTATTGGTTATATAACTGACCATCGGTCATAAACATGATTAATAGTCATAGTGTGGTGAAGAGATGTCACTGGCAAAATGGAAAAAAAGAGAACGAGAACAACGTCAAAATTACATAATCGATGTGGCTCGGGAGCTATTCGCATTAAAAAATTTTGATGAAGTCTCCATGAATGAAATAGCCAGGGAGGTTGGTCTGGGGAAAAGTACCCTGTACCTGTACTTTAAAAATAAGGAGTCATTGTACTTCGCCCTGGTTTTACGGGGCATCCGGATCTGGGCGGATATGGTTAAAGCCGAGGTTGAAAAAGGCAAGACTGGTTTGGAAAAGTTAAAACTCTATAAAAATGCAAATCAGGAGTTTTCTGCCCAGTATCCTGATTACTTCCGGCTCTTGTACTCACCCACTTCCATCAAAAAATCCTTCGATACGGATAAAATGAATAGCAGTGAAGAATTCCAACAAGTAAGAGAATTATTTAAAGAAATAATGGTCATAGGAATAGATTCGATAGAAACCAGTATAGCGGAGGGTGAGATCCGCTCCGATGTTGATCCCACCGAAGCCGCCATCCTGTTATCGGTGATCTACAATGGTAAGGTGAACATGGGTGACTGGGCTAAAGAGCTATTAGAAAGTCAGGGAATTGATGATGAGAAGTTCAGCAAGGATATAGGAGATTTATATCTGCATATGTTGATTAAAAATTAAAAAAATAGGCGTAAATCAATTTTTAATGTATAAAAAGAGTGGAGTTTTTAGTATGGAATACCAGGAATTAGGGAATAAATTGAATGAACTTTTAAGATTGGAAAATGAACCAGTGGCCATAAAGTGGTCTGTTAAAGAGCCAAAAAATGTTAAAAAGGAGGAAGGTAAATCCAAATTCTGCGCCAAGCTGGTGAAAGCTCAAAATGGCGAAATATTCTACGGCACCCTGGAGGAAGAGGAATGCATGGGTGGGGCCCGATACTCCGGACTTAAAAGTATGAGCGACTACCCGGCTAACGTACAAAGCGGAGCCTTCATGATACCCAAGGGCCTGTATAAGAATATTCCTGCGGTGCAGCGGTCCCGGAAGGATGAAAACTACATAGATCCCGGGATCTTCAGTGCCGTTATTTTTGCTCCTTTAAAACGGGCCGAATTTGAACCCGACGTGATATTCATGATCTGCAACGCCCAGCAAGGGATGGAAATACTTCATGCCAACGCCTACGACTCCGGAGAACATGGGCTGGGTGCGGATGCAGTTCCCATCTGCAGCTCCATGGCTGCAACACCTTATATGACTGGAAAGGTGACTTATGGATTTGGTGATGTGGCCGCCCGGGAAAATATGGATCTTTTAAAGGAAGATATTATGGTCAGCATTCCTGGAGGCGACTTATCACGCCTAGTTTCTAATTTATCCGAGATGCGGACTAAAGCGTTCTTCAAGGAAGAATCACTTTTAAATTAGTTATAATATCTGTAATGAATACCCCATTGATTATAAAATCAGTGGGAATCATTTTACTCTAAAAAAAATCAGAATCATTCTTAAAATACCGTGATACCATGAATCCGGAAGGCCATCCTACCCTTGCTAAAGATAGACTAAACCTGATCATGGTGGGATTGATGGTGGGAATTCTGGTGGCGGCCCTGGATTATTCCATCATGGCCACTGCCATGCCCAAGGTTATTAACAGTCTGCAGGGTATGGAATACTATGTCTGGCCCTTCACCTCTTACATGTTAACATCCACCATCTCCATAATCCTTTTTGGAAAATTATCAGATATATACGGTAGGAAACATGTTCTAATTGCCGGTATTATCATATTTGTAGTAACGTCGGTCCTGTGTGGTTTCTCCACCAACATGCTGATGCTGATCCTGTTCCGGGGACTTCAGGGAATTGGGGGTGGAATTTTAATATCCCTCCCCTTCATGGTGGTGGGAGAAATTTCCAGTCCCCGAGAAAGAGCCAAGTACATGGGCATACTGGGAACCGTATTTGGACTGGCCGATGTTTTAGGACCCATTCTGGGCGGGGTCATCACTGATACCCTGGGTTGGAGATGGGTGTTCTTTGTGAATGTTCCAGTGGGGATCGCGGCGGTAGCCCTGATATCATACTCCCTTCCCAACTTCAAATTAAAGGATGTTAAAAAAGTCATTGATTATTCCGGGGTCCTGACCTTGACCCTATCATTAAGTTCCCTCTTCCTGGCACTAACCCTGGCCGGGGATATAAATAGTTATGCCGGGGGTGTGATAGCTGGACTGATAGTAGTTTCCGGAGTTATGTTCACCTTATTTGTCTGGGCTGAGAAAAAAGCGGTGGAACCAATTCTGCCGCTTTATCTATTTAAGAATTCAATATTCAATGTCTCCTCGTTGGAAAGCTTTTTAGCCAGTGCCCTGATGTTCAGTGGGATAATTTACGTCCCCTTATTTGCGCAGGGCGTTTTAGGGATGAGCGCTACCAATTCCGGGTTTTTAATGATCCCCATGTTTTTAAGTCTCACATTAGCCAGTCTAATCACGGGACAAATCATATCCCGGACTGGAAGATACAAAAAGCTGGTCATAGCCGAATTTATCATCACCGGGATGGGGGTTTTGCTCCTGGCCACCATGAATGCCCACACACCCTACTACCTCTTGATACTCTATTCCACCATTCTGGGTGTTGGTTCCGGAATGGCCTACAACATATTCAATGTGGCAGTACAGAATGCATTCCCACTTCGAGAAATAGGCGTGGTAACCGCATCGATGCGGTTTTTCCGAAATGTAGGGTTCATCGTATTCGTCCCCATATTCGGACTCCTGGTGAATTTAACACTAACCAGCTCCAGTGCCGCTTTTTTAGGCCCAACTCCGGCTTTAATACTCTCTATCCAGAATGTTTTCCTGTTAGCTGTGGTACTATCATTATTAGGATTAATTCTGTCCTTCTTTTTAAAGGAAACTCCCAGTGAGGAAGAGGAGCCGGTAACATCGGAGGCTGTCTCTGGGGAGTGGATGGTGAAAAACAAATAACATTTTTTTTTATAGATCTTGAATAATCAGTTTAGCTTTTTTTAGAATAATCTGGCTTTTTGTAGATCCTAGAGAATTTTACAGATCTAAGAGGATGCTGTTTAGCCATCTATTAGTAGGACTATATTCTAAAGGAGTAATAAATATTATTTTAAGTAGAAGTAATCACAATATAATAGAAGATGAGGTTAAGGGGGTTTAAAGCATTACTGATAGTCCCAGAATATTAATTGTAGAAGACGATGGTCTGATAGCCCTGGATATACAGAAGAGACTGGAATCCTGGGGTTACGAGGCCCTGGCCATAGTGGACTCCAGTGAAGAGGCGGTTAAGAAGGCCCTGCTTTTGAGGCCCGATCTGATTTTAATGGATATCGTGCTGCGGGGAGATAAAGACGGTATTGAAGCAGTGGAGAAAATCAAAAAACACGTGGATGTGCCGGTGATATACACCACCGCCTATGCAGATGCCAGTACCATGGAACGGGCCCGGGACACCCAGCCGGAAGCCTACATCATCAAACCCTACGACTTCAAGAAGATGAGGGGATTCATCAACATGGCCCTGGAGAAAGGGGCCCGGGTGAAAAGGCTTAAAAAAACCAACCAACAGTGCTGGGTACTGTACGAAAATTCAGCCAATGGGATCCTCTTACTGGAGGTTATAACCGGCCCGGAAGGACACGTCATCGACTTCACCATCGAAGACGCCAACCCTGCCTTCCAGACTATGGTCCGCCTGAACCGGGAGTCCCTGCAGGGAGAAAGATACTCCCAGGTATTCCCCATCGAAGAAAAAGATGTTCTACTGGAAGCCATGGCCGAAGCCGCCCTACTGCGCAAATCTGAACAAATTGAATATTATTCTCCGGGACTGGACCGCTACTTCGATGTCATGGTCCTCTCCACCGGCAAGAAGGAGCTCACCGTCCACTTCACCGACATCACCCGCATGAAAAAGTGCGAGGAACTGCGGAAGGAGTCCCAGCTCAACTTCCGTCGCCTGATGGAGAATGCCGGATGGGTGTTCTACCGTATCTCCATACCCGACGGTGAACTGGAGTACCTGTCTCCCACCGTGGAAGAGTTATCCGGACACACCATGGAGGAACTGCTGCAGTTGCCCTTCCTCCTGCAGGAGATGGTGCACCCGGACTGGAAGGAGGACCTGGAGGAGAGGATGAAACAGGCCCTGGAGGATGAGGGTGAGAAGACCTACAAGTACCCCATCGTCACCAAGGATGGAAAGACCCGCTGGATCGAGCAGAACCACCTGGTGGTCCGGGGTGAAGATGGGTCCCCGGTGGCCCTAGAGGCGGTTATCCGCACTCCACAGAAGTAATTTTTATTTTTTTATAGCTATTTTTTGTTTTAACTATTCCTACCGGGACGTATCTATTTCTTAACATTAAATGTAACGGTAATACCCTAGGAAAGTTTATTATATTTTTTAATGAAGTAGAATAGGGGGGAGCAATACTATTTTTTGTATTAACTATTTGCTCTTATCTCATACGATGTTAATCCATTGTAAAAGGAGGTGAAAAAGTGCAAAAAAACATACGAATGCTGATTGCATTTACCATAGCGGTATCTTTAGTTTTCTCCATCAGTGGCGCGGCAACGGCGGAACAGACCATTGAATCAGTTTTTAATGGTCCACCAGTCGCTAATGATGACTGTGCTAAGACTTGTGAGAATAATCCGGTCTTAATAGATGTCCTGGCCAACGACCAGGATCCAGATTGCGATTCACTCGCACTCTCTGATGTTAGTAATCCGGCTCATGGAACGGCATGTATAGTCAATGGAAAAATCCAATATACGCCTGATAATGACTGGAATGGCGAGGATACGTTCACTTACTGCGTTACTGATGGTAAGGGGGGAACTGATACTGGTACCGTAACGGTAATCTGTGATCGAGCTGTGGATTTGTGTGTTTCGAAGGTGGATAGTCCTGATCCTGTGGTTGCTGGTGGTGAGTTGACTTATACGGTTACGGTGACGAATTTTGGTCCTAGCAGTGTACTGGCGAGTGATATTTTCAGAGTTTCGGATTCGTTGCCGGATGGTTTCACCGCCACGAGTTGGACGCCCAGCGCTGGTAGTTACGATAGTAGTTCTGGCGCCTGGACCGGGTTAGTTCTGGCGAGTGGTGAGAGTGTGACGTTAACCGTTGTGGGTACTGTCAGTCCAGAGGCCGAGGGTAGTTTGACTAACACCGTTACTGTGACTCCTCCTGAAGGAGTTACCGACACACATCCCTGCAACAACCAGGCCACAGAAACCACAACCGTTACCAACCAGGCACCACTGACCATCACTAAAACCACACCAAAAACCAGCTACCAGGTAGGAGATACAGTTACCTACACGGTGCAGGTTACCAACCAGGGCCCCAGCACGGCCCGTAATCTGGTAATAACCGATAAGGTCCCGGAAGGTATGGAGTACCTATCCGCGGGTGAGGGAGGATCATATGCAGCGGGAGTGGTTACCTGGAACCTGGACACCCTAAATCCGGGTGAGAAGGTTACCCGAACCGTGACGGTGAAAGTCCTACCTGCCGTTGCAGGTAAGGACGTGGTTAACACGGCAACTGCAGTCCATGAGACTCTAAAAGACCCGGTGACCACCACCGCCACCATACACGTGCCATCCGCGGACCTGGCCATTACCAAATCGGTGGACAATCCACGGCCCCTGGTGAAGGATAAAGTGGTCTTCACCCTGATTGTGAACAACAAGGGACCCGACACCGCATACGACGTGAACGCCACGGACAAGTTACCAGCTGGTGTGAGCTACGTATCATCCACGGCTAATTACGGATCCTACGATTCTGCAAGTGGACTGTGGACCATCGGCACCCTGCCTAGAGGTGCCCAGGCAGTGCTGACCATCACTGCCGTGGCAGAACAGTCGGGGTTGGTTCTCAACGAGGCTAAGGTAACGTCCCTGGTCTGGGACCCTAACCTGGTGGATAACACGGCCTATGCAGCCATGAATGTCCAAGAGCTTGAACCAACACCGGTTGATGCCAAGACCGTGGATATGGAGAAAACTGGTCTGCCCATTGCGGCTTTAATTGTGGCCGCCTTCCTGCTACTGGCAGGTATGGTACTACCAAGACGTAAATAAACCTTCAAAAGGGATCTTGCAAAGATCCTTTTTTTTCCTTTTTTTTTAAATTAGAGCTCCGGATTTGATTTTTAAAGTTTTTTATTCCTGTAAAACCAATAACCAGAGTTATGGCTGGTGGGCAGTATTGAAAAGTTATTTATATTAAATAATACAATATGAATATTGTCGAATATGAACAATTTTTGTTCATAATACGATTACCAAGCATGTTAAAACTGTAACGGGGGGTGATATAGTGAATAAAAACATGCCAAAAAAGCTATTACTTCTACTAGTCTCAATGGCCTTCTTTATGACTATCATTGGTGCTGCCAGTGCAGCAGAATATGATACCACTTTGACACTGACTACCAACGATGCCGATAATACCATCAACACCGGGGATTCGGTAACCCTGGAAGCACATTTGCAGGTGGAAGGATCGGGTGGTTTGCTTTCTGATGTACAAAATGCACCCATTGAATTCCGAGTGGACGGGACTACCATTGCCACCGTAAACACCGGAGTTAATGGTCGTGCCAGTTACATTTACACACCAACCACTCCTGGACAGAAAATAATCAATGCCGCTTACGCTGGCAGCAGTGTTCCACACCAAAATCCAGACATTAGTAACACCATAGGTTTAACGGTCTGCGCCTACAATCCCAACCAGGGAGTTAATCCGGTGGCCAACGATGACGCCGTGACTAATGCCGTGGAGGATACTCCATTTGCCGCGGGTGTGGCTGGTAACGATGTCTTTGGTTCTGGAACTAACACTTGGGCAGTAACCACTCCGGCTCTTCATGGTAATGTGGTGATGAACCCACTGGATGGTACCTACACCTACACACCAACTGGAACTAACTACTTCGGAATAGAAACCTTCATCTACACCTTATCTGCATTCGATGGGGAAGTTACCCGAACCGACACTGCTCTGGTGACCATCACCATTGCCAACGTGAATGATGCTCCAGTGGCGGCAGATGACTCAGCCAACACCAACGAGGACACTCCAGTGACCATCAACGTCTTAGCTAACGACAGCGACCCGGATGGTAACGCTTTAACTGTTACCGGTGTTACTCAGCCAGCTAATGGTAGTGTGGTTATAAACGGTGGAACCACCGTGACCTATACTCCTAACAGTAACTGGAATGGAGTGGACACCTTCACCTACACCATCAGTGATGGAAATGGTGGAACGGACACTGCTACAGTGACGGTGACCGTGGCCGCAGTTGCCGATGCCGACCTGGTCCTCACTAAAACCGTGAACAACGCCGCACCAGTGGTTAAGGATACCGTGATCTTCACTCTGATTGTGAACAACAACGGACCCGACACCGCAGTGGATGTGACGGTCTTCGACAAGCTACCCGCTGGTTTGACCTATGTATCTTCAGTGGCTAACTTCGGAACCTACGACCCAACTACGGGTCTGTGGACCATCGCCAGCTTACCTAACGGTGCATCGGCAGTCTTAACCATCACTTCCGTGGTGGAGCAGACTGGACAGATCATCAACCAGGCCAATGTCACCGCCCTGAGCTGGGACCCTAACCTGGAAGGAAACGCTGCATCTGTAGCTATCAATGCCCAGGAAGCAGCTGCTGATGAACCTGAAGTCAACGCCAAAACCGTGGCTATGCAGAAAACCGGAGCACCAATCGCTGTTCTGGTGTTAGCATTCTTCATGCTACTGGGTGGTATGGTACTGCCAAAAAGGAAATAAGAACCCAAATTTGAGGATCTCCCCGGGAGATCCCATTCTTTCTATTTTTTTGAAAAAAATTAGAACTGTTATTTTTTATTCAACCTTAATAAAATGATTATAAGTAGAATCATATCTTTATTAGGATCAGAAAGGATAACTTCTGAGTTTAAAGGTCAAATATTACTTATTTAGTATCTTTGAGTTGTTCTAGGGATACCTTAGTAATAATAGTGAACAATAACATTTGATTAGTGAAATAATTTTTTATTTTCCACTCCCTGGTTCTTATATAGATTAACTAATCCATGATCGTCCCTAAAAAGGTGTTCAATTAGTAAGCCTTTTATATATTGTTAGTTAAACAAAAATTGTTGAGAAAGAGCAATATTTTTTTACTATTGCTCCATTCACGATAATGTATGTTAACAACTGTAAAAGGAGGTGAAAAAGTGCAAAAAAACATACAAAAAAAGCTTACATTCCTA
>DAHVOW010000024.1 GCA_027318585.1 Methanobacteriaceae archaeon | reverse complement strand
CAGCATCATCGACGTGGAAGACGCTGCAGCTATACAATCCAAGATCAAAGAGTGCATCGAAAAAGACCCCGGTGCATTCGAAGAAGAAGCAATGATCATAAAGGTCGAAGAGGGTGGCGCAGAAGAGGAAGAAGGTGAAGAAGTACCGCCAGTTACTCCTGAAACTGCTTTAATCGATGCAAGAATGCGTAATATCCAAACCCAAGTAAAATCCATTGGTAGTTTACAACGGATATCCGCAGGTATGTATTCTGGTAAAGTACAGGGTATCATGATTGGTCTGGTATTCATCCTGACTCTTGGAACCATACTGCTCTTACAATAGGGGGTTTTTAGATGTTAATATCAAATAAACCTAATATTAGAGGTATACGTAAAGTAGCAGCAGATGTAAAATACCGGGCCCAATTGATTGGTAGGGATCAGAGACTGTTCTCTGGACTCATTGCCACCCGAATTTACGGTATGGCTCTGGGATTCATACTAGCACTTCTTTTGGTAGGTATTCCAGTCCTATGGGCTTTAATGACCGGTAGTGGGGCTTGATAAAATGGCTGAAGAAGAAAAAAATGTTATACCACGTCCCATAGTTCCTGCAGATGAATTCAACAAGGCTAATGATCGCTTAGACGACATGGACGAAAAAGTTGAGTTCACCTGGGGTGAAATATCTCAGAGAATGGGTCAGCAATTAGGCCGGGATATTGGTATTTTATACGGAATCGTAATAGGACTAATAATCCTGTTTGTGGCTTTCAACGTGGTGAAGGTAGGAGCAATCTTATCCGCCTTTGGTGGAGTCTAAATATTAAGGAGGTTTACGTATGATAAGGTTTGATAAGGAACAAGTGGTTTTGGATGTAGCCGGTGTCAACGTAGGTGGACAACCAGGCGAATATCCCACCGTTTTAGCCGGAACCATATTTTATGGTGGACACAAAATTATAGAAGATGAAAAAGCAGGAGTTTTCGACAAAGACAAAGCAGAAGCCCTGATAAAAACCATGGAAGAAATGCAGGACGTTACTGGAAACCCATGTATCGTCCAGACCTTCGGTGCAACACCCGAAGCAATGGTCAAATACCTGGAATTTGTAGGAGAAGTAACTGACGCACCATTCATGATTGACTCAACTGCTGCTCAGGCTAAAGTTGACGGTGCAAAGTACGCCGATGAAGTAGGAATTGCTGAACGGGCTATCTACAACTCCATAAACATGGCTTCCGAAGCCGATGAACTGGCTGCAGTTGGAGAAACTGACATCTCAGCATCCATTGTTCTGGGATTCAATCCCATGGCCCCTGGTGTAGAAGGTAAAATAGACATCTGGGAAACTGGTGGAAGTGCAATAGACAAGGGACTAATGGAAATGGCTGAAGAGTGTGGAATCACCAAACCATTCATGGACGTTGCAATAACTCCATTAGGTCAAGGTGCAGGTCCAGCCCTCAGAACCTCATATGCTGTAAAAAGTAAATGGGGACTACCTGTGGGCAGTGGTATCCACAACGTGCCATCTGCATGGGACTGGCTACGAGGATACAAAAAAGAACACCCAGAAGCATGGCCAGTTTGTGACGTAGGATCCAACCTCATCCAGCAAGCAGTTGGAGGAGACTTTGTTCTCTTCGGTCCTATCGAAAACGCTCGAATGGCTTTCCCTGCTTGTGGTATGGCTGACATCTTCATGGCAGAAGCTGCCAAAGATATCGGAACCGAACCAGTCGAAGAACACCCATTCTTCAAACTACTCTAAGGCGTTTTCGCCTTAGAAACTTCTTTTTTTTTATTTTGTTTTAGAGTTAATTCTATCATTATCTAATTCTAAAAATTTATCTCGGGGTTTAAATTGCTTAAATCAAGTGGATAGATTTTTATATTACTTGAAATAATATCATGTTATTAGAATATGGGAATAAAATTTACTGAGCATATAAAATCTTAAAAAAACCATTTTCAGTGATAATTTGATTCAAATTTTCCTGCTGATGGGGGCCTTAGCAGCCTCGTTGATGTTGGTTATTAAATCTGCAGATTTATTTGTGGATAATTTAATAGAAATTGGAAGTTCTCTGGGCATATCTCACATAATCCTGGGAGTAACAGCCTCAGCTATGGGAACCTCCCTTCCAGAGTTTGGTTCCGCCCTGATAGCTTCTCTATCTGGTAGTGTGGACATTGGGGTTGGTACCGTAATAGGTTCCAATATCTGGAATATTGCGGGTATCCTAGGCATATCGGCCACGGTTGCCGGGGGAATAGGAACCAGTAAAGAGGGTTTGAACCGTGATTGGCTTATGACTCTGATTACGGGTTTAATCCTATTATTTTTCATGCTATTTGGTGATATCAATTGGACAGCTTCAGTAGTCATGATTGCGGCATACGCTGTTTATCTATGGATATTGATAAAATCACAGAGAAAAAAATCTGAAAGCACTTTCAAACCAGATGAGTATTTCAAGAAGGATAAAATTCCTAAAGAAAATAGCGTAGACAAGAAAAAAATATTATTTGCATTGTTAGGACTTGCGGGCCTCATTGTAGGCTGTCGAATACTGGTCTATAGTGGGGTGGAACTGGCCCGCATCGCAGGCATACCCGAGATGATCATGGGACTTTTCACCCTGGCCATTGGCACCAGCATACCGGAACTGGTGGTGACTCTGTCGTCGGCCATGAAGGGATTGCACGACCTGTCCATAGGGACGGTGCTGGGCAGTAACACCTTCAATATACTTATAGGGATTGGGGTCCCGGCACTAATCTTGGGAGTGCCTGTGGAACGCCTTTCTGTAGTATTTGATGCACCAGTGATGATTCTGGTCACGGTGCTGTTAATGGTTCTCATCAGAACCGGAAACATGGAATTAAATAGATCCGGAGGCATAATATTAATGGGAACTTACCTTTCCTACGCTATAATCCGGATTTTCATATTATCTTAAAGTAGGGGATGATGGAATGTATGAAAAAATTATGGTGGCCAGCATGGGTCAATATATGGATCAGATTATGGAACATACCATAAACCTTCTAAAGGATAGGAAAACCGAAATCATGGGGATATATGTGGTAGACACCTCTGTACCGTTTCTGACACCCAAGAAGGTGAAGGAAATGATGATCACTGAATTAAGGGCTAAGGGTCAGGAAATACTGGACCAGATGGAAAAAGTCTTCGAGGCTCCCGGCTGCGATGCTATAAAGTTTAAAAAAATCCTGGCCGAGGGCGATCCAGCCGATGAAATAGTTAAAACTGCAGAAAATGAGGGTGTGGATCTTATCATCCTGGGAACTGGAAAGAACATTGTAGACAAGCGCCTTTTGGGCAGTGTTTCTGAGAAAATCGTTCACTCCTCTCCCTGCACCATCCTGCTGGTAAGAACCACTTAGAAGAGTTCAAAGGGACTCTTTTTTTTGATTTTTTTAAAAGATAATGTTACAAATTTTTTTCACAAAATTTATAACTATTTTAAATAAATCCTAATCTGGAAACTTTAAATTAGGAGGGGATTATTCTGTCACTTTTTAAGAAGATTCTAGGTATCGGTCCAAAACCAGTTATGGCAAAGAGTAAGTACATCACCATTGAAGATGCTAAGATGGCCACCTTTACCAAGAAGGCGGTGGGTCAGGGTTACGGCACATCCCTACGACCGGACGTGTACTACATTGTGGCTTCGGTGGAACTGGGAAACACCACCACCAAATGCATCTTAACTGCCACCAACCTCAACACCAGTCGCACTTACCTCCTGGACAAGACGGTAAAGATGACCCGGGACATTCGTCCTCCTAAGAAGGGTGAAAGGGTATTCGGAGAGACTGTTTGGCATGTAGAGCTCACTAAAGAATCTGTATCTGAAATGGTTCGAGACACCATCCTGGAGTCCATCAAACGTTCTAAAATTGATATGGAAAAGGATTTAGATTTCGTGGTCCGATCTACCGGTGTTACTGCTGGTTTTGCCTCACCGGAAGAGGTGGGGGAGTTGATCATTGCCCTGGCGGATGGCTGCCTGGATGCCGGAATACCTCCTCGTAAGATGTCGCCAGCCATATCTAAAGAGGCTCTGCCTAAAAAGCTACAGGAATTCACCTTGCTGGATAAGGTCATGTTTGATGGGGCGGTAGTAAGTGTAATACCTCCCACTGGCCGTTCGGTGGTGGCCAACGAAATGGAGGGTGAGTTGGTAACTGCCGGGATAAAAGCCGGTGCAAAATGGACTGAGATTGATTTTAGAAATCCCTGTGTTTCTATGGACTTCGGAACAACCTTGGCCGGTCGTATAGTTAATAATGATCAGCCTTATGCTCGGACCATCGGGAACTTCTGTGGCCTGGCCGGGGCCATTTCCGATGCGGTTATCCGTGGAACAGAGAAGGTTGATAAAAGGGGTGGAGCAGCTCTGGATCTGTACTCCCGGGACATCCTTAAGAAAGCAGACTGGAAGGCAGCACTAGAATACGCAAAACAAGTACATGAATACGTTGACATTCGTAAAGTCCCTGAAAACCGTGATCGCTTTGGAACTGTCCCAGTGGACCCTTCAGCTGCATACAGTGCAGGAACCACCCTTATCGGCTGTGATGTAGGTGTTAATGGAGATAAATTAGATGAATTGACCAAAGTAGGCCACCGGATATATGGGGAAGCTGGAATACACACCCTATTTGCCACCCTGGACCACGTCAGTGCTCTGGTGGTTAAACGTTTAATCGATGAAGCAGCGGATGAAGGGGTTATTGAAGAAGGCTCGGCCTTGGGAGTAACCGGCCGTGCTGGTATCACCGGCAAAAAACCAGAATTCGTCATGGAATATGCTAAACCGTATTTTAAAGACGTGTTGTTTGTTTCTGATGCCCTGGCTTTGGGAGCCGCGGTTATGGCTCGTTGTATGAATTCCATGGGAACTACCAAAATACCCCTGGGCGGTAGACAGGGCGGCCCATGTATTCTTGGTCAGCGCAAAAAACTCCAGCAGAAAGGTAAGTGAAGAGAACCACCCTCTTCATGATACCTATTTTCTACACTATTCTAACTAAAGATAATCGGTAATATAGATTTTAGAGGGATTTAATGGTCATTGCAATAATTATGGCTGGAGGTAAGGGCAGTCGCATGCGTACAAACCAGGAGAAACCCCTTCTGGAAGTTCTGGGCCAGCCCCTTATTCAGAAAGTAGTTGATGCGCTTTTTTCATCTGAATATGTGGAGGAGGTCCTGGTGGCCACCAGTGTAAATACTCCAAAGACAGCCTGGTGGGTCAAAAACAAGGGATTGGACATTATAAATACTCCTGGACGGGGCTACGTGGAGGATATGGCGTTCATACTTTCCCAGCCGGATCTTCGTGATGAAACCATCCTCACCGTCACCGCTGATCTTCCACTTCTCACCGGGGAAGTGATTGATGAAGTAATTGATTATTACCAGCACTGCCAAAAACCGGCTCTTACAGTGATGGTTCCGGTGGAAATTTTCTATAAACACTGTCTTCAGCCCAGTATGGTCTGGGAAAATCTGGTACCATCTGGATTAAATATATTAAGGGGAAATGACACAGAACAAGATGAGGAGCTTCTTGTCCTCGGTAAATTAGAAGTAGCCTTAAATATTAATAGCCCCGAGGATATAATATCCTTAGAAAGACTGTGGATGAACTCCTGCAGGTGATGTTTATGGTGGAACCAGAGCGAAAACTCATAAAAGGGGAAGAAAAGGTATGGAGCGAAATAAAAGGTTATCAAGTAGCTACTAACAATGCCCGTATCTTAGGGGAGCTGGAAGAGCTCATAGTAAATGATCGTACCGGTAAAATAACCGACGTGGTAATTAAAGTTGATAAAGGCCGAAATGTACAGGTAAAAGGTGCTAAAAAGAAGGGCGAAAATCTCCTGATACCATTCGGAAAAGTGGAGAAGGTAGGGGAATTTATAATAATCTCCGAGTAAAACCTACTCCTTTTTAATTATAAATTAATTTTAGGTTAGATATTGATTTTAAATTCCATATGAGAGTGGATATTCAACTTTTTTGAGGAAATTTATTTAAAAAATAAGCGGATAATACGCCGGATACTAAATGATATTCATCTTTAAAATAAAAAAAGGGAAAGGAATGAATTAATTTTTTACATTCCCTTCAGACTCACATTCCCTTCAGACTCATGTCCAGCATGCGTTTGGTCTCGGTAGCTAGTTCTGGTGGTAATCCAGTGATATCCATACTTAAAAAACCGCGAACAATCATACTGGCCGCTTCATCTTCGGTCAGACCCCGGGAAGTAAGATAAAGTACTTCTTCTTCGGCGATTTTACCCACTGCAGCTTCGTGGGACATTTCCAGTTCGGTAGAACTGCCTTCTAGTTCGGGAACGGCATAAATCATTGAATCATCCGATAAAACCAGTCCATGACATTCCAGATGCCCTTTTACATTTGGAACTCGTCCGGCCAAGTGTCCTCGTGAAAAGATCTGTGATTGATCCTTGGACACTGCCCGAGAAACCATCTCCGAACTTGATCCACGGCCTTCTAGCAGTACTCTAGAGCCCATGTCTAAAATAGAGTCTTTTTGACCCCCGAGTATTGATTGGAACACTACCCTGGAGTTTTCACCACTGCAGTAGGCAGTGGGGTAGGATTGGATGCTTCGGACCGGGCTGGTGAGAATGTAGTTACTAATATATGTAGAATCATCACCTACCATCACTCCGGTCCGGGGTCTTACATCTACTTGTTCAGCCCAATTATGCACCATGGTAAAGGTAATTTTTGATCCTTTTTTTAAGTAAAATTCAGACACTCCTACGTGTAAAGCAGAACTAACATCCTCCCCTGTGGCGCATCCGGTTATGATGTGTAATTCAGAATTTTCTTCGGCAATGATGATGTTATGGGCGGTTTGCATTACCTTCTCATCACCAATAAACATGCACGCTTGTAGTGGGAATACTTCTTTGGAACCAGGTAGAGATCTTATGAAATATCCACTGGCACCTTCTGCTGATTCCCTGAGAGCAGTTTGTGCCGTATATTTGTCAGTATCAGGAGCTACCGCTTTCCACATATAATCTTTTAACCAGCCGTATTTGTCAATAGCCACATTCATTCCCATTATTTCTACTGACTCCGATGTACATGTGGTGCACACTCCACTTTGATCCACTTGGATGAAGGTTCCTGATCTCTCCTTTTCGCCAGGGTCTACTCCAACTTTTAAAAGGGTGTCTTGAACCTTTTTAGGAACTTCATTGGCTTTAGTAACTTTTTCGTGTTCTCCGGCCTCTTCCTTGATGAATTCTTCCAGATCAATGTCCTCTCCATAGAGGGCCTTTTTTTCTCTGGCTTTCTCAGCTTTTTTTAGTGTATCCCGCAGCATTCTACGCACCCCTTAAATCCTTCTTTTCGAATGTCTTCTATTATTTCATTGGGATTTCCGGAACAGGCTATTTTACCATCCATCAGGACGTGAGCGGTATCTGCGCCTACGAAATTGAGAATATAACCCAAGTGGGTAATTAAAAGGCCTGATTTCTCCCTCATTCCTGGTTTTTTGTCCTTATCTAAGAGGGTGTTGATTTCTTCAGCCAGAAGCTCCACATTCTCAATGTCCACACCGGAATCAGGTTCGTCGAACATTATGAAGTCGGGCTCTTGAGCCAATAGTTGTAGTATTTCGGATCTTTTCACCTCTCCCCCTGAAAAACCAAGATTCACATCTCTTTCCAGGAAATTTTCATCGAATTTGAGTTTGGTTACCAAATCCATCATTTCATGGCTTAGCTCGGGCTCTTCTCCTTCTCCATGTTCAATTTTCAGCAAATCTCCCAGTTTAACTCCCCTAATTGCTGGTGGATTTTGGAAACTCACTCCCATACCCATCCTAACCCGATCAGTAGTGGATAACTGAGTCACGTCTTTGCTTTTGAATATTATTTCTCCCCTTGTAACTTTATACTTGGGAAATCCGAGTAGAGTCATAAAAAGTGTACTTTTACCGGCGCCGTTAGGGCCCAAAAGAACATGTGTCTCTCCTTTACCGATATAGAGGTCGACATCACTGAGGATTTCTTTATTATTAACTTCCACTGCCAGGTCAGTTATTTCCAGTAGCAGTTTAACCACCCCTTTGGTCGTTTTTTTTATGATAACTGATATGGTCTAATTGACAAATCAGCAACTAGTTTTATTGATGTATTGTCTTAAATAAATAACTAAATACGATGAAATTAAGAATTAATGGAATTTATCAAAATAATAAGTCGTTTTTTTCAAAATGAATTCTAATTTAATTGATTGCAGTAAAAAAAAGATATCACAGATTACTATTACTTATTTACTTAGATAATAATCAATATTTTGATATCCAACCTTGTTTGAGGATGTTAAGGAGAATTTGAATCGCATTAATACCTTTTTATGTTAAAGATAGATATCCTTAAAAATAGTTTTAAATAGATAATCATCAAATAAATCGATTAGATGCTGTGAATAGCCAATAAACTTTCTTTAATGGCCTTTATTATAGTATTAAAAATTCCCTCATTGTTATTCTTACTTATATATTTTTCGAATTGGTTTGGTAAGTAACCTTTATAATAATTACACTTTAACTCATATACGGTACATTGTAAGGTACACAATATATTCAAGGAGGAAGCCATATGGCTGAGGATGAAGTTAAGATTGTGATGTTTTGTTGTAACTGGTGTTCCTACGGTGGAGCTGACACCGCTGGAACCGCAAGGATGCAGTATCCTCCAAATGTAAGGGTCATCCGGGTGATGTGTTCCGGAAGAATTGAACCCCAATTCATACTGAAGGCATTCCGCGAAGGTGCTGACGGAGTAATCGTCGCAGGTTGCCACCATGGAGACTGCCACTACGACGCAGGAAACTACAAACTCGATCGTAGAATGAGGATCATATACAAATTGGCTGATGATCTGGGAATTGGAAGAGAAAGGATTCACCACGACTGGATTTCGGCATCTGAAGGTGAAAAATTCGCAGACACCGTTTCGATGATGGTGGAACGAATCCAAGGTTTAGGTCCATCCCCGCTAAAAGCCCAATTAGAAACTCCAGAAGAAGAGGAAGTGGAGGCATAAAATGGCAGAGAAAGCTAAAATAGCAACAATGTGGCTTAGTGGTTGCTCAGGTTGTCATCTGGCCTTTGCTGACATCCACGAGGCAATCATAGATGTGATGGGCCTGGCTGACATCGAATTCACTCCGGTGCTTATGGATGTCAAATATGATGAAGTACCAGATGACCTGGATGCCATAATCATTGAAGGTGGAATCCGAAACGACGAAAACAGGGAACTGGCTGAAATGCTGCGAAAAAAAGCCAAAATAGTAATAGCCTATGGTACCTGTGCTGTTTATGGAGGAATTCCTGGACTGGGAAACCTTCACAAAACCGAAGATCTGATCGAAGAAGCCTATCAGAACTCACCCAGTACCATCAACCCTGAAGGTACAATACCCAGCGAGGACATCCCTCACCTGGAAAGCAGGGTAAGGCCACTGGGAGAAGTTATTGATGTGGACCTACCTCTACCGGGCTGCCCGCCCAAATCCGATATTGTGGCTCAGGTCTTAGTAAACTTATTGACTGGTGAACCAATAGAACTACCCAGCACCAACTTATGTGAGGTTTGCCCACGGGAGAAACCACCAGAAGGAATGGCCATGGACAAAATCGTTCGCCAATTTGAACTGGGAGAACCAGAACCGGAAATGTGCCTGGTACCCCAAGGACTGGTGTGTTTAGGCCCCGCTACCATATCTCTATGTGGGGCTGAATGCCCAACGATAGGCATCCAGTGCAGAGGATGTTATGGTCCTACTCCTAAAGTCACAGACCAAGGCGCCAAGATGATCAGTGCCATAGGTTCTGATTTCGGTGTCGATCGGGATAAAACTGTGGACCCCGAAGAAGTAGCCAATGAATTAGACGATGTGGTTGGCACTTTCTATACCTACACACTACCTGCGGCTCTCGTGCCAGCTAAGGTAAAAAAGGAGGGTAAATAATGGTTAAATTAACTATGGAACCTGTGACCCGAATTGAAGGTCACGCTAAAATCACAGTGGATCTGGACGAGGCAGGAAACGTTCAGGACACCAAACTCCACGTGATGGAATTCCGTGGATTTGAAAAATTCCTGCAGGGAAGAAATATTGAAGAGGTACCAAGAATTGTACCTCGTATCTGTGGTATCTGTGATGTGCAGCACCACCTGGCCGCAGCTAAAGCTGTAGATCAGTGTTTCGGCTTTGACGCAGAGGATATTCTGCCCACTGCCTATAAAATGAGGGAGCTAATGAACTGGGGTTCATACATGCACTCCCACGCCCTGCACTTCTATTTCCTGGCTGCTCCAGACTTCATAGCTGGTAAGGATAGAAAAACTAGGAACGTATTCCAGATCATTAAAGACGCACCTGATGTTGCTTTACAGGCTATCGAGCTGCGTAAAAACGCTTTAGATATAGTCCGAGCTACTGGGGGACGACCTATCCACCCTACTTCATCCACCCCTGGTGGTATATCCACCGTCTTAGACGATGAAACCCAGAAAGATCTCTTAGCAAAGGCCCAGAGGAACGTGGAACTGGCTGTTGCAACTCTGGAACTCGCTAAACCTATTTTCGAAGAAAACCTGGACTTGGTTAACACCTTAGGAAGCGTGGAAACCTATCATGCCGGTCTGGTTAAAAATGGTGTTTGGGATGTTTATGATGGAAACGTCCGAATGAAAGATAAAGAAGGAAACATACACGCCGAGTTCAAATGTGACAACTATTTGGACTACATGGCTGAGAAAGTTAAACCTTACTCCTGGCTTAAATTCCCATACATCAAAGAACTGGGTTATCCTGACGGAATCTACCGTGTTGCTCCTTTATCCAGGATCAATGTAGCTGACAAAATGCCCACCCCACAAGCCCAAGACTACTTCAAAGAATTCAAGGACACCTTTGGATACGCACAGCAACCATTACTATTCCACTGGGCTAGACTCATAGAACTAATAGCTGCAGCTGAATCTGCTGCCAACGCCTTAGAAGGCGACTTGTCTGGACAAAAATTCCCAGACGCCATCGAAAGGCAGGCCGGTGAAGGTGTGGGTATAGTTGAAGCTGCTCGTGGTACATTAACTCACCATTACGCTTGCGATGAAAATGGTCAAGTAACCAAAGCTAACATTGTAGTAGCCACCATCCAGAACAACCCTTCCATGGAAATGGGTATTCAAAAGGTGGCCAAAGATTATATAAAACCTGGTGTTGAAGTAGACGACAAGATATTTAACCTGATGGAGATGGTTATAAGGGCCTACGATCCGTGTTTATCCTGTGCAACCCACCAAATCGACAGTCAAATGAGATTGGCTACCCTTGAAGTCTATGACTCTGAAGGACACCTTGTGAAAAAAATCTAAATTGATGGAGAAAAAACATGATAGTAGTAAATAAGGACGACTGTATTCGATGCGGAGCCTGTGAAGGCGCTTGTCCTACTACTGCCATAGCCGTATCCCCTGCAGATGTCATCTACTGTGACGTTTGCGGAGGAGAGCCCAAATGTGTAGATATATGCCCCACAGGTGCTCTTAAAACAGACGAACTGGCAGTAGATGATGCTGGCACCACCCAGACCCGTATCGTCTTCAACCCCGACCTATGCAACGAGTGTGGGGACTGTGTGGAGGTGTGTCCTCCCAATATACTTAAGTTAGATGAGGGCACAGTTCAGAAAATACCACTACATGGATACTGTGTCATGTGCCAACAGTGTGTTGACGTGTGTCCGGTCGATGTGATTGGTGTGGAAGGCGTTATTGAACCTAAAACGAGCGATTTGGTAATAACTGGGCCCATATTCATCGCTGATTGTGTAGGTTGTGGAATGTGTGTGGATGAGTGTCCCGTGGATGCCATCACACTTCCTGAAATCGGTGGAAAAATTGAAATCGATGAAGACACCTGTATCAAGTGTGGCGTCTGTTCCCAGACTTGTCCCTGGAATGCTGTATTTATTTCTGGTAAAAAGCCCGAAAAACGTTCCAAGGACATGCTTAAATTTGAACTTGACGAAGAAACTTGTATCGGTTGCAATTTATGTGTAGAATCATGCCCCGGTGATTTCATTAAGGCAAAGCCAGCCACTCTAACAGTGGATCTCCCAGAGATATGCACGGCTTGTGGCCTGTGTGAAAGATTATGTCCTGTGGAAGCCATCGACCTGGAAGTGGAGTTAGGACCAGCCAAACCTGCCTCGGAAGAGGGACTGGTTTGGGATGAATCCAAATGTGATTATTTAGGAGCCTGTGCTCGTATATGTCCTAACGACGCCATGAGGGTTATAACCAAAACTGGATTCGAGGTTCCTGGAGATGTGGAAGTTGGTGGGGAGCCAGCCTTTGCCATGTGCACCCGTTGCGGTGCCTGTACCATGACCTGTCCCAATGAAGCTTTAACTCTGGTTGAAATGGACAAAGTGGTTGATGGGCAAATAGTTAAACGGAACCGGATTCAATACAGTCCCGAAAAGTGTACCCAGTGTGGTGACTGTGTGGAAGTATGTCCCTACGACATGCTGAAACTCACCGACGACAAGGTACCGCTCAAAGGATTCTGTATACTCTGTGACCAGTGCATACCCGCCTGTCCACACGAAGCACTTTCTCTAAAGTAAGAATGAGAATCTTTAGGTGGTGCAAGCCCACCTAAATTCTAATTTTTTTTATTTAATTACTTACTAGATCCTTTTTTGGTCTTTCTCCAGTATAGATAGACCGCCAGTGCAATAACCAGCACTAACAGGACCAATTCTTCCAGGAAGGATATTTGCTGGGATATCTCAAGGTACAACATTCCGAACTGCCAGCCCAGAATACCCAGGACAAATCCTCTTACCAGACTGCCCAGAAACGTAAACATAATGTAATCCCGGAGACGGTAGCGGATAAAACCACAAAATATGCTTATAGCTACGCTAGGAACTACTGGAACGGCCCTGAGGATGAACAGTATCAGATTATCACTTTTTCCTTGTGAAAAACGGCCTTCTGCCTTCTCAATATCATCCCAGGATACTCCCATATATTTTCCCCAGCGTTTAATGAAGGGACTGCCCAGGAAATAACCAATGGCATAAACGAAAAGGGATCCTAGTGTAACACCGGCTGAAGCTGGCAATACCACGTATATTAACAGTCTCATTATGCTATCCACAGCAATGGGATAACCCTTGAGTATTAAAAAGCTGCTTCCCATTATGACCAAAGTGGAGGGGATTGGAGCAATTATCTCCTCGATTATACTGGCCAAAAAAACTCCTATGGCTCCATAATTTAAAAAAAATGTTTCGATAGCCACTATTATTGGTTCCAACACGAATATCACTATGGTTTTTTAATATCTAGTTTATCCGTAGATCGTAGAATCTATCCACAATTAGATTTAATCCTGGCGTTCCACGTAAATTCCATGTTTATCCAGGTCGATCTCTACTATCCTGCCTTTAATATGTAGGGGTTGGTTCAGGATATCTAGTAGCTTAATATTTTCACCATCTATTTTGATGGATATAACATCCTCCATAATCTTTTCTCCACTGGTACTGTAAACGCTTGATTCACACATATATTATCACTCCATCGATGTTCATTTTTTAGAATAAACGAATATTCCCTGGTTTTCTAGAATTTCTCCTTCCTCCATAACTAGGTTACCCCTAACCATGGTCATAACGGGCATACCTTTAACCTTGAAACCTTCAAAGGGGGAATATTTAGCTTTGGAGTGGAATTTAGAGGGGTTTATCAATTCTTCTTTATCCAGGTCCACCACCACTAGATCAGCATCCATACCCTCTTTAATGAAGCCTTTATGGGGAATATTAAATATCCTGGCGGGATTTTCACATAAAAGCCGCTTCAGATTATTTAAAGTTAGTTTTCCCTGATTTAATAGAGTTAAAAGTAGTGGAAGTGCAGTTTCCAGTCCTGGCACTCCTGGAGGGGCGTTCCATATATCCTGATTTTTCTCATGCAGAGTATGCGGTGCGTGATCGGTAGCAATGATATCTATTTCGGCCAAATCCTGGATTCCCAGTTTATCTTCGTCATTCCTTAGAGGAGGGTTGGTTTTGGCCATATTTCCGCAGCTTTCCAGATAGGATGTGTCCAGGAACAAGTGGTGAGGGGTTACCTCGAAACTCAAGGGCAATCCATCCTTCTGAGCATTTTTTGCCATATGGAATGACTTTTTGGTACTAAGATGGCAGAGATGTATCTTCTGGTTCATATCCTGGCACAAAGCAATGGCATCCGTCACTGCAATCTCCTCCGCCAGTGGGGGCCGAGCTTGTGCGTATAGAATACTTTCGTACACTTCCTTTTTCATATTGATGGTAGATTGATGTACTGTAGTGGGATCCTCAGGATGCAGGGACAGTGGCAGTTCAGGATCAACCCCCTTTAGGTTCATAGAAGCATCCTTTAAAAAGGTGGGATCCACCAGATCCATGAATATCTTGAAGGACACCGGCCGTAATTCTACAAGTGCCCCCATATCATGGGGGTCCTTAACACCAGCATGTAGTCCAAAGTCCACCAAACTCTTCTTTTCACCAATCTTGCGTTTTTTCGAAAAAGCTTGGGGTGTACTGGTGGGAGGTTTATTGTTGGGCATGTCCAACACCGTGGTAAAACCACCAGCTGCAGCTGCTGCCGAGCCACTTCTAAAATCTTCCTTGTGGGTTAGACCTGGATCCCGGAAGTGCACATGGGAATCGATAAGGCCTGGAAGGACTAAATTGCCGGTCATATCCAGGGTTTTATAGGCTGGTGAGGGTAGATTTTTAATGGAGTCTATCTTACCATCTTTTATGCCCAAACAGACCACTCTACTGTCAAGTTCTAACCTGCAGTTAGTCAGACACAGATCCAGCATGCAAACACCTGCCCTTTCATTAGAAAAGATACTGGATAAATCTTATTCATTTACCCTGCCTTTTCTTAATAATTCTCATCTACCTCTTTATAGAAATAATCATATAACTTTGATGAAAGTCAAAAGATAAACATGGACTACACATTGGACTTGGTAAAGCATATTCTGGTTCGGGACCGGAAAACCTTCCTGGAAGATGTGGGCAAGCGACCGGAACCAAAAGAAGTAGAATCTGATGTTAGCCTACTATCAGATTTTACTGAGTACAATCCTCTACATAAGGGACATTTGCACTGTCTTCAGGAAGCGAAAAAAGCAGTTCCTTCAGGAATATTTGTAGCCGTAGTTCCGGGTCTTTTCGAACGTAGCGGAAGAGGACTGCCCTACATACTAACCCGACATGCACGGGCCAAGGCTGCAGTGGCGGTGGGCGCGGATGTGGTAGTGGAAGGTCCACCTATGGGGATTATGGGTTCGGGACAGTATTCTCTGTGCCTGGCCCGCATGTTCCAGGCTTTAGGGGCTGATTATATCCCCCGTGGCTACAAACCCGGCTCACAATTCACTCCTTTACTGGATACCATTAGTGAAGGGGTGGGGGTGGCTCCTAAACCGTACCGAATGGTTAATATGGAAAGTGGGGAGGTTTTACTCCAGGGTAGGCTTAATGAGGATAATTATGTCATTGTATCCCTGTCCAAATCTTTAACCAGGATTGGTTACAACTTCAAGGATAAATTCATTTTCATCCCCCGTATTGAAGGCGTAAGTGGGACTATTATAAGAGAAGCAGTTGTCTCCGGAAACTTGGAATCTGCAAAAGAGATGCTTCCTCCCGAAACTATTCAAGTCCTCCAGGAAGAAATGGAACAGGGAAGAGCACCTCTACATCAGATCCGGGATTTGGAGGGGATTTTGTCCACGGCCAACCAGGCCACTCCCTATGATTTAAAATCCATGTCCATGATCGATCATCGCACCCGGGAGGCGGTTTTAGAAAAACGTCCTTTCAATTCTATTGGGGAACTTCGAGCATGTATTGCGCGTGGTTTCAGTCGCCACCATCCGGAGAGAGTTTTATCCGCACTGGAAGCCAGAATAGACGGTGACACCATAAGCAGGTACATCGATAACTACCCCGGTGTCATACGTATATTAAACTATAAAAATAAAGAAGTCCTAAGAGAATTTAAAATGAGAATACCACAAAGGAGGCTAGAGATATGCCAGTGAAAAAAGGAGATTTTATAAGACTGGACTACACTGGAAAAATCCAGGAAACCAACGAGGTCTTTGATACAACTAACCAAGAAGTAGCCGAAGAAGCAGAAATATTTAGTGAAAATAAAACTTACGGAGCCATCCCCATAGTAGTGGGCAGTGGACACATATTACCCGCTTTAGATGATTCTATAGAAGGAATGGAAGAAGGAGAAGAAAAAACTTTAGAAGTCAGTGCCGAGGATGGTTTTGGTAAAAGAGACCCCAACTTGCTGCAGATGGTCCCCATGCGTGAATTTAAAAAGCAGGGTATAAAGCCTCAGGTGGGAATGGCCATCACATCCGAAGGCCACACTGGCATTATACGAACCGTCAGTGGCGGAAGAGTCACAGTGGACTTTAACCATGAATTGGCTGGTAAAAATTTGGAGTACCAGGTTAAAGTGGAAGAGATCATCGAGGATGACGCTGAAAAGGTCAAGTCCATGATCGAGCTTCACTACCCCAACCCGAACCTGGACCCTGAAAAACACACCATCATATTTGAGGACGGCAAAGTAGTCATTTACATGGATGAGATGGCTAAATTCGACCAGCAAAGGTCTTACATGGATATAACCATGATTCGATTCCGACTGGCCCGGGATATCTACGAGAATATGGAAAACGTTTCCAAGGTAGAATTCGTGGATGCATTCGAGAAGAAGGAAGAATCCACCGAAGAAGAGGAAGTCCCTGAGAAACTCCCTGAAGAAGAAGTTGTAGAGGAAAAACTTCCTGAAGAAAAGCTTCCTGAGGAATCTGAAGAATAATAATAAAAAACAGGATGTAGAAACCAGGTTTCTACTCCTACCAACTATTTTTTTTAATTTTAAAAACTAAGTAGGTTTTGTATCCTATTATGGCCAGGTAACCATCCTGGGAACCTTAACTTTATCCACTTTTCCCTTAACGTCCACTGGCCATTTTTCTTTATCAAAACCTTTCTGGGCCAGGAATCCGAACAACCAGCGGGTGATGCCGATACCGGTGCATCCCGTCCATAGAGTTTTTTGGTGGGCTTCCTTGATGGAAAAACCTTCCGTGAAATGAGTGCCGTGTACGTTGGCAGATACAGCAGCTACTCCCTTATCGGCTCCAGGGACAACCAGGCGCATCTCATATTTGGGCACATCCGGGAATTCAATCCCCCGGTCTTCTGATTTTCTGCCCTCCAGGTAGAAAGGATCATCTCCTACTTCGGTGTACCATTCCAACTCCATCTGGTCGGCTAATTCCTGTGAAATTTCCAGGGTAGCATCACGGATCTTTTCTACCTGTTCCGGGGTGCCCAGCCACACCAGTTCCACCCTCTGGAACTCGTGAACCCGATCCAGTCCTTTGGCTCCCCCAGCCTCCCAACGGTAGGTCCAGCCACTACGGTCAAAGAGGGAAATGGGAAGATCCTTCTCGTCCACCACTTCATGGGAGAAAAACTCGTAGAACGGCTCGCACTGGGCTGGTGCCAGTACGTAGGATGGATCCTTCAGCCCATCCTTCAAGCGATTGATGGGCACTTCCTTGGTGATGGTTAATTCGCTTTTAAACTTCTCAAAGAGTTCCGGGTCCCGACGTGGAGCAGAACAGTAGTACATACCCTCTGGGAGACCTTCCAGGTAGCGCATCTTGTTCATCACCGGGATGGGTATGAGCTTGGGCCACATACACTCCTCGAAACCCAGTTTGTAAACCAGCTTCTCCAGGAATATCTCCTCCACCGCCCTCTGTAACGCGATGAGTGGAGGGCCATAAAACCACTGCCCCTTACCTGGAAACTTTTTAACCCATCCTAACCGGGCTAACTCCTCGGTGGGGTCACCGTCAAAGAATATTTCCTGTTTTTTCCCCTGGAAAACTATGGTTCCCGGTTCGATTTTAGTGACCTGTCGGGTCAGGATGTCGGTGTCAGATTCGGCTGTAGAATTTTCCTCTGCTATATCGGCCTGGTTCTGGACCTGTTTTACCACCCGATCAACAACGTGACGACGAATATCTGATTCTTCCAGTCTTTGGAATTTAATAATCATGGAACCGTCTTTAAAACTGGAATCCTCAACATAGGGCATTTCACCCACATCTACCATGGTGGGGGATGGTATGTGGATCTCATAGAAATCTACAGAAATTTTACGAACTCCTAAATGGTATTTTGGTCCTAGAACTTGTGTCAACGGCTTTTTGATCCTTAAAAGAGCGTCATGGGCTCTTCCTCTTCTACCGGAGACCAAGTTGAGATGCAGGGTGTCACCTTTTAAGCTCCAATCAACTACCCGGGAGGCATCATCCTTCTGTTCCGGGGGCACTCCCTTGAGGAAAAGTTCGGTGTTAGCGTCATTCAGGAATTCTTTAATATCATCACGGGCTTCTTCAGCATCTTTACTGAAAGTGATATCGGCCTCTAAAGTGAACTTCATTTTTTATCACCATCTATCTTCAACATTTTTTCTACCAGGATTTCAGAAAAAATAAGGTCATCGAGAGTTGCTAATACCCTGGGCACAGATTCACCATGAATCTCACATGTAAGATTTTTATTTATAACCTTTGACTCCAGATAATTTCTGTTATCTGGTTCCAGGGATTGATAAGCGATTTTGGCCTGTTCCTCCCCCTGATAATGGAAGGTGAGCCGGGCAGTGATCTGCATATTATGATTTTAGGGGGGATTGTTTAAAATATTTTCCGCGATATCCTCCACTGCTACTAGAGCTGGAGAATCAGGATAATCAACCAGGGGAAGACCTTCCATATCGGCTTTGACTACATTATAATCCCTGGGAATGCTTCCTAAAACATTTAAACCAATTTCATTAAGCTTAGTGCTTACAAAGGCTTCTTCATCCGCACTGGAAACTTTATTTATAACCGCCACTACCTCTTCCACTCCAATGTCTCTGGCCAGTTTTCTTATACGCGTAGCGGTTTCCAGGGATTTGAGTCCCGGTTCCACCACAATTATCATCAGATCCACGGCTTCTGCGGTACGTCTTCCCAGATGTTCAATCCCTGCTTCCATGTCCAAAATAATGATTTCATCTTTTTTCAGTATAAGATGCCTTAAAAGTGCTTTAAGAAGTACTGAAGCAGGACAGACACATCCATCACCACCTTTATCCACGGTACCCATCACCAATAGTTTCAAACGGCCTTCCTCATCATAGTTTATGGAAAGAGATTCTGGAAGGTCAGATATTTTGGGGTTCATCTTGAAGACTTCTCCAAAGGATGATCCGGGTTCAGCACCGGTCCGGTCTTTAATCAGGTCCTTCATTTTAGATATGGGAGTAATGGGGGTGTGTATTCCCAAACTTCCAGCCAGGTTCATGTCCGGGTCGGCGTCGATGGCAAATACCCTATAATTCCGGGACAGTATGCAGGCCAGGGTACCTGCCAGTGTGGTTTTTCCCACTCCCCCTTTTCCAGTTACCGCGATCTTCATAGTTTTCACCAATAAAAATTTTCACCACTCCACAAGTCAATTTAATAAACGCATCATAGCGGTTAGGATTATAACACGTACTATTATATGGTGGGGTTTAATTAATTAACGAGTATTAAAAATTTGCTATATTCTACTAATAAATGATGGTGGTGACTATCATTAAAGATTTATAACCCGATTTTGGGATTTTCCAGGCCTCTCGCCATGAATTTTAAAATGGATTTAAAACTCTTCACCGGTCAAACTGAACAGTCTAAAATGGTTTTAAGGTTTTTGGGGCCGATAATGATCAGTATAGTATCAACACCTTCCACTTGGTCCCAGGGATGATGAGTGGAAAACGATAAACTCTCTTCTTTCCATGTTAAATGCGGATATAAGGTTGATTAAGGATAAATTGCCTTTTAAAACTTCATAAATAAATGAAATAATTTAATTAAAGTCTTTTTTACTAAATAGGTCATTGAGGAGGTCACAGTCCGTTTAAGCGATATATTTTTTTAAGAATTCAGATTAACTTGGCTTCATTTAGACAAATAATCTTTTTAGGATGTATGTAAAGGAAAAATAACAACGGATTGAGCTTATCTATTTTTGGTTTAATGAATACCTTCTAAGGGCGCCTTAAATCGAAAAAAAAGCTCTATGGGTTGGAATTATCGAGAATTAAACCAGAACCTTTATAAGTCATGTTCAAAAAATGCAATGCTATACCAAAAAGGCTTCATCATACCTTGATATGATAAGTCACGGAGGCGGTATAATTAAGCGAAAATTTGATTATGCGTTGCTATTAGCTTTAGCAATAGCAATATGCACTTTACCCCTCTCCGGGGCCGTTGACAACCTAAGCACCAGCCAAAGCTCCAGTGCTTCTCAAGTGAATAACATCGACTCAGCGAACTCAGCTTCAGTAGCTAAACCCGAAGTCAACGCAGCTTCCTATTACTGGAAGAAGAAAACTTACTACATAAAAAAGTACAAGTACAAGAAAAAGTACCGGAATGGCCGTTACCGATACGTCCGAGCCGCATACTACATCAAAGTCACCAAGTACGTGAAAGTCTACAAATCCAGTTACTCATCCAGCAGTGGTTCTAAAGGAACCGGTGATTGCTGGACCAACAGTGAAATACTCTACAATCAACTATTAAAACAGGGATACAAAGTCCGGATCATTCAATACGCCACCAGCATGTCATCCCGACACCGATCCGTACAATACTACAGCAACGGTAAATGGGTAAACTACAACTACAAAGGCAACGGTTACGCAATGCGTTACTGGTACACATCCAACTACGTCAATGGAAAAGTAATCAAGACTAGTAGCTAAAAAAGTGCATAGGCATTTGGATTTAGGGTGCAAACTCTTAAATCCACCAATATTTTTTTTAATTTCAATTGTAGGAAAAAACTATTTTCACTAATTTTTATGGTGTATAAGGAGAAATTTGATATTTTTTTCGGTCTTAACCGGGTTTCTTTGAGATTTTTTATTTTGGATTTTTAGATAAATTCCATAGATATTGATCCCTTTTATATATTATAAATTCACAAACTAAATCTACTATTGATTTCTACCTGGTTTTGATTCCTAGTAATTATGCCCCGTTGGTGGAAGCCTAAAATTTATTAGATTATAGACTTAAACTTTGACAAGGAGGAAGAATAGATGGTAAGAGCATACACTAGAAAAGAGTACATTCGTAAAATTCCTGGTTCCAGGATTGTTCAATATGATATGGGTAACTTATCAGGTGAGTTTCCCCTTACCGTGAGCTTGGCCCTTAAAAAACAGGCCCATCTCTCTCATAACTCTCTGGAAGCTTCTAGGATAGCTTCCAACAGGTACATGCAGAGAAGGGCTGGTAGAATGGGCTACCATTTGAAAATAAGAGTTTATCCTCACCACATTGTGCGTGAGAACCCTATGGCTACTGGTGCTGGTGCAGACCGTGTGCAGGACGGCATGAGAAAGGCCTACGGAAAGCCAGTGAGTTCCGTGGCGATAGTTAAAGCTGACCAGCGTGTTTTAACAATTAGAACCAACAAGAAAAACTTCAAGGATGCCAAAGAGGCACTTAGAAGGGCGGCCATGAAGTTTCCAGTCCCCTGTAAGATTGTGATCGATGAAGGGGCCGAGCTGGTTAAATAGATTAAATTTTTTAAATAGTCATTTGCTGGTTAAAAGCCTTTGCGGGTTAAAAAGAAAACGGATGAAAGAGGGTTAGCATGGAGTTTGTCAAATTTTTCGAGGAACTGGGAAAAGACGATGTTGATGTGGCTGGTGGAAAGGGAGCTAACCTGGGGGAGCTCACACAGGCAGGCATACCTGTACCCCCCGGGTTTGTAGTTACTTCTGCAACTTACCAGAAATTCGTGGAAGAGACTGGAATCTTCGACACCATTATGGACATTCTTAATGCTGTGGACGTCAATCAGAATCGAGAACTTCAGGATGCAGCCCAGAGAATAAAAAAAATTATCATCGACACCCGTATGCCAGATGACATTAGAAGGATCGTCATTGAAGCATACAATGCATTATGTCTTCGTATTGGTTCTGATGATGTGTTCGTGGCCATCAGGTCATCCGCCACTGCTGAAGATCTTCCTGAAGCATCATTCGCAGGCCAGCAAGATACTTATCTAAATATAAGGGGCGAAGAAGACGTCCTTGAATATGTTCAGAAATGCTGGGCATCACTGTTCGGAGCCCGAGCCATATTCTACCGGGAAGAAAACAATTTCTCCCACGACAAGGTTTACATTTCCGTGGTGGTGCAGGAAATGGTGAATGCAGAAAAGGCGGGGGTGATGTTTACAGTTCACCCCTCCACCGGCGAAGAAAAAATCTTAATAGAGGCTGCCTGGGGTCTGGGTGAGGCCGTAGTATCTGGAACAGTTACTCCGGACACCTACTGGGTCAATAAAGAGGCCGGTAAGATCATGGAACACCAGGTGGGTGAAAAGAATATAATGTTCGTCCGCGATCCTGAAAAGGGAAACACGGTGAAGTTACCAGTCCCTGATGATCTTAAAAACAAACAGGTCTTAAATGATGATGAAATATCCCGCCTGGCAGACCTGGGCCGTAACATACACAACCATTATCAGTTCCCCCAGGACACGGAATGGGCCATAGAAGGGGACCGTATTTTCATGCTCCAATCCCGGCCAGTAACCACTCTCCAGGGCGTATCGGAACTGGAAGAAGGTGAAAAAATCGATCGCACCATCATCACCAAGGGACTGGGTGCCAGTCCTGGAATGGCCGCTGGAACCGTCAAGATCATAAATAGCACCGATGAACTGGATAAGGTAAAGGAAGGAGACATACTGGTAACGGTAATGACCACCCCGGATATGGTGCCAGCCATGAAAAGGGCTAATGGTATTATAACTGATGAGGGAGGAGTCACCTGCCACGCCGCCATTGTATCCCGTGAACTGGGAATACCCTGTGTGGTGGGGACCGGAGAAGCCACCCAGATACTCCCAGAAAACAGCTTAGTTACCCTGGACGGTAACAAAGGATTAGTATGGGAGGGTAAACTGATAGACACCAGTAAAACGGAAGAAACCACAGAAACCCAGCAGGTAATGGTTTCACCATCCCTTTTAACGGTAACTGAGGTAAAAGTCAATGTCAGCATGCCCGAAGCAGCCAAAAAAGCCGCTGCTACTGGGGCCGATGGTGTAGGGCTGCTCAGAACCGAACACATGATGCTTACTACCGGAGTTCACCCTAAAAAATACATCATCGAGGGTAATGAGGATGAACTTATCCGTGTCCTGGTGGAGAACATACTAAAGGTAGCGGATACTTTCTACCCCAAACCGGTCTGGTACCGAACTCTGGATGCACCCACCGATGAATTCCAATCCCTGGAAGGTGGAGAAGGCGAACCACATGAACATAATCCCATGCTGGGCTGGAGAGGTATCCGGAGAGAATTGGACGAGCCAGATATTCTCCGGGCAGAGTTCAAGGCCATCAAAAAGCTCCACGAACAGGGATACACCAACATTGGCATCATGCTACCCCTGGTGCAACACCCCGACGAGCTGAAGCAAGCTAAAAATATAGCCCGTGAAGTGGGCCTTAAACCCCAGAAAACGATCGAATTTGGGGTGATGGTGGAAACACCTGGGGCAGCGATGATTATAGAGGACTTCATTGCTGAAGGACTGGACTTTGTGAGTTTTGGAACCAACGACCTCACCCAGTACACCCTGGCCATTG
>DAHVOW010000023.1 GCA_027318585.1 Methanobacteriaceae archaeon | reverse complement strand
TATTGCAGAAAATAAAAAACCATTTCCAGATATGGGATTACTGAATGATTACGGAGAATATGATCCTGAAACTAATGAATACTCTATTTCTGTAAGTGCTACGCCAGCGCAATACAAACCATCTATTGGTTGGTTAAGAAAAAAAGGTGCAAATATTGAAGATGGTCTATTAAAAATTCCTAAAGACGATATAAAGTTTGATGAAATAGAGCTCATTGATTTAATAAATGAAGATAATGGAAAATCTGTAAATGAAATCAATGATGAATACATTGAGACTTTCAAAATCCTAAAAAAAAGGAAAGATTTCCTAATTATTGACAAAAAAACAAGCTACGATTTTGAAATAACTCCCCTGGGCCAGGAGATCCTGGAAGATGGAGTTGAGATCCGGGAGGAAGCCACCCAGATCACCCATGAACAGCTTAAAAGCGGTAGCTGGAGGAAGTTGCACTACCGGGCCTATGATATAAAGGCCGAGCACCCGGAAAGCTTCGCTGGTAAACTCCACCCCCTGCAGAGGACCATCGAGGAGATACGGCGTATCTTCCTTAATCTGGGATTCACCGAATCCCGGGGGACTATCCTGGAGTCTGCCTTCTGGAACTTTGACTGCCTGTTCCAGCCCCAGGACCACGCCGCCCGGGAGATGCAGGACACCTTCTACATAAAAACACCCCGGGAAACCTTATTACCAGATGATGAGCTGGTGGAGAAGGTTAAAAATGCCCATGAACATGGTGGAAAGACCGGATCTAAGGGCTGGAAGTACCAGTGGGACCGGGAAGTAGCCCGGCAATCAGTGCTGCGTACCCACACCACCTGCGTATCGGCCAGGTTTTTAAAAGACAACCAACCACCCCTGAAGATGTTCTCAGTAGGCCGGGTCTTCCGCCGGGAGACCATTACCTACAAACACCTGCCGGAGTTCCACCAGGTGGAGGGCATTGTGGCTGATGAAAGCATCACCTTCCGGAATCTTTTAGGGATTTTAAAGGAATTCTATCATCAACTGGGCTTCCAGGTGCGCTTCCGACCGGCCTACTTCCCCTACACTTACCTGTCCACCGAGTGTGAGATCTACCTGCCGGAGAAGGAGAGCTGGATCGAACTGGGAGGGGCGGGAATGTTCCGGCCCGAGGTCCTGGAACCTCTGGGAGTGGAAACCCCAGTAGCCGCCTTTGGTCTGGGTATTGAAAGACTGGCCATGATCCGACTGGGAATACAGGATATTAGGATGTTATATCAGAGTGATATCGGCTGGCTGAGGGAGCTGCCCGTCACCCACAGCGTGGAGTGGGATGAGATATAGATTTAAAAGAAAAAAAAGGAAATAGTGGGGTTTTAAAAGCCCACAACTTATTTTTTAGTTACGAAGAATCCGCCTATAACCATCAGGAAAGCCAGAACCATTCCCACTAGTGGAATTCCTGTTTTCTGCATCCCCACAGTTGCCGCGTTTACTTCAGTGCCATTTTCTTGCACATTAGGGTCTTCGAAGCTCACTAATGGAACTGGTAGTGTAGTAGTCTGCGGAGCACCGGCAGGGTCAGTGAAGGATACACTAGCTCCTAAGTTGGTAGGTAGATTGGCTCCAAATTGGCTGGAACGTAGGTTGTAACTAACTGTCCAGCTCTGGCTGGTGGATAAGGTCCCCACATTCCAGGTCATGGTGGTACTACCATCAGCGTTGGTTATTCTGGTGTTTGGAACCACACTGGGGTCGCCTACTAACTGCACGTAGTTAGGTAGTGTGTCGGATACCACGATGTTGGTAGCAGCGGTGGTGATCTGCTGGAAGATAGCGGTGAAGATGGGGTCCAGTGCTGAAGCATCTGCGGCGAAGTAGTACTGTCCTCCAGTGGCTGTAGCCATATCAGTTAGATATGAAGTAACAACACCAGATCCTAAGCCCACTGAGTAGATAATGTAACCCTTACTGGCTGCTTCATCAGCGTATGAACCAAATGTTCCACTAGGTGTGTAGGACCCTGAACCATCAGTGAGGAAGATAATCACATGTGAGGCACCAGTTCTTCCACCTGTATCCAATAGTCCAATAGCACCATTTAAGCCTGCGTCTAGATCGGTACCACCAGAAGCATCTATGTTACTAATGAAGGTTTTAACCTGGGCAAAATTATTGGTTAAGGGTTGAGTCCCCTGTACATAACTATCCCAATCCACTGCTCCGGCTTGGTCCAGACTAGCGTTCATTTTATCTATAAAACTATTAGCTGCTGTAAGTCTCAGGTCAGTAGGGTCATTCCAGCTCATACTTCCCGAACTGTCGATGGCAAAGACCACGTCAGCTGCGGCGGTGGTGGTGGATGAAGATCCATTAACCAGTATGGTTACGGTGGCAGTGTCGGGTCCAGTTTTAACTGCAGTTTTGTCGATGCTTACATCTGCGGCTGAAACCGAACCACAGATAATTACTGCGATTAAAAATATCACTATTAATGCGGATAGTTCTTTTTTCAACTTTTTTACCTCTTTTGTCTTGTAAATGTAACCCAATCATTGCCCTTGTCTTCAAGTTGGTGGTCATTAACTAAATAATCCAACCGACCATCAGAACCTATCATCAGATGGATTCCTTGGTGTAAGGACCTCGGGTCTACATAAAGATGTATGTTAGTTCATACTATAAAAATATTGTTTATAACTGACAATATTTTTGATGTTGGAAACCAAGACTGTGAGCTATAAACAAAACAATTAGTTATTACAATCAAAACAATTTTCTGAATCAAATCACAATATTATAAATAAATACATAGGAGGAGATTTCCTGAAAAAAATCTACCTGGTAATTGTACTTTCGGTGGTTGTTCTGGGCATGTTTCTGGCCCTGGAGAACTTCCAGAATAATATAATAACCCTGGACACGGCAGAAGTACGTCAGTACCAGGGAGAAGATCTATCCTCAGTCAACGATTTCCGGGAGAACTCCATAAAAGGTCCTCAGTATGTGGATATCAAAAGTTACCGTTTGCAAATCACGGGATTAGTGCAAAGACCAGTTAATTACACCTACGATGAGGTTAAGAATTTCACCACCTACCGCAAGGTGGTTAAGCTGGACTGTGTGGAGGGTTGGAGTGTGAACATCCTCTGGGAGGGTGTGCTGGTTAGTGAGCTTATTAAGAAGGCTGGGCCGCTGCCCCCGGCCAACACCATCATTTTCCATGCCGTGGACGGTTACACCACCTCTTTCCCGCTGGATTATGTGAATAACAATCAGATACTCCTGGCTTATAAGATGAACAATGCCACCATCCCCCCGGAGCGGGGTTATCCCTTCCAGCTGGTGGCCGAGAGTAAATGGGGCTACAAGTGGATCAAGTGGGTGGATGAAATTGAATTATCAGATGATCCCAATTACAAGGGTTACTGGGAAAGTCGCGGGTATTCTAACAGTGGAAACCTGTCTGAAAGATTCCTGGGATAGAAAACTGGAGGATAGTATTTAACTCGGATGGTAATGGATAACATCCGGAGGTGATTATATGAAGAACGATTACACCTTCCGCCGGACGGTGCACCTGGCCCTCATCATCTTAACGGTCCTGGTACTCATTAGCGGGCTGGGCATTGCCTACTACCGCCCCATAGAGGCCCTGACCCTGGGTCTTTTATCAAAAACATTATCATTTCAAATCCACACCTACCTCTTCGTGCCCTTTGTGGTGGTTTTAATACTCCATTCTGCCATGAACTGGATTTTAAGAAATTTCAAGGATTAATAAACTTTTAAAGCCCCCTTTTCATTCCCAGTAGAAAGCTTTAATATCCAACAATCCACCTATAATTAGAGGTAAGGATCAACTTAATTAAGAACAAATTATTTTATATTTGAAGATTTTTTAAGGTTTATAATATGGCTAATATCAGTCTTTATGGTGCCCGGATAGTGGATCTGGCCCTTTTTGCCAATGATTATCTGATTATCTCGGATCTGCACCTGGGATATGAGGAGGCCCTTAACTATCAGGGGGTGATGGTCCCCAAATTCCAGTATCCCCTCCTGACCAACCGTCTGGAGGAGGTGCACTTTCTGCAAAAAGCAGAGGGCATAATTATCAATGGAGATTTTAAACACGAATTCGGGAAGATCAGCCGCCAGGAGTGGAGTGAAACCCTAAACTTCGTGGACTTCTTGAAAAATCACTTCCAGGAGATCATCCTGATCCAGGGCAACCACGACCCACTGACACCAATCATCGCCCGTAAAACCGGCCTGGAGATGTATAAACAATATTCAACCGGAAACTTCCTGGTGATGCACGGGGACCAGGTACCCCCCAAGTGGGATGAGATCGAAGAGGAGACCATCATCATCGGCCATGAACACCCCACCATTGGCCTCCGGAGTGGGGAGAGAGTTGAGAAGATGAAATGCTACCTCAAAGGCCGGTTCCAGGATAAGAACCTGGTGGTGATGCCTTCCTTTAACTTCGTTAGTGAGGGTTCGGATATACTCCATGAGAAGCCCCTCTCCCCTTTCCTCAAGGGAGATATCAATGACTGGGAAGTTTATGGTGTGGAAGACTTTGAAACCCTCTGTTTCGGCCGGGTAGAAGATTTATTGGAATTTCAAAAGCGCTACAACATGATTTAAGTGGATGATTTTCATTTTTTAGATAACGAATTTTTGGAGAAAATAATAGCATCATGATTACTAAACAGGAAAAACAATACTCTGATAAAGAGATTTACAATATACTGCATCCCTGGGTGCGGGAATGGTTCCGGGGAAACTTCAAGACCTTCTCCCAGGCCCAGCGCCAGGCCATCGTGGACATCCACCAGGGCCAGAATGTGCTAGTATCCTCCCCCACTGGTTCCGGTAAAACCCTCACTGCCTTTTTATCCATAATAAGCGAGTTGACCACCCTGGCCGAGGCGGATGAATTGGAAGACGAAGTGTACTGTATCTACATCTCCCCCCTTAAGGCCCTGGATAATGATATCGAGAAGAACCTGGATGATCCCCTGAGTGGGATTGAAGAGATTGCCGGGAAAAAGCTGGGCATCCGGAAGATGGTGCGTACCGGGGACACCAGCCAGTACCAGCGTTCCAAGATGCTTAAAATCCCACCCCATATCCTGATCACCACCCCCGAGACTCTTTCCATACTCCTGGTGGCTCCCAAGTTCCGTGAGAAGCTTAAGAGTGTGAGGTACGTTATCGTGGATGAGATCCACAGCCTGGCGGATAACAAAAGGGGAACCCATCTCTCCCTCTCTCTGGAGCGTCTGGCCCGGATGGTGGGGGATTTCACCCGTATCGGCCTATCCGCCACGGTACATCCCCTGGAGAGGGTGGCCGAGTTCCTGGTGGGGTTGCATTATGGCCAGCCCCGGAACTGCCTCATTGTGGAGGTTAACTACCTGAAACAGCTGGATATGGAGCTGATATGTCCGGTGGAGGATATCATCACCACTGACACCGATGAAGTTAACCGGGCCATGTACCAGTCCCTGCATGGGCTCATCCAGGAGCACCAGACCACCCTGATCTTCACCAACACCCGCAGCGGCACCGAGAGTGTGGTGTTCAACCTTAAAAAGCGCTACCCTGATTTTTATAACCACGATAACATCATGGCCCACCATTCCTCCCTGAGCCGGGAGCTGCGCCTGGAGGCCGAGAACCAACTTAAGGATGGTAAGCTGAAAGTAGTAGTTTCTTCCACCTCCCTGGAGCTGGGGATTGATATCGGTTATATCGACCTGGTGGTGATGGTCAGCTCCCCCAAGTCGGTGAGCCGGGCCCTGCAGCGGATAGGACGCAGCGGTCACCAGCTCCATGAGAAGAGCAAGGGAAGGATGATGGTGGTGGACCGGGATGACCTGGTGGAATGTGCTCTTATTCTGAAAAACGCTCGGGATGGTCGTATTGATGAGATCCATATCCCGGGGAACTGTCTGGACGTATTATCCCAGCACATCTACGGAATGGCCATTGAAAGTCGCTGGGATATTGATGATGCCCTGGCGGTCATCCGGGGCAGCTACCCCTATCGGAATCTGTCCCGGGAGGACTTTGACAGTGTGTTAAGTTACCTGGCCGGGGAGTACACCCGATTAGAGGACCGCTACGTATACGCCAAGATCTGGGTGGACTGGGATAAGAATGAACTGGGTCGGAGGGGTAGGCTGGCCCGGATGCTGTACTCCACCAACATCGGCACCATCCCGGACCGTTCCGCAGCGGTGGTTAAGTGCAACGGTCAGGTGGTGGGCCGGGTGGAGGAGGATTTCATGGAGAAACTTAGAAAGGGTGATAGTTTCGTCCTGGGTGGTCGTATCTACCGCTTTAACTATGCCCGGGGTATGAGTGTTAACGTCAGCCCTGCCTCCGGACCTCCCACCATCCCCTCCTGGTTCTCGGAGCAGCTGCCCTTGTCCTTTGATCTGGCCCTGGAGATACAGAAGTTCCGGGGGATTCTGGAGTGGGAGTTTAAAAAGGGCCGTAGCCAGGATGAAATCATGAAATACATTCAGGAATATCTTTATCTGGACTACAATGCGGCCCACTCCATTTACCAGTACTTCCGGGAGCAGTACCTCTACGCTGAGATCCCCAGCCTCAAGAAGTTGCTGGTGGAGTTCTACACCGGCTATGGGGGCCGTAAGTTCGTGGTCTTCCACACCCTATTCGGTCGGAGGGTTAATGATGCCCTGTCCCGGGCCCTGGCCTACGTCATTGCCCGGAAGTTCCGGCGGGATGTGATGATCTCCGTCTCGGATAATGGCTTTTACCTCAGCTCCGAGGGGAAAATCGGAGGGTTAGAGGCCTTTAAGGAGTTAACTGCCGATAACTTGGAGGAGATCCTGGTGGAGGCTATTGACAAGACTGAAACCCTGGCGGGACGTTTCCGTCACTGTGCCGGGCGTTCCCTCATGATCCTGCGCCGTTACAAGGGACAGGAGAAGTCGGTGGGAAGGCAGCAGGTTAAGGGCAAGATCCTCCTGAAGTTTGTGAAGGACCTGGACCCTAATTTCTCCATCCTCAAAGAAGCTCGCCGGGAGGTTATGGAGGACTATATGGACGTTAAGAATGCCAGGAAGGTCCTGAAACTCCTGGAAGAAGAGAAAATGGACATCAAACAGATCAGCACCCGGATTCCCTCGCCATTTGCCTTCAACCTGGTGGCCCAGGGCTACCTGGATGTTTTGAAGTACGAAGAGAGGATGGAGTTCATAAGGAGGATGCATCAGGCCATACTAAAAGAGATAGGGAGTTCTTCCTAAAAATAATTCAAAAAAAAGTATATTACAGTCCCCATAGGTCTATTTTTGCTGGACGTTGGGACTTGTTACTTCCGGTCCCGTGTTCTGTGTTGACGTATTCTCATCAGAATTCTGAGGATAGGGCATGTTCTGTGTGTTCTGCCCCTCCGGAGTATTATTATCCCCGGTTTCATCTGATTTATTAACGGCCATTACCAGCAACACCCCCGCCACCACTAACAATATCACCAGGGCCACTGTCACCACTTTCATAACTAAAACACCTAACTACATTATTAGATTGATGAGTAAAATAATTTACCAAATAAGCAATTCTAAATACAACTACCCTTGGAAGTGGCATACTCATGACCCAACCAGACCCCGATAATTATGATGAAAGAATAAAGATGCTGGAAGCTGAACTCTCAAAAAGGGATAAAGAGCTGGAGTCCTTTAAAGAGATACTATCCACTTCCCAGGAGATCCTCCGTGACGCCCTGGATGATAAGAAGATTATTCAAAAGCGTCTGGATGAGCTGGAGCATATGAAGGTGGAGTTCAACGTGCGAAGATATCATAAACTCCAAAATGACCATGATAAACTGCAACACCGCTACCAGATCACCAAGGAACTCTTAGAAGAGGCCAGAATGGTGATTAAAGACCTTGAAAAACGTGGATTTTTTGATTATATTCTTAAAAGGTATCCGGAGAGTTTTCTAGAATTCAATAAGGATGATCCTAAAATAAAATAAAAATAAAAAAAAGGGAAATGGATTATTTCCTTTTTGGCACTAGGTAACCTCCTATTAATAGCAGTAACGCTAATACTAGGTAATTTACGGGTATACCTGTTTTTTGCATCCCTACCGTCTTAGTTTCAGTCTGGGCGTTCACTGTTTCTGGTTCGACTGCTGCTTGAGCGTTGACTGTTAAGGACTGGGTGTTGGTGTTTAGTGTGGGGTCGTAGGTACTGGTGGTGAGGGTCGGGTTTATGAGGTACTGGCCTGCTTGAGCTACGCGTAGTGAAAGCCACAGGTATGGATCCCCTACTGGCACCTTACCGATGGTCCAAGTGATGGTCCTGGTGCTGGCGTCGTAGGTGTAGGTTCCGTTATCAACAGTGGCTCCTGCGAACTCCAATCCCTGAGGAATGACGTAGGTCATTACCACATCCTGGGCCGTGTCCGGTCCCTGGTTACCCACCTTCAAGGTGTAGAGCACCGTGTCACCCACCATTGGATTGGTGTTGTTGGTGGTTACATTCAGGTAGAGGCTGGATTTGGGGTTAATTACCACGTTAAGGTTCACAGTCTGGGCGTCCGTAACTGCAGATACAGCTGCAGATCCGGCTGTTTCATCCGCATTGAAAGTAGCAGTTGCTAGGCCTCCGCTGGTTAGAGTCTCTATGGTTTTACTTCCTCCGAAGCTTCCCAAAGCAGTGTTAAATGTTACTGGTGTGCCGTCTGGTAGGTGTCCGAGGGTCGGATTGGCCAGTGGTGTGTAAGTCACTCCGTTAGTACTGTAGTTATTGAAGCTGACGGTTATGAGGCTAGTTTCTCGGTTGTTAATGTTGTTTGGATCGGCGTTTATGGTCATGTAAAGCCAGGGACTGTAGTTTGCTGTTCCTGATATCTTAGAGGTTATTTCTGTCTGGGAGTTGGTTCCCCACCAGTTGTAGGTGGCATCGGGTATTCCATTAGCGGTAAGCCTATTTTCCAGGTTGTAAATGGTGTTGTTGTATATGCGGTTGAAGTTGATGGTCTCGGCCAGACCATTATTTACGTAGTTGTTTAGGCCGATTCCGTAGTTGTTGTTCATTATAGTGTTCTCGATGATGGTATTTCCGTAGTAGTTACTCCATAACCCGTATCTCAGGTTATTGGTCACTATGTTCCTTTGTAGAGTGTTTCCAGTAGAAGCTCCTAGGGTGATCCCATCGTACGGATTGTTGGCTACGGTGTTTTCTACCAGATAGTTGTTGTTACTGTAGTAGTTGAGGTAAATACCGTAGTTGTTATTATTTGCAGTGTTGTTGAATAGGGTGTTGCCAGTTGAATACTGATTGAGGTAGATCCCAATGTTAGTACTGGCTAAAACATTGTTTCCGGTTAGCAGGTTGTTGTTGGCGCTGTAAAGGGAGATCCCATTTACACAACCGTTGATGTTGTTACCAGTTATTATGTCTCCGTTAGAGTTATAGGCGTATATCCCATTTCCATTGTTGAATCCATTGATGGTATTTCCGATTATTTTAACATTGGAAGCACCATTTAGGTAGATTCCATTGGTTGCTGGAGCCATTCCAGTGGTAACGGTTATATCATCGATGCAGATGTCATTTCCCCAAGTACTGTAACCTAATATTCCAATTTGTACGTTATTCATACCGGGACCTGTGAATGCACTGATATCGATGATATGTTCTTTCCAACCGGTAGAGCCGTCGTATCGGTAAATAGTCGGACCTACACCACTCCAACTTACCCCATTAGGGGAAAGCTGTAAACGAATGTAATCATTGTTGGAAGACATAGTGGCTTCATGGAACATCCAGAAGGAAAGTTGTGCACTATTTAAACTACTTAAATCCAGTCCACTGGTACGGTATAATCTAGCACTCTCTCCATAATTTGCATCCCAGGAGTTGAAATATACCACATTAGGGGTGCTATGGGCTGGTTGGCCCCAATTAAGATGGACCAAACCATTATTAGTGGCCCAATTCCCTTGATAACCACTGACATCCTGCACCGCCCATCCAGCTGGAAGAGCTGGTGCTGATACACCGTCAAAGTTCTCAGTGAAAACTATGGATGGAGTTCCTTTGTTGATGGTAAAGCCCTGTATGGTGGATCCGCTTCCAGTGGCAGTTATGGTGAAACTACCGTTGACCACGGTGTCGGAACTGTTGGCCACGATGTTGAGAAGTTTGTTTACAATCACATTTTCATTGTAAACACCGTTACCATTGGGATACACGGTAATGGTATCTGAATCCGCGCTGGCATCCACTGCCGACTGGATGGCCTGATAATTATAGGTTGAATCAGGACCAACCGTCACATTAGCAGCGGACGCTGCTCCAGCGAATATTAGAACGAATAGAAGGGTAATAGCTATTGTAATTGCTTGTTTTCTTATCTTTTTCACCTCCTTCATGCCGGATATAAGTCATGTTGATGAACACCAAATATTCAACATTGTTTATGTTGCAAAATATTCATCATTACCATGAATAATGTGAATTTAGAACTAGTCCTTATTAAATATTATCATTATTTAAGATGGTATGTAACATACAAAAAAGGTACAAGAACAAGTAAATTGACGAATAAATAGTAATAAAACAGTTATTTGAACAAAATTAGACAAATAATTATTTAAAGACGTTTTGAATATGATATTTATTATTAGAACTATTTACAACGGTTCTTATCATCTTTTTATAAATTGTAATATATGGCCTCTAAAACTTTGTTTATATCCTGCTCTACCCGGGCCACATCATTAGTGTTATTTAAGGGCAGATTATTAACGTAGATGGAGAATATGAGTTTTCGTCCACTCCTGGTGACCAGGTAGCCATCCAGGGATTTGCATAACAAGATGCCCCGGTCATTTAGTTTATCCTCGGCAATGACGGTGCCGGTTTTGGCATTTACCTGCCCATAGATGGGGCTACTGTTAGTAACCGTTCCAGTCAGGGTCCCGTCATATCCTAGAACCGGCAAGGCGTCGAAGAAACTCTGATAGTATACTTGTCGGGTCATGTAGCTTAGAAGCTGGTTACTGGCCTCGGGACTTATCCGGTCCGATGCTGAACCTCCCCTCCCATCTGATAAGGCCAGCATATCAGTATCAACACCGGCACTCGCCAGAAAATCACCCAAAAGTCGCATGCCTTCATCAAAGGTTTTCTCACCATTTTTAGCCGCCAGGAGGGCTATCAGGGTGTCGGCCTGCATGTTCTGACTGACCTTCAACACCAGTTTAATGTTCTCGGAGAAGGGTAAAGAGGTGAGTAGGGCCACCCGTTTATCTTCGGTGTAGGCGGTGGTGTTATTGGATGTCAGCTGCTGGTTCTGATTCGTTACTGGACTGGTGACCTCCACTCCTTCCCTTTGTAGGGCTTCAATGAACAGGGCCCGGGCGAAGGAGGTTGGGTCCCCCACGGTTACAGTCCGCACCACCGGGGTGGAGTTTTCCAGGATCTGGCCCTCCACCACGATATTTTTCATATCCTCACTGTTAACCCTGATCTCGGTCTGGCCGGATGATACTGTTTGCACATGGGAGGTGACGGTGTAGGTGCTGCTCTGCGGTCTCCAGTTGATGGTGGCGTTTTCTCCCGTCTTTGTAGGGATTATCTCCAAGTCGATGAGGTTATCGTTAATCATGATGGGGGTGATCAGATACTCCCCTGATGGGGCCAGGGTTTTGTTAAAAAGACGGTCATCAATAATTACATCACCCTCCACCCGGTTTATTCCGGAGGCTTTAACCTGGCGGGCCAGTTCATTAAGGCCGGAGAGAGGATCCGTGGCGGTGAGGTTCGCCCCTTCTAGGGAGTTGGCGTCGGAGTGGTCCAGGTTGGTGTAGGCTAGTTTACCATCCGGGGTGTTACGGCCCCCCATGGTCAGGTCTCCACTGGCCACCAGCACCAGGTTTCCCTTCAGAGTTCCGGACTCCCGGTTACCCTCGTAGTAAACCGGGGTCTCAAAGCGATAATCAGGACCATAGGCTGCCAGGGCTGCTGCAGCAGCGAATAATTTGGTGGTGGATCCGGGTACGAAAAGTTTTTGGGAATTCTCCTGGAAGAGGACTTCACTGGTATTCTGATCCTGCACCAGGACGCCCCAGGTGGACTGTTTATAGGTAGAAGAGTTGATAGTGCTGTTAATTTCAACAGTCAAGTTGGTAATATTACTAGAAGTGGTGTTATTAACTTCCTGGGAGGATATGAAGCTTTCTGAGGCTGATAAAAATAGTATTACAGAAATGAGGAGTGTTAAAAAGATTTTGTAAATTTCGGAAATAGAAAACCCCCTGGTGATAAGAATTTATAATTTAACTAATATTTCAATATTCTTAGTAACCTTTCAATATTCTTTAGTATCCCCGGAAGGTTCTTCGCAAAAACATCCGTACCACTGGTTCTAAAAGCCTGGCTACTACCTTTTTTAAGGGGTTTATGGGTGCGTCGTAGTAATAATCTTTATCAAATAGTTTATGTTCCACCCAGTACTGGTAATCAGCAGGAAAGTCTTTTTCCAGGGCCAGGGCGTTGATCTTCCACACCCGGAAAGCTATCAGATCGTATAGGGAGGGTGAAGGTAATTTTCCACTCTTTAGGACCCTGAAAAATTTTTCGGTCTCGGTTTTTAGTTTTTTTAGAGATTTATCCCGGGATTTGGGGGTCATATCATCGGGGTCGGGGATGCCCAGTCTGGCCACCACCGAAAATCCCCAGCTGCGGGCCACCCTCTCCATGTATCGGATGGATTCCTTGAACATATCGCCCCGATGAATAAAGATCATGGCCGGTTTTTTGAAAAAAACGGGCCGGTGCACCAGAAATGCCAGGTGGTCCACGAAGTTCTTCATAAGGGCGGTGATGGTGAACATGTAAACCGGGGAGACAAAGATAACCCCATCAGCCCCAGCCATCTTAGCCAGTACAAGGTCCCGGTCATCTGAAAGAGGACAGAAATTTTCCCCTTTTTTTATACATAGGTGACAGCCTAGGCAGTTGGCTAAGGGAGTGTCCTTCAGGAAGAGGTACTCGAAATCAATTTCACCCCTACTTTTGAGCTCTTCCTCGATTAACTGAGTTAACTTGTAACTGTTCCCTTTCCGGGGGCTACCCATAATGGCTAAAACTTTCATAAAAACTCACAACTTCGGATATTAAAATTTAGGGCACTATCTAGAAAAAGGATATTAAGATATATTCTTATCTTATTTCTCAGAATATGGTGCCGAATTTTTCTAAAAGCTGGTTTATCTTCTTTTCCCGGCCCATACTCCAGTTTACGATGGCGGTTCCAATCACCACCCCACCCAGGGCACGGCAGACATTTTTCATCTGTTTTATGGCCTGATTGCCTCCGGTACTGTCAAATGGAAGGCCCTTAGTCACAAAGCAGGCGATCTTCTTATCCTGCAGGGATGGTATCTGGTTCAGGTAGGCGTTCATGGCCGGGGCCAGATTAAAGGCGTGTACCGGAGATCCAAATATCAAAGCATCATAGGTTTCCGTGTCCGGCTTTGTTTTGAAATTTATATTAATTTCTCTCCAGGGTTTACCTTACCCTCAGGGACCACCCGTTCTAGGTTCACAGCATGTCCCTGTGAAGAAAGTTTATCTTGGAGCATCTGGGCCACGGAGTAGGTATGGCTGGTCTGGGAATAAATGATGATTCCAAGGTCCATAGATAGTACCTCCTTATAGCTTAATTACTTAATTTAATTTTATGTATCTCCCCCTATATTCGACTTACCCCCAGATATGAAACTAAAAAGATAGATTCGACTTAGAGATGAAACTAAAAAAACTAAATAATTTAAATCCAAATGTAGTAATGGACCGGTGGTTATTTCAATTATAGATTAAATGGGAGAGTTATAAATAAAAAAAGATATTGAGGCTTCTTCCCGACCAGATTTGAGATTCAATCTGGAAGAGTTCTCAGGAGCGGTGGGGGATTATGTTACGTTCCTCCCCATAGTTTTAGGGGTCAGCCTGGTACTGGATCTGAACCTAGGGTATATGCTACTTTTTTACTCGATCTGGTCCGTGCTCACTGGACTCTACTACCGCGTACCCATCCCTATAGAGCCAATGAAGGCAGTGGGAGCCTTAGTTATTGTGGGAGGAGTCACCACTGGGCAAGTAGCTGCTTCGGGCATTATCCTAGGAATCCTATTCCTATTAACCGGGTTATTTAATGGAATGGCATTTATAGAAAAAAAAGTTCCTACCAGCGTGGTCAGGGGAATACAACTTGGTTTAGCTTTACTTTTAGTTAAAACTTCCTTAGGGTTCATATCAACTGACTTAGTTTTAGCAGTGGTGTGTGTTGGCATTATTATATTGTTCTTTTTGGTTAACCGGTTTCGGAAGGTCCCTGATATTTCGGCCATCATAATCCTGGTTTTAGGAGTGGTTCTTGGATTGTATGTTAATGGTGTGCCACCGGTAAGTTTATTACCCCTGCCATCGGTAACCATACCTTCGGTTCAGGATATTGTATCCGGCACCTGGCTTTTGGTCCTGCCTCAGATTCCCTTAACCATAGCTAACGCTATTCTGGCCACTTCCCTCCTTCTCCAGGACATGTATCGAGTGCAGGTTAAACCCGACCGTCTCTCCAAGACCATCGGCCTGATGAATCTGACTTCGGTGCCCTTCGGAGGCTTTCCCATGTGCCATGGGGCAGGAAGTCTGGCAGCGGATTACCGTTTCGGGGCCCGGACTGGGGGGGCCAATGTAATCAGTGGATTGGTTCTCTTACCCGTAGCTCTCTTCTTCGCCGGACCCCAGTTTGTTGAGATCATACCGGTGGGGATTTTCGGGGCCTTACTCATTTTCATTGCCCTGGAGCTGGGTAAAAATGGTTTGAAAACCGATTCCTACCTGGTAACCATCTTAATTGCCATATTATCCCTGGCAGTGAATATAACCCTGGGCTTTGTAGTGGGGCTGGTGGTAGCCTATATCCTTAAATGGAGAAAGGAAAAATCAGAAGCTTAGTTATTTACGTACGTTGATCTGGACTATGGCATCTCGAATGGCCCGTTCAAATTCCTGGGACTCACCCTGGGACCTATCCAGAGCCTTTTTAAGTTCAGGAAGTACACTCTCATCCCCCAGGGTCCCCAGGGCATGGGCCGCATTAACCCTAACCAGATAGCTCTCACCTTCCAGTGAATTTAAAAGGGACTGTAGCGCCAGATCATCACCAATCTTTCCCAAGGAGGTGACGGTGCAGGCCCGGAGCAAATAGTCATCTTCCCCTAATAATTCCATCAAAGGCTTAGAAGCTCTCTTGTCACCTAAAGCCCCCAGGGCATCCACCACTTCACATTTAACATTTAAAGAACCATCTTTTAAGGCCTCTATTATGGGTTCCACGGCTCGATTATCCCCCAGGGCACCCAGGGCCAGGGCCGCAGTCTCCCGAACATGCCAGTAATCATCCTTTAAAAGTAAAATTAAAGGTTCCACTGCCTGTTTATCCCCTAAAGCCCCTAAAGATAAGGCAGCGGCCTTGCGGATGGGCCAGTAATCATCGGTTAGAACTGAGATAAGAGGTTCTGCCGCTTCTTTTATCTTAAGATCCCCCAGGATGTAGGCTGCCTGTTCCCGGATATGCTTGTCTTCTCCAGGATCCAGGGCCTTTATAATTCCCTTAATATCCTTTTCGGCCCTCATTTTTTCCAGATCTGATTTGGAAAACATGAACTCCCTCCTATAAATAATTAAGCGTAGTATCTTACTTACTTTTTTATTCTGTTTCATCCGTTCGTTTACCAATTTTTTAACCAGCTCCTCAGGAAGCGGATTTTTGGATGTGAAATGGATGGTGGTCCCGGAGGTGTAAAAATCCACCAGTTCTTTCTTGAATTTTTCCAGGAGGGATTTTTTAACCACGATAAAACTGTTATGACCCTTGAATGAGGCAAAATGTACCAGTGGGCCATTATAGTTGTAGGTGGGGATCCGGTAACTGATGCTTTCTTCAGCCTCAGGGGCGGTGGCCTTAATTATCTGACGAAGCCTTTCTAAAACTAGTTTTTCCGTTTCTGGGGCGGCAGCGATGTAATCATCCACGGTAAATGGAGCATCGGATTTATCTTTTAATATTTCTTTTTTTTCCAAAAAACATCTCCATTAAGTATTTTATGAACTAGATTTTATAATGTTTTTTAAAGAAAATCAGGAAAATAGGAATTGAAGTTGAGGAGGATGAGGATTATGAAAAGAGATATCATCAAAATTGACCAGGAAAAGTGCACCGGGTGTGGGGACTGCATTCCAGGATGTCCGGAGGGTGCCCTGCAGGTAATTGATGGGAAAGCCCACCTTATTAGTGACCTTTTCTGTGATGGTCTGGGGGCCTGTATCGGTACCTGCGCCCAGGGTGCCATCGAAGTTGAATCCCGGGAAGCTGAACCCTACGATGAATACCTGGTTATGGAAAACGTGGTAAAAGGCGGCCCCAACGTGATAAAGGCCCATTTGAAACACCTGGATGACCATGGTGAGAAAGAGCTCCTTCAACAGGCCATTGCTTTCTTGAGAAAGAATAACCGGGAAGTGCCGGAGTACCAGGAGGAGAAGACCTTTGCCTGCGGCTGTCCCGGTTCCAGGGAGGTGGATTTAGGTGCCCGGACCAGGAGTGAAGACCAGGCGGTGGTGCTCAGTGCCGAGCTTAAAAACTGGCCAGTGCAGTTGCAGCTATTAAATCCCCAGTCACCCTATCTGAAGAATGCGGATTTACTCATTGCAGCAGACTGCGCCCCCTTTGCCTATGCCAACTTCCACCAGCGCTTCTTAAAAGACAAGGTTCTGATTATCCTGTGTCCCAAGCTGGATCAGACCCTGGACCAGTACGTGGACAAGTTAACCGAGATCTTCGGCACTCAGGATATAAAGTCCATCAGCATCGTGCATATGCAGGTTCCCTGCTGCTCGGGTATTGAGGTCCTGGTACGCCGGGCCCTGGAGAAGGCCCAGAAGAACATTACCATTAAGGATTACACTATCTCTATAAGTGGAGAGATAATCTAGTTCTAATTTAGATTGAAGGGTATAAATATAGCAGGAAAATAGCTACCAGCATATAAACCAGCGTTCCTGCCCCCAAAGCAACCAGTAGTCCCTGTTTAGGGAGAAAGAAGTATACACATAACAGGAAAATTATCCATATCGGGCTTAAAAGCAGGAGTCCCTTTACATACTCTAAAACCACCACGCTACCTGATTCACTGTAGATGGTGATGATGCTCATGGTGGTGACCGCTGGGAACATGGCTATGAAGGCAGCTAAGATGCCCTTGTCCTTACTACCGAAGTAGGTGACCAGGGTGAGTATGGAGCCCCCTACCAGGAAGTAGATGAGTAATTTTAAACCTTCGCCCATGACAATCTCCATTAAATAGATAGGTTTAGACGTGTAATTTGTTCAATTAGGGATGGGTTCACACTAATCGCTTAGAACCAGATCCCGGTTTTAAGGAGTAAACCTCATCTACCCGGATTAGAAGTGCAGCTTTCGGTTTGATTTTATCACCAAACCGGGCTTTAACCATTTCCTGTACTTGTTCAAACTCTGATCCTTTCTTGATTATTTCCCCAGCACCCTTCACCAGGTAACCATCGTAGTGCACCGCGATGCCCACCGCCACCCGGTAGTGGGTTTCGATGTTGCGCAGGGTCTGGGTGGCGAAGTTAACGGCCACCAGGATCTTATCCTGATCCAGCACCTTGGTGAAACACACCGGGGCCAGATGGGGAATTCCCTCCTGGTCCTTAACCCCGATAGTCGAAATCCATACTAACGGCCTACTTTTATCACAGTCTTCGTTGTTAAACATCTCCACTGCTTCTTCCGGCAGATCAACCATTCTCTTCACCTCTTTATATATTATATCAATTAGGGATATAAAATTCTCCGAATGATCTGGACAGATAGTCATCTTTTAAGTTACTTAGGCCGTTTCGGACCTTATGCTACTGTTAATGAGTTGATCCTAAGCTTTTCGATAGAATAATATTTTAAATCGATCAAAGTTTATATTATCAAAGGGGATTGAAGGGGGTTAGTTATAAATGAAAATAGTGATTTTAAGGGCAGAATGGATTAACAGTGGGTGGAAGCTGTGAATAGAGATGTGGGTCCGGGACATACCTATCCCACTATAATGGCGGCCTTAAATGTGGCTAGTCCCGGTGATACCATTAATGTCTACGATGACGGGGGAACACCCTACGTCTATCATGAAAACGTCACCCTAGGCCAGGATAATCTGAGCCTGATTGGCTGGGGCGAGGTCACCATTAAAGCGGCCAGTACCGATTCCCCCACTGTATCCATGAGTGAAGGTTCTTTTTTGAAGAATTTCACAATTCAGGGCCTTATTGATGGAATTGGAGTTATGCTGGCTGATAATTGCACCGTGGAGAACAATAAAATCAGTGGCAACTACTTCGGAATCCGGGGGCCCATGTCCAGCAATGTCATGATCATAAACAACCAGGTAACTGACAATCAGGAGGGGATTTACCTAGATAGTGGTACCGACGTTCTCATGTCCTGGAATTCCATTGCCAACAATGTGACGGGAATCAACTCCCAGAGTATGAATTACCTGACCATAACCAGAAACCTCATAACTGGTAACCAGGAAACCGCCATTCATGGGGATGGTAACTACTTCTTCAACGTTAGTGACAACCGTATCACTGCTAATGGTGCTGGAATCCACATATTCCAGGCCGAAGACCTTAAAGTGAACTTCAACCACATCTACCAGAACACTGATTACGGTCTTTACAATGAACTTTACTCTAATCTCCCCTACAATGGAATGGTCTATGCCCAGCACAACTGGTGGGGCTACAACGACCAGATCCCGGTGCAGGACCAGATCACCAATATTGGTGGGGGTTCGGTTATATTCAGTCGCTGGCTCGCTTTAAATATATCTTCCAGCAGCCCCATGGTCTTTTTTGGAGGAAAAATCACCATCACCGCCGATCTGACACTTAATTCCAACCGACTGGACACCTTCCGCTCCGGGCACCTGCCCGATGGGATACCAGTTACCTTCACCACCAACCGGGGTAGTCTGGGACGGGGAAAAACTCGCACCGCCTACACCGTCAATGGCAAGGCCACAGTAACCCTGAAAGCAGATGAGGGTCCTGGGACAGCCCACATCACCGCGGCCCTGGATGGGCAGCAGGTCACAGCACAGGTCTTGATCCTTAAGTTCCCCAAATGATTAAATTAGGAGCATTAATTTGAAAACGAGTCCAGAATGGCTTTATTTGGAAGAAGGAGTGGGAGTGGACTATCTGGATCCCGAAGTGGCAGGTAACTACGATGATCAGCATCAAAAATTCAGGGACTTTGAAGAAGAAGCCCAAGATATTGTAGATAAGTTGAATATAGTCCCTGAAGATACCGTGCTGGATTTTGGATGTGGAACTGGTGGGATAGCATTAGAACTTGCTGGAAGGTGTAGAAAGGTCATCGGAGTGGATATTTCCCAGTCCATGCTGGAGGTTCTCAGGAAAAAATGCCGGGAAAGTGGGATTAATAATATAGAAACTCATTGTGCCGGTTTTTTATCTTATCAGCATGAAGGGGGCCCGGTGGATAAGATGGTTTCCAAGGTGGCTCTGCACCATTTGCCGGACTTCTGGAAATCAATAGCCCTCCTTAACATGGCCAGTATTCTAAAAAAAGGGGGGAAACTGTACCTTTTTGATGTGGTATATACCTTCAAAGCCCCTGATTATGAAGATTCCCTGGAAAACCTGGTGGAAACCTTGCGAAAACAGGCCGGGGACACCATGGCCCATGAAACCATCACGCACATCCGGGATGAATACAGCACCTACGATTGGGTCATGGAAGGTTTACTGAAAAGTTGTGGATTTTCTGTTGATTCTAAAACTGTGGAAGCAGAGAATTATGTAACCTATATCTGCAGTAAAGGATAATTTATTAGCTAGGTGATTTAGTATTCCAGCAAAAGATACGGTGAAACAGTTCCTAGTGGTGTTTTTAGTATTCCTACTAATTCTCTTGCTTTTACAGTTTGTTAGATTGCTTTTTAGCTATTTTTAAAACCAATTATCCGGAGGATTACTAATTTGTTGTACCGAGAACTGGGGAAAACTGGAGAGAAAGTTTCTATACTGGGATTTGGGTGTATGAGACTGCCCATCCGGGATGGGAACCCCGAAAAGATTAATGAACCCCTGGCCACCCGGATGCTGCATCAGGCCCTGGATGCAGGGGTGAACTACGTGGACACCGCCTATCCCTACCATGGGGCCTCAGCCACCAGTGGGGGTCAGAGTGAACTAGTGGTGGGCAGGGTACTCCGAGATGGTTACCGGGACCAGGTTTATCTATCCACCAAGCTACCCTGCTGGCTGGTTCAGGGAAAAGAAGACCTTGATGGTTATCTGAATGAACAGCTGGAAAGGTTGCAAACTGACTGGATCGATTTTTACCTCCTCCATGGTCTGAACCAGAAAACCTGGGAAAAATTAACCAGCCTGGAGGTTCTTGAATTTTTAGACGCGGCCCTGGAAGATGGGCGGGTGGGATATGCTGGTTTTTCCTTCCACGACGAATCAGATGTTTTTAAGACCATTGTGGACTCATATCCCTGGAGTTTTGCCCAGATACAGTACAACTACATGGACCAGGACTTCCAGGCGGGTAGGGCTGGACTGGAATATATAAAGGCCCGGGATATGGGGAGTGTCATTATGGAACCCCTCCGGGGAGGTTGTCTTACTAAAAATGTTCCAGAAGAGATCCAGGCCATCTGGGACCGGGCCCCGGTTAAAAGGAGTCTGGCGGAGTGGGGCTTGCGCTTCCTCTGGGACCAGGAAGAGGTGGATCTGGTCCTGAGTGGTATGAGCAACATGGAAGAGGTGGTGGAGAATTTAAAGGTAGCTGAGGAGGGATACGTTAACAGTTTAACCTCCCTGGAGCGAGAGTTAATACAGGAAGTCCGGGAGGCCTACCAGGAAAGGATGCACGTGGGCTGCACGGCCTGCGGTTACTGCATGCCCTGCCAGGAGGGAGTGGACATCCCCCTGAACCTGAACCTTTTAAACGATGTTTACATCTACCAGAACCTGGAAAAACCTAAGGGTAACTATTCCTTCCTAGAGGCCAAGAAGATGAGTGCCTCCTTCTGTACTGAGTGCGGGGAGTGTGAAGAGAGATGTTCACAACAGATTCCCATCCGAAAGTACCTTAAAGAGGCTGCCCATACATTGGGATGATGATTTTGAGGACCATAAATCCTTAGTACAGTTTACACTCGAATTTAGGGGAGGATTAGTACAGTTTACACTCTGGATTTAGGCCGGTTATGCGTATTCCAGCGTCGGTGCAGGTTTTTTTGATGTTGAGTCCGATGAGTAGGGGTGTGATTTTCTCTATGATCTGGGCTCTTTCCAGGGGTCCGCAGTCCACCACCTGCACTCCCGGGATTTTCTCGATTAATTTAGCCACCGTCACCTTCGACTCCTGATCATCACCGGCAATCAGACAATCACAGTCTATGGGTTGTTTAAATTTCATCAGAGACCCGCTGCTGATGTTGTTAAAGGCACAGATGATCTTAGTGTCGGGTAAAATTTTCTGGGCCCGCTCTGAGGCTGCTCCCTCGGGCAGGTATAAACAGCGGGTGGGTGATCCACCGATACCGGACTCCAGGGGAACAGTAGCGTCCATGAGTATTTTCCCAACCGCACCTTCTTTAATGGATTGAAGTGTTGCACTCTGGGCTGCCAGGGGCACGGTTAAAATCATTAGATCCGCTTCTTTTGCGGCTTCGGGGTTTTCTAATGCTTTAAGATTCGGTACTTCTTCTTCCAGTAACTCTTTAATTTTATCCACTGCAGCCTGGGCTTTTTCTAATGTCCTAGAGCCTATTATAACCTCTTCTCCGGCCTGAACAAAACGTATAGCAATTCCTAAGCCCTGACCACCAGTCCCACCAATTATCGCCATCTTCATTTTATCAAAACCTCTATCAAATTCCTTGAAAACTAAGACCATTCATATGGTAGTAGATTTGGAAAATCATTTAATCTCTGCCAACTCCCGGGAGATGATATCCCTTAAGTCTCTTTTTTTACTAGGGCTACTTGATGAAATGATCTTAGTGTCTATAAACATTATTTATTTAAAAAATAATATAAAATAACTGATTTTTTTTCAAATGGTTTTTTTAAAGAATGAACCGGGAAGATATTTAGTTATAAAAAATAAAACCCGATTATCAACCAGTCCCATAGTTAGGTGTGGATTTTAATCTTTCAGAATCTTATTTCTCCGCGACAACACATACTGGAATGCGGGGTGATAAAAAAAAGGATGAATTGCATCCTAAAAAGATTTTTAATACTATCCAGCACCCCATCCCGCATCGGCGGTAACCACTGCACCATTTACCAGGGAGGATTCATCTGAGGCCAGGAATAAGGCTAACTGGGCGATTTCATTGGCTTCTCCCATGCGTGGTATGCAGGCCATGGTCAGTTGAGCTCTTCCCATTCCTATCTCCGAGGTATCTGGATCCTGCCCCATCTCCGTATTTACCGCACCAGGGGCAATTACATTGGATCTGATGTTTTTATCAGCGTACATGTAGGCCACGCTCTTAGCTAGCCCCAGAACAGCGTGTTTAGAAGCGATGTAGGTGGAGCCTGCTATTCCACATTTTATACCCCCCAGGGATGCTATGGTTACAAAGGTCCCCTGACCTGCATCTTCCATCACGGGAAGGGCCGCTCGGAAAAATCTCATAGGCCCCTTGACGTTGACATCGAAGACTGCATCCCACAGATCGTCGGTAACTTCACCTACCGGGGTCATTTTATCCAAAAGGCCGGCGTTGTTTACCACTATGTCTAATTTATCGTATTCATCCACCGCAGCTTTAATGGCGGCCTGGACATCGTCTTCACTGGTAACATCCCCGGCTATGGCAATGGCCTGGCCCCCTTCAGCTTCGATTTTCTCCACCAGATCAGCCAACCTTTCTTTTCTCCTGGCAATAGCAACTACTGAAGCTCCTTCTTTAGCAAAAAGAAGAGCAATTTGTTCCCCCATTCCTGAACTGGCACCAGTTACTATGGCTACTTTATTTTCTAGTCTTCCCATATTTTCATCTCCTATTTTACATGATTTTAAAATATAAATGGACTTAAATTAAGAAATTTCATGGTTGTTGAGATAAGATTTGATCTATGTAGATTTTTCACTTATCAACAGAATATAGGTGAAGGTGATTTTTTTAGTACATGGTTCTAAAAAAAGAACCATTTTATAAGAAGGTATCCAACTTTTAATGTAGAAAATAAATAATCAACCACCCGATAATCATGACCAACGAGGATTTAGAATACGAATATGATCTGGCAGTTCTGGTTCTGGGCCATAACCTGGTTGCTGGTAAGTGGACCCTGTCCATACTATGGTATCTGAGTAAGGGTAATAAAAGTTTCAGTGAATTGTATGAATATTTAAATCACACCTCCAAAAGTGTGTTCAGCAAACAGTTGCATGAATTACAGGATGCGGGTCTGGTGAAAAGGAAGGTTCTGGGTAAAGCTCCCATCAGAGTTGAGTATTCACTGACTGAAATCGGGTCTGAACTGATAAACGTCTTCCACTCCATGATCGAGTGGTCCACTCTATACGTGAAGACCCAAAAAGATGAAGGAATGTCTGAGATCGAATTTATTGAGCAATCCTTTCTAACCGACAAATATAAAGCCTATAAGGATGCCAAGGTGGTTCACACCAACAAAAAATCTAAATAAATAGTATTCAAATCAGGAATTAGCTCCTCTATCGTTCCGGATCGTTATTTTTGAAAATGAATTTTAGTGAAAGTTGATTAAAAGCACCAGGACATATAGGGTGGGCGGTTTATTTACAATGGTTTCTTTGATTTTCGATTGGAAGTAAAAAAAAGTTGGTATAGGGTTTACCAAATTATTTTTTGTAATTAAATTTTACAAAACAATTTTCTAGTCTAAATTTTACCCAATGCAATTTTAGCAGCATCCTGCTCTGCTTCCTTTTTACTCCCACCACTACCCGTTCCATATTCTATTCCATTAATTATAGCCTCTATGGTGAAGGTTTTATTATGTGGTTTTCCTTCTTCCCGGATTAAGTCATAACTTAGTTCCAGACCCTCTACATCACATAACTCCTTTAATTCAGACTTATAGTTATAATGAAAGACTTCCTGGTTCTTAATATGTGGTAAGACCGTTAATGTGAGAAATTCTTGGACAGCTTCCAGGCCTAAATCCAGGTACAAGGCCCCTATCAAGGATTCAAAAACGTCAGCAATAACCGAATCAAGTTCACGACTGGTTAATTTCAAGCCAGCCCCCAATTTTATATACGATTCTAATCCTAATTCGGTAGAGTAAGTATGAATTGCCTTTTTACACACATAATTAGCACGCCTGCGGGTTAATTCACCCTCAGTTAACTGGGAATCCATTTCATACAAGAATTCAGACACCACCAGATCCAGGACCGCGTCCCCTAAAAATTCCAACCTATCGTAACATTCCTGGAGGCCATTTTCATAGGAATAAGACTCATGGATAAAGG
>DAHVOW010000022.1 GCA_027318585.1 Methanobacteriaceae archaeon | reverse complement strand
CGCGAGGTTGAATAATATAATTCCCATAAAAATCAAGAATAATGCTCCGGTTATGAACAAAGTGTAGCCAAAAATGGGGTCATAAGTGGAATATAACGTAATATCGTAGAGATAAAATTGAATAGGAATAAAAAAAATTCCTGCTAATACAGTGAAAAAAGCGTTTAATATAATTAAAACATTATATTTCCAGTTTTTGATAGTTTTAATTGAGGATATCTCAGAATTTTTGTCTCTTCTTATTATAAAGCCAAATCCTGAAAATATAATGGCCGCAAAAAGCATCATTAAGAGTATTTGGAATGATATTAAATCAAGAGAGTACAAACTAGCAGTTTGGTATTTTATTGGTTCAGGTTGATTAGCTAGCCAGTTAACACTATTTAATCCTAATTTCCAAACATTAGATCGATAAAATATGGCATTAATGAAAGAGGAAGCACCTCCCATAAATACTACTTTACCTTTGCCATATTCCATTTGAGAGGCTACTGCAAGTGGTCCACTCTTTTCATCAGGATCTTTTTCATAATTACTATCAGTAATTCCTTCTGATGTGGTATGGCCTATATCACCCCAAGCGTATTGGTCAGTATATGCAACGACATTTGAAGGACCTGGGTTTTTTATATAAGTTCCCATCATGTAGTAGAATTTTTGAACGTTAGCAGTCAGTGGACTGGGTTTTAGGTCTGTTATTTCTATTACGTTAGAAAAGAATATGTAATTTTTATCATTGGTTACTAGTTCATTATAAGCAAAATCTACTCCAAAACTTCTTGCGATTTTATTGAATGCATAATTTTGATCACCATCCACTTCACCCCAATTACTCCCAATTAAAAATAATCCCCCTCCATTATTCACGAATTCTTTTATTGCATTTACTTCATCATCGGTATAATTTCGGTATTGGGCTACTATTATCAAAACTTTGTATCCTTTAAGCTTATCAGATGTAATAGGGGCTTCTGTTAGTTTATCTACGCTATATCCTTGTGATTCCAATAAACTGGCAAAGCCAGATGATCCATAGGTTCCCATATTATGAATGGTGTAAAATTTTCCAAGCCATGGGCCTGTTTCATCAAATAAAATTTCAGTGTCATTATCTTGAGCAAAAACTGCATTAAAAGAAAACAATATGGATACTACGAACAAAAAGGTAAATAATAATGTATAAATTTTTAATTTATAATTGATTTTAAATTCCATAAGGCCACCTATTTATAAAGTAGATTTAAGATTCTACATTATAACAACCAAGGAATCTAATTTTAGGTTCCTATTGATAGGATTTCCATAAATTCTATTTTGCTAAGTTATCATTACCATCTTGGTGGCCAAGCTAATTGTGCACCTTCTTCAACCATCCTTTGCTGCATTTCGGGTGTCATTAATAATTTAATACTTTCCATTGCAGCTTGATAACCATCTCTATAACCTGATGTGTATCCTTTAATATAGTGTTCTAAATTAGCTTCTGTAAGATCTTTTGCTGCGTCTTCATAGGCTTTTATATACATCTTTTTCCTTTCTTCATCCACCATACAATACCCCCTCTTATGGTATTTATTTAAAATTGTTATTATTGTTAAATTTTTCTAAAATATTTCCAATTATATCATAAGGAAAACCATATATATTACTAATTATTTTAAAATTAAGACGATTTTTTAAAAAATTAAAAATTATAAATGATAAAAATTCTAAATAATTATTGTATAAAATTGAGGGTTGATAATTTTGTTTTTTAAAAATGGGGATGGAACAGCTAGGGATACACATCTCCATCCGTCTATTTATAAAAAAATTAGAATTACTAAAAAACTGCTTAAATCCGGTATTGACCCTGTCGAATTCCGTTTCAGGGGAGGTTTAGACCTTGAAACTTTCAAAGCCCTCCAAATAAGATGGCGGGATCAAAACCAAAAAAATGAAAGGTTTAAACTTAAATTACGCTTAAAATATGGATCTTTAAAAATGGCTCCAATTTCTGCTGGTCCTTGCAGAAAGATTGATCCAGTAATAGGAAAAAAGAATGCTTTGGTACTTTTAACGGAATTTCTAGATAAAAAATCTTCCACAAAGCCTGAATTTTTTGAAGATTTGCTTTTCAGTAGAGGTTCTAATCGTAGTATGCGAGATTATTACCTTGAAGCTTCTTGGAATCAGTTGGATATAAATGGTGATGTCAACGACGAATGGTTCATATCTGCAAACAAACGTTCAGAATATGTTGATAAAGTTCCAATTAGTGGCCATTATCCTAAAGCACAAAAATTAGTTGAAGAAACCATTATCCAGGCTAAAAATAGTGGTAACTTCGATTTTAAACCATACTCAAAAGATGGAAACATCGAGATATTGATAGTAGTATATGCAGGGGAAGGGATGGATACAAAACTTGATATTAATTATATCAGAGCTCATCAAGATGATCTAAAAGTACCCATAGAAGTTCAGGAAGGTATTTGGGCGAAAAGATATTGTATATTCCTGAACTTCCTTTTTTGGAACGTCTAGGAGTTCTTTGCCACGAAGTGGGCCACATATTAGGATTACCAGATTTATATAAAGAAGACTATTCCCCAGTTGTAGGAAGTTGGTGTTTGATGGGAATGGGTCATTACATCAATTCCGGAAGAACACCCTCTCATCCTAGTGCATGGTGTAAGGTTCATTTAGGTTGGACAGAACCTAAAATAGTGGATCATGAGCCTCAAAACCATGATATTTCTGCAGTTATAGATGATAAGAAGAGTATTTATAGGATAAATATTGAAGGATCCAGTGACCGGGAGTATTTTCTCTTGGAAAATCGTCAGCAAAAAGGATTTGATAAAAATTTGCCTGGTAATGGGTTGTTAATATGGCATGTAAATGAGAACGCGTGTTTTCAAAGACTTCCAAATAATAATCCTAAACATTTTTTCCTTACCCTTGAACAATCAGATGGAAAACAAGATCTTCATAGTGATAGAACAGAATTATTCAAAGGAAAAGGAGAAATACCAAAAGATGTAGCTGGTGATCTAGGAGACCCTTTTCCAGGTATAACAGTGAATAGGACCTTTGACGACGTATCTGCTCCTAACAGCCAATCCTATAATGGTTATAAATCTTATATTAAAGTATCTTCCATTAGTGACTCTAAAGATTTAATGAGTGCAGAAATAGGAATTCAATTGCCTGCATATGGAACGGGGATCCATTTTAGCACTATGAATAAGATACATCAATCTAATAAAAATTTAAGTATAAACCCTAATCTTTTGACAAGTTTGATCCTAACAAAATCTTTAGATCCTATTCCTGAAGGAGAGCTTGATTTTTTTGAAGAATTAAAAGAAAACGTTGCTATAAAGTATTATGTGGATGGATATCGAAATGGATATCGTAGTGGATTTGAAAATGCTCTTAAAGAGTTAAAAGACAAAAAATACTACTTATTGAAATACTGATTTAATGGTAATTAATTGTTCTTTTTTTAGACTATCCCTAATTTATCATGATTAATAAAGATTTATAATGATTAATCATAGCAATATATATATACCAAGAGCAACTTAGTTATTATCATAAGTAAAACCAGGAAAAATGGTGGGAATGTAAATGGTACGCGATACCACCGTCCTAATGGACGAGAAGAGGGTTTTCGAACCTAGCGAAGATGTGAAAAACCGAGCCCACGTAAAGGATTGGGATGCCGAAATAGAGAAAGGTAAGGACCTGGAGAAATACTGGGCCCAGCAGGCAGAACAATTTGAATGGTTCAAAAAGTGGGATAAGGTCCTTGACGACTCGGATAAACCATTCTATAAATGGTTCACCGGAGGAAAGATTAACCTGGCCTATAACGCCGTGGACCGCTGGATCGAGACCGAGAAACGTAACCAGATCGCCATCCTCTACATCAACGAGCGCGGTCAGGAAAAGAAGATCACCTACTATGAACTCTACCTGGAAGTTAATAAGTTGGCCAACGCCCTGAAAAACCTGGGAGTCAGGAAGGGGGACACAGTCTCCATGTACCTACCCATGTGTCCCGAATTGTTAATAGCTCTTTTGGCATGTAACAAGATCGGAGCCGTGCACAGCGTGGTCTACTCAGGCTTATCAGTGGGTGCCTTTGTGGATCGGATGAACGACGCCAAAGCCAAGGTGCTTTTCACAGCCGACGGGACCTACCGGCGGGGAAAAATTATTAACTTAAAGAAAATAGCTGACGAGGCCATTCTGCAGTGCCCCACCATTGAAACCATTGTGGTGGTCAAGCACACCGGTAGCGATATCCAGATATCAGAACTATCGGGAAGAGAAATATTCTACGAACGTCTGGTGGAAGGAGAACCAGTGGACTGTCCACCGGAACCCATGGATGCTGAGGACCCCCTTTTCATACTCTACACCTCCGGCAGTACCGGTAAACCCAAGGGAGTTATGCACACCACCGCGGGGTACATGGTAGGAGTGGCCACCACCCTGCGCAACATCTTTGACATCCACCAGGATGATATGTGGTGGTGTACTGGTGATATTGGATGGATCACCGGCCACAGTTACGTTATATACGGACCGTTACTATTGGGAACCACCACCGTGGTCTATGAGGGAGCACCCGACTACCCGGACCCTGGAGTATGGTGGAAGATCGTGGAAAAATACGGGGTAACCAAGTTTTACACTGCCCCCACGGCCATCCGGCATCTGATGCGTTTCGGGGCCCGTTACACCAACTTATACAACCTCAGCTCCCTCCGGATCCTGGGAACGGTGGGGGAACCCATCAACCCCGAAGCCTGGATGTGGTACTACACCAACGTGGGTAAGGAGAAGTGTCCCATCATGGACACCTGGTGGCAGACCGAAACGGGAATGCATCTCATATCTCCACTACCAGTATCAACCTTAAAACCTGGCTCCTGTACCAAGGCCTTCCCCGGTATAGATGCTCAGGTAGTGGATGAGGAGGGAAATGAAGTTCCACTGGGCAAAGGTGGTTATCTGGTGGTTAAAAATCCCTGGCCCTCTATGTTCCGAACCCTGTATAAGGATGAGGACCGTTTCCTGGATGTGTACTGGAAGGATATTCCGGGGTGCGTCTACAAAGCCGGGGACATGGTGCGTCAGGATGAAGACGGCTACTTCTGGATACAGGGCCGTTCCGATGATGTCCTGAAAATTGCTGGGCATCGTATTGGCTCCGCTGAGGTGGAATCAGCCTTCGTAAGCCACCCGGCAGTGGCCGAAGCAGCGGTTATTGGCCGATCTGACCCCATCAAAGGGGAAGTCATCAAGGCCTTTGTAATCCTGAGGGAAGGATACGAACTCAAGACCCAGCTCATCGAGGATCTGAACCGACACGTAAGATACGAGTTAGGACCCGTAGCGGTACTGGGTGAAATTGTACAAGTGGATAAACTCCCCAAAACCCGCAGTGGTAAGATAATGCGCCGTATCCTGCGCGCACAGGAAGAAGGCGAAGATCTGGGTGACACATCGACCTTGGAAGAATAGAATAAGTGGTGAAATCCGAAGTAAGAAAAGTTAGAATAAAAATGAACTAAAAACTCCAAAAAATCATAATTTTTTTGGGGTGATTTAATGGAAAAAAATACAAACGAAAAAATAATGGGAATGGATGCTCTGAAAGGCCGATGGATTCTCATCGTCCTGGGCATGATCATCAACCTCTGTCTGGGTACCATCTATTCCTGGAGTGTCTTTGTGGCACCTTTAACCACCTACTTCACCACCCAACTGGGTCAGGTGGTAAATGCCAACGAGATTCTACTGCCCTTTTCGGTGTTTTTGGCATTCTTCGCCATTGCCATGCCCTTCACTGGAAAGTACATCGAAAAGTACGGACCAAGGAACATGGTCATAGTGGGCGGTCTTTTAACCGGCCTAGGATGGCTTCTGTCATCCTTTGCCTCCTCGGTACAGTGGCTGTACCTATTCTATGGGGTCATCGCCGGAGCTGGAGTTGGAATAGCCTATGGAGTGCCAGTGGCGGTTGCATCCCGCTGGTTCCCGGATAAAAGGGGACTGGCCGTGGGACTGACCCTACTGGGCTTCGGGTTTTCAGCTTTAATCACCGCCAACATCGCGGGGTACCTCATTACCGCTGCCGGGGTTATGAACACTTTCCGGGTCTTTGGTATGGCCTTTATTATCATAACCATACTCCTGGCCTTACCTCTTAAATTCCCCCGGACTGGGTGGACCCCAGCCGGTTGGAGCCCAAAGCCACCTGAACCCGGACAGGATGCCCTTTGTGAACTAATGCGGGATGATATGGTCCGGACCCGATACTTCTATGCCCTGTGGGCATGCTACTTCATCGGCTGCCTATCCGGTCTAATGGCCATCGGAATATCCAAACCCCTGGGAGTGGAAGTGGGAGTGGAAGCAGCACTGGCCACCACCCTGGTGGGTGTCTTCGCGGTCTTCAACGGCTTCGGAAGACCAATTTTTGGTTTTCTAACCGACCGACTAACACCCCGCTATACCGCGGTTGTGTCTTTCATTCTCATCGCCCTGGCAGCACTACTTATCATGGTGATGCCCAGTGTCACAGTATACATCCTGGCCTTTGCCATCCTGTGGGGATGTCTGGGAGGATGGCTGGCCATTGCACCAACCACCTGCGGCAGTTACTTTGGAAACCTGGATTATCCCCGGAATTATGGGCTGCTGTTTCTGGCCTACGGTGCCGGAGGTATAGTGGGTCCCCAATTGGCGGGGTTCATAAAAACCTCCACCGGATCTTACCTGGGAGTGTTCCCCTACGTCCTGGTGCTGGCCCTGATTGGTATAATACTGGCCATCGTCCTATTAAGACCACCCAAGGTGCCGGTGCAGACCAAATAAAAAAGAAAATTTAATTTCCTACCGCCTCCGATCCCGGGATTCGCTATCCCGGGGTCCTCTTTTTTTTTAAACATTTATATTAAAGCCCAGATCAACCTCACTGGCTGGCTGACCACCCCTCACACCCCAGTTTGAGAGGGGAGGTTCTAGTAAGATGATCATCACATCCTGTCCATTGATTCCAGGGTTATTTTCTAAATTTCGGATTATATGTTGATACAGATTCTTTTTAGCCTCCAGGGAGCGGCCTGGGAACATTTTAATTTCAATGATGGTGGCCTGGTCGGTCCGGTCTGGGGGGACTTCAAAGTCTTCCTTCTTCAGTTGGTAGATCCTCTGGAAACGGTCACTGTCCGGGATCTTCAGGGCCTCCACCAGGGCCTCATGCACCCCATCCAGGATGGCCTTTTTATATTCACTTGTTTTTCCTTCACGGATTTCTATTTTTACCAGTGGACACATTTGTACACCCTAAATAATTTATAAAATTTCTTTTTTGAATTCTTCCAATCCCATATTATCTATAAATCCACCTAAACGCTTGTTCTCTTCGTGGTCTTTATAATAGGTGATAATTTTAGCCATTAAATTTAAAACCTCTTCTTCAGTCAGGTCTTCAGCTATCAAATCACCTAGTCGGGGATTGATACCTGCGTTACCACCCACCAGGACATTCCAACCATTTTTAGTTCCGATAAGGCCAATATCTCTCACTGCAGGTTCTGCACAGGAGTTTTTACATCCGGATACAGCGATTTTCATCTTGTCCGGTGTTTTTGTTCCCTTGAACTGTTGGTCTATCTCCATACCGATATCTATGGTTTTTTGCATGGCCATCTTACAGGATGAAGACCCAATACAGAATTTAACGGGCCTAACAATTTTACCTGATAAACCACCGGGCCCCATACCTAAATCCTTCCAGATATTATCTATATCTTCAAAGGGGATACCAAAGATGGTAATCCGATGTTCAGATGATAATTTAAGGAATTTAGCATCATATTTTTCCGCTACATCGGCTATTTTTCTCAGGGTATCTGGATCAACCAGACCTCCCGGGATATAGGGGTTCACGGCATAGGTTTCCAGGTCTTTTTGGACTGCTGCACCTTTTTCTGGCATGTTACTCTTGTTTTTTGACATTTTCCCACCTTTTAAATCCATCTTAATCAATAATACTATGGTACTAATTTTTTATAAGTTGATGTTTAATTTAGAAAATTAATATGAACTATTCAGCTACCAACAACAAATAAATAACCGATTGATATTCAAAGCCTGAAATCATAATTAAATAGTAGCATACCTTCCATTACTAACTAAAATTTTTATAAATTCACACAGGAGACGCACATGAATAACGAATTAATTATCGTCCGCTATGGGGAGATAGGTATTAAGAGTCCAGTGGTGAGGAAGAGGTTTGAGAAACGACTTCTAGGTAACATTAAATCAGCACTGGACTGCCAGTCTACCCTGGAGCAGGGACGGATCTTCCTCCAAGTGGAAGATGTAAAGGAAGCTCATAATGTTCTAGCCAAGACCTTTGGAGTAGTTTCATTCAGTCCAGCCTGGGTCACCGATACCGACTGCGAAGTGATAAAAGAAGAATTAACCCGTTACACTAGGAAACTGGTCGAAGATGGCCAATTCAGTGGAGAAGATTCCTTCGCTATCCGCTGCCGCCGTGTGGGCCAGCACTCTTTCACCAGCCAGGAAATGGCAGCTTTCGCAGGTTCGGTGGTTTACCAGGTCACCCATTCCCGGGTGGATCTTACTAATCCTGATTTTGAAATATTCCTGGAAGTAAGGGGAGATAAGACCTACCTCTTCCATCAGAAAATCTCCGGCCCCGGCGGACTGCCCATCGGCACCCAGGGCCGGTTAGTGGCACTTCTATCCACTGGTATTGACTCTCCGGTGGCCTGTTACTTAATGATGAAGAGGGGCTGCAGCATAACTGCCTTACACTTCAACAACTATCCCTACACTTCCGGCGAGGAGGAGAAGATTAAAAAAATAGCCCGGAAGATTAAGGAATACTCCCACGGGTCCCGATTTGATCTTTACACTGTGGACTATGGTGAATTTCTAACCCGTTGCATCGAGGAGGCGCCTCCTCGCATGACCTGTGTACTGTGCAAGGGTGGCATGTACCAGGTGGCCGAGAAACTGGCCCAGAATGAGGGGGCCCTGGCCACCCTGGATGGTAGTAGCATGGGACAGGTTGCATCTCAGACACTCCCTAACCTGGTGGCCACCCGTCACTTCACCACCATACCCCTCTTAAGTCCCCTGATGGGCCTGGATAAGGTGGAGATCGAAGACCTGGCCAAGAAGATTGGCACCTATCCCCTTTCCATCCTTCCGGAAGAGGGCTGCAGTGCCGCACCCCGACACCCGGAAACCCATGCTGAACTGGATAAAGTTATAGAGGCACTAGATGACCTGGACATGGATTTGGTTTTGCCTCAGTTGGTGGCCGGTATACGTAAAATAAGAATTTAAATCCTTTCTTTGGATAAATATTTACCCAGCCGTTTGGCCAGGGCCAGTATGGTCAGGACTGGTGGAGCACCCGGTGCACGAGGGATTACACTGGCATCGGCCACGAAAAGACCTTCTATTTTTGTTTCCAAATTAGAATCAACCACATCCCCAATGGCCGCCGTCCCTCCTGGATGAGCTCCCCGGGCCGGGGTGGATACCAGGCTCTGGGGGTCAACACCAGCAGAGGTTAATATGGAACCGGCTAAAGCCGCTCCTTCACATAATAACTCCACATCTAGAGCAGTATTGTACTTAACAACCGAATTAGTTGTAACCTGTCCCTGGTTGCTATCCCTGATTTTAACCATCATCCCCAGTATATCTCCTGGAAGTGCACCCGGGATCTTATCTGCCAGTATACTGGAAAAATGGGGTGACAGGATTAAATTTTTTCTTTTTAAAAGGGCGTTCATCTGCACTTCCTCGTTGAAGCCGATGGCTTCCAGTTTGCCACCTATGGTTACGAAAGTATCCACAAAAAGTTTCGCACCAGCTTCTAAACCCGCCCTCTGTAATAATCGCGGGGTGGAGATGGCCCCTGCTGATAAGACCACCACATCCGCCAGGTAATCCTTATCCGGAGTTCTGACACCCTTCAGTTTTTCGTCTTTAATGAGGATATCCACCACCGGGGTGTTATCGATTAAAACAGCCCCGGAATTAATGGCACTTTTAAGGTATTCCTGGGAGGTCCACTTGGCATCCCTACTACATCCCAGCACACATTTTCCACAGGGCCGGCACAGACGGGGATCAATAAATTTGGGCATCTTCTCCATTGCCAGGCCCATTTCCCGGGCACTGTCCATTATTTTAAGAGTTCCCTCTCCGAATAGTGAATCCGGGAGGGTGGTAACTCCCACTTCCTCTTCCACTTCATCAAGCTCAGCATCAATATTTATCCCGTGTTTTAAGAGCTCTTCCTGACAGGTTCGGACTGCATTACCGGCGGTTACCATGGTGGTTCCTCCAACGCAGTCGGTTCGGCTGATCTCCACTCCGGTGTTGATGATATCATAATGGCGGTGCGCATCACCTGGTGGAGTGGAGGGTCCCTTCTCGATGATGGTGACTTCCACCCCGTTTCGGGATAGTTCACTGGCCAGGATGCCTCCCCCGGCCCCGGATCCAACTACCAGTACTTTTGTCAAGTTAACACCCTAAAATTAAAGTTTTTTTCTCTCCAAGGTCCTTCTAGGTCTTTTCTTGGATATGGGCTTAATTGGTTTTTCTATGTAGCGGGGTGTTTCTACTACTTCCGGGGGATTGAAAAACACCGTGGCCAGATAACCACCCACCAAGCCCAGGAAGGCGTAGATTAAAACTGTCATTATGATGCCCAGTATGAGGACGAAAAATTCGTTGGCCATGGCTGACACTCCCAGGGAGGTGGCACTGGGCAGAGTGTAGGGCAGGTCGGGTGGTGATAAGAAACTGATAATTAAAAGTAGAACGGCCATAACCACCCCTGCCGTGGCTCCCACCATGGAGCTGGTCTTCTCTGGTTCGGTAAAGTAGCTGGCTATAAATCCCACAATGACTATGGAAAGCATTCCCCGGATACCCACAATGGGAATGTTGGAGATGATGAGTCCCGCTACGATGCTGATGATAATGGATATTTCCATACTGTACTTGGCCATATTAGTCCTTACCTCTTTTGTCTAGACATTATTCCCCTGTATGTCTTATAATGGTTTCCTCAAGAAGGGAATAATCGGCTGGTTCTAAAATTCTGATACCAAAACTTTATATAACATGGAAGAGTTAGGTAATCCTAACAAAAGTTAGGTTAACCTAATTAAAGGTTGATCTATTCAAATCTGGAGAACATCATGACCACCCTAGACCAGCTTGAGAATGGCGAATCAGGAATTATAAACGAAATTAATGGAGGTCTAGGATTTACCAAACGTTTGGAGTCCCTTAATATTCGTAAAGGCAAATCCATTCTCAAAATATCTGCCGCTCCCTTCCACGGACCAGTGGTCCTGGAGGTGGATGGTTGCCAGATCGCCTTGGGACGGGGAATGGCCTCCAAGGTAGTAGTGGAGCCGGTGTAGGGTGAATTTTAACTATTTTTTTTGTCTTTGAAAATTTGATAATAGGTGACTAGAGACTATGAAGATACTGTTAATGGGCAACCCCAACGTGGGAAAGAGTGTGGTCTTCTCCAGATTAACCGGGGTACAGGTCACCTCCTCCAACTATGCTGGTACCACCGTGGGATACACCCAGGGAAAAGTTAAACTCGGAAAACTGGTGGCTGAACTGGTGGACGTGCCAGGAACCTATTCCCTGCAGCCTTCCTGTCAGGCGGAGGAGGTGGCCCGGCAGATGTTCCAGGAGGAGAGCCCGGATCTGGTGGTAAGTGTTATGGATGCCACTAATCTGGAACGAAACCTGTTTTTAACCCTGCAACTTTTAGAAAGCGGCTGTCCCCTGGTCTTGGTCATGAACATGTGGGACTGTGCCCAGAGTAAAGGGGTACATCTTGATTTGTCTAATCTCTCCCAGGCCCTGGGAGTGCCGGTGGTGGCCCTCACCGCCGTTAGTGGAGAGGGACTAAAGGAACTGGTGGAGGTAATGGAAGAATCCCTGAAACAGAAGGACCATTACCAACCTAAAATCTCAAACATGAGTGATGAAAAGAGATGGGCCTATATTGGCCAGCTGGTCTCCCGGGTGCAGAGGATAGAACACCGCCACCCCACCCTGCTGCAGCGACTGGAAAGAGCATCGGTACATCCTATCTATGGATTTATAATAGCCCTGCTGGTTATCTACCTCACCCTGCAGGTGGTGGTGGGGATGGGCGAGTTTCTCATATCCAATATCTTCGATCCTCTCTACTACCAGTATTACGGACCCTTCATTACCCAAGTTGTGAATTCGGTGGCTCCTAATGGAGTTATAAATGAAATACTCATTGGCAACGGCTATGAATACGCCACTTCCTTCGGCCTTCTCACCACGGGGGTGTATGTGGAATTTGCCGTGGTCCTGCCCTATATACTATCCTTCTACCTGGTCCTGGGGGTTCTGGAGGATCTGGGCTACCTGCCTCGCCTGGCGGTTATCATCGACAGTTTAATGCACAAAGTAGGACTCCATGGATTTTCTATAATTCCCATCATCCTGGGACTGGGCTGCAACTTCCCTGCTGTCTTATCCACCCGGATACTGGAAGGACGCCGGGAGAGGTTCATCGCCACTGCCCTGATTGCTATCTCCGTACCCTGCATGGCCCAAACTGCGGTTATCATTGGATTATTAGGTCCCTACGGTTTGAACTACATTGCGGTGGTTTACGGAACCCTGCTGGTCATATTCATAACCATGGGCATGCTCCTGAACCGGCTGATGCCCGGGGAGAGTCCGGAGATATTCGTGGAAATACCACCCTACCGGATTCCCCACCTCAGGACCCTGCTGCAGAAGACCTGGACCCGGGTGAAAGGATTCATGATCGAGGCGGTTCCCTTTGTGTTCCTGGGACTTTTGGCTATCAACGTACTGTACCTGGTGGGAATTATGGATTATCTCACCATCCTACTCTCACCCATCCTATCCCAACTACTGGGACTCCCCTCCGATGCCATCGGGGCCCTGATCATGGGATTCCTTCGGAAGGATCTGGCCACCGCCATGTTGGCACCTCTCCAGCTCACCGCCCAGCAACTCACCGTGGCATCCACCTTCCTGGCGGTGAGTTTCCCCTGCATAGCCACATTTGCGGTGCTTTTTAAGGAACTGGGAGTTAAGGACCTGGTGAAAGTGGTGGGTATCATGATGGGGGTGGCCCTACTGGCGGGTACCATTCTCAACCTAATCTGGAGTGTGATATAAATGAAAATTTTAAATGTAATCCGCAAGATAGTGGGACATAACTGTTCAAGTTGTGGTGCGTGTTCCTCAACCAAAATCCACATCCAATGGCAGGATAAAAAGGAAGAAGAGGATTAAATGAAACCCAATCCCCGGCTAAGTCAGAGTGTGGAGGACTATCTGGAGACCATGTACTGCCTTGGTAGGGATAAGGGCGAGATAAAGGTAAAGGACATTTCTCAGGCCCTGGATGTGAAACCACCCAGTGTGGTGGAGGCGGTACAGAAACTATCCCAGATGGGACTGGTATCCTACCAGCGCTACCGGGAGATAAAACTAACCCCTGAGGGCCAGCAGGTGGCCGAGGCCATCATGGAAAGACACACCGTCCTGGAGGACTTCTTAAACCTCCTGGGAGTGGGAGTGGAGGTGGCCGGTGATGATGCCTGTGCCATGGAACATGTCCTGAGCAAATCCACCATCTGCAACCTGAAAAGCTTCGCCGATTTCATGGAAGTCTACCCCTACGCCTCTCAATTCATGGAGGCCTTCCGCTACTACCACCAGCACGGGAAGTTACCGGAAGATGAAAAGTAGATAAATTTTATTATAGATATATAAAGGCCATATTGGTGCCGTTTATTTATCAATAACTATTTTTTAAGGGTTTAAAGGATTTTTATCATACATAAACTTACTTAAACCGATATTATTTATTTAATCCCCCACATAATAAAACACACAAAAGGGGTGAATGATTATGGGGATTCTGGATGGTAAATATCGGCCTGATGTTTCAAAACTGGAAAGGGAAGGAAATATTAAGGGTTTGATCAAAGCCCTGAGACAGGGGGATGACCAGACTCGTTGGGAAGCAGCCCGGGCCCTGGGCAGGAAAAAAACCCTTCTACCCTGGAACCTTTAAAAGAGGCCCTGGCGGATGGTAACAGTGACGTGCGATCCAACGCCGCCATAGCCCTGGGGGAGATGGGAGATCCCCAAGCGGTCCCCGACCTCTTGAGAACCCTCACTGATGACCAGTGGTACGTGCAGGTACACGCCGCCGAGTCCCTGGGAAAAATACAGGATGAAAGGGCCCTGAAACCACTCATCAATGCACTGGAAGATGATAAAATAAGAAATCAGGCCGCCCTTGCCCTGGGCATGATCGGGGATGAGCGGGCGGTTTTACACCTTCTAACCGCCCTGGATGATGAAGACTTCAGCTTCCGTAGCGCTGCCATAGAGGCCCTGGGTATGATCAAGGATGAAAGGGCCCTGGAACCATTAATTCAATCCCTCCAGGACGAGGATGTCAGTGTCCGCCGACACGCGGCCAGTGCCCTGGGAAAAATAGGCGACCCCCGGGCGGTTCCCGCCCTCCAGAAGGCCCTGGAGGATGAGAGATGGTACGTCCGCCTGCAGATGGAAGAGGCCCTTCAAGCGATACAGGGAACCCAGAAATAGATATTCACATATACTCTTTTATTTTACTAATTATTTTCTCCCGCACATCCGGGGATATATTTTTCGGGGGCCGGGGCCGCATATAACCGAAGTGAGGATCCTCGAAGATGTGCCCCGCAAACTCCACCGGGTCCCGGTAGCGGGGAATGAAGTGCCAGTGCAGATGGGGCTCCAGATTGTTCTCCAGGTAGAAAGAATTCATCAGACAACCCCAGTTAAATAGAGTGGCCTGGAAGGCATTCTTAACCGCACTTTCCATCCTCTCCACCAGTTCGGTGAACTCCTCCCACTCGCTGGTGTTTAACCCGGTCAGGGTGGGATGGTGCCGGTTGAGGGCTACCACACAGGTACCCAGGTTACTCTGGTTAGGGGCCAGGAAGATTATCCAGTGCTGGGTCTTATCCAAGTAATCCCCGAAGTTGTAGGCTTCCAGTTTCTTGCAGTACGGACAGTCGTGCATATGAATCTCCTATTTTTAGTATAATTTGGATAGTATAAAGGATATGGTGAATCCCACCACGGTTAAGAGGCCGGAAAGGTCATGGGTCTGGCTGAAGGCCTCCGGGATCATGGTATCCACCAGCATGGCCAGGATACCACCCGCGGCAATGGACAGGGCCACCGAGGTCACTGCGTCGGGAAGGTACTGGAACACAGTATATCCCAGAATAGAGGCCACTGCGGTGCTAAGACTGATGGCCAGCCATAGACTGAAAACATGGGATGCCTTCCAGCCATCACTCTTCATACCCACCGTGCTGGACAGACCCTCGGGTATGTTGGACAAAAACACGGCCACCACCGTGGCGGTGCTCACCCCCACACCCCCGATCATGGTTAGACCAATGGCAATGGACTCTGGGATGCCATCAATAACCGAACCCGCGGCAATGGCCACCCCACTACCTTCAAAGTCCTGGGGGCGCTGGGATCTTTTCCGGTGCTTGGCCCCTCTCCGGGCCAGATACAGATTGGTGAGGGTGAATATGATGGCTCCTATGAGAAAACCCAGGGCTACGTCTACGAAGCTACCCATGAGGTAGGCTTCGTCTAATAATTCGAAGGATATAGCAGATAAAAGCACCCCACTACCGAAGGCCATGATACAGGCCACCAGCCGAGGGGATATCTTGAAGTAATAGCCCAGGAAGGCCCCTATAACCAGGGCAAATCCTCCCAGAAATCCCCACAACCCAGAAAGCACCAGATCCGATACCATACTCAATCACCTTTATGTTAATTTTATCTATGGGGACCAGGGCATATAATTAATAGGGGCTAATAAGATGGGGTGTGAAGATTCATGATTGTGGACCGGTCACTGCAGCGGGTAACCCTGTTTCTGGTATCCCTAGCTGCCTTTCTCATACCCTTCATGGGATCCTCCCTTAGCCTGGCCCTACCTGTTATCCAGAAGGAACTGGCGGTTAACCTAATAATTTTAGGGTGGATACCCACCGCCTTTGTACTGGCCAATGCTGCAACGGTTCTACCCTTCGGTCGATTGGCAGATATACACGGCCGTAGAAGGATATTCTCCTATGGAGTTTTGATCTACACTATTGCCTCCTTACTGGCTGCCTTTTCTGATTCTGGCATAATTTTAGTGATATTCAGCTTCCTGCAGGGCCTGGGCTGTGCCATGATCTTCGCCACCATGGTGGCCCTCCTCAGCTCGGTGTTCCCCATGGAAAGAAGGGGTGAAGCCCTGGGTTTATACGTTAGTGCGGTGTTTATTGGACTATTCTTGGGGCCCATTCTGGGCGGGCTTTTAATCCAGTACCTGGGCTGGAGGAGCATCTACCTTTTCAACGTCCCCATTGGTATAATACTGCTTTTCATCCTCTTCTGGAAGCTAAAGATGGAATGGGCCGAGGCGAAGGGTGAAAGCTTCGACTACCGGGGAGCAGTTATCTATTCCTTATCCCTGGTGGCCTTACTCTACGGATTCTCATCCCTCCTGGAGGATTTGGGAAAAGTGTTTCTTGTAGTTGGCCTTCTGGGAATTATGGGCTTCTTTTTACTGGAGAGGAGAACTGAGAGTCCTATTTTGAAGCTGGAGATCTTCAAAAGCCGACGCTCTTCCTTCACCGCCCTGTCCATGCTATCCTTAAATATAGCCATCTCCGCCCTGGCCACCCTGTTAAGTTTATATTTCCAGTCCCTGCGGGGATTGGAGCCCCAATACACAGCCCTGATACTGGCCTCCCAACCCCTGATGGTGGCAGTTCTATCTCCAGTGATTGGTCGGGCTGCGGACCGGACCGAAAACCGTTTACTGCCGGTGGGGGGAATGATTCTGGTAACTGTGGGCCTTCTGATACTGGCTTTCCTCACCCCGGAGACATCTCTGGTGATCCCGATAGTAGCTCTCATTCTGGTGGGAGTGGGGCAAGCCCTATTCTCCTCCCCCACCACCCGTATCTACATGGGCTCGGTGGATAGTAAGATCTATGGAATGGCTTCTTCCGCCCTTTCCACCATGATCTACATGGGACAGACACTTTCACTGGCCCTGATGCTTTTCATCTTCGCCATATATTTGGGTCAGGTGCAGATCAACCCCTCCAATTACACCCTATTCCTGGACAGCCAGCAAGTGGCCTTCCTGGTGTTTGCTCTGATATCCGGGCTGGGAGTGGTGTTCTCGGTGCTGGTGGGCGGACCCACCGATGAGGTAAAACTAAAAAATTGACGCAGAATGAAAAAGGCTGATAAAAGATTATAATCTTTAAAAAAAGTGTCCATCAATTTTAGGATCAGGTAAAAAAAAGGATTGAGGTACTATTCCTCCTGGAATTTCTTTAATTTCAATTCCACTTCCACTATGGCTGCATTCACTAACTCTTCTATGGTCTCATCCTCCCAGGGCTCGGAAAGGTCGTAGTAGTTTTTAAAATAGATATGTTCACCCTGAATGGTTATCTCCCAGTCTTCCATTTTCATTAGTTTTTGCTGATTCCTATCTGTCTGCAGTTGGCTGTGAAGTGTGATCAACCATCAATTATCTTTACTTTTCACGCTGTGAAGTGTTACCTCCAACTTGATCACCCTACTTTATCCCCAGGGAGCGCTTGAAACCAATAAAAACGTCTCTTGCCGATTTTAATAGGGGGTTTTTCACATCCATAGGGGTTTTCATCCGTTCCAAGCGGTCGATGCGGAAGTAGATGGGTGGGTGGGGGTCGAAGTTTATCCAGCTGGGTGCCCGGGTAGGGGATATGCGCTCGGCCTGCAGTCGCTGGTAGCCGATCTTCCGCAGGGCCCGGGCCAGTACCATGGGCTTCCCAATCTTCATGGCCGAGAGTAGGTCGGCCCGGGTTTCGAAGAACTTGGCCACGAAGAATATGAACCCCAGAGCCACGATGAGGTAAACCAAAGGCGATAAGATCACTAGGGGTAATAGTACGGTGAAGCGGAGAATGAACTCCAGGGAGATAATGCTAAATAGAATTAGAGGGTCCCGGCCGGCCAGGTGGCCCATTTCATGGCCCAGCACTGCTAAAATTTCATCCTCCTCCAGCTGCACCAGGAGTCCGGTGGTGATTAAGACCAGGCCCCGGTTTGGGCTGGGGCCGGTGGCAGCGGCGTTGGCGATCATGGTGTTGCTCACTGCGATGCGGGGCATGGGGATTTCGAACTTGTCTGCGGCGGTCTTGACAATCTGGTACACATCCACCACCTTGGAGACCTTCTCATCGGCCTGGCAGTGGAAGCCGTACTTCTGGAAAACATCCTCTCCCAGTTCACAGGTGGGCTCCTGTCCCTGGGCCAGGCTCTTCTGGTAGATCTCGTTTTTCATCTTAAGGACCTCCTCCTTGCCGAACTTTTTAAGGAAATCCTTAAAATCCTCCACCGGGAGCTGGTACTCCAGGATGTGCACCCGGGGATTTTCGGGGGTGATGGTCCAATCCGCTGTTTTGTCAAGGATACGGTCCGATAAGAGCACAATGACCAGTTGCACCCCTAAAATAGCTATTACTGCGGCGTACATTCCCAGTAAGAGGAAGAGGACGATGTTAACTCCGAAAAATAGGAGGTAGATCACCAGCATGTTGCTGCCGAAGATCTTGAAGGAGGTCTTCTTGCGCTGGGTGGGTGGCTTCTCGGGTATGATCTCTTTCCCCTCCACCCAGGCGAAGTACAGGGTGGACTGACGTATCAGGTCCTCGAAGTACTGGATGGCGATGAACACTTCCTCCGAGAGACGCTCCACTACCTTCTGGATGTCAGGACGGGAGGGGGTTAACTTCACCTGGAATGGTTGGCGGGCTATTATCTCCACATCTACCAGCCAATCATCCTTATCATCCCGGGTCTGGTAACTTAGAACTTTATGGTTATCCTGGAAGTACATCCTTAGCTGGGGGAATTTTTCCGGCTGGGGCAGGATATAATACTCCTTTATAAAGTCCAGAGCCTCCTCCAGGTGGGCCTTGGAAAGCTCGGTCTCGATGGTGTTGAACTCAGTTGACATAACAGGGGACCTAATTATTTTTTTTATGATAAGAATCTTTATGTGCCGTATAGTTATTAAAAATCTGGAGTATGAAAAAATATAAAATAGTTAATATAACCGTTGGTTATTTCTAATCCAGGGGATAGAACCATCCTTATCCCGAATATCAGATTTAAAAAAAATAATTACAAATACTTATCGAATGGTGTTTAAAATTAGGTCCAAGATGATATTAGCAGCTGTATTGCTGTCTATTGTAATAGTCTCCGGATATATCGCTGCGGTAGGGGATCTAGATGATGTACCGGAACCATACAGCACCCTAAACCCCTACTACCATACCACACTTCTGGGGACCGGTTACAAGGTGGGATACTTCATAAACCCCCGGGCCACACCCCTATCGGAGATCAACTTCAACGACTTAAAGAAGGAGGGAATTACAGATATATACGTCCTGGCCAACAATGATAACTACCAATCAGTACTAACCGAAGCCCAAACCCGGGCCGAGACAGTGGGAATGAAGACCAACGCCTGGGTATACCCGGGATTTAAATACTCCCGAAAGGTGGCGGATATGAAAGTAGGGGTCCTTCTGGATGTGGAGACCCACAACATGTCCGCTTATGTTCCAGAGATAAAAGCCATGCGCCAGGATACCAAGGGAGTGACCTTCTACCTCTGCGTTAAACCCGAGTTATGGGATGGAAGCCAGGAATATTATTTAATTGAGCCCTACTGCGACTACCTGGTGCCCATGCTATATATAGGCGACTATGGGCAGGATATAACTGGTTTAAGAAACTGGGTTAGATCTTTCAACTACATATTCCCCCGAAAGGTCATCGCTGGACTGGAAACCTACCAGTCCGACAAGAACCTAACACCCAAGAGTAAAAATAGCCTATTTAAAGAAATCAAGGCGGTGCAGCCCTATACCCGGGGAGTTATTTTGTTCCGGTACGGGTTATCCAACTATCCGGGTTAAAGAATGTAAAATATATTAAATTATTTAAGTTGAAAATATTTCGAGGTGAACACCCCATGAAACTCTTCTCAGAGAACAATCCCGACAACCAACGCTTATGCCAGCTACTAATCCAGGGCCTTTCTAAACGGGCCTTCATCACCCTAATCGCATCCTGCAAGGTCTTCTATGATGGCCGGGCCACCAGCCGCCTGGGAATGGGGGACCGCACCATACTCATCAAGGCCGACGGGGCCTTCATCATCCACCAGGACCGCAACCTGGAGCCAGTGAACTGGCAGCCCTCCAAGACCAAACTGGCGGTGGAGTTGAAAAATGGATTGGTGCACCTGAAGGGCATGCGCCGCAACCCCTCCGAGTCCCTGGAGGTGGAGATCCACCGGGGATACCAGATCAGCTACTACCGGGGAGAAGACTCCCAGGACCTGGAGCTGGCTGGCTACGAGGCCGATATGGGGGATTTGATCTGGCAGCGGCCGGAACTGGTTGAACCCGGATTCCGGGCCACATCTCGAGAGTACCACACCCCCCAGGGATACATCGACATCCTGGGCAAGGACCAGGAGGGGAATTTAACTATCCTGGAACTTAAAAGCAGGAAGGCAGGGGTGCAGGCGGTTAAACAGCTGCGCCGATATGTGGACTGTTTCTCGGACCACAAAGGCCATGTTCGGGGGGTGCTGGTGGCTCCCTCGGCTACTGATGATGCCCTGGATATGTTGGAGAACCAGAAGATGGAGTTCAAGGCCATGGAGGCGCCCCGTGAATTGGGGAATCAGAAGAAGGTGACTTTGAAGGATTATTTCGGGTAGAGGAGGATAAAAGTAGTCAATTGCAAATTTTACGATATATAAATATTACAATGAATCAAATCAACCAAATGTCTTTCTGGAAGTACAGAAATAGTCACGGTTAACCTAGTTGAAAACTTTCTTTTTCAAAGTCATTATTCAACTTGGAATCCATAAATAGAAAAAATTTTTCAAATATTGATTAGAGTCACCATCGAAGCTTATTCCTCAGATCCTCGTTAACTATCTCATGCAAATGTCGATGGTAGATATCAACGTGACTCTTGGGGTTCTCATCAAAGGCCTTTTTACAATTTGAACCACAAAAATAATACTTTCTACGTTTATATTCGCTTACCCACTTAGTATTTTTATAATCTACTTTCTTAAAACAAACAGGATCAATTTCCATAGAATCACTTGCATATTATTTATGAAAATAATCCTACATATATTTAATTTCAATCAAAATTAGGGTGATTAGTTATTAAAGGAACTATCTATCGACTGAAGATCCGCATAATGTCATCAAAGAGATGTAGATGAGTTAACATACACCATAAACTAAGACGGTTTATTCGATTGTATTATGAGAATAGGTGTGAAATCAGGTTAAGGGGAATACACAACGCTTAGAATAAGTAACATTCCCATCATTTATCTTCAAAATATTTAATTTCTAAAGTTTTTGCCACTAATATCTCATTACCGTCAGCAAGTTTTATTTTTCCCCGACCAGTTAAGTCTTCCCCATCTAAGCTGGTACCATTTTTGGTGTTCAGATCTTTAATATAATAACCATCTTCTTCTCTGGTGATTTTGAAGTGTTCCTTACCAATGAACATTAGCTCGTCCGCAGGGGCAACTCCAATGAAATCCTCACGTCCGAAGATTCTTTCATATTCTTTAATCAAAAACTCCTGATTTTCCTTTAAAATCAGTTTGGCCATGAATTTTGATGATTCTGATGCTGGAGTCATGGTAGTCTGGAGCATTTTCGACTTGGTTGAGTATCTCCTATAGATAAATTCTAATAATAATCCGGCGATAACCGCGAGAATAACAGCATAGAGAAGATCCATCCACTCATATCTAAACCATTGAGTAAAAATTTCTGTTTGAAAAATAGCCAAAATTATAAATATCAAAACGAGAATTGAGGCACTTAATATTAATAATCTGGGACCTGACATTTTCATTTTTCTTCTTTTTTTCTAATTAGAACATATCACGGGTCTATTGCTTCACAATATCTTAATTTAAATCTGGTAATATTAAATTTTTACTATTCTTTTCTCTAGAATTATGAAACTTTTAGTCTAAGTTGTCAATCACCGCATGTACTTCCGGGCGAAGATAACCATGAACGTGGGCCAGGTGAAGGCCCCAATGAAGGCCTCCAGGATAGTTAACCAACCATAAAGTCCGGTCTTGGCATTAATAGCCCCATAAGCAGGTATCAGCATAGTTAAAAAACTAAATCTCAGCTTGTCCAGGAACACATCCACGTTCAAGATGCCCTCCGCCATCCAGTAAAACAATGCGAAGGCGATCATGATGCCGATGAAAGTCAGAATCAAGCGGAAAGGTCGCACCCCATAGCCGAAGGGGTACTGGACGATTAACTCCAGGTAGCGACTCAGATATCCTTTTTGTTTTCGTTTGGCCTCCATCTCCCGGTAGAAGTGGTAGTCGGCTTTGCCCCGGTCTCCTAATTTTTCCCACAGGATCTTGGCGCTGCGGCAGGCTCGCTCCTGGCTCTTGATGTACTTGAAACGGGTTCCTCGGAAGCAGAGCGCCCCTCGGATCTCGGCTAGATCGAACCAGGTGCTGCCCCCCAGGTAGGCATCCTCGAACCAGGCGTTGCCCTCGATGGTGGACCCATAAAAGGATACATTCTCATCGATCCGGGATTTATTAAAGGATATGCTACCCCCCAGGTAGCAGTGGTTGAAAGAGGCCTCCCCATCCACATCCACCCCCTCGAACCACACGTACTTATCCACCCGGGCGTGGTCGAAGGAGATGTTACCCCCAACTTTTCCCTTGTAAAATGAGATGCTCCCCCTTATGAGGGAGGATTCGAAGAAGGCGTGTCCCCCGACTCGACCCTGGTCGAACCAGATCCCACCATCCACCTCGGAGTCCAGGCAGTGGAAGTCATTCTCCACCACGGCCTGGGTCAGTACCAGGTCCCCGGGGATGTGCAGGCCGCTGAAGTTAACATCATAGAACCGGGCGCCCTTGAAGTTGAGGTCACCATCTTGGATCTTCTTTTCTACTTCTTCTTCCTTTAACTTTTTAATTAACTCCAGATGGTCTCCTTTAGGGGGCAGATCCATATGTAATATGCAGTAGTCCTCCTCCTGGTAGGTCTCGGATTCACAGCCAGCATACTTACATTTCATCCTCATCTACCCTTCTATAAGGTCTTCCTCCTGGTAAACGGTTAAGATGGCATGGGCCACGTCGATCTCATCGTTATGCATTAACTTAATCTTCCCCAAACCCTGGATGTTCTCCCCGTTAACCCAGGTACCGTTTTTGGTTTCCAAATCTTCTATGTAGAATCCGTCGTCCATACGGGTGATTTTGAAGTGGTCCTTACCGATAAAGAGCAGTTTCTCCCCTACCAGGACTCCCAGGAAGTCTTCCCGGCCGAAGACCCGGTTGTACTTGCTGATGGTGAGGTGCTTGCCATCGGGTAGGTTCACCCGGGCCAGGACCTTACGGGGCTTCATAACCATGGTGGTCCGGGAGAACCGTGATTTCTTTGAGAATTGGCGGTAAAAGAATTCAATTCCCAGTCCGGCAATGATGGCCAGTATAACTGCGTAGAGGATATCCAGTCCCTCGTTCTGAAACCACTGGCTAAGGGTTACTCTCTGGAAGATTGCCAGGCCTATTAAAACTAAAACTAAAATGATCAGGATCAGTCCTGACCACTCTCGAACCCCCCCGGACTTGCTTCGGTCCAAGAATTATCAGCCCCTACAAAACCTTACTTATACTTTGGACCTAGGGGTCTAAAATAATTAATTAGAGAATCCCAATTCCCACCTATTAAATATGAGAAAAAAATAAATTATTATTATGAAATATGTGGAGGGAGACCTGCTCACCCTACCCGGACCGGGCCGGGCATTGGTGGTCACTGATCTGCACGGCAACCTGGAGGATTTCAGGAAGGTAATGACCCTGTGGGGGAAGTGCTTCAACCGTAAATGCCACCTGATCCTCACCGGCGACTTCATACATGCCATGGGCCGGGTCAACGACCACTCCATTGAAATCATCGAAGAGGTCCAGTACTACCATGATAAGTACGACAACTTCCACCCCCTCCTGGGAAACCATGAATGGGCCACCATCACCAAGATCCTCATCTACAAGGGCGGGGTGAACCAGAACCTCAACTTCGAACAGCTGTTAATGGAGACCTTCCCTGACGCCTGGGAGGAGAAGCTAGAAGAATACATAAACTTCTTCCAAACCCTGCCAGTGGCGGTTAGAACCGAGAACGGCGTGTTCATCAGCCACAGCGGACCAGCCAAGGTGGAAAGTATAGATGATATCATTAACCTCACCAGGGATAGTTACCTAGACAACCAGCCCCTTTATGATCTTCTGTGGCGTCGGGATCCTAAAAAGAGGGATGTGAACCAGTTCCTGGAGAAGGTGGACTGCCAAGCCATGGTGGTGGGCCACACCCCGGTGGATGGCTATAAACTCAAGGGAAACCTTCTAATATTATCATCCAGCTATGGTAAGGGACGTAAGGTCTACCTGGAGTTGGATCTGGGAAAAGAGATACAAGGTGGCCGGGATCTGGAGCCCCTGATCAAGTACTTCCGGTGACTAGGCATTCAATATAATGAAAATAAACTTTTTTTAGGCCATACCAATGTTCAAACCCATCATCAGGGCGAAGCCCAGGATCAGGGAGAAGGTGGCTAGATCAGTGTGGTTACCCCGCTGACATTCGGGTATGAGCTCCTCCACCGCCACGTAGATCATGGCCCCGGCTGCGAACCCCAATGCGTAGGGGAGGAGGGGCTGGAACACCGCCACCAGTGCAAAGCCCAGTAGGGCGGATAAAGGCTCGAAAACTCCAGAGAGCTGCCCGTAGCCAAAACTTACCCAGGGCGATTTTCCCTCAGCCCGCATGGGCATGGCCACCGCCATCCCCTCCGGGAAGTTATGGATACCCATCCCAATAGCCAGGGTTATAGCAGCCATCAGTGAGTAAGGGTTGTTACTTAATGCTGCCGCAGCAAAGGCCACCCCAATGGCCAGTCCCTCCGGGATGTGGTGCAGGACCATGGCCAATACCAGCAGCCGGTTCCTTTTCCAGGTGGTCTGAATACCCTCCGCCTCGGCACAGGGTGCTCCGGGGTGGACGTGGGGCAGCAAATGATCACTCACTCCTAAAAATAGGGCCCCTAAGATGAATCCGAATATAACCGGGAACCACTGGGGCACGTTGGGGGCGATGTACGCCGTAGCCGCGGGTAAAAGCAATGAAAAGAAGCTGACTGAGATCATAACCCCGGCTGCAAAACCCAAAGATGCGTCCAGCAAACGGCGCCCCACCCGTTTGGTTAAAAACACGGTGGAGGCCCCCAGGCCGGTCATGAACCAGGTAAAACAGGTAGCCAGTAATACCTGCACCAGGGGGTTTGACAGGAGGTTACCATCACTCATAACCTAACATAGTTAGGAATGCCTAATAAAAGTAGTGGGTTTTTTCAAGTAGAAGTTATTCAAGTTAAGGTGAGTTTGATTATATTTCACTGACCAGCTGGGCCATCTGCTCCAGGTTCCGCACCTCATGCACCTGGGCCCCGGCCTCCCGGTACTCACTGACGCAGCTATCCACCACATCCCACTTCTTCATCTCCTCCGGGTTGAAGATCAGAACCCGACGGGCCCTCCGGCTCATCTCCCGGATTAAGGAGGCGCTCAGGGGCTGACCATCCTCCTTAGGACCGGCCCAGTCCCGGCAGTCGGTGAGGATGATGACGTTGGACCGGCCATTCAGAATCGCCCGGTCCTGGAAATCTGAGAAGGCCTGGTACATGTTGGAGGTGCCGTGGATCATCAGGTTCTTCTGGTGCAGATCCCGCACCCGGGTGAAGGCATCCAGGAGGCCAATCTCTCCCAGTGCCGAGGTGGTCTCCACCACCTGGTTATCATAATCAAAGACCCGCACCCGGCGGAAGCTGTTCTGGGCGGCGTAGACCAGGCAGAAGAACCAGTTACTGATCCAGTCACAGGAGCCGCTCACGTCACACAGGAAATAGTAGTGACCACCCTTGATCCGGGGGCGGGTTTTAACCAGCTCCAGGAGGGTGCCCCCATTTTTTAGGTTCTTACGGATGGTGCGACGCACATCTGGCCGGAGCTTCTGGGAGTGGCGCATCCTCCGACTTCTCAGGGTTGCGATCTTCTTACCCAGCTCCTGGCACAACTGGAAAAGCTCGGGCTGGAAGGAGTTCAGGGTGTTTATATCCTGATACAACAGGTCCTGCTTCTCATCCAGGTCCAGATAATCCTCCAAAGGCGGCCGGTAATCCACTTCGGTGGATTCTACCTCCACCGCCTTAACTTCGGCCTTACTATCCTCCTTAAAGGAGAACTGGTACTGGATCTTACCCTCGTTGGGGAAGGTAACCACCGACTTAACCGCCTTCACCCGAGGAGCATCCTCCTCAGGGGTGGTTTCTTTTTTCGGGTAGAAGAAGTCCTCATAGAGGGTGTTGAACTTCTCCCGATGGCCCTGGTCCTTAACGTAAACCGCGGCCAGGGCATCCTGCAGTTGGATTCCCTTCAGATGGAAATTCTCCACCACCTGACAGGCGGTGTGGGTGCTGCGGATGCTGGCTGGCATCCCGTTGCGCCTTAATAGATCAGAGAAATTAACGATTTTATCCATAATCATCCCTTAAAAGTCGTCGTAGAGACGTCCCTCTAATTTGAAAAGATGGCCCTCCACCTTTTTACGGTCCTCTTGGGACTTGACCACCACCCCTAGGGTTTCGGACAGAACCTCGGATGTGGGTTCTTCCTCGCCCAGGGTGAGTAGGCTGCGCACCCAGTCCACGGTGGCCCGGATGGATGGTTTTTTAAGGACATCCATACCCCGGATGCGTTGTATGAGGTCCACTACCTCCTTCAGGAGGGGTAGGGGTGCCTCAGGTACCAGTGCCCTCACAATTGCCAGCTCCCGTTCCGGGTCCGGGTAGTCCAGGTGCAGGTACAGGCACCGGTCCCTTGTTTCATCTAGGAGGGTGCGCTGGGAGTTGCTGGTTAAAACCACTAATAAGTCGTTGGCCAATTGGAAGGTGCCCAGGTCGTTGACGGTGATCTCCTTCTCCCCCAAAGCCTGCAGGAGGAAGCTCTCCACCTCCTCATCGGCCTTGTCAATCTCGTCGATGAGGATCACTGCGGGCTCCCTGTTGATGAAGGCCTTAAGCAGGGGGCGTTTAATGAAATAATCATCCTGGAAGATATCCTCCTCTCCACTTTTCTGTCGGGAGATCTCCAATTGCAGGAGCTGCTTCTGGTAGTTCCACTCCCCCACGATCTGTTCAAAGGTAATGCCCTCGTAGCACTGCACCCGGAAAAATTCACGTCCCAGGGCCCGGGATGCTGCCTTGGCCAGTTCAGTCTTACCGGTCCCAGGGGGGCCCTCCACCAGGATTGGTTTTTTCATATGAAGGGCCAGGAAGAGGGTTACCACCAGATTCTCATCCGGCAGGTAATTAACACCCTCCAGGGACTGGCTCAGGGTGTCGGTGGTCATCTTCTCCATGTTCATACATCACATACTATGGGGTATCTTACTACTAAAAGTGTTGTTGATCCACATTATCAGATCCAGGTAGAAAAGTAACATTTCTCCCCCGTAAAAAATAAATCCTTCCAGTGCCCAGATAATCCTCTAAGAGAATAGGGGTGATGTGTTAAAGATGGGATATCTATACTGTCCAAGTTGCGGGGGTTACTACCACCTGGAGGATGATGAATCTCCCCAGGACTTTGAACGCTGCCAGTGCGGCGGGGAACTGATCTTTACCCCATCTCTGGATTCATCAGAAAGTCAGGATGAGCCAGACTGGGAATATGGGGATAATGAGGAAGATGATTATTACGAGGAAAGAGTTCCCAGGCGCACCCGCCAGAAAACTATGATCATAATCATGGTGCCCCTCCTGGTCCTCCTGGTGCTGGGGGCCAGTTTAACCGCCATCTATCTGCCCCCTTTATCGGCCATATCCGGGAATGATG
>DAHVOW010000021.1 GCA_027318585.1 Methanobacteriaceae archaeon | reverse complement strand
CGTTTTCCGGTTCCACTTCGTTGATAATAAACACCATGGCACTCACCGGGAGATTCATAACCTTACTGGCCATATCCGCAAAGGACTTAACCAACTGGGCCTTTTGTTCCCGGGTAAGTGGTGGTGCATCGATGGTTATAACTGGCATTTAGTCTCACCTCCAGCATATACATCTCTCCCACCAGGGACATAAATTTTCTCCAGGAATGAAGGATTTAAAAAGGGTAGGTTAACTTAAAAGTTGATACTCTCTCAGATACAAAATATACTATGTGAATCCATCTCTCACATACAAAACATGATATGTGAATCGATTTCTCTGATACAAACTTTAATGTGTGAACCATGAAACTGGGCTAAAAATTTTACACCACAGGGCCGGAAGGTAATGGTATATCCACTACTCCTGAGCCCCCCAGGGGAAGAATAAGATGGATTACAGTGTAGCATAACTAAAAAAAGCTTTTAACCAAGAAAGTACATCTCAACTTAGAAAAGCGAAGTTTAACCAGATAGGGATAATATGGAATTAAACATCTTAAGGAGTTAATTATGAAAAAGGATGCCCGAGATTTGCTGGAGCTAATAAAGAGCAGATTAGTCCTGAAAGAAAGGGAACCGGACCGTTTAAGAAAGAATTATGATGAGCTTTACCTGTCCTTCCCCTCCACCGGCCCCTTTAAAATACGGGAGGAAAAGGATGCCCCGACTCCTTCCTACTGGATAGTAACTCCGGAAAGCAGCCAGGAAATGGTCCTGCTATTTTTCCATGGTGGCCTCTTTAACATGGGCTCCACTCACTCCCACCAGGACCTCTGCCAGCAACTATCCCGGGTCACCGGATGTTCTATACTCAGTGTGGACTACCGCCTAGCACCCGAACACCCCTTCTCTGCCGCATTGGAGGATGGTCTGGACTTTTATCTGTGGCTGGTGAAGGAGGGATTTTCACCCCAGGATATTGTAATTACTGGTATATCCTCCGGTGGTAACCTGGCTCTGTCCACCCTCCTGGCACTCAAAAGGAAAAAAGAACCCCTTCCCCAGGCAGGGGTGGCTTTGTCTCCCCTTGTGGATCTGACCTTCCCGGTAGTCTACCAGCACCTTAAGGACGTGGAGGACTGGATCGATTATGATAATCTGCATAAGCTGATGGGCTCCTACCTGTGGGGCCAGGACCCCAGCAACTTCCTGCTCTCCCCGGTGTACGGCGACCTGGAAGGACTGCCACCCATTTTTCTCCAGGCCGGCAGCTGTGAACTCCTCCTGTGTGATGTTAACCGCTTCCGGGATCTGGCCATCGAACTGGAGGTAAAGGTTGAGCTGGAGGTGTGGCAAGGCATGTTCCACGCCTGGCAGATGTTCCCATCCCTCCTGCCCGAGGCGGAACAGTCCCTGGAGAGTGTGGGGAAATTTGTACGAGACTTAAAGGAATAGCCGCGAAAAAAAATTAATAGATTCTCACCAGGATGGATTCATCCTTATAGAAGGGATAGATTTAACTATTAAGTAATTGGATGGTGGATTTGAAGATGATTGAACACAAAATAGTTGGAAACGCCATGCAGATGGTGGTGTGCGACCTCTCCCCCGGGGAGGAGGTGTACTGTGACGCTGGTAAGTTCCTGTGGAAGACCAGTAACATGGACATGGACACCCGCTTCGGAACCAGTAAAAAGACCCAGGAGAAGAAGGGCTTCCTGGACCAGGCTATCGGCACCGCCATAGACATTGGAAAAAGATCCTTAGCCGGGGAGAGCCTGGCCTTCGTATACTTCACCCCCCAGGGTGGCGACGGACTGGTGGCCTTTGCCCAGATGATACCTGGCGAGATCAAGACCTTCGAACTGGACGGTAACCAGGAATTGTACGTACAATCGGATGGATTATTAGCTGCCGAGAGCACCCTGGAATTCAACATCGCCCTGACCAAAAAATTAGGTGCCGGGTTCTTCGGGGGGCAGGGATTCATCCTGCAGAAGTTCAGTGACCAGGGCTCCCTATTCATTGGATCCTGTGGAAACTTCATCGAACTCAACCCCGCTGATTACGGGGGCACCATCCATGTGGACACCGGTTGCCTGGTGGCCTTTGAAGATACCATCGACTACGATATACAATTCATTGGTGGACTGGATTCCCGTGGGATCAAGAATCTACTATTTGGTGGGGAGGGAATATTCTTTGCCCGCCTATCTGGCAACGGCAAAGTATGGGTGCAGTCCATGAACCTCAGTTCCCTGGCCCGGACCATAGTCAAAAGTGCTGGCCAGCCCACTGCCGAAAACCGCACTGATCTGGGTGGAATATTGAGCGGATTGTAGAGGTGCTATTATGAAGGTAATCATCGTGGGTGCCGGCTTCGGTGGTATGTCCGCCGCGGCGTTACTGGCCCGGGACGGATTTGATGTGACGGTAATTGAGAAAAACGAGCAACCCGGGGGCCGGGGAAGTGTCTATCAGGAGGATGGTTACACCTTCGACATGGGCCCCTCCTGGTATCTGATGCCCGACGTGTATGAGCAGTTCTTCGCTGATTTTAAGAAAAAACCAGAGGACTTTTTTACACTGGAGAATTTAGACCCCCTCTATCGGATATTCTACTACGATAAAGAAGTATACGATATATCAAGCGATCCAGAGGAGAATTACCAGTTGTTCGAAAGCTTTGAACCGGGTAGTGGGTTAAAGCTCCAAAAGTACCTGGAATCCTCCCGGGAGCTGTACGAATTCTCGGTAAATGAAATGCTCTACAAGGACTACCGGTCGGTGCTGGACCTTTTAAGTGGTAAACTCTTACTTAAAGCCCCTAAACTTAGACTGTGGGAGAACCTAGATCACTACGTGAACAAACAGTTTGAAAGTGATCAGGCCCGTAAGATCCTGGAATATGCTATAGGATTTCTGGGAGGATCACCACAGAACACCCCCAGCTTCTACCATCTGGTATCCCATGCTGATTTGACTCTGGGAGTGTACTACCCCCGGGGTGGGATGCGGGAGATAGTCTACGCAGTCCGGGACCTAGCGGAGTCTTACGGGGCAAAGTTCATCTACAACCAACGGGTGGAACTCCTGGAGGTCCATGAGAACCGGGTTAAACGAGTTATCACCGACAAAGCAGTTTATGAGCCGGACTTGGTGGTGGTTAATGCTGACTACCATCATGGGGAGGTGGATCTGTTAACCCCTGAGAACAGAAGCTATGATGAAAACTACTGGGAGAAAAAAATACTGTCCCCATCGGCCATGGTAGCTTACTTAGGGGTGAACCGCCGGGTGGAAGGACTGGCCCATCATAACCTATTTCTGGAACGGGATTGGGAGGATGGATTCAATGCAGTTTTCAACCCGGAGATAGCTGTCTGGCCCGAGAATCCTTCCTATTATGTTAATGTTCCCTCCCTCACTGATGACACTGCTGCACCTCCCGGTTGTGATACCCTTTATATACTGGCGCCCCTGGCCCCGGGACTGGAGGACACTCCCCAGCTTAGGGAGGCCTTCTACCAGCGGATCATGGATGACTTGGAAACCAAGTTAAATGATAATATACGGGATGATGTAGTGTTCAAGAGGCTATTTGCCCTTAACGACTTCCAGGATCGTTATAATGCATATAAAGGCACGGCCTTTGGTTTGACTCATACACTGGATCAGACCGCACTTTTTAGACCTGCTCACCAGAGCCAGAAGGTAAAAAACCTTTACTACACCGGCCAGTATACCCACCCTGGTATTGGAGTGCCCATGACCATGGTCTCCAGCCAGATGGTGGCCCGGGAGATAAAAGAAAAATATGGGAGGCCTTAATAATGAGCCGAGAAGAAATGAACCGTTACCGCTTTTTCCTGAAGGACTCCATACGTAAAGAAATAGACTTCTCCCTGACCGATCAGAGCAGGGGAATCCCAGCACCACCCATCCAGAAACCCCACCGCCTGGGTGCTGCACGGGTGGAACTACCCAGCACCGATTGGGATAAGGAGTTTCCTATTTCTCTTTCCTATGCCATAAAAAATAGGATAAGTCGACGAAGCTACAAAAATGAATCATTAACCCTTCTGGAGCTATCCTACCTGTTGTGGGCTACCCAGGGCATACGGCATGATGCTGGTAAGTACGCTTTCCGCACCGTACCCTCCGCTGGATGTCGACATGCCCTGGAAACCTACCTGGCAGTGTTCAATGTGGAGGGGCTAAATGAGGGTGTTTATCGTTACCTACCCCTCACCCATGAATTACTACTAGAATTTAAGACTGATAATCTCCGGGAGAAGATAATCAAGGCCAGTTTTGACCAGAACTTTGCTGGACAGTCAGCGGTGACCTTCATCTGGACGGCCATACCCTACCGTATGGAGTGGCGCTATGATATTGACAGTCACAAGGTCATAGCCATGGACGCCGGGCACGTGGGTCAGAACTTGTACCTGGCCTGTGAAGCTGTAGGCTGCGGTACCTGTGCCATTGGTGCCTATGACCAGGAATACTTCGACGAACTCCTGGGCCTAGATGGTGAGGAGGAGTTCGTAATCTACGCCACACCGGTAGGGAAGGTCTAAAAAGGTGGATCATACTTTTTAAGATAGTTTTAAGCAAAAATATGTTTTAAAAATCTTTCTATTTGTGGGTTTGTCGTAACTTTTAAGAGAATGGATTAAGATATGTTAGTACCTACCTTGAGAAAATTTCTCAGGTAGACTAAAAGTGCTCGACCCGGATCTTGGATCTGGGATTGGGGGGGTGAATTGGTTTAAGGCCAATAGGTACTCTAGTTATCTTGTCCACGTACTAGGTGGCTCTCAGCCATACTAATATTAAACTTTGATACTTAACCTGATTCCTTTGATTACACCTTGTTTATCTGCTGGATGAAATAACTAGAGAACACTATTTTTTTATTATTTCTTTAATTTTCAACGCTTTAGCTTAAAAACCTTTTTTATTACTTTTTATAGAATTTAGGTGGTGCTAGTGGTTTCTAGTAGATTTTAAGGAAACTTTTATTAGGAATCGGGACTAAATACAACTATATATACCATGATTTTCCCCTTTAGGTTAGAGGGTTTTAGTAAAATGTCAAAAAAGAAAAAGAAAGAAGATCCGGTGATACACTTCTCCCTGGATGGAACTCTGCCGGAAGCCAAGCCCCATATCATCATGAAAAAGAGGAAGAAGAAGAAATATAATGTGGAGCACGAGCTGGATAACGCCCGAATGGATATGATGCAGTGAGGGGTCTATGTTTGGAATGACCCGCAAGCAGTTCAAGAAGAAAAGTTCCCAGGCCCTGAAGGATATCGGCCCCTCCATACTCCTCTTGATGGAGCTAACCCGAAAGGAACAAAAAGGAACCATCACCCTGGAGGAAGCTAAAAACCGGCTGGAACTCATTCGTCAGGATATCGAGGTTGTATTTTTCAAGTACGAGAAGATCAAGCCACCCAGCACCTACCAGTCACTATACTTGAAGGTACTGCAGCTTTTAACCAGACTCCAGGAGGTGGTGACCTGCAACCAGGAATATCTCACCCTGGAGGGGTATGGTGCTTTAGAACAATTAGATGAATCCCTTAAACTTTTAGATGATTTCCGAGAGGAATTTCACAGTATACGCCGGGAGATAGAATCGATTTAGGAGTTGGTTGTTAAATGGATATTGATGCTGTCGTAAATGATGCCCTGAAGTATCCCTACCAGGCCCTGGAAAGGGTGCTGATCCTGGGAGCAGTTCCCCTGGGGGCCATGATTATATCCCTGGTCATCCTCCTGGCCCTGGCCTACACCGGTAGTGAGGTGGCCCTGGGTATAGGTGTGATCATTGGAATCATCCTCCTTTTTATATCCGGCCTCTTCGTGGCTGGGTACTATATACGGGTTATGGAGCACACCCTGACTGGTGAAGATGAAGTTCTTGATTTTTCTAACCGGGGGGAACTGTTATTAAAGGGGCTTAAACTCTTGGTGGTGCAGATGGTGTACCTGCTGATCCCTCTGGTGATTATGGTACTGTGTGCCTGGCTCATCTACTCCGCACCAGTACAGCTCATACTGGTGGCCATTATGCTTTCAGGCATCCTGGGGTTACTCATCATGTTACTGTTTGGACTGTTTCTGGCCATGGCCACCGCCCATTTAGCAGCCACCGGGAGCATAAAGGAGGCCCTGCGGTTCGGTGTCATCCAGGAGATGATATCCTCCATTGGCTGGAGTGACTATCTCTTATGGTACTTGCTGATGCTGGTACTGGTCATGGTGGCTATGGTACTTTCGGTTTTCATCAGCATCATCCCCCTCCTGGGAAGTTTCATAGGATGGATACTGATCCAGCCCTACCTGGTTATACTGGTGGCCCGTTCCGTGGCCCTGGCCTATCTGGCCATCTATGAGGATCAAGGTGTTATTTATGAAAGTGGTAAAGAAGAAGGGACAAGCTGAGGCCTTCAAGGCCCAGAAGATTAAGGGAGCACTGCAGAAAGCCACCATAGATGCTGGTTACAGTGTGGAGGAGAAACAGAACATCCTGGATGAGGTCTTCAACAACATCAACCGGAAGCTGGACCAGAAGAATGAGGTGGACACCCAGACCATACGGGGCTGTCTTTTAACCGAACTGGATAAATGCGAGCCCTATATAGCCAAGTCCTGGCGTAACTTTGACCGTAAATACAAAAAATAGTTGCTAACTTTTTTCCAGGGCTTCCAGTATGAAGCGGGGCCGGCATCCATATTTTTTTATTAAATTCATGATCTCTTCCTCACCACAGTGGGGGTCGTAGTTTCTGATGATCTGGATCACTTCCTCCTCGGTGTAGGAGATCCGCACCACCTCAAAGAAGCGCTCCAGTAAAAAGACCAGTATCCAGGAGAGCAGGTAGAAGTCGGTTAAGAGGTCGTACTTCACCCCCCGGTACTTCAAAATCCAGGCGGTCTGGGTGACGATGTTAATGTTCTTCAAATCCTGGCGGTGCTTAAGATACTCCCCCAGCACCCGCAGATAGAAGGTAACGGTTTTAGGGCCGTGTTCTTCGGTCCACAAACCCAGGCCCACTTTACCTTCATGCACGTACTCCGGGTCCATGAAGATATCGGCGAAAAGAATCACATCGTACTGAGCGGCCTGCTGGTAGATCTCATCCTGGGTTTTAGCTCCCAGATCCTCCATGAGGGTGGTCCAGAACTGCTCCCATACCTCATTGGAGTTGAGTTTGACACTATCCAGAAATAGGAAGGCCTCATAATCATTTAAATTTAAGAGGGCCAGGGTGCTGTAAATGTTGGCTGATTTGCCGGTTCCAGGAGCACCAATAACATGTATAAATCTTCCCCGGGTTTTTTTCAAACTCTCCAGCACCGGGTAGAGTTTCAAAAAGGCCTGGGTTTTGATGAAATATTGGCAGTCCTGGAAGGACCGAACCTTATAACTGGCCATTAATTTAAGTTGTTGTTCATTACTCTAATGTTTTTGTTTTGCGACGGATAATTAGAGAAAAATTATCTGGTTTAAGAGTTGATTTAATACTTAAATTAACAATTTTATTAAAAACAGGTGGGATGAGGGCTATTTAATCCTTTCGGCAAATAATTTATTTATCAGTTTGTACTAAGATGTAATAGGGAGAAATAGGCTGTTTACCAATTGGGGGGGAAATGGAATCTATGGACCAGAAAGATGTTGAAGACTTTGTGGCCAACTTCAAGGGAATGTTGTGGGATGAATTAGAAGAGGATCTATGCAACCTTAGCCGGGAAGAATTGCAGGCCATAATAATGGAACTTAAAAAAAGATTTGGATGAGTTCCATTATATGTCTTCCATTAATTTTTATTTGAAATACCGTGGTTCGGAAGATAAGGCTGGGGGGGCTTGTCTTGCCGAACCCTATTTTTTTAGGACTAAAAAATCTATTGGGGATTTTTAAAGGGATTTTTAGGACTAAATAAATCTATTAGGGATTTGAAAATAAAAAATATGAGAAAAAAATATTTAAAAAAGGATTTTAATCCTTATGGTGTTTGTGTTTTTTCCATTCACTGGGTTTAGTCACCTTGTGCACCCGGATCTTCAGGAAATCTCCCTCTTTTATCTCAGCCACTTCCAGAAGTTCGGCGGGTATTTCCACGGTTTCTGATGTACGTTTGACTATGGATGAAAAGCCACGGCCATGATGATGGTACCGGCGATGATGGCGGTGTTTGCAGTCGCAGTCATTTTTATCTTCACACATTTTTTTCACCTCAAATATAATAAGTTCCGCAGAATATTTCTAATTATCGAATTTTATTCCACCTACTACTTTTGAGGGTATAGTTGCACTCCACTGGCCCCGATCCAGATCCAGGGCACCGCCAAAAACAGTCTCTGCACCGCTCCCTGGTAGTCGCTGTCAGTGGATACAGCCACCCTTAAGGCTAACAGTAGGAGGATGGATAAAATTCCACTCACCAGGCAATAGGTCCGATACCAGCCCCACCGAGCAGTATCTCCATTTTTTAACCCCTTCCAGACCAGAAATTGGGCAGCGATGATGGATAAAAATGCCAAGGCACTGAACAGGTTATGGGGGATCTGGGATAGGTAATCTTCAGGGAATACTCCAGCCAGCATCACCAAGAGACCGAAGAGCAGCACCAGATAAACTCCGGCTTTAGTAGATTTCTTCCGAGGGGCGGGTAATCCACCTCTGAGTCCCAGAGCCAGGCCCAGGGATAATAAGCCGAATAAAATAAAGTTCAGGTTCTGTATAAATGAGTAGGGCCCCACTCCCAGGTCACTGACGAAGTTCTGGGTCTGACTGTAACCAGGCCTTAGGATACTAGCGATTAGGACTAGTAGAGTAAAGATTATAGGGGCCATTATGCCGCAATAAGCATAGAAGCGTTGTTTATTCATTTTCCTAGGGCTCCCTTACAAGATGTATCCATCCGGGTCCAATTCGAATTCCCGATCATTATTCATTTAATTTTTTAAGTGATGCCCTGATAAATGCCGGTAAATCACCGGGGTTACGGCTAGAGACCAGGTTCCCATCCACCACCACTTCCGCATCCACAAAAAGAGCCCCAGCATTCTTTATATCCTGGATTATAGATTTATATCCGGTGATTTGACGTTTTTTTATTACATCGGCGGTGATTAAAAGCTGCGGGGCATGGCATATCGAAAAAACCGGCTTACCACTTTCTGTGAAATCCCGGACAAATTCCACCGCACGGTTATGAGCCCTTAAACGGTCCGGCGAATAACCCCCGGGGATAAGCAGTGCATCAAATTCATCTACCGACACCTCTTCCAGTGACCTCTGGATGATGGCTTCTGCTTCTTGACGTTTTCCCTTCACCACCCTACCTTCTTCCAACCCGATCAGAGTCAGATTATGTCCAGCCTCCTTAAAGGCCGTGGCTGGTGCGGTGTACTCTACGTCTTCAAACCAGTCATCTAAAATAATAGCAATTTCAGCCATTCCCATCACCTTCCTCATGCATTATTTTTTGCTTACTATTTTTCATATAAGAAAAATATTTTACAGTTCTTCTTTTAATAATTCCCACAAAAATGGGTTGCCATGACCGGGGTAGACTTGATTGATGCTCATTTCCTTTAACTTATCCACACTGGCCTGGGCGGCAGCTTCCTCATCGATGATGGCCCCCAGGGATGGCTCCTTGGTGTTGGTGAACAGATCCCCACAGAACAGATCCCCTCTGCTGGAGAGAACCCCGATGGATCCGGTGGAGTGGCCTGGGATGTGCACCACCCGGGCGTCTATCCCATAGGATAGAAGATCATCCCCATCCTCCACGTAAAAGTCGGGTTTGAATCGGTACTTCCTGCCCAAACCCATGAAGGGGCTAATAACCCTAAAGAGCAGGTTTCCCCTCCGATTGTAGAGCATGTTCCCCTGGGTGACCATGCCTGAGTCATCCCGGTGCATGGTGATGGGGGCACCGTATTTATCCTGTAAAAAGGAGGCGTTGCCGGTGTGGTCTGAATCACCATGGGTTAAGAGGATCAGTTTCAGATCTCCAGGCTGACAACCGGCCTGTTGGATTGTTTCATCCAGTTTTTTCCTTTTACTGGTGTGCCCCGTGTCCAGGAGCACGTAGTTCTCGCCACTATTTAACAGGTAACAGTTCACCGTGGCCATACCAACCATGATCTTCAACTGGATGGTGACTATTTCCAGGGAGTTTTTCATGGTTATTATTTGTCGGTGTCATGTGATTAATTTTACCAATCTAGAGGAAGAAAGTTGATAGAAGAGATAAGGGGAAATGTTTTAGTGGTGTTAACTTAAAGATTAGTTGGGAGAATTTCTATGGAAGCCCTGTTGCAGCAGATCGCTAACTTAAGTGTTATAATTTATATCCTCAGTACCATGCTATCCATGGGTGTGAGCTTTCTTCCTAAACAGTTCCTGGAGCCATTACAGGATAGGACCCTTATCATAAAGTCCCTGGCAGCTAACTTCCTAGTGGTGCCCCTTCTAACCTACCTCATCCTCCAGATAATCCCCCTGGAACAGGGCCTGGCCATTGGACTGGTTTTAATGGCCGCCGGGGCCGGGTCACCCTTCATGTTGAAACTGGTCCAGGTAACCCGGGCAGATATGGCCTTTGCCGTGGGATTGATGCTGATCCTGTCCCTGGTAACCCTGATCTACCTGCCGGTGATGCTGTCCTTCCTCCTGCCGGGAGTTTACATCAACCATTTATCCATCGCCACCTCCCTTTTAGTGTTGATCGTATTACCCCTGGTGGCGGGTACGTTTCTGAAGGCCCGGTACCCTGGGCTGGCGGATTCCCTGAAGCCCATATTCACCAGGATCTCCAACCTCTTCATCGTAGTGGTGGTGGTGATCTACCTGTTTTTGAATTACCAGGATTTCCTGGCGGTTTTCGGAACCGGGGCTTTAATTGTTGCGGTGATTTTCATCTTAGCATCCTACCTTACCGGATACCTGCTGGGAGGTCCTTCACCGGAAACGAAGATGGTGCTGGGCCTGGGCACGGCCATCCGCAATGGCTCCGCGGCGTTGGTAGTGGCGGTGGCTAACTTCAGCGCCCAGTACAGCGTCATGGCCATGATCGTGGTGGTCTACCTGTTGAGTTTGATCCTGATGATCCTGGTTTCGGTGGTGATGGGAAAACTCAAAAAAAGGAGCCATGGTGGAGGAATTTCATGAATTATTTTGCTTATGGTTCTAACATGAGCTTTAAAGTTATTTCCTCACGAATTAATAAAGTTCAATTTTTATTTGTGGGCTTTTTACCGAATCATAAAATGCTATGTAATAAGAGGAGTCTGGATGGTTCGGGAAAAGCGAATATTGCATACCATCCGTGTGATGTGACGTGGGGAGTCATATACAAGATTGATTCAAAATATATGAATAATTTAGACCGAATAGAAGGTGGATATGAAAGAAAAACCTTCAGAATCATAACCAGCACAGAAGATATCCCCGCCGATGCTTATATTTCCTATAACCTTACTAATGCTCTCCCAGACCTATCTTATAAAGAAACAATTATCATGGTGCCGTGGAGCATCAGCTACCTCCATCCTACATTAAGTATCTGATTAACCTCCCTGCTTTTAATTACCGGAAGAAAATTCCCGGGGCCTAACTAGACCTAAAAAAGCCTAATTAGACCTAAAAAAATTAACCCGAATTATCTGACAACATCACACTCTGTAAGCCCGTGAAGGTCCGACCATTATTTTTTAGTGGAAGATCATAATAAAACTGTGAATAGGGTTTTAATTATAAATCTGCATCTGGTGATTTAAATGGTGGAAAAAGAACTTAAAGAAACGAAAGAAGAAGCAAAAGAAAAGGCAGTGGAGATTAAAAAGGCCACTCTAGAAAAGAAGGAAGAAGCAGAAAAGAAAGCAGAGGAGATTGAAGAAGCAGCTACCCAAACTGAAGAAGAAGCAGAAGAAGCTGCTCGAAGAAAGGGAAAGCAAGCTGAGAAAGTCATCAATGATTTTTTAAGTAGTCTTAAGAGTAGGCAGGAAGATTTCAGCAAAGCCTGGGCAGATTACACTACTTCCGAGAAACCACTGGCCGATGTTATCGAAACCGAGGCGGAGATAATTGTGAAATCAGACCTTCCCGGTATCAAGAAAGGTGATATCGACGTCACCATAACCGAGGATAGTGTGGAAATCACAGCCCAGTTCAAGGAAGAATATGGTGAGGAAGAGGTGGACTACATTCTCCGGGAACGAAGCTTCGGTGAAACCAGAAGAATCATCAAACTACCGGCTAAAGTTAAGGTCAAAGAAGCATCTGCCAAATTCGAAGACTCTATTTTGACTATTACACTCCCTAAAATAGAGAAATCACAGTTTAAAGTGGATATTACATAAATCAAGCACCCTAGTCACTTAGGGGTAACTAGAAAGATAGAGATTTTGCGTTCAGCTTCAGTTTATTCGAGAGGGAATGAACTAGATCCACGATATCAATGCAGTCCTTTTTTACTCCGGAATAAATTAAATGGGGATTAAATTGGACATAGAAGTGGATGGCCCAGACTAAATGAGAGACAAAAGATTTATCGCCCAGCACCGGGGCGGGCCCCTGAAAAAAGAGGAGCACTACCAGTTGACAGTATGGGCCGCCCGGTGTGCCGGGCACGTGCTGCCTCTTTTAGGGGATGAGATCGATGATCGACTGACCAATGCCCTGAAAGTGGCGCATAGGTGGGTTGAAGGTGGAGCCTCGGTGGGTGAGGCTAGAAAAGCTTCCGTGGTTAGCCACCAGGTGGCCAGGGAATTATCGGATCAGACTGGAATTTATGTGGCCCGTTCGGTGGGGCATGCGGTGGCCACGGCCCACATGGCCGACCATTCCCTGGGAGCAGCCTGGTACGCTTTGAAGGCAGTTAAAAGTGCCGGTAAATCAGTGGCTGCCGAGCGGAAATTGCAGGATGAAGAGTTACCACTCGAGATAAGGGAGCTGGTCTTAACAACCAGGGAAGCCAAGAAATTTCAAAGTATAAATTAGAGGCAGGATTAGAATTTAGGGCAGAGTAGCATAAAAAATAAGTGCCGGAAGGGATTCGAATCCTTTCCAGTGGATCTTAATACCACCTTCAGAGTCATTCGATTAGCCAGGTCTATCCTATAATTTTTGACCAGGAACCATATGCTGCCCCGGGTTGATGGTGAAACTGTAAAAACCGTTCTGGCTGAGGTGTCTCTGGAATTTAAATCGATGAAATTCATCATGCTCTCCCATAAACTCCTCAAAGAGGTTCTTAAAATTCTGTTCGCTGGCATCGGTGAGTAAGATGATGGTTATATCACTACTGGAGTTGATTCGATTCGTTTCCATACGCTTCTGGGAGATCTGATCGATGTAAAACGCCTTTAAGAGTCCTGTTTTTATTTCAACAATTTCATCATTATCGTTACCGAACATCCAATCACCTAGAACTAGTTTTTGGTTGATCTGGTAGATATAAAGATCAGTGGTTTTAAAAAGGAGCTTGTTGTGTGGATCAGATCAAAAATCTGAAATTTGGTGACAGTGAAGTGGAGGGCCTTGGGGATTGATGATAAACATTCCCTAGATTTTTATAATAAAATCGGAGGATTTATCTAAACGTGATACACTTCACCTTCCAGTTAGGATGTGAACACCTAAAAATAAACCGGCCCTCCATAAGAATTGAAAATTCTGTTATGCGAAAAATAATGAATCTCCAGGGAGAGATGGGATCTGTTGAATTTAGAAGAATAATTAAACTATTAAAGGATAATAATAGTAAAGATCTGGATTTGGTATTTCATGATAAAAATAGGCCATCCCCTACTCTTAATTTTTCTGGGCCTGGTTGTAATAGCCATCCTAACCTTAGGAATCCTACCCTGGATAGTTATTTATGGATTATTACTCCTGAGTATTGGCCTTACCGTATGGATTTTATGGACCGCACTATTAGGGGCTGGTTTTCAACCCACATCCAAGATGGTGGTGAGAAAGATGCTGGATATGGCGGAGATAGGCCCCCAAGACGTGTTATATGATCTTGGTTCGGGAGATGGAAGAATCGTCACCGAAGCCGTGAAAAGTTATGGCGCCCGGGCAGTGGGAATAGAAGCCGATCCCATACGTGTTTTATGGTCCCGAATGTCACTATTTTTTAATAAAATACAGGATAAATCCCATATTAAGTGGGGAAATTTTTTTAATACGGATTTAAGTGAAGCCACTGTTGTAACCGTATTTCTGGGGGATAAAGCCAACCAAAAACTGAAAGTAAAACTTTTAAAAGAATTAAAACCAGGAACTCCAGTGGTATCCTATGTATGGACCTTTGATGATTGGGAACCTGTAAAAGTCAAAAAAAAGGATAGAATATACCTATATCGTACCTTTGAATAAGAAACTAACCATCAAAATACACTAAACACTTGGCCCCCCACCAATCATGGCAAGATAGCTACGGGTGACTAAATGGATAACGTTACTACCATTATTGTTTCAGTTTTCATTACCGTATTAGGGATTGCGATTTATGAATTGGCCAGTTCCTATTATTCTGAGAAAAAATAAAAAATATATACCTAATTGGCGAGATGAGGTAGCTAAATGCGGTGATTTGTATTTCATTAAATCTGAATACTAATTTTATTTAAATTTAGAAAACCAATATAATAGTGTAAGAATGAATTTTTTTAGATAAAAAATTGTAAAGGGAGGTGAAAAAAAATGGTAGATGTCAAAGAGATAAAACATATCCAAACGGCTCCCTTCACCTTGATGAATGCTTCCATACAATCAGTATTTGCCTTCATCTTCGCGATACTCTTCGTCCTGGCTTTTGGACTGGTAGCAGCCTTCATACCTGGACTAGGTGGTTTAGGAGGTACATTAGCCCTTATAGGGGTTGGTGTGATAATTCTGGCCCCCTTAACAGCCTTTTTCCTCAATATCCTGTGGACCTTCGTCCTGGCCTTGGTGTACAATCTACTGGCCCCTAGAGTTGGCGGAATTAAACTAGGATTGGAAGGTAATGAACTTAAAACCATTCCCGTAGTTCCACTATCCCTAATTGCAGCCTGCATATCTGCAGTATTCGCCTTTATATTCGGCTTGTATATGGCCCTGGCCTTCACACCCATATTCACCCTGATAAGCACAGCCACACCGGTGATAGCCACAGCCATCGCTAACGCCACCAACGCCACCAATATGACCATACCCACTGGTGCGGTAATAGGAGCAGCAGGATGGGTATTCGCCCTGACCTTCGTCATCCTGGTACCCATAGTGACCTTCATATCCACCTTCATCGGCGCGGCACTATTCGCCATATTCTACAACCTATTAGCACCTAAAGTTGGTTCAGCTAAACTGGAGTTTGCCACGGTATCGGGAAGTATCTTGGAACTGGTCAACATACCCGCCGTACCCGCCGCCCTGATCATAGCGGTGGTTTTCGCCATCTTCGGACTAATACAGGGTATACTCAACCTTATATCCTTCAGCATGGCCGGTGATGCCGTGGGTGGAGTTATTAGTCTGATAACCAGTACCATCGGCAATCTGGTGATGTACTTCATTATGGTGCTACTGGTGGCCATATTCTACAACCTGCTACAGCCCAGAATCGGCGGAGTCAAACTGGAACTGGAATAAACCCCTTATTTTTTTTTTAAACTTTTTTAGGTAGGAAATCAAACAATTTATTGTGATCTAAACATGGACTGGAAAACAATGGGCATAGGTGCCCTTATAAATGCGGTTTTAACTATCCTATTATCGATGCTTTACGCCCCCTTACTATTTCTAGGCCCACTAATAGGTGGATTCTTCTCATCTTACCTCAGTCAGGGATTTGAAGACTACGCGAAAATGGAAAAAGTAGACGGAGCAGTGGTAGGTGCAATCTCTGGAATAATGGGCGGTATTTTAATCTCTTTATTATCCATCCTGGGTTTAGGGGCCATAAATGAGTTTATAAGTTTGATAATCTCCCAGATGGGATCAGTAACTCCTATCGCCATAACCTGGTACGTTATTTTACAATTATCGATAGGGATGAGCCTGGTTTTAAGCTTAATTGGGGGAGTGCTGGGAGTAGTTGGTAAAGGATCAGCTTGGTTTTAAGAGAAGTTAAATGAGATCCCCCTAAAGTGGCAAGAGTACTTAAAAGGCCTGGGCCTTTTCGCCTTCGAAGCCTCCGGTACTCCTGATTACATGACTGGCTTTGCTTATTTACCCTCATTGAAAAGATGCATCAAAATAGAATTGGCAAAACATGATTTTTAAATAAATAATTATTTCTAAAGACATAATATAACTAAATGGAGGATGTGTGTATGGCAGAAAAAGAAAAGATGTTCTTACATGAATTAATAATCCCCGTCCAGGGGGATGGCAAGCCGGAGTTATCTATTCAAGAGTTTGAAAGACCAAAAGGTGGATATAAAGCTTTATATAATCTTTTCTGTTACACCCGTGAATGGAGATTTATTATTTACTCCCCCCAGAGGCTGAGCATCCCTGAGATCCGCAAGTTCATAGTCAGTGAACTCATGAAAGTCACCATCCACTTGGAGGAAGAGATCTAGGGTCTGGTTATGATTTTGGTACTGATCTTTTCACTGTTGTTTTCAAGGTACTCCTCCCACTTCTGGGCGTAGAGCTGGAAGGTGGGGTCACCGGTGGTGGTGTGCAACCATCTTAAAAGCTCCACATGGAGGCCCATGTAATATTTACTGGCCTTCCAGGCTGGTTGAGCATCTTTACCAGTCAGGGCATAGTAACTCCAGTCCCCACTGTCCATATCTGGGAGAATGTTCTTCACACTACTGGTGCCCTGGTTAAAGAGATTTAAAGCCTCCTGGTTCCTGGTGACCTGGTAGTAGTGGTAGATCCCCTGCATGGTGATGAGGTGGCCGTTGAGGATTAGATGCTGGGGTTTGAAGTTGTACTCCAAAAACCACAGACCATATCGGGTGGAGGTGATGAATCCACCCTCACTCATTGGTACTTCGAAGGATTTGAAGAGTAGATCAGCCTGATCTAAATATTTCTGATTTTTAGTTTGGTTATAGGCCTGGGCATAGACTCCGGTGGCCAGGCCCTGGGAATAGCTGGAAGCCCAGGGGATGGGGGAATTAGTGTACTGGAAGTACACCTTGAAAACTCCATACTTGGTCCCGTTATATTCTTCCACACCCATATAGGGACTTAACTCGTCCAGAAGGGCTATTGCGTCCTGATAATTACCCTGTTTGAAATATTCGGAGGCCCAGAAGGTGCTGGTGACGGGGTAAAGCTGCCAGCCCTGACCCTGGTAGTATACGAAGGGCAGTTTGCTGGTGAATTTAGAGCTGATGTAGGTGTTGGTGGTGGGGTAGGGGGTCTTGGAGGAGAAGGTTCCGATCTCACCGTCACTGGTGGGGGAGGTGCGGTTGGTGTAGTAGGCGTTGTTGGCCTTCAGGGTGGTGGTGAGTAGGTTAACCTCGGTACTGGTCAGCGCCCTCTTTCTGGACAGGTTAGAGAAAACATTCACGGTGTAACCGGCGTCCTGATAGGACCGGTAGTATTCGGAGTTATTGGTGGTCCGGTATTTATCATACAAATCCTTTCTCACCAAGTTATGATCGTATAAGGCCAGGGCCAGTCCCAGCTGGTTATAAACTGGTGCCTGGGATAGGATGGCCCTCTCCTCATCAGTCATACTCTGGTATAAGAAAAAGACTGAAACCAGGAGTACCACGATTAATACCAAACCCACTGGAAACCATTTATTCATAAGATGTATCCACCTGGAGAACCTAAGCTAATAAAAATATATTGGCTGCCTTACACTGTATTGTATTTTACAATACATAACTCCCATCACCATAGGTATTCCCTTTCACTGTACAAAATTTATCCAGGGCTTTTTTTTATAAAATTTATTAGCAGTAAGATAATTTATTTTCCAACTATACCATTGACCCGGGATTAGAGAAAAAATTAGTTTGGAAGAAATAAATTAAAATAATGCCCTGATAGAAATATCCTAAAAGAGTGGGAAGTAAGAGCATGGTAGAAAACGATAAAGACCAGGAAAAAATAGAAGCTGGAGAACTGGACGTATGGTTACTTAAACCTCAGGAGGAAAACGACCCCTGGGCGGTGGTAACCATCCAGATAGAATTAGAAGACACCCTAACCCCGGAGTCCATCCTCCAGTATCTGGGGACCTACCTGGAAGTGGATGGCATGGAATTTGAGGTAATGAAAAACCCCAACGAACACCTGGTAATCGCCCCTGAAAAAGCCATTAAAGAACTGAAAAAAAGCTGTTTTAAAAAGAATATAAAACTAGAACAGTTCAACGTGATAGTGATGCCCCTGGAAAACTTCGACGAAGCAATAGGTGACTTTAAAAAGAGAAGAGCGTCTGGGGATTAATTTCATATTTATCATTAATAGTTGAAAAGAGAATCCAAGCCCCAAGCTATCTAAAATAATAATAGCTATACTATATTTCCTTTTAAGTTGTTATTTCCACTTCATCCAGGTAAGTGGTAGTGTAGGTGGCCCCTACATTTTTTAGGGCTTCACGCAGCACATCTGATTCCATATACTCACGTGCATTTTCTAGAGTATCCCAATCAAATAAAATCACTGCTTCAGTGTCGTCATTGGAGTTAAGGAAAAGATGAGCTTCCTTCGAGCCAGCTTCTTTACGCACCGACACTCTCTGGTCAAAAACAGCCTTCCACCTCTGGAAATTTTCAAGTTTCAGTTGTGCAAGTACATACACCATATTTGATCCCCCCTATACACTTATTATGTAATGTATCACCCTAATATTTTTCTTATCAATTAAGATGTGAATCTATTTCTTTAACAAAAATTAAAAATTTCAACCGGAGTTGAATTATTTATGACACCATCCTTTGGAGTTTTAACCCCCCGGGCCCAGGAGTTTCTGGCCCAACTGTTAAGTTCAGATTTCGCATCGGCTGCAGCTAAATTTGACCCGGAGATGAAAAAGGCCTTAAATGAATCGCAACTCGAAGATTCCTGGCAGAATCTGGTTAAGGATCTGGGAACTTTGCTGCAGATGGATGTGGAACGCACCTCGGAAGTTGAAGATTACCGGATTGTGGTTATGCGGTGCCATTTTCAAAGGGCCATCATTGACGTCCAGCTGGTGTTCAATGACCAAGAACAGATCAGTGGTTTGAATTTCATCCCCACCCAGATGGAGTACCACCCACCGGATTACGTAACCGAAGCTGCCTTTCACGAAAGGGAAGTGACCATTGGTGAGGGATTATGGGCCCTGTCCGGGACTCTGACCCTGCCTGAGGGTCCTTCTCCCTTACCAGGAGTAGTACTGGTGCATGGATCCGGCCCCAATGACCGGGATGAGACCATTGGTCCTAACAAAACATTCCGGGACCTGGCCTGGGGTTTAGCCACTAGGGGGGTTGCGGTTTTAAGATACGATAAACGCACCTTCACCCATGCTAAGAAGTTCACACCACAAGTGGTGGAAAAACTAACGGCTAAAGAGGAGGTCCTGGACGATGCACTTCTAGCTATTGATCTTATGCGTCAGCAACCGGAAGTAGATCCGGAACGGGTTTTCATGCTGGGACACAGCCTGGGCGCCACCCTGGCACCCCGACTGGGACAGATGGATCCGGAACTGGCCGGGATCATAATCATGGCCGGGATCACCCGCCCCCTGGAGGACACCATCCTGGACCAATTCACCTACCTCTACCACCTCTCCGGAGAAATAACCGACCAGCAAAAAGCGGAACTGGAGGCCCTGAAGGAGAAGGTGGATAGAGTGAAAGACCTGAAGAGGGGAGTTCCGGTTTCAGCACCGGATCTGCCCCTGGGGATAAACGTGGCCTACTGGCAGGACTTACAGGAACATGATGTGGTGGATGCGGCTAAAACTTTAAAGATACCCATAATGGTCCTGCAGGGGGGGCGTGACTACCAGGTTCTGGCCGCGGAGGATTTTCAGGGATGGAAGGATGGGCTTAAAGACCGGGATAATGTTACTTTCCATTATTTCCCGGACTTAAACCATCTTTTTATTGAAGGCAAGGGTAAATCAACTCCCCAGGAGTACCTGGTGGAGGGTCATGTGAAGGAAGAGGTTATAAATGTCATTGTCCAGTGGATGAAGGGTTAAACCTCCGGTGATCCCATATAGGGAGTTCCTTAAATCACCACCAATAATAATCAATTAGAATAGAATATTAAAATGTTTATTAACATGATGGTCTAATAACGGGTGATAAGTATGGATTGTAAAGTAGAAATTTCTAATAAAACCGGTCAAAATGTTTGTAAATTTGAAGATGATAAAATAGAAGTTACCATCGTCCTTAAAAAGGATTATTCTGATGTGGAGGTTAAACTCCGACCTTCAAAGATCCTTAAAGACATAGAAGAGGCTTTAGAGGTGGTGACCAAGACTGATGAGTTCCAGGATCTGGTGGATAGCTACGGATATCTCAGTGTGGATCGCATCGAGGGTTAACCCTATTTAAATTAAAGGAATTCAGAGTGGGGTAGTAAGAGGAGGGATTTAGATGAGGATATTGGTAGTTTTTTACTCCCGCACCGGGAATACCCGGATTGTGGCTGAGGAACTGGCAAAGGTTCTGGAATGTGATGTAGAAGAGATCATTGACACCAAAGACCGATCCGGTCCTTTGGGATATATGAAATCAGGGAGGGATGCCATGGGCCGGAAATTAACGGTTCTACAGGACCCGGTTAATGATCCTTCCTCCTATGACCTTCTGGTAATAGGCACGCCTCTCTGGGCGGGGCACGTGGCCACACCAGTCCGGACCTATATGCAGCAGCAAGAAAACTTCAAAGAGGTGGCCTTCTTCACCACCGCCGGTGGCAGTGGATATGATGGTGCATTCCAGGATATGGAAGAACTTGGTGGGAAATCTCCACTGGCCACTCTGGGTGTGGCCGAAAAAGAAATAAAAAATGGAAGCTACCAGTCCCGGGTAGCGGAGTTTGCTAAAAAAATCCGATAAACCTTAAGCTGGGTGGATCATGAAAATCCAGGAACTGGATCTGATTGAAGCTGTGCACCAAGTAGAAATAGTTAACAAAGAAGAACTAATTCCAGCCATCCTTAAAAAGGCCGAAGAATCGGAATATGATGTTCTTCAATTATGTTCGGTTGTTAATTTATGGATTGCTCAAAATAGGGTGGTTCATGAAGTGGATGTTCCTTTAAAGATCATCACCGAACTTTAATGGGCCTATTTTTTTTCTAAGTTAAGTAGGAGTATACTTTGAAGGCCTACCTTTCGGTGTTTTTCATCTTTTATCAGACTTGATCTATGCTATCGTCCTCTTCTAGAAATCCGATATTTATATGGGTCGGTGGCATATGATAAGATCCCATAAAAGCCCAGATCCGGGCGTAGATGTAAATCAACATGGGGTAGGGGATTTTACCTAATGCACTGTTGGCGTAGTTGGGTGCTTTTCCATGTGCTTCAATGTAATTTTTGATATTTCCCGCCATCGAGCGATAATCAGATTCTAAAATCTGGCCCGAAACCCAGTGATCTAAGGGTGAGGAAGGAGGATTTACATCTATGATTTCTCCATCATTATCGACATCAAAATGAGCGGTTGTCAGGTACAGGAATTGGGGCATGGTTATATCTACAAAGACATTGTTGTGGTCTATTTCTAAAGTATCGTAACACCAGCAGTTTACATAGTTGGGTAATCTTCCCTTTGATTTCATGAATCCTTTAACCCGCTCACCTGCTTCTTCCAAATGGGCAACTACAATATACATTATCTGACCCCCTGGTTATGATTTTTAATAATATTATATATCTTTTCAGTATTAAACATGACATCTTTAACATATCTTAATCTTTCAAGGTAGCATAGAACCCATCCGTATCAGCGTATACTACTTTGAAGCCCTGTTTTTCAGCCTTTTCCATGGTCTTTTTCAGGAAATCCCGCCCCCAGGCGGTAATGGCCTCCGAGGATTCTATACTGTACCAGCGGTAGGTGCTGTGGTTGAACAGGCCATATATGGTGCTGATAAATACTTTTAAGGCCTGTTGTCTGAAATCCAGGATCTGGCGCTGGCCAGGATCCCTAGTTCTTTTCATCTGATTTTTGATCCGTATCCGGTCCTTTAGGACCTGGGCCGTGACCCGGGGAATAAAGCCGACTGGTTCCTTCCGGAATCTATATCCGAATTCTGGTGTCACATGGCACTTTTCATTTTCATCCCTGGTCAGGGTGTCCGGGGAGATGTTCTTGGCCACGATGATGCTGGGATACAGGCTGCGGAAGTCGAAGTAGAATATATTCTCGTGCAAGCCGGGAACTGGTTCATCCACGTGTCCCCCCACCACATCCCGGAGGTAGGTTCCGGACTTGTTAGGCACCACGTACCCGTACTGGTAGGCCTTCCTCATCAGCAGGCCCTCCACCTGATATCCGCTGCCCCGTCGGGTCACATCAAAGAGAGACAAGCCCACCAGCCGGGCGATTTCCATAACCAGGGGCAGCATCTTCTCCCCGATCTGGTTGATGGCCCGGGTGTCCTCCAGAGAATACCTCAGGAGTTTCTCATCACCCCCATAGGTGCCTAGCTGATCCAGTGGTATATCCAGCTTCTCATCCCCACAGAGCTCCTGATAGACACATTGGAGGGTGTGTTCGGTTAGCTGCAGATGACGGCGTGTCACCCGGTAAAGATCAATATGGACCCGGCCCTTGATGGCTGCTGATTTTTTGGGAAGGGTCATGAATTTAAGTGGGGAGCCATCCACCCCCAGCTTAAGGGGCACTCCTAACAGATCCGCCCGGCCCTTAAGGTAGGGGAAGTCGTACTTGTCACTGTTGTAGCCGGTGATGATATCCGGATTCAGGGATTTAATGGTCTTCACAAACCTTTCTAATAATTCCTTCTCATCATCCACGGTCACCACCAATTCCGATGAAGAGGGGGTGGTGGAGAATACTTTCTGGAAGCCCTGGTTACTGGAGAAGGCCATGAGGTTAACTGGATCAGCTCTTACCCGGGGCTTCTTCTGGGCGGTTTCCATCTTAAAACTCAGGATGTTAAGTGAGGGTGAAGGGGATTTAACCCGTCGTGGATCTTCCTGTATCTCCATCAGACAGACTTCACGATTGGTCAAAACCTTCCCCTGCACCTCCACCACCGCTAGAGGATACAGGTCTTTATCAATGAGGTATCTCTGGGGATAGGGGATATCATATTCCCGGACGGCCTCCACCGATTTTAAGTTCTGCAGTTGCTTTTTGAGGGGAAGTATCTCCTGGGGATGGTTAAGAGTTACCTTCAGAAAATCTTTTAATCTCCCATCGTTATCTTTCCGGCGCAGTTTTTCTATTTTAGGAGGTTCAAATTTATTTAAATCAGTTATACATTCTTCTAAGTCCCGGGGGAGCAGGTAGAGGTAGGGCTGGAAGTGGGGGTCCCGGGCGATGATGGACCGGTTATCAGTTAGGATCTTCCCGAATAAGCGTATCACTGGCCGGCTGTAGCGGGTCACGTAGTCCACATCCAAGAGTACGAATCGTTTAGTTTCCATAAGTGTAATCCTATTAATGGTCCTTTTTCTTCATCTTAGTACCGATTCCTCTTTCTTTAAGGTTCCTTGTGAAGACCTGGTTGGCCTCCTCCACTATCTCCAGGAGGTGCTGGTACTTCAGCTCCGGGGTTATCACCGGGACCTGCAGATCCACCCTCAGCATGTCGCTGGTGTAGGCGGACCTCTCTTTTTTGTACTCCTTATCCAGGGTGGACAGGTAGTGATAGGAAAAATCAGACACGCTATCTCTATCAAAAAGGTTCTCCAGCTTGTCGTTGATGTTGTTAAGGACACCCAGGGCCAGGTTCAAGTCAGCCATGGTCACTGGGTTTCCCTTTCCCACCTCCCGATAGTCCAGCTGGTGTAGGCCGTCCAGGTACTCCTTAATGTCCCCGTGCCACTTCTGGAAATCCTGGCTGGGAAACACCAGTAAGTCTTTAGTTTTCAAAAACAGCTGGGGTTGGTATAGGAGTATCCTCCTCTGGTCCGTGATGCCGTAGCTGTAACGCATTTTTCCGTCTCATTATAATAGGTCTAAGTGGGAAGCCCTCACGCTAGGAATAAGCTCCCTTCCAGTTACGGGAAGTTTATCCTGGGAACTCTGGATAGGGTTGTAGAGGTATGCATCAAGGTAGGACTGTAATGGTTCCTTCTGGAAAATCAGATCCATACTCCAGTCGATCCGGTGCACACTCTGCATGATCCGGGGCCAGTAACCCATCAACTTCCACTCCTCACTACGGTCCAGGTGCAGATCCACCTTAACGATGTAGTCTATCTGCTCCCTTATGGAGGTGTAAGTCCGGCTGAACTCTTCCCTGGTAAATACAATAACCTCCTCCTCTTCCTGGAAGAGTTCCGGGTGGTAAAGTTCAGCTATCCTCCCCTCCGGCACTCCTTCACTAACTCGCATTATACTCCCTCCCTGGTATCTAGACCTAGGTCAGACTGTAATCTGAGATTTGTCCTAGAGCACGTGAGAAGTAAAAAAAATTTCAGGAATTGGGTCAAAAAAATGGTGCGGGTAGAAAAAATTTATCCGAATGAAGTCTCCGGATGGGGATAGAAAGCCAAAAATATTAACAGAATCTCTTTAGAATAAATAGTAACAATGAAAAATCTGGAACCCGTACCCATAAAAGCTCCCGTAAAGGGGGAGTGGATGGTTATGAACAGTCCTGGCAGCAAAGTCCCCAGCCACGGCACGGATCAGCTGGCACAAACCTATGCCTACGACCTCCTGCAGGTGGATTGGACCCGTAAACCAGTTAGGTTTTATAATAAAAGCACCCTGGATTATATTCTGGGCAGAGTACATTTAAGTGATTGTTACTCTTACGGGAAACCCATCTACGCACCCCTCCCAGGCACGGTAGTGGAAGCCCGGGACGGGTACCCGGAACGTGACCCAGTGCAGCCTCTTCATGATATCTCCGTAGCCTTCAAGAATGCCTGGTTTTTCAATCCCCACCACAACATCCAGGAAGTGGCGGGCAACTACCTAATCATCCAGGGCCATGAAGTCTGGGCCGCCCTGGTGCATATGAAAACTGGTTCCCTACAGGTAAAACGGGGTGATGAGGTGGATTCTGGGGATCATTTAGGGAACATCGGCCACTCCGGTAACTCCACCGCCCCTCACCTCCACTTCCAACTCATGGATGGCCCGGATCCCCTCACGGCTAAGGGCATCCCCTGTTCTTTCCAGGAATATGAACTCCATCAGGATAAGCAGTGGATCCGGATAGAAAAGGGGATACCCGAAAATAAGGACCGGATACGATTTTAAGGACTTAGATCTGGGATCTGTGAGCAAATCTTTTTACTATAATTATAAGAATCAAAGGAACAGGTTGTGTTAGACGTCAAGGACGAGAAATAGAAAGAAAAAGTAAAATAGGAAATCAAAGGCTCTGGATGGTGGCCATCACCTTCCAAAACCCGTATCAAATAAATGATACTTCTTTCCATCGTGCAACCTTAGGTATCAATTTTGTCACCTATATACCTTTGGGAAGATCTGATTATTCCGGGAAAACTAGATCTTAATCTATAAGAATAGGGTCAGGTGGTTATTATGAGTGAATTTGAGAAATCAGAATGGGCCCAGAAGGGGCACGCCCAGGCGTTCTTGGAAAATGCCGACATCTACATACTGGAAAGGAGAAGGTTATTCCAGATCTTAAGATCCTTCTACCGGCACTTTTTAGATAAAAATAGAACCAAAGTACTGGATTTAGGCTGCGGTGACGGAGCACTAACCCGGGAATTATTAAAAGAGGATGAACAGATCCAGGCCACCCTGGTGGATGGCTCCCCGGAGATGCTAGAAAATGCCCGGGAACGACTTCAATCCTTCGAGAATATGCACTTCATTAATAGAACCTTCCAGGAACTTTTAAAAAATGATGCGGTCCTTGATGATGACTTTGACCTGGTGGTTTCCTCCCTGGCCATCCACCACCTGCACCGGGAAGAGAAAAGATCCCTCTTTGAATACATCCACAACCACCTCCAAACCGGGGGATACTTCTTAAACCTAGACACGGTGAAGGCCCCCACCCCGGAGCTGGAAGGCTGGTACCGCATCTTCTGGAGTGAATGGATACGGGAGAACCAGACCAAACTGGATATTACCGAAAGATTTGATCACATCCCGGAGCAGTACAAAAACAACCCCGACAACCATCCGGATACCATTGATGAACAGTTAGATGCCTTAAAATCAGTGGGATTCGGGCAGGTGGACTGTTACTACAAGTACGGAATCTTTGCCATCTTTGGTGGGAGAAAATAATGCTATTTTCCCTAAGAAAAGGTCACTATGCATTTTTAAACTTATGCCTGTGGGGAATAGTTCATCTATTGGAGGTTGTGATTTCTGGTAAAAAGACATCACAAGAAAATAGACTAATCCACTTTAAAAAAAAGAAAGAAAAAAAATAGGTTTTTTAGTTTTTTCTGGTAGAGATTAATCCTCCCAGCACCATTAAAACTGCAAGAACCATTAGTGGTAATGGTAATCCAGTTTTTTGCATGCCAATGGATTTTCTAGATGATTTAGTGGTGGTTGCTGCGCTGACGGTGGTGTTTTCGGTGGTGGTGTTTTCGGTGTTGTCAGGGTCAGATCTCGCGGTCTGGACAATGTATAGTATATCTTTTTGTCCGTCCGTTACTCCGAAGTAAAGATACCCATTACTTCCAATGGCAACAGAGCTTCTAACGGTTACTGGCAGGGACCATTTAAGAGTTCCGTCACGGTTTAATGCAAAGAACGTATCGGGAAGATCTCCTTCTCCGAAGTAAATAGTTCCATCGGCACCAATCACTGCTTCATGGTTTATGTTATACATTGTTGGATAACTCCATTTGAGACTTCCATCGGGGTTAAGGGCATACAATCCATAATTGTATCCATCACCGTCTTGGTAGTAACCTCCAATGTATATGGTACCATCTTTAGCAACTGCGGGATCGTTACTGAAACGACCATTGATAATGGTATATGTCCATTCAGTTCGATCTTGAGCCGGGTTCCTGGCGTATAATGTATCGTCAACCACCATGTATACGATTCCCTCACGAACTACCAATGCACTTGAGGCTAAGGTTCCGGATATACTGCCAGTCCATAACTTGTTTCCATTTTGATCCAGTAAGTCCAGTATAGCACGTGATCCCTCATCATAGTACATATATGCAAAATAGATGGTTCCATCAGTCCCTATCGCTGGTGATGCAATATTACCACCATAATCTCCTTGACTAACAGAATATCCCCATTTTAAGGTTCCATCACTTTTTATCGCATTTAATTTAGCGTTCCATCCGTCATTGAGGTAGCTACTGCTGAAGTAGATGGTTCCATCAGCCCCTATAGCTGGAGAACCTCTCATATAAACGGTTAGTCCATCATTGAGGATATATTTCCATTTGAAGGTTCCGTCAGGATTCAGGGCATATAAAAAGCCATATGTTCTGGTACCATCATAGAATTCACCAGTGATGTAAATGGTTCCATCCTTGGTTATAGCAGGAGAGCCTGTGAATAAATTGTAACTGTTGGTGCTGATTCCATCGTAAATAGTGTAGTTCCATTTTTTAGTTCCGTCAGGCGTCAATGCATACAGATTAGCTAAATAGTTGGAGCCATTTCTGAACTGGGTTGGTAGGTAAACTGTGCCATCAGGACCGATAGATGGTGCACCAGTTATTCGAGTGTTTTCCTGGTCGGGGGTGTAGTTTCCAGTGGTGTTATTTGATTGGGACCCCACGTACTGGGACTGACCGGTGTTTTGGTTGTCGTTTTGGGCTTTAGGGAACTGGCTGTCGGCCAGTGCATCACCATCGGCAGCCATAACCGGTGAAACTGAAATAACCATGAGCGTTATCAGTGCTAATAACAATAAGATGTTTTTATATTGGTTTCGGTTTGTAATCAACTATTTTTCACCTCCTTCATGCCTAATACTTACAAATATTCTTAAAAAAATTTGTACAAGAAAATATACCATTCTATATTTAGGGAAATATTTCCTTCATCTCACAATGATCTTTAATTATAACATAAAAACTTTATTGCCGGAGTGATACAACATTATGGACAGGCAGGATGTATTATTGTACCGGTTGTACGAACAAAGAGAGTGGTTCAGGCAGGCAACAAAAAAAGAGGAACGGGAGTACTAAACGCCCA